>JAHLLR010000033.1 GCA_020444075.1 Deltaproteobacteria bacterium
GATTGACCTTGGCGATATCCGAGGCAATTTCCCTCGAAAAGGCGCTGCTCTGGGCCACATTCCGATTGACATCCATGATGCCGGCAGAGGCCTGCGTCACGTTCTCGACGATCTCTGCCGCAGCGGTGGTCTGCGCTTCCACTGCCGAGGCAATGGTGGACACGATGTCATCGACTTCGCCGATCACATCGGCGACGCGGCTGATATCGGACACCGTTTCGGCGGTGGAGGATTGGATGCCTTCGATTTCCAGTTTGATATCCTTGGTGGCCTCGGCCGTCTGCCGGGCCAGGTCCTTGATCTCGTTGGCCACCACGGCAAATCCCTTGCCGGCTTCTCCGGCGCGGGCCGCCTCGATGGTGGCGTTGAGCGCCAGCAGGTTGGTCTGATCGGAAATGTCCGTGATCACCTGGGTCACTTTGCCGATTTGGGCAGCGGCATGGCCCAGGGTGTCCACCTTTGACGATGCCTGCCGGGCTTCCGCCACTGCCCGGCGGGTGACGGTCCGTGCCTTCTCGGAACTCTTGCCGATGTCTGAAACCGTCTGATTCATGTTGTCCATCGCCGACGCCACCAGACCGACATTGGTCGATGCCTGTTCACTGGCGGCGGCAACCGAATTCATGTTCTGGCTCATTTCATCGGCAGCCCTGGCAACGGCAGCGGACTTGTCGCCCATGTCGCGGACGCCGGCGTCCATCTGCCGGGAGATGACCTGCAGCTGGTTGGCCGAGGCACTCACCGTTTCAAAATATTCAGAGATGTTCCTGACGATATCATGCAGTTTGGAAATAAAGGCGTTGAACCATCCGGCCATCTGGCCGATCTCATCCCTGCTGTCCACGGCAAGCCGTCGGGTGAGGTCGCCTTCACCCTGCGCGATGTCCTTGAGCATATCGGCCGTCCGCCGCACCGGGCGCACGACGACAACGGCGCAGGCAACGGCGCAGAGAATGCCCACGGCAATGGCCATCAGCGTTCCCGCCAGCATGAAGAGATTGGAACTGGCAATCTGAAGGTCCACCTTGGCCTGCTGCTCCGCCCTGGCCGCCGTGCACACCTGACCCACCTCCCGGGCGGCGCTGACCATCCGGCCTTCGGCCTGGCGCTGGCTGTTCATCAGATCCACGGTTTCATTGAAGGCAGCCTCGTATTCAGCCGCAGCGGCAATGATCGGCGTAATCTGCCCGTGAATGTCTTCGTTTTCAACCTGCGCTTTCAACGATTCCCCGGCAGCATAGATCCCCTTCATTTTTTCGGTCACTTCAGCGGCGATTGACGTATCCCGGTCGGCAACGATCTCTTTTTCCAGCAGTCGTGCGTTCATCAGCAGGTTGGCCATGGCGTTGACGCTATGGGTTACGGCCAGTTTTTCATCGATCAGGATCTGGGTATCTTCACGAAAAAAATCCAGCTGCTGCCGCAGTTCGAACTGAAGGGACGTGATGGACCGCGTGTAATCTTTCACCGATTGAATCATGCGGTTGAGATCTTCATACTGCAGGGTCCTCAGGTAGCCCAGTACATCGTCGATGTAAATCTTCTGCAGCTCCAGAATTCGATCGGCAAGTTTTACATTTTCGGGTGTTTGAAGCTGGGATCGGAGTTGAACCACCTCTTCTTCGAGTTTCTGGTTGGCACCTTTCCATTGTGCCATGGTGCTCAGCTCGTTGTTGTTCATGAGGGAGACCCGGCTTACCCTGGCTTCCAGCGCTGTATTGTAAACTTGTGCGGCAGCATCAACCCATGCGGTTTTCCGGGCGGTGACCGTCTGGCTGTTCTGGCGGATGGTTTCCAGTTCGGTTTGTTCCTGATTACGAATCCGTGAGGTCAGGTCAAGGGCGAATCGGGCCTTTCCACTCATTTTGGCCGCCTTTTCCGATTGTGCGCCGACCAATGCGACAAATGCCTCAAACGCCTGCTCGTAGTCGGCCATACGTGATCGAATCACGGACAGCCGCGTGTGGAATTCGTCATCCGGATAAGCGGTCTCGGCCCGGGCGATTTCGCCCTTCATATCCTCCAGAGCCAGGCGAACGTTTTTAACGCCTTCATCCTGGCGACTGATAATGAACCCCTGTTCGTAAAGCCGCGCACGGGTCAGGTGGGCGCCAATGGCATTTACCGAATCCGAGACCCGCGTGTGTTCAACAACGCCGGAAAGGCCCCGGTAGCCCACAATCGCCAGAGCGACCAGCAGAATCAGGATCAATGCAAATCCGATAACAAACTTTTTCATCAGGCTCAATTTCTTCAGCAAAACAATCTCCTTAAAAAAGACAGACCCACGGTCAGGTTTGACGCATGCAAAATAAAGTCATGATAATGCGGTTTTCTGATTCTTTTCAGATCGACCGTTCCATGGAATTCTTTAGCGCTAAACCGGAATTGACAGCGAAAAGCATGGCGCCGGTGATCGCGGCCCCATGATACGACCGTTCACCCTGACCGTTTTCATGGTCTGCTTATACGCCGTCATCGGGACGACGACATCCTCGCAGACGATAGCTGGAAAACAGCGACATTTTAGCTAAACCGGCTTGACCCCTTCCGGTCCTGATGTTAAGAGAAACCATCCGGATACCTGCGAAATAACCGAATTCCAGCAATTTGAAAGGGACGGGCACTCATCGTGGCAGACGATAAAAAAAACCAGATGGCCGAAACGCCGCCCAGCCTACCGCCCACCAAAGTTAAGTTCGAGATATACGGGGAAGAGATGATCGAGAAGCTGGTAAAATCAAGCGGGAACAGCGGCCGGGTGTATCTGCCGCCGGACTGGGTGGGCCGTCATGTGAAGATCATCCGAGTCGATTAACCCAATCACGCAATTGAAATAAAAGGACCGTTTACGTGGAAAATATTCGGATCAGAGAACTTGAAGCATCAGATACGGATGACATCGCCGACATCTACGCATCCATTGTCCGCAAGCCCGTGGACCCCGACTTTAAAGCCTTGATCGAAAAGCATGCCAGAACCGAAAACGATATCTGTTATGTGGCCGAGTTGGACAGCCGGGTCATCGGATTCATGATCAGCTATATCCTCACATTTGGTTTCGGCATCGAAAAGAGCGCCTGGATCGCCACCCTTGGCGTGGATCCGGAATTCATGGGCCAGGGAATCGGCGACCGGCTGGCCCGTGAAATTTTCAAGCTCTACAAGCGCATGGGAATCAGCCGCGTCTACACCTCTGTCCGCTGGGACTCGACCGATTTGCTCTCATTTTTCAAAACCCTGGGGTTCGACCGCAGCAAATTCATCAATCTGAAAAAAGAACTTTAGCCGGTCGGTGCCTGGCCACCCGGTGTCTTTACCACCGATCGTCAAGGTCGCGATTTCCACCCGCATCACATGCTTCGTTCCAGGTTGATGGTTTTTGAGGGGCTGAATCGGTTCGCGCTGAAGAATTGGATCAGTTTGGAATCATTCCAGTCGACCAGGGTGTTAACTTTTCGAACGCCGAGTTTCCTTAAGTGCTCCATGAATTCATTAATTAACTGTTCACCGATACCCTTATGCTGGCAATCAGGATCCACGCCGATGGTATCCAGGCTGGCCTCTTCCTTGAAAATGCCAAATTCTCCCACATAAAGCGCCCCCATGACAAACCCCACCACCGTTCCATCGGTTTCCTCTGCCACAAGCGACGTAGGGAGATAATCCTTTGATTTAAAAAGTTTTTCAAATTTCATTTCATAGTACTCCGGGCGTGATGTCTTGAGTACTTTCTCGTCAATCCCGACCACCGCGTCAAAATCGTCAGCCTTCATGAGTCTGATTTTAATGGTGCGCTCGTTCATGGGGCCTCATTTCCCTTTCGGGTCATATGTTGTGGTTCAACAAAAAATATTGAAAAGTTTACTACTGGTCAGCGAAGGATCGTTGCTAAAAAACAAATTTTCTTATTCGGAAAGTTGAAGCGGGCCAGGCTCGCCGGTAATCTTTTCCACCGCCCCAAAGCGGGGGGGGCAGGCGTCAAAACAAGCTCCGCATCTGATGCATTTGTCCGGGTCAATGACATGGACCTGTTTTTTGCCGCCGGCTATCGCCTCTACAGGGCATTTGCGAAGGCAAATCATACAGGCCTGGCACTTTTGCGGATCAATGTGGTACGAAACGACTTCGCGAAACAGCCGATCGACCTCGTCGCTGGTGAAATATCCGTCATACGCTGCTTCGGAATCAAGACGTGCCGCCAGTTTCTCCCGCTTGACGATCTTGATGTAAGGGATCAGCCGGGTAACGGCTTCAAGTCTGGACGCCAGTTGATCCTTGCCCATGCCTTCGGCTTTGCCGAGCGGTCCTATCGCCTTCACCTTCTGAACAAAATCCTCAACCACGTCGGTAAAGCGGATCCCTTCGCCGCCGGACATGAATGCGATACTCAACCGCTCGGGATTCATCCCGATGTGGGCCAATATTTTTTTACATAAAAGCACCAGGTTGAGTGCGTGGTAATTCCCATGGGTGATGTAATTGCATTCATTCAGTCGGCAGCCGCCGACAAACACCCCATCGACGCCGTTGGAGAAGGCCCGGAGCATAAATCCCAGGTCGACTCTGCCGGAACACATGACACGAACCAGCCTGATATCGGTTGTATATTGTAGTCTGGAAACTCCAGCGAGGTCAGCAGCGCCGTATGCTCACCAATGGCATACAAAACCGATTATTCTGGGTTTGAACAGAGGTCCGGTACTCATTCGTCGTCATCTCCTCTGCCGGCAGTCCCGGCGTGATTATCAATGCGCTTCCGCAGGTTCTTCAATCGCCGCATCAATTTGGCTCAAGAGCGCTTCATCGGTGAAATGCTTCAGGATAATCGCCCCTGTCGGGCACACGGCGTTACACAGGCCATCGCCCTTGCAGATCACCGGATTGACGACAGCCTTTTTGCCCTGTCGCGTCTCACGAAACTCGATGGCTCCGTAGGTACAAACCGAGATACAGGCCCCACAGCCCATACACTTCTTCTCAGTGACCTCGCAAACCGAGCCTGAAACGGTGACGATATCATGGGAAAGCAGGGTCAACACCCGACCTGCCGCCCCATAGGCCTGGTTGATCGCTTCCGGGATATGCTTGGGATAGTGCGCCATTCCGCAAAGGAAAACGCCGTCTGCGGCAAACTCGACCGGTCTGAGCTTAACGTGGGCTTCCTGGAAGAAACCATCCGGACCCACGGGCACTTTGAAGAATCGGGATATTTCCTGGGCGCCGGCCGATGGAATGACCGCGGCGGCCAGGGCCAGCAAATCGGCGTCTATCGCAATCTCGCGATCTAAAATGGGATCGGTCACGATTACCCTTAAAACGTCACGGCCATCGGCTTTCGCGACTTCCACCCGGGGTTTGCCATCCGGCTCCCATCGGATGAAACGGACACCTTGATTCGACGCTTCCCGGTAATAATCCTCATTGAAGCCGTAGGTTCGCATGTCCCGGAAGAGAATACTGACGTCCATATCGGGGTTGATCGCTTTCAGTTTCAAGGCGTTTTTTACCGCATGGCTGCAACATACCCGGGAGCAGTAATTTCTGTCTTCATTCCTGCAGCCGACGCACTGGATCATCGCGATGCCGGTCGCGTGAATCACCTTCTCGTCCGCCCGGGCGATCCGCTCTCCCAGCTCAAGGTGGGTCACGACCCGGTCATCTTCTCCATAAAGGTATTCGGCTGGCCGGTATTCCTCCGCACCGACGGCTATGACGGCTGCACCGTGCGTTATCTGGGTACGCCCTCTCTCAGAGGTCACCGTGGTTACGAAATTGCCGACATACCCGGTTGCTTCGGTAATGGTTGCGCCGGTATATACATGGATCGAGGGGTGCCGGTAAACCTTGCGCACAAGGTCACGCAGATAGGCCTGAATATCCTGCCCGTCCAGCGTAAAATGGATTCTTCTGGCCGTTCCGCCCAGGTCCGCATCCTTTTCCAGAAGGTAGACCTCATGTCCCTGGTCGGCGATGGAAAGCGCACAGGTCATGCCCGCCACCCCGCCGCCCACCACCAGGGCCGCTTTGTTGACCGGCAGGTCGAACTCCTGCAGGGGCTCCAACGCAGCCGTTCGGGCGACCGACATCCGGGTGATATCCTTCGCCTTGCGGGTAGCCGCCTCCTTTTCCTTCGAATGGCACCAGGAGCAGTGTTCCCTGATATTGGCCATGTCGGTGAAGTATTGATTAATTCCCCCTTCCCGAAGGGTCTCCCGGAACAGCGGTTCGAGGGTCCTGGGGCTGCAGGCAGCGACAACCACACGATTGAGCCCCTTTTCCTTGATCATGTCGGTTATTTCTTTGGCCGAATTGGTGGCGCACGAAAAGAGCTGTTCCTGCGCGTGGACGACATAAGGCAAGGTCAAGGCATATTCAACGGTGGAAGGCACATCCACGACCCTTCCGATATTGGTGCCGCAGTGACACACAAAGACGCCGATGCGTGGCTCCTCCGTGGAGACATCCCTTTCCGGGGGGTATAATTTGGCCCGGGTGAGTTTCCCGCGCCTGTGGTCAAGGCGTTCACCGCATTGGGCGCCGGCTCCGCTGGCAGTATAAACCGACTCGGGAATATCCATCGGCCCCTGAAACGCACCGCTGACAAAAATCCCCGGCCGAGTGGTTTCCATGGGATTGGATGGACGCGTCTTACAGAATCCGTGGGCGGTAAGCTCGATGCCGAACTTCTTTTCCAGCTCTTTGGCGTCAGCCGGCGGATTCAATCCGACCGATAATACCACCAGATCGAATTCTTCCTCTTTTACACCATCAGCGGGAGTCGCATATTTTACGATTACATTCCCGCTTTCCGGGATCTCCCGTGCAATCGAGGCGAAGCTTCTTATAAACCGGATCCCGGGAAGCTGCTCAGCCCTTTGGAAGAAAACTTCGAAACCCTTGCCATAGGAACGAATATCGTTGTGGAATATCGTGCAGGCCACCGCTTCGTCATGATCTTTGGTCAAGATCACCTGTTTCTGGGTATAGGTGCAGCATACGGATGAACAATAGCTGTTGTTGCCCGGCGTAACACGCCTGGAACCGGCGCATTGAATCCAGGCGATGTTGTGGGGGTGCCGCTTGTCGGAAGCACGCCGGATCTCACCTTCGTATGGCCCGGTGGCGCACAGCAGCCGTTCATAGTCCATACTGGTTACCACGTTCTGCATCTTTCCGTAGCCGTATTCGCCCCCGACTGTGGGGTCAAACACGTCAAATCCAGGAGACAGAAGGATCGCCGCGACGTTCAGGTTAACCTTCTGCGGGGTTTGATGGAGATCGATGGCGTCATTTTTACAGACGCCTTCACAGATGCGACATTTCTTCTCTTTCAGGTAAAGACAGCTGTCGTCAATATAGGCGATCAGCGGAATGGCCTGCGCGAAGTATATATGAACGGCTTTGTTGCTCGATATATCCTGATTGAATTGATCGGGATACTCGACCGGGCAGTATTCCACGCAGGTCGTGCAACCCGTGCATTTGCCCTCGATCACGTATCTGGGCTTCTTGATCAGGGTTACCGAAAAGTCTCCCGCCTCACCTTCCACACTGTCCACTTCAGTATAACTCAGGACCTCAATATTTGGATGCCGGCCGACCTCGACCAGTTTGGGAGAAAGTATTCACATGGAGCAGTCGTTAGTCGGATAGGTCTTGTCAAGCTGGGCCATATGGCCGCCAATGGCAGGTGATTTTTCAACCAGGTAGACCTTGAACCCCGCCGTGGCCAGATCAAGCGATGCCTGAATGCCGCTGATCCCACCGCCGACCACCATGACATCTCCAAAATTACTGTCCCCCAGACGACGACAAAGCTGATCAATCTGTTCTTTTTCCACGTTTTTAATTCCTTATCGGATTTTTTCATCTTGCTAAATCACTTCCTGGACAATCTCGGTAATGTCCTTGATCTCCAGGGTCGCATCATCCTTCAGGGCCAATCGGCTGTCCTCGAAATTGGCGATGCAATAGGGGCAGGAGGTGACCAGCACCTGGGCGCCGACCGCGATGGCTTGCTCCACCCTGATGTCGGAAAAGCGTTCCCCCTTGGGAGTTTCCATCCAGATCCGGCCCCCTCCCCCCCCACAGCAGAGACTGTCTCTCCGCGAGTCGGGCATCTCAATCAATTCCAGGCCGGGTATCCGGGTCAAGGCCTGCCGGGGTTCGTCATACAAGCCATTATGCCGACCCAGGTAACAGGGGTCATGATAAGTCACTTTTTTTTCATATTCCTGGGTGACTTCAAGCCGGCCTGAATTGATCAGCTCACACAGATACTGGGAGATATGAACCACCTCAAAGTTCACCATGAATTCGGGATATTCATTTTTAAAGGTGTGGTAGCAATGGGGGGAGGACACCAGTATTTTCTTCACGCCATGCTCGACAAAGGTTTTGATGTTTTCCCGGGCCAGTCGTTTAAACAGTTCCTCGTTGCCCGTCTTGCGGATGCTTTCGCCGCAGCAGTTCTCCTTGGCGCCCAGGATGCCATAATCGATTCCCGCCTTGTTAAGGATTTTGGCAGTGGCGGCAGCCACCTTTTTCAAGCGCGGGTCATAGCTGAGATAGCAGCCGGGAAAATATAAAAGGTCCATCTCCTCGGTGAATGGTTTTACAGAAAGGCCCTTTGACCAATCGGCTCGGGTCTTTCGATCTTCACCCAAGGGGTTGCCTGCGCCGGTAAGGCTTGCGCTTACGGTACGCAGCGGCTTGACGGCATTGGGGAAAATGCCATATTCCGTGGCAAGCCTGCGCAGGGAGACTCCGGATTCGATCTGTCTGACGTCCCTGGGGCACTGCTGCGGGCAGCTGCCGCAGGTGGTGCAACGCCAGATATCCTCACTTTCAATGTCCGTCATACCGAAGGTGGCTTCACGGACAATCTTGCGCATGCTGAAGGAGATAACCCGATTCCACGGGCAAACCGCATCGCATAAGCCGCATTGGAAGCATAATTTAAATGCGTCTCCACCTTTTGCGTTGATTTCGTCGACGATCTCTTTGTAATCGGCTACCGTCTCCACTGGTTTGTTTTATCCTCTTCTATCCCTTTTTGGCCAGCGACATCCTGGCAACCGTATCTAAAATTTTCTGCAACCCATGTTTGTTGACCAGCGACGCCAAACCGATCTCCAATTCCTCACGCTCCTCCACGTCTTCGACTTCCTCTTCCCTTTCTTCTAGAATCAGGGCATCGTTGATGCACCACTTGACGCACAAGGGTTCGTCTTCGCCTTCACACATATCGCATTTCAGAGGCAATCCGGAATCGGGTTCCTTGAAAATATCACGGGAGGGACACGACGACCGGCAGAAGGCACACTCGTCGTATTCCTTTCCGTCAATCACATATTTATCCCTGCCCATACATTCTGCCGGCGCATACTCACCCGCGTATACCGGAACGTATATATCTTTCAGGGGATGACGAATCACCCGGATACGCGACCGCTCCGGATTGTTGCTGCTGTACTTCGGCGCCGCGTGAAAGGCGGAGCAGATGACCTCACAGGCCCGGCAGCCATTGCATTTGTCAGCATCAATTTTAATGGTCTTGATGATCTTCTTTTTCTTCTCACCGGTCACGGCTGCACCTCCCTGTCTTTCCCCTCCGGGGTCGTTTCGGATGGTGCCTCTCCGTTTTCTGAATAGACCCCTCTTTTTTCGAAATCTTCAAATACGTAATCCAAACCCAATTCATGCAAAGACGCTTGGGTCGGAATTCCCTGGTCATTCCAGCCCTTGAATCGGTAATAGGTATCCAGGAGCTTTTCTTCCAGCTCGGGAAATCGTTTCTTCCAATGGTTCTCGGGCGGTTTCTCGTCTTTTCTGCGCATGCCTCTTCGTATGTTATTGGCCCTGACTAAGGTCCGGTATCGTTTGGCGGCCTGGGTGAGCTTGGCTTCATCCATATCGACCCCGGCGCCGGATGCGATAAATTTTGGGTAGTTGTGGATATGATACGGAGGTTTTAGAGGAAATGAGGACAAACCGGCGCACATGCCGAGGGCATCATCGATGTAGTGCATCCGCTCCTGCCAGTCGACAATATCACAGCACATCTCAGGCGTCGGGTAATAGGGGATCGATTTTTCTCCGCGGGGTTCCCAGTCCAGAAAATATTGTTTGAACTTTTCATCCGGAACCTGGAACCAATCCGCTACGAACTCCTCTCTCTGCTCGATTTTTGGGAACGGCGCCTGGGGGAACTGCCCTTCAATCTGGGTGATGTTCATTTTCTCCCCGGTCGCATACATGAGGAAGTAAATCGGATTGAGCATGGACAGCTTGAGCGGCAGCTGCTCATGCTTTTTGATGTTGTTGTGGGCATATGCTTCCGCACCCTTGCCGATCTTCCGGGCCGCCCAGTAGGTACCGTTGGCCAGGACATCGCCGATGCCTTCCCGCCTGACAATTTTGTCGAGCAACCAGTAAAACCGCCCCTCATTATCGGAGGGCATGCCGGGAAAATCATCGTCAGTCAATATCCCGTTTTCGTAAAGTTCGAGGGCGAAGGCCATCACCTGCGGGGCCGAGAATCCATCCACGCCGTACTCGGTGGCGCTCTGAGCGATCCCCAGACCGAATTCCAGATCGGAAAAGGCCGCCATGGTATAGGTCAGCTTTGAGAAGCATTTCATCATGTATGTGGGCAGTCCCGGGGGGGAGATGGTTGCCCCGCAGGTCATCGGGCAGTTATAGCAGCTGATCAGCCGCGTCCGCATCGTGTCCAGCGTCTCCGTCCACGCTTTGGCGATGTCTTCGTTCCAGAAATCTTTTCTGCGGACACGGGAATTCCCCCACATGAAATTTTCGGTGTGCCATTTTTCATCATGGACTTTCATCTCCTGCGGTGAGCCCAATCCGGCTAAAATGGGCATGACCCCCGGAATCGGATTTTCATTGCGGAATTTGATATACTGCATGACGTCGTTGCACAGCCCCATGAATTCGGCCGGCCGGGCGACATTGACGTCTTTGGTCCCACGAACCACGACCGCCTTTACGCCTTTGTCTCCCATCACGGCCCCGATGCCGCCCCGGCTGGCACTGGACCGCCCCTGCTCGATCGAGGCAAAATAGACCCTGTTTTCACCGGCCAGGCCAATCGCCGCCACCTGGGCTTTGGGCTCCTTCAGTTCCTGCCGGATAAGCTCTGCCGTCTCAACAGCGCCTTTTCCCTTCAGATGCGTGGCATCCCGTATTTCCACCTGATCGTCTTTGATCCACAAATAAACCAGATCGGGGGACTTGCCGCGTAAGATGACTTTATCGTACCCGGCATATTTCAATTCGGGCGCCCAAAATCCCCCCATCATTGAAAATGCCATCAATTCGGTCTGCGGAGAAATGGTGGAAACAATGGTGCGGTTGCAACCGATGGCGGGCGTACCGCATAACAGGCCGGTGGCGAATATCAGCAGGTTGTCAGGAGAAAAGGGTTCAACCTCGGGAGGAACCCGATCCCACAATATCTTGGCGTTGGTACCCAACCCCCCCAGATAGAGCTCGGTGTCTCTCGGGTCGGTCTCCACCCGTTCAATGTTGCCCCGGGTCAGATCGACTTCCAGATTATAGCCTGTTTCCGCGTAACGCATTTTTTTCCCCTTCTATCTGATCTGAGTCCCCTGCTTGGTTTGGGTCAATCGAGCATGGCTTCTTTTTCAAAAAGATCGATTTCAAGATGATCTCTCCGTCAGTTCATGCGAATAATTTTGACGAGCCTGCCCACCCAATCGCCTGGGAGGTATACCCGACCGGTTTTTCCGCTCGTTTTGACCTCCTTTTCGATCATCTCTTCCCCGAGGACCCTGAACTCGGTCTTGGGGGGCGTGGCAGGGTCTACCGGTACCCCGCTGATCTCTTTAGGAATCTTTCCTTTATCCTGGGCAACCATATTTTACCCCTTCGGGGTATTTCGTACATTGCTTTGGGCTCGCATCCACCGGAATTCAAAGTTCGCACCAGCATAAGGTCGTATGACGGCGAATGGTTCGTCGGAAAAACCGAATCGGCATATGGTTTCCCTGACGATCCGGACCGTTTCTGTTACCAGGCTATAAAATGGTTACATAGTAGCTATAAAATAGTTATGAAGTTGCCCGGAATTTGTCAAGAAAAAACTCATCGGTCTATTGATGCGGCGTTCAACGATCGACGACACACGCTTTAAATTACGGCCCGGAATCTAATAGGATGACCCTGCCGGATTGAACGCCGATCATGTCGACCCTTAGGCAGGGCGCACCTTATTCCTGATTTTTTACTCAATTGTTAGGAAAAATAATTCCCATTTTTAGGATGGGTACGGATATCAAAAACGAGCTTTTTCCATTACAACATATTTAAATATTAACAAATATAATATTTTTCAACCTAATCGACAAACTGGTCCGAATTTTGATCTACCTGCCAATGAGGCAGCCGGCTGAACGATGATGCTGCGGACCGCAATGGATCGGCCAATGGACCCGCAAGTTGCCGGGTAACCGCTATCGCCGGTAAATGGCAGCTGATGCCCGCCGCGGCCCGATTGATTGTTTCCCAGCTGTAAACGAGATCGGCGTCAGTGGAAAGCTAACCTTGAACCCGTACCAGACCGGTGGACAACCGATGAAGCCCCCTTTTTACCTGACGATACTGTTAACAATGACCGCTATCTTTCTATCATCGATGACCGTGGCAGGGGAAGCGCCGGAACAACGGGGGAGCAGTGAACTGAAATCAGAGTTGACATCGGCAGCCCGCGGGAATGACACCCATACGAACATGGCCGGATCCAATCCCTTGATACCCGTGGCGCGATTTTATCAAGCGGTCGGCCACTATCCGGTCTGGGTCGATGCCCACGGCCTGCGCCCTCAGGGAGAGTCCCTGTTTGCCGCCATTGGAAAATCCGACGATGACGGTCTTGAGTCGGATGACTATCTCCCGCCATTCCTGCGGGAGGCGTGGAGAGATTCGGTGGCCTTCCTAGACACGATCCCGCTTAACGACCCGAAACGATGCCTCCAGTTTGATGTGGCCTTGACCGATGGGGTGCTGCGCTATGCACGGCACCTGTCCCGGGGGAGGGTGACGCCGCAGTCGCTTTCACCGCAGTGGCTTGCCCGCCGAAGCGTATCCACAAGAGATATTCCCGCCGAACTGGCCCGGGCAGTGAGTGAAGGCCGGCTGAAGGCCTATATTGAATCGCTGCACCCCAACGGGCAGGCCTATCGGGGATTGAGAAAGGCCTTGCGGCAATATCTGCAGATCAAGCGGTCCGGCGGCTGGCCGGCCATCGCGCCGGGTCCCACATTGCAGAGAGGAGACAAGGGTTTTCGTGTCGAGACGTTAACGCACCGTCTGAAAATAACGGACGATTGGTCCCCGGACATACCGGAAGATCCTTCCGAATATGATGAAATCGTCGAAGCGGCGGTAAAACGGTTCCAGCGGCGTCACGGCTTACGGGCAGATGGCCGCGTCGGCCAACGCACCCGGACCGAACTGAACATCCCTGTAGAACAAAGAATCACCCGGTTGCAGCTCAACATGGAGCGCTGGCGATGGTATCCGGACAGCCTCGGCGACCGCTATCTGATGGTCAACATCCCCGCATTTGAATTAAGCGTCGTTGAAGGCGACGCACGAATCGACAGCATGCGCGCCATTGTGGGCAGGAAACGCCGACAGACACCCATCCTGTCCGGCCGAATGACCTACCTGGAATTGAACCCCTTTTGGAACATCCCCCGAAAAATTGCCCACAGGGACATTCTTCCAAAGGCAGTCAGCGATCCGACCTACCTGACCCGGCAGGGCATCAGAGTCTTTGACAGTTGGGACGAGCAGGCCCGGGAGCTTGATCCGACAGGCATCACCTGGGAGAACCTGTCTGCCAGCTATTTCCCCTACCGCCTGAGGCAGGATCCCTCGGAGGTGAATGCGCTGGGACGGGTCAAGTTCATGTTTCCCAACCCTCAGAGCGTCTACATCCACGACACCCCCGGCAAATCCCTCTTCAACCGGCAGCAGCGGAGTCTTTCCTCCGGATGTGTCCGGCTGGAAACACCGCTGGTCCTGGCGCAATATCTTTTACGCGAACAGGGGTGGGATCGCACCCGCCTGGAAACCGCCATTGCGAAGGAGCAGCGCCAAACCGTAGTGCTTGACAACCCCATCCCGGTACACCTTGTTTATTTTACCGCCTGGGTGGAGGCGAATGGGAGGGTGAATTTCAGGGAGGATATTTATGAGCGGGACCGGCGGCTCCAGTTCGCCCTGAGAACACCCGAGTCAGATCTTGTTTTTTGCCGTAACAATAATGCTCAGGAAGACGATCTGCTGGCGCGTTTTACCACGCCGAAAGCAGCCCCCCTCTCAATCGCTGAGGATTCGTGGCGTGTCGACGCAGCCACCATCGAGCCGACCGGCGAAGTGACAGGCGACCCAATGACCGGGCTCTGATGAGCCAAACGGCACCAGGGCCGGCGTTTCTTCCCGGCAGCGGCGGCAGGCGTAAGGGCAGCGGGGATGGAAATGACACCCCGGCGGCGGGTTGATGGGGGACGGTACGTCGCCGGACAGCATCGGCTGCGACATTTTTTTCTTCTCCGGGTCCGGATCGGGGATCGCAGCGATCAGAGCCTGGGTATAGGGGTGAAGGGGTTGACGATAAAGCTCCCCCGAAGCGGCATATTCCACGATTCGGCCCAGGTACATCACCGCAATTCTGTCTGACACGTGCTTGACCACGGCCAGGTCGTGGGCGATAAACAGGTAACTGAGTCCCAGATCCTTTTGCAGCGCCAGCAGGAGGTTGAGAATCTGGGACTGAATCGAGACATCCAGGGCCGATACCGGTTCGTCGCACACCACCAGCTTGGGGTTGAGGGCGATGGCACGGGCAATGCCGATGCGCTGGCGCTGGCCGCCGGAAAATTCGTGGGGAAAGCGGCTGGCTGCGTCGGCTGCCAACCCTACCCGCTCAAGCAGCCCGGCCACCGAACGCATTCGGTCAGCAGGGCGTCCAACCCGGTGGATGATAAACGGTTCGGCGACAATATCGCCCACGGTATGGCGGGAATTAAGGGATTCGAAAGGGTCCTGGAAAATCATTTGAAGCTGGCGGCGGGCCGTCCGAAGGGTTTTCGAATCGGCTTCCAACAGATCCGTTCCGTCAAAGATCACCCGCCCCTGCGTGGGCTGGTAGAGCCTGAGAATGCAACGGCCCACGGTGGTCTTGCCGCAGCCGGATTCACCCACCAGCCCCAGCGTTTCACCGCGCCCCACGGTCAGGGAGACGCCGTCTACGGCATGCACATATCCCACCCGTTTGCGCAGCACGCCGCCGCGAACGGGAAAATACATCTTCAGGTTTTCCACCCGAAGCAGATCGTCGTTTTCAGGAACCGTCACCGGCATAGACTCCACGATTAACCTTCAAGTAAAAAACAACGGGCCCAGTGATCGTCGTCCACAGCCACCGGGCCGGGCGTCTCTTTGCCGCATCGATCCATCACATGGGGACACCGATTCTGAAACCGGCACCCGGGGGGCAATTGATGCAGGCTGGGCACGGTGCCCCGGATAATGGGCAGGACGCTTTTGTTCTCCGATGACAACCTGGGCATGGAAGCCAGCAGGCCCTGCGTATAAGGATGCAGGGGCTTTTTGAAAAGGGCCGCCGCCGGTGCCGATTCGACAATCCATCCGGCGTACATCACCGCCACTTCCTGGCAGATCTGGGCGATGACCCCCAAGGCATGCGTGATGAAAAGGACGGCCATGCCCGTCTCCTTCTGCAGGTCGAGAATCAATTCCAGGATCTGCGCCTGAATGGTGACATCCAGCGCCGTAGTGGGTTCGTCAGCGATGAGAACATCCGGTTTCCCGGCCAGAGCCATGGCAATCATCACCCGCTGACGCATGCCCCCTGAAATCTGGTGAGGATACTCGTCCATCCGGGCCCTGGCCTCGGGAATGCCCACCCGGGACAGCAGGGCCACGGCCGCCTGATACCGTTGAACGGCGTCCAAATCCGGGCGATGCAAGTCGAAGACCTCCACCAGTTGTTGACCGATGCGATGGACCGGGTTCAGTGCCGTCATGGGTTCCTGGAAAATCATCCCGATCCGCCGTCCCCGGATCCGATGCATCTCATCCGGGGCCAATTGCACCAGATCCACACCGTTGAGCCGGATGGCACCACTTTCGATGACCCCGGCGGGTCGCGGCAGCAGCCGCATGATCGACAGCGCCGTAACGCTTTTACCGCAGCCGGATTCTCCCACCAGCCCTAAAATGGTTCCGGCTTTCAGCGAAAAACTCACCTGATCCACCGCCCGCACCCGTCCGGCGTCGGTGTCAAAGGTCGCCACCAGGTGGTCAACGGTTAAAATGGGCTGTCCATTGTTCATCTTCGCCATCCATTCCGGTCAGGGCTTATAGGTCCGATCCACCACGGTGACCGGTTCAAATGAACGACCATCGGCCATGGCCTCCCGGGTCTGATCGAAAAGCGTTTGATCGAACCAGAACAGCCCCCCGCTGCCGCTGCTGAAAGCATCGAACAGGCTCCCCGAGGTGCGCGTGGCAGGCGGCTGAGGAAGGCGCCACCATCGCCAGTAAACCTCTCGGAAATAAGGTACCATGAAGGTGGGAACAAAGGCACCGATCTCATGAACCCTGACCTGGATCCGTTTGGCCAGATCGATGCGTTCCGCCTCCTCCAGGGAGTTGCGGTAGGCATCGATCAGACGATCCATTTCCGGGTCATCGGTGTTGGTGATATTGTTGGTCTGTCCCTTGTGGGCGTTGGCCGAGTGCCAGAACTCCCAGAAATGGGGCCGCAGCCCCGTGCTCCACCCGAGCCAGGCCACGTCATGCCGCTTTTCCAGAATTTTCTTGAAGGCCGTGGATGGATCCAGTTTGAGCAGTTGCAGTTCGATGCCCGCTTTTTTGGCCTCTTCCTTGAGCACCACCAGGCGCTGCGTGTGGTCGTCACGGTAGTAGACCACCTCCACGCTGTAGCGTCGGCCGTTTTTGGCCCAGATACCGTCGGGTCCCCGCAGCCAGCCGGACTGGGTCATGTACGCCTCCACCTTGCCGATATCGTAGCGCCGCGCCTTGATGGTCGAATTGGTGTACGGGCCGTAGCCGACATAGGCGCTTTCCAGGCGGAAGTAATCATTGCGCAATACGTCGGTGATCACCTTCTCCACGTTCATGGCATGGGCAAAGGCATACCGCAGGTTGATATCCTTGAAAATCTCCCGGTCCAGGTTCATCCACAGTCCCATGGCCGATTGGGGGGTGTCGTTGAAAAACCACATTTTATGCACATACCCCTTTTCTACCACGGGCGTCCGGGTCTTGATATGCCAGTATTGAGGAACTGTCGCCGGGTAGACATCCAACTTGCCTTTTTTGAAATACTCCCATTGAAGATTGGGATCGCGGATGACCTTGAACAGCACCGTGTCCACATTGAAGCGGTGCTTGAAATAGGGCAGGTCATCGCCCCACCAGTTTTTCTTACGCGCAAAGCGCACATAGCGCCCCTTTTTAAAGCGATCGATCTGATAAGGACCGGTGTTCGGGACAATCAACCAGTTGGTCTTACGGATAAAATCCTCCGTCAGGGGTTCAAAGAAGTGGCGCGGCGTGGGTCCGATGCTGATCTTCAGGTGCAGATCCGGCTGGGCCTTGGTGCTGACCACCGCCAGAGTGTAGTCGTCATAGACGATAACACGGTCGATCTCGCTCGTATAATAGTCGTTGTACCAGGGGGCCACGATATAGGGCGAACGCATGAAATCCAGGGTATAGGCAAAATCGTCGGCAGTGACCGGCACCCCGTCGGACCAGCAGGCTTTCGGGTTGAGCTTGAAATACATGGTCTTCTTGTCACTGCCGTAAGCCCAGTGGGTGGCCAGTTCCGGAACGATGTTCAGCGTGTTGGGATGGATGCCGGTGAGCCCCAGCTGGTTGCCCAGAACGGCGCTCCGGAAGCTGGTGTTGGAATCGGGCCCCACCACCCGGAAGGTCAAGGGAAATGACTCCAGGGCCAGGTGCAGGGTACCACCCCGGCGCGCATCCGGGGAGGCAAATGGTGGATCGGTGTCGTTGGTGAGCCACATGATGCCGTCGGGCAGTGGTTCACGCGGAACTTTTGGTGCCGGACGGGTCGTGCTTCCCTTTTCAGCAGTTGAGACAGTCCCGTCCGACGGCTGTCTATCCGGGGAACAGCCGCCGGACAGGAGAAGCATGCCTGCGGTCAGGCAAAGCCAAAGAACCGTTCGCCGGCTGATACCGGTGGCCGGTTTGCCTAAAGGGCTATGCCGATAGGCCGGAGCAGGCTGGTCGAGGCCGGTTGTCGCCATCACTCATATACCGTATGCATTTTTGGATCAAAGGCCTCCCGAACCGCTTCCCCGACAAAAGTGACCGCCACCAGGGTTACCACCATAGCCGCAATTACCGAAAACCCCAGCCACCAGGCACTGAAGTTGGCCCAGGCCTGCTGGAGCAGTTCGCCCCAGCTCGGCGTCGGTGGCGGCAGTCCGAATCCCAGATAGTCCAGAGAGGTGAGGGCCACGATTCCGCCCGAGATGGAAAAAGGGATGTAGGTAACGATGACCGAGACGGTATTGGGCAGGATGTGCCGGAAGATGATCCGCAGGTCCGAAGCCCCCAGGGCCTTGGCGGCCAGCACATAATCGCGCGCCTTTTCCTTGTAGGTCACCGTTCGAATCGTCCAGGTCACGCCCATCCAGCCGAATATGACCATGATGGCGATGAGCCACCAGAAATTGGGCACCACAATGGACGAGATAATAATCACGACATATAAGAAGGGCACCGTTGACCAGATTTCGATGATGCGCTGCAAAAGAATGTCGAACCAACCGCCGAAATAGCCCATGGCGCAGCCGATGCTGATACCCACCGCATAAGTGGTCACCAGCAGGCCCAATGAAAATAAAATGGCGATACGAAAGCCGTATACCAGGCGGGCCAGCACGTCCCGGCCGGAGGTGTCGGTTCCCAGATAATGGCGGCGCAGGATCGTCGGTGGCTCCGGTGGCAGGATGTCCTGCTGCAGGTCGTTCTCAAAGGCGCTGTAGGGCACCGGCGGGAGCAGGACCCAGTTTCCGGCCTTCTGCGCCTTGAAATGTTCGTCCAGATCCCGATAATTGGTTTCGTAGTCGTATGCCAGCCCGAAGGCTTTTCCCGGGATGATGTCTCCATACGTGGGGAAATACCAATGGCCTTGATAACAGACGATCAGGGCGCGATTGCTGACCAGCAGTTCGGCCCCCAGGCACCCCAGGATCATGGCCACCAGAAGCACAAAGGCGTAGTATCCGCGCTTGATGGCGTGGAACCGCTTGAGCTTTTTTATGGTCAGGGGGCTGATGGTCATATTCGTTTCGCTATTCGAATTTTACCCGCGGATCCACGGCGGCCACGCACATGTCGGACAGGATATTGCCCACGAGAAACAATAT
This sequence comes from Deltaproteobacteria bacterium, assembly GCA_020444075.1. Taxonomy (GTDB): domain Bacteria; phylum Desulfobacterota; class Desulfobacteria; order Desulfobacterales; family Desulfosarcinaceae; genus Desulfosarcina. Next base: position 19,503 of record JAHLLR010000033.1, read on the forward strand.
GCTGGAGATTGCCAGTACACCCATCACCACCGGATAGTCGCGCTCAACCACCGATTCATAGCCCAACAAGCCCATGCCGTCGATGTTGAACACTTTTTCCACCAGAAAGGAACCGGACAGAATCACGCTGATATTGTTGCCGAAGGTAGTGGCAATGGGGATCATGCTGTTTCTCAGCGCATGGCCGAATACGGCCCGCCGAAAGGTGAGTCCCTTGGCCATGGCCGTTCTGACATAGTCCGCCGCCAGGTTGTCCATCAGCGTGTTTTTCATAAGAAACGTCATAAAGCTGAAGGCCCCGATCAGATAGGCTGTCAAGGGCAGCATGGAGTGCCAGGCCAGGTCCAGCGCCTTTTCCCAGAGCGACATGGTATCGAAGTTCTCACCCACCAGTTCTCCCAGCGGGAAAATTTCCCAATGGGAAGCAAACACCAGGATCATCAGGATCCCCGCCACCCAACCGGGGATGGCATATCCCACGAATACGAGAACCGACGAGGCGTCGTCAAAGGCGCTCTTGTGGCGGATGGCCTTGGCGATTCCCAGGGGAATGCAGACGCCATAGGTGGCGATCAGGGTCAACAGGCCAAAATACAGGGAAATGGGAATCCGTTCCCGGATCATCGCCCACACCGGATCATAGTAGCGGGTGGAGATGCCCAGATCGCCGCGGACCAGCTTGCCCAGCCAGCTGACATAGCTGACAAGCACCGGTTTGTCGAACCCATAGTACTTTTTCAGAAGCTCGATCTGATCGTCGGATAGCGGCTGGCGCTGCACCGTTTCGGAAACGGCCGCTGAGCCGCCTTCAAGGGCCTGCTGCTGGGCCTGGGCGATGATCCGCTCGATGGGGCCGCCGGGAACAAACCGGGTGATCACAAAAATCAGTATGGTGATACCGAGAAATGTGGGAACGATCAGCAGAAATCGGCGGATGAAATAAGCGGTCATGGTAATGCTCTTTAGGGTAGCTGTTCCCTTTTTATCAGGAACGAAGCATCATGACAGGGTCAAATGATCAGGAAGATTTATCATACATCAACACCGCTTCATTATCAAGATTCCAGGTCCAATACACGACGAGCATATATGCCGGCCCACCGCAGGGTTGAGAAAATTGATTTCCGGCAGTGGATCTGAGCACTTGACTTTATCCTGGATTGCACCCTATTTTCGGTGGTGTTTTTCCGCCTGCCCCGGTGATGCAAGCCTTCACCGCGTTCAAGAAAGGATCTCACGTCCCATGAGCGATCAAGATTATTCCACACCGAAAACCGAAATCGATGACCGCATCGAAAAGCTCCAGCGACATTTGCTGCAAGAGGGCATCGATGGCGCTTTGATTCTGCAGAACACGGATCTTTTTTATTTCTCGGGAACCATCCAGCAATCGCATCTCTATATACCTGCCCAGGGCCCGCCGCTGTTGATGGTTCGCAAAAGCCTGCAACGGGCCACAGCGGAGTCACCCCTTTCAACCATTCTCCCTTTGAACAGCCCCAAACAGCTGATCGCCCTGCTTCGGGAAAATGGCCTGAAACCGCCGTCCGTCATGGGCATGGAACTGGATGTACTGCCGACCAACCTCTATTTTTCCTACAAGCGGCTGTTTCCAAAGGTGGACATTCGGGATATTTCCATACCGATCCGCCTGGTCCGGGCAGTCAAGTCCGCTTACGAACTCAATTTGATTCGGCAGGCGGCGGCCTTTTCCGACCAGGTGGCTGAAACCTTGCCCAATCTGTTAAGAACGGGAATCACGGAAATCGAGTTGGCCGGCATGGTGGAAGCGCAGGCCCGCCGGCTGGGCCACCAGGGCATCGTACGCATGCGCTTGTGGGGGGCGGAAATGTTCTATGGACACCTCATGGCCGGCCCGGCCGCCGCGGTGCCCAGCTTCCTGGCCTCTCCCACCGGCGGTGCATCGGTCAGTGCAGCGGTGGCCCAGGGGCCGAGCTTCAGAAAGATACGTCGCCATGAACCGATTTTATTTGATTATGTGTTTGCCTGGAAAGGTTACATCAGCGACCATACCCGCATCTATTCCATCGGGCGCCCACCGCAGAAGTTGGTGGAAGCCCATGCCCACATGCTGGATCTGCAGGAACGGATTAAAGCCATGGCTACGCCCGGCGCCGTCGCCGGCGATCTCTATACGGCGGCGATAAAGATCGCCGCGCGAAAAGGAGTGGGTGAGCATTTCATGGGTGCCGGCGTCGACCGCATACGGTTTATCGGTCACGGCGTAGGGTTGGAACTGGATGAATTCCCTTTTCTGGCCGATGGCCAGAAAACTGAATTGAAAGAAGGCATGGTGATCGCACTGGAGCCGAAGCTGATATTTCCGGGCAAAGGTGTCGTCGGGATCGAAAACACCCACGTGGTCACCCCTACGGGTCTCGAGCAGTTGACCCATGCCGAGCAGCGGATTGTATCGGTTTAACCGGATGTTGAAAAAAAATAGCCGGCTTGACCATTGGGGGTTGTTCAATTCACCCCAACGCAAAAAGGGAGCAGAATACATTCTGCTCCCTTTTGAAAAATATGAAATCGGGACGATTAACGCTTTGAGAACTGGAACCGGGCCCGGGCGCCCTTCTGCCCGTATTTTTTTCTCTCTTTTTCTCTCGGGTCCCGCTTGACGAAACCGGCCCGTTTCAGGGACGATCTCAATTCTGGGTCGAAGAGGATCAGGGCCTTGGTGATGCCATGGCGCACCGCGCCCGCCTGCCCGGAGATCCCGCCCCCGTGAACCTTGACGGTAATGTCGAAGGCATCCAGATTATTGGTCAGGGCCAGCGGCTGCCGCAGGATGGTCTGTGCCGTGCTTACCGCAAAATACTCATCCACAGGCCGATCGTTAACAGTAATGACACCGGTGCCGGGCTTGATCCATGTTCTTGCGATGGCACTTTTTCTTTTTCCGGTAGCGTAATTTGTTTTTTCTGTTGCCATGAAGTTCCCCAGTAATGGACTTTATTCTTTGGTTTTCCCTGACCTAATCAAATACTCATCGTTTCCGGCTGCTGGGCCTCGTGGGGATGCTGTTCCCCGGCGTAGACCTTGAGTTTCTTATACAGTCTGCGCCCCAGACTGTTTTTGGGCAGCATCCCTTTAACGGCGAAACGGACCACATCTTCAGGTCGTTTCTCAATCAGCTTTTTGGCGGTAATGGTCTTCAACCCGCCGGTGTAGCCACTGTGGCGGTAGTAGTTTTTCTGCTCCATTTTTCTGCCGGTCAGCACGATTTTTTCGGCATTGATCACGACCACCGAATCACCCAGGTCCGCATGGGGGGTATAGAGTGGATTGTTTTTTCCACGAAGTGCAGCGGCAACCTGGGATGCCAGCCGGCCAAGGATGGCACCCTCGGCATCAACCACCCACCATTTGTTCTGATTGTCAGAGTCTTTTGCGCTGTAAGTATATTTTTTCACCGTTTATACTCCTGTTCGTTTCATAGAATCAGGGACTATTAATAGATAATCCCACCGGTGTCAAGAAAAAAGTAGGCTGAACAAAGGCTTGAATCCGCCATTTTTATTCGCCGGGGCATCTATTGTTTTGACAACGGTTTCCATTTCTGTAATTTACCAATTGCCATGGAACATCTTGAAATCGAATTGAAATTTTACATTTCAAATTTTTCCGCCCTTCGGCGCCGCCTCCAGGAGCTCGGCGCAGCGTGCATCTGCCAACGCACCTTCGAACACAATGCCCGCTACGAAACGGAAGATGGCCGGCTGCTGAAAAATAAATGTCTGCTTCGTTTGAGGAAAGACCAGGGCACCTCGCTCACCTTCAAGTCTCCGCCGCCAGCGGTCGGCACCCGCTTTAAGGTCTATCGGGAGCTGGAGGTGAGCGTCAACGATTTCGACACCATGGACGCCATCTTGAATGCCCTGGGCTACTTTTGCTGCCAGGTCTACGAAAAATGGCGGGAAACCTGGCAGTTGAAAGACACGACCCTTTGCATGGACACCTTGCCCTTTGCCGGGTTTCTGGAGATCGAAGGCTCCCCGGAACCGATCATGCAGATTATCCGCGACCTGGGGTTGCGCTGGGAGCACCGGATCCTTGCCAGCTATCTGGGCATATTCGAGGCCCTGCGCAAAAAGGAGAACCTGCCGTTTTCAGACGTCACTTTCGACAATTTTAAAAGCGTCAGCATCCCCTTTAACCGATACGCCCACCTGTTCGAAGCAGACGATCCCGGCGGCCGATAACATCGCCGACGAAAACAATTATTTTTTTCCCTGAACCTGAACCGGCCCTTTGCATGTCACCCGTGCATCCAGCCGGCCTCCGGCCTCTACGACCAGGTCCCCGCAAAGAATCTCACCGGTGCATTTTCCAGTGGCGAGAATCACCAACTGCCCCGATGTTTCCACACGGCCTTCAAATCTGCCGCCGACGGTCATGGTTTCAGCTTTGGTATCGGCCGCGATGTGCCCCTCTTCGCTGATGACCACGCTTTCGCCGGTAAGGGTCCCCTTGACCGATCCCTTGACCACCAGATTGCCCCTGCCCACCAGGGAACCGTCTACGGTCATGCCCTTGTCGATGATGGAAAACTTATTGCCATTGTCCTTCACATCCGCTCTCCTGATAACTGGGTCGGTTGCATCTTAAACGGGTCCTAAAATTAACGCTTCCCAAGTTTAAAATCGGGAACGGCCGTCTTCTCTCTTGACCGGCCCAACGCCTTCGGTCAGCGATGGATCATCCCCAGGCACGCCGGACGGAACCGGCGGCGACGCGGCCCCGGCATCGCTTTGCGGGGAAGGTACCCTCGGCAGGTTTCCAACACCTTCGCCTGGATCCTTGACAGGCGCCTGCGGCTCGACCGTCATAACGGATGGCGGCGATGCTTCCGGTACCGCCGGAGCAACGGTTGCCTCGGATGCGCTGGCGGGTTGGACCGCCGGCGTGGAAACCGGTTCCGGGGCCGGCTGGGGAACAGGAAGATCGATAGGGAAATCTTTTTCCAGAGTTTTAGTCCCGTCGGTATCAAACACATAAACAGTAGCCGTTTTGAAGGACGACGGGTCCGTCTGTCCCATGGCCTTGATCTCCATGTCTCTGAATCGGGAGATCTTGAATGCCTGTCCCCGCTCCCCGTCCGGCCTACCGTTCACGAGGGTGACCTCCGGCATGGCCAGCCATTTCCCGGGTCCCGTCTGGTCGTTTTTAAGCACTACCACACACCGGCCCGCAACCGGTGAAGACCGGGGGCCTGTATTTTTTACGCGGAATCGCGCCACGAGGATCCTTTTTTCGGCGTCGTGCTTAATTTCCAGATCATCGATGGCAACTGCCGGTTGCTCAGGTTCCGCGGTTACTTCAGCCGGGGCTGCTTCAGGGACGGCCTCCTCGGCGGCGCTGTCCGGGGGTGTTGCTGCCGATGGGACGGCTGGCTGGATTTCGGCCGCCGGACTGGCCGTGGCCGCGGGTTCCGTTTCTTTGGCGACGCCATCTTTTTTCGGTTCAGCATCCGGTTTGGCAGGGGCTGTTTTCACTGGTGGTTGTTGGGCAATCCGCTCCTGTCGCCGAGGTACCTGCAAGCCGGCTTTTTCCATGCGCGCTTCGGCCAACACCAGTTCGGCGGTAATCAATTCATGTTCGCTTTTATAGCGGGCCACCTGACGGTTGGCGTCCGCAAGCTGCGATAGTGCCCGGCGATGCCTGACTTTTTCCGCGGTCAGCTGCCAGCCCAGACCGGCGCATGCCAGACCCAGAACCACCAACAGGATCGCCAGCGTCACAGCGATTCCCTTGATTCTCTTGAAAGGAATGATTCGCCCGTCGTCAGCCACCAGTAAAAGCTGCCAGCGCTTTTCGGGTTTTGCCATGGGTCAGGCTTTCCTCACGTTTTCTATGGCACGGTGAGTGCCGTTTATCGGTTCACGGTTCAGGTCAAACGCCCCGGGACCCGTTGATGGTTTCCAGGGTCCGAGATCCTTCTGAATTAAAAGAGCTTCTGCTGGACGGGAACGCCCAAATGCCGGTAGGCCGCATCTGAGGTCCGCCGACCCGATGAGGTACGTATCACCATACCGATCTTCAACAGGTAAGGTTCCACTACGTCAACCAGGGTATCGGTCTCTTCCTGAAGGGTCGCGGAGATGGCTTCGATACCCACGGGTCCACCGCCGTAATAATCGATGATGGTTTTCAGGTAGCGGTGGTCCAGCCGGGTGAGTCCTCGGCTATCCACCCCCTCCAGCGTCAGGGCAGCTTCCACGGTGGGTTTGGAAATGGCGCCGTCGCCGCGGACCTGGGCATAATCCCTGACCCGCTTGAGCAGCCGGTTGACGATTCGCGGTGTTCCCCGGGAGCGTTTGGCCAGCTCCAGAGCACCGGGTTCGTCGATGGCCACATCCAGAAGGGCCGCCGACCGGGTAGTGATGCGCACCAGGTCATCGAGCCCGTAAAAATCGAGACTTCGGAAAATACCGAAGCGATCCCGCAACGGTGCGGAGAGCAGACCGACCCGCGTGGTGGCCCCAACCAGTGTAAAGCATTTCAACCGGTAGCGGTGGCTGCGGGCGTGAATTCCCTTGTCGAAAACAAAGTCCACGGCAAAGTCTTCCATGGCCGGGTAGAGAAATTCTTCCACCGTCTTGGGCGTCCGGTGGATTTCATCCACAAAGAGTACGTCCCCTTCTCCTAAATGGGTGAGAATCCCGATCAGGTCTCCCCCCTTTTCCAGAGCCGGTCCCGATGTCACGGTCAGTGTCCCGCCCATTTCATTGGCAATGATGTGGGCCAGCGTGGTCTTGCCCAGCCCCGGAGGACCATGAAACAGAACGTGCTCCAAGGGTTCAGCCCTTAGTTGGGCTGCCTCGATGGCGATCTTCAGGGTTTCTACCACCTCGGCTTGCCCCACGTATTCATGCAGCCGTTCGGGACGCAGGGATAAGATATCCGGATCCCGGTCATCCGGCTGAAGGGCGCCATCGACAACGGCGGTGTCATCTGAATTGTGCGTTAGAATTTGATCGGGCATCAATGGGCCCACGGTTTACGTTCAATCATTTTCCATCAACCATTTTAATTCAGCAGGCCCGGCTGTTTATTGCCGCTGCCCCCGGTAAATTTCATCAAACAACAGCTCCGCCGTGGTAATGGCCTTGTTTCGCTTCATGGCATCGGCGACCAACTGCCGGGCATCAGTGGTTTTGTAGCCCAGCTGCGACACCAGCACATCCATCACCATCTGGATGAAATCCTCATCCACCAGAGCCCGAACGCCGTCTTCCTCATGCCTTATCAGGGCGAATTTGTTCATCTTACCCTGCAGAGAGGCAACGATTTTATGGGCCGTACGGTCACCGATCCCGCTCAACTGCTTCAACGTCTTGACATCACCGCATTCGATGGCATGGGCGATATCCCCCACCGAGATGTTCAAGGCCTTGACGGCCTTCAGTGGGCCGATGGCCTCTACGGAAATAAAATACTGAAAAAATTCCTTTTCCGCCTCCAGGTTGAATCCGATAAGCACCGGTTTGGGTTGTCTTTCAGTCTGGTAGAAATAGATGTACAGGGAAACCTCGTCACCGATGGCCTTTTTGGACAGGGTTTCCATCACCACCACCGGAACAAGGACTTCGTATCCCACCTGGTTCACCAGGAGAAGAATCCGGTCCTTATCCTTTTTCATCAATCTGCCTTCAAGGTAACCGATCATCTCTTCTCAACCCGACAATGCGGCGTCACGGACAGCCATGGACATTCGATGATCCCTCCGATGCAACCTCAGCCCGGCCATTATATCGGATGATGGCGGAACAGGCCGATCAAAGCCAATCCCAATGCATCGGATGCATGAAAGGGACGGATAGGCATCGGGGCGCAAAGGGTGCTTCGCACCGCCCGTTCCAGCTGTAACTTCGAGGCCTTGCCGTTGCCGGTGAGAATCTGCTTGGCCTGCCGCACCGGCACTTCAATCAGGGGCACACCGGACTGGGTACCCGCCAGCAGCACGACCCCGCATACCTTTCCTAAAACGATACCCGACTTGGGATATTTTTCAAGGGAAAAGACATCCTCCAGCACCATAAGGTCCGGTTTCTGGTCTGCCAGCACCTGCCTGATTTTCGTGTAGATCTGCTCCAGTCGACAGGCTGCGGATTCCGCCTTGGATGTGGATATGGTGCCGTAGGCATAGCCATGGACCTTCAGGTCGCTGCCACGGACAATGCCGATCCCGGTATCGGCCAGGCCGGGATCAATGCCGATCACTTTGATCATGGTCGATTATCGCACCCTGCAATGGCCCGGCATGCACCGCCCGGACAGTTTTTTATCTCATGAAAGATCAGATGTCCGCCGGCGTCATACGGATCAGAGGGATTCCAATTTCTGCTTGGCGATACTGGCTTCATTGGTGCTTGGATGCTTGGCAACCAATTCTTTAAGGACCAGGCGGGCGTTGTTGGTTTCTCCGATATTCAAAAAGGATAGCCCTTGCTTCAGCAAGGCAGCGGGCACCTTGTTGCCGGAAGGGTATTTCTCAATCACTTTCTGGTATTCAAGGATGGCTTTCTCATACCATTTTTCCCGGTAATAGGTTTCTCCGATCCAGAACTGGGAGTTGTCCGCCTCCTGGGACTGGGGATAATCGGTAATCAGCTTTTCAAAACCTTTCCGGGCCGCGTCAAGGTTCCCGTCGTCGAATGCTCGCTTTGCCTCAAGGTAAAGGGCCTGATCCGATGCCGGTGCCGGTGCGGCAGCAACAGTCGGGGAAGCAGGCGGTTTTTCCGCTTTCTGCGCCTGGGCGGCTTCGAGGTTCAGGTAATGGTCGATAATATCGATGCGCTTCTGGACGGCGGCCGTATCGGCGGCCAGCCGGTCCATTCGGTCCCGGTTCTTCAACTGATTATCTTCAAACCCCTCGAGTTTCTGCTTCAGCAGATATTCCATCTCGTCGAGCCGACCGGAAAGCATCTGGGACGATTCCTGAACCGCCTGTACCTGCGCAACCAACCCGGCATACTGCCCACGAAGTTCTATTTCATCATCCCGCCGGGTCTGGTCCAGTCCTTCGACCCGGCTGGAAATCGTCTCTTTGGCCTGGAGCAGATCCTGGTTGAGTTTTTCGAGTTCGTGATTCTGTTTTTCCAGGTCGAGATTCCGCCGCTCCAGAGCGGAAAGGCGATGGTCCAGCGTGTAGACATCCTCCTGAAGCGCACAACCGCAGAGCAAAACTGCCGCGACAAGGCCAATCCATACGGTTTTGTTTTGCATGGTCACCTTCCCATGGTATCACCGGGCCCGCAAGACCCGCAAAAAGGACGGTGCATGATGCCGTCCCATATAGAATATGCAGCAACGGCTGATTTTCTGGCCGATTGCTGCATATTCGGTGAGTTACATATGGGTTTGATTGCGTTGCCGCTCCCGCTGTCCGGTTCGGAAAACCTAAACGGAACCGGCACGTTCATCCTCCGTAAAGTCGGCAGGATGACGCGGAGCGCCGACGCCATATTTTTAAAACATTACTCCAGGACAAAGGCATCGCGACGGTTTTTCGCCCACGCTTCTTCGTTGTGTCCCAAGTCAAGGGGTTTTTCCTCACCGTAGCTGATGGTGGTCAAGCGTGCACCGGAAATTCCCAGATTCACGAGAAACGCTTTAGCGCTTTCGGCGCGGCGTTCACCCAGCGCCAGGTTGTAGGCGTTGGTGCCCCTTTCATCGCAATGCCCTTCGATGACAACTTTGGCATCCGGGAAGTCCCTCAGCCACATGGCCTTTTGCTTCAGCAGCTCCTGAGCCTGGTTGTCCAAGGTGGCGCTGTCGAAAGCAAAATGGATATTTTCGTTGAGGAAACGGTTTTTCGACATCATCATGTCCCGCTGCATGGCTTCGGCCTTAAGCTTCTCTGCGCGTTCGGCAGCCAGACGTTCCTCTTCCAACTGTTTCTGGCGTTCCATCGCTTGCTTCTTTTCCAGTTCCGCCTTTCGGGCGGCTTCATCAGCAGCCGACGTATCCGTGGTGGACGGTTCCGTCATAACGGCCTTTTTGGCACATGAAACGCTAAACAACATGGCGGGAATAACAAACAACATGGCCAGAATAATCCACTTTCTTTTCATCATCTACTCCTCCTTTTTCGGGTACACATACGATTCATGGGTTTAAGATATTCGGAGACCACTTTGGGTTGGACTGCTCACCGGGCAAGGTGAGCAGACGTCTCTGGTCGGTTCCGTAAGCGGTCATCACGTAAAGCCTGCTTTTACCCTCCCGCGTCGAGCTGAAGACAATAAGGCTACCGTCAGGTGCCCATGTCGGCGCCTCATTGCTGCCTTGATTCTCCGTGAGCTGAACGGGCTCGCCACCTTCGGGGTTGATGGTAAAGATATCGATGACGCCATTTTCCATGGCGGAATAAGCTATTCTGTCTCCTTTGGGAGACCAGCTGGGCTGGGTGTTGTAGCGCCCTTCAAAAGTCAGCCGCTGAACCCGGTTAGAAACGGTATCGTAAATGAAAAGCTGGGGAGTGCCCGATCGATTGGATACAAACACCATGCGTTTGCCATCCGGAGACCACGATGGCTCCACGTCAATCCCCATGCTGCTTGTCAATCTTTTAATCACTTTCCCATTGCCGGTCAACAGATAAATTTCCTGATCACCGGAAAAGGAGAGGCTGGCTGCCAGTTCAAATTTGCCGGGAACCCACGCCGGAGCTGCCTGCAGGCCAGGCTTGTCGATTCTTGCAGCCCGGTTTTCACTCACATGCTGAATACGGATCCGCGGCGATTTGTCCGCATAGGTGGTATACGCAATCCATCGGCCATCCGAAGACCAGTCGGGAAATAGCGAAATACTGTTGTGGTGAGTAAACTGGCTGATGTTGCTGCCGTCAAATTCACACACAAAGATTTCCTTGTGGCCGGAACCGTTGGAAACAAAGGCAATTTTCGAATCGAAAAAACCGCGACTCCCGGTTATGGCAAACACCACCTCGCTGCAGAACCGTCGGGCCACCTGACGGTCGTCTTCAGGGCTGCCCCGATAGCGTTTCCCCACCAGCATTTTTTCTTTTACCGTGTCAAACAGGCGAAGCTCGAATTCAGTATTCCCATCCCGGATCTCCACACCGCCGGTCACCAGCAGTTCTGCACCGATGGCCGTCCAGTTCCGGTAACGAATGCCGGACCCCGTAATATCCATTTTCTGCGGATCTTCAAGAAAGGCCGTCGGGTCGCTGAAGGTGAAATAGCCGGTAAAGTCCAGATAAAACTTCAACAGCTCCGATGCCGCCTTGGCTGCCGCCATGGCTGACGGATTCTGGGCATCAGCTTTGAAACTCGGTACGGCAATGGGGGTTTTCCGAAGAAAAGGGTTGGAAATATCGATATAGTTGTATTGCGCGGCCACAACCGGCCAGGGCAGCAGCATACATAGCAACACAGGCATAACCAGCATCAATCGGCGTCGAATCATACGAATATGGTATCCTTGGTTTTTGTTTACGGCCGTTGGAACCCGACAGATGAAGACAGCGCACGCGGCAGCGGTTACCGGATGCCCTGTGGGGTGAACCGGATGGCCATGACCACATAGGGTTGAGCGAGCCCGTCAGGGTGGCGGTCGACCGGGTTGGATTTCACAATGGCCTTGTAGGCCGACTCGTCCAGATAATTATTGCCGGATCGGTCCGTGAAAAAGATATCCCGAATTTCGCCATCGGGCATCACCTTGAAAACGATGGCAGCCACCAGAGATTGGTCACCACCGGCCATCTGCTCGTTAAACGCCCAGTTTTTCTGGATCTGGTAAGCAATCTCAATGCGGTAGAGATCGATCAACTCGGCTGTCTTCTTTCCGTTTTCATTGAACTTTCCAAGTTTTCCACCCGTTTTCCCTGCTGACGGGTCAGTGCTTGTCCCGGATGGCGCCGACCGGTTGGCCTCAGCCTTGCCCACCTCTTGCCGCAACCTTTCCAAAGCGGATTTCAGTGGCTCCGGTTGGGCCGCGTCCGTCTTCTCTTCCGTTTTGACATCCACCTGTTTTTCCAGCTGTTCGATGGCGCGTTTAACCACCTGGGTGGATTTAAATGTCTTTTTTTTCAGGGATGTCTTGGGCTTCGGGGGCGGCGTGTCCGCTTCTGCGGCCGCTTTTTTAACCGGAGGCGTGACGCTCGGCTTTTTCACCACCTCGGGCTTTTCGATTTTGGGAGCCTTGTTTTCCACCGCAGGTTTTTCGGAACCCTCCGTAGCGGGATTTTTTAAGGACACCATGCTGACATTGATCACGGACTGGGTTTGGAATTTTTCAGATTGCAGACTGGGGGTGATCACGAAAAGCAGCAGGAATACCACGTGACTGACCAAGGAAAGGGCCACGGGATAAAACAACGGCGTCTGCCCATCGCCCCGCAGGTCCTGGCTGGAAGACACCGGAACGCGGATGTTTTTTTTCATCAGCCTTTTTTACCGGAGGTTTTACCGATGGTCTGATCGTCGAAGGGGTCGGTCACCATGCCCAGTTTTTCGACACCGGCAGCCTTGATTTGCGCCATCACACTGACGACAACGCCGTAAGGGACGTCTTTGTCCGCCCGAAAAAAAACCTCCCGGTCCGTTTTTGCCGCAAGGATCTTTTCCAGTTTGTCTTTCAGAAAATCCATCCGCACCTGAAAATCGTTGATATAAATGTTGGAATCCCTGTCGATGGTCACGGTGAGATTTTCCTTTTCGGTCACCATGGGGGTCGCGCTCACCTCGGGAAGCGCCACGTCGACCCCTTGAACCATCATCGGTGCCGTCACCATGAATATTATAAGCAGTACCAGCATGACGTCCACAAAGGGAGTCACGTTGATGTCCGACATGAGCCGATCACTGCCGCTGCCGATTGCCATATCGCCTCCCTGTTATCGAAGAATATCCCGGTCTAGGATATTGAGAAAATCAGCCGAAAAACTGTGCAGTTCCGTTTCAATCACGCGAATCTTCTGCATGAAATGGTTGAACGCGATGACGGCGGGAATGGCTACCGCCAGACCGGCGGCCGTTGCCACCAGGGCTTCTGAAATACCCGGCGCCACCACGGCAAGGCTGGCCGACCCCCGCTGTCCGATGCCATGGAAGGAGTTCATGATCCCCCACACCGTCCCGAACAACCCGATAAACGGGGTCGTGTTGCCGGTGGTCGCCAGAAACGGAACCATCTGATTGATGCGGGTCATTTCCGTATTGATGGCCCGGCGAAGAGCCCGTTTCACGTTGTCGGTGCCCGAAAAGCCGTGGCGCAGGGAGGGACTGCTCTCATCGGGAATAAGGTCGTCGCCGGGTTTGCCGCTGGGGTTGAGTTTACGCAGTTCCGCGTAGCCGATTCTGAAAATGCGGGCAACCGGGCTGCCGCTCAGCTGTTTGGCCTTGGTAAAGGCACCGGCCAGATCCCGGCTTTTCCAGAAATAATCGATAAAAATATCCGATTCCTTAAACGCCTTGCGGATATACCGGATCTTGATGATAATAATCGACCAGGACATCACGGAAAAGAAAAGCAGCATCAGCAGGACAAATTTCACCATCAGGCTGGCGTTGCTGATGATGTGAATATAATCCATCTGGGAAGGCACCATATTCATCTCTCCACTATATGATAAGTAAAGCGTGCGAAGGGTTTGCTCCGCCCGGGCGTCCACGGGCAACCGTTACGGCAACGTCGATGCGTGCAACCCCTTGAAAAAGGTTTCGTATAACTATACAAGCCTCCAGATCGTGTCAAGCAGTTTGACGTTTGAACAGCCGCGGTTCAAGGCTTTGCGGCAGGCGGTCAGGCCGTTATCGCACGATGCATGCAATTGAACGTCCGGTGCCGGATGGACGGTTATCCAGCGACCACAAAAATCAATACACACAAGGGAGAGAGGATGGATCGAATCGCCGAATTCTTGTTTGAAACCATGCTGTTGAAACGAGTCCGCCGCACCGGGTATCAGTTCCTCGGACCGGGAAAAGAATCCGTGGCCGAACACACCTTCGGCGTCATGTGCATCGCCTGGACCCTGGCACGCCTGGCCCCGGAAGCGGATGAGGGCCGTTTGCTGGCCATGTGTCTGATACACGATCTCCCCGAAGCCAGGATGGGTGATCTGAACCATGTTCAGAAAAAATATGTAACGGCCAATGAAAAAATGGCGGTGGCCCACATGACCCGCGGCCTCCCTTTCGGACCGGACATTCAGGTTCTGCTCGACGAGTTCAATGCCCGCGAAAGTTTGGAAGCCCAACTGGCCCATGACGCGGATCAACTGGCCTTCCTGCTGGATCTGAAATCCCTGTCGGACATGGGTTATGCCGCTCCGGACAAATGGGCCGGCCATGTAAAAACACGCCTTCAGACGGCTGCCGGCATCAAACTATCGGAAAGCATAGCGAAAACTGAATGGGATTCATGGTGGTTTAAATTATTTATTGACAGCGATGGGAAAGAAAAATAGTTTAGATCCCTTATTCAAAAATTCTGGCAATCACTTCAAACGGGAGGCAACGATGAACTGGATTACCGGCACGCTGGGGTCATCCATCGGGAAAAAACTGATGATGGCCATCACGGGGTTTAGTTTTTGCGGTTTTCTGGCTGCCCATCTGGCTGGAAACCTGACCATCTACGGGGGCAAGGAAGCCTTCAACGGCTATGCCGCCCATCTTCACGCGCTGGGGCCGCTGCTGACGGTGGCTGAACTGGGCCTGCTGACCTTCGCCCTCGTTCATGTGATCACTGGTCTGACCCTGTTTCTGGGAAATCTCAAAGCCCGACCGGTGCGCTATGCGGTAAACAAATCCGCCGGCGGTCGAACGGTCGGATCCGCCACCATGCCATACACCGGTGTCATTTTGTTGGCCTTCATCATTTTCCACCTGATGAATTTCCACTTCGTGGACAAAACCGACACCACCATATTCAACATCGTTGCCAACGCCTTTTCCAATACCGGTTATGTATTGGTCTACATCGTGGCCATGGTGGCTGCCGCCATCCATGTCAGCCACGGATTCTGGAGCGCCTTTCAAACGGTGGGCGCCAACCATCCCAAGTACATGCCCCTGTTCCGCACGGTGAGCATCGCCTTTGCCGTGGTGGTGGGCATCGGATTCGGTTTTCTGCCCATTTACATTTTCCTGTTGGCCTGATGAGCCAGTTGGCGCAACGCCAGGCTTTTGCCACCTTTAAAACACATTACGGGGTTGCCCACCCCCAACCTGTCCAGAAAGGGAATACCATGGCACTTGACGCGAAAATACCCGGAGGACCGATTGCCGAGAAATGGGACCGTCACCGTTTTGAACTGAAGCTGGTCAATCCGGCCAACAAACGGAAATTCACTGTTATCGTTGTCGGCACCGGCCTTGCCGGTGGTTCGGCTTCCGCCACACTGGCCGAACTGGGGTACAATGTAAAAACCTTCTGCATTCAGGATAGCCCGCGGCGAGCCCACAGCATTGCGGCCCAGGGCGGCATCAACGCCGCCAAGAACTACCCCAACGACGGCGACAGCATCTGGCGACTGTTCTACGATACGGTCAAGGGCGGAGATTTTCGGGCCAGGGAGGCCAACGTCTACCGCCTGGCCCAAGTAAGCAACGACATCATCGACCAGTGCGTGGCCCAGGGCATCCCCTTTGCCCGGGATTACGGCGGCCTGCTGGACAACCGCTCCTTCGGCGGCGCCCAGGTCTCGCGGACCTTCTACGCACGGGGGCAGACCGGCCAGCAGCTCCTCCTGGGAGCTTACAGCGCCCTGATGCGCCAGGTCGCCGCCGGTAAAGTCCAGATGTTCCCCCGGCGCGAGATGCTGGATGTGGTGCTGGTAGACGGTCACGCCAAGGGCATCGTCGTTCGGAATATGATCAACGGACAGATGGAGCGCCACGCGGCCGACGCCGTGGTTCTCTGCACCGGCGGGTACGGAAATGTGTTTTTCCTCTCTACCAACGCCATGGCATCCAATGTGACAGCCGCGTTCAGGGCCTATAAAAAAGGTGCCTTTTTCGCCAACCCCTGCTTCACTCAGATCCACCCCACCTGCATCCCGGTGCACGGCACCTTCCAGAGCAAATTGACCCTCATGAGTGAGAGTCTGCGAAACGACGGGCGGGTGTGGGTGCCTAAAAAGCCTGGCGACACCCGCAAACCGGACCAGATCCCCGAGTCGGAGCGTGACTACTATCTGGAAAACAAATATCCCAGTTTCGGCAACCTGGTCCCCCGGGATGTCGCTTCCCGCAACGCCAAGGAGCAGTGTGACATGGGCAAGGGGGTCGGCGAAACCGGCCAGGCCGTTTATCTCGATTTCGCCGATGCCATCAGCCGCGACGGCAGGGATGTCATCGCCAAAAAATACGGCAACCTGTTTCAAATGTACGAAAAGATCACGGCGGACGACCCATACGAAACCCCCATGATGATCTACCCGGCCATTCACTACACCATGGGCGGTCTGTGGGTGGATTACAACCTGATGAGCACCGTCCCCGGGCTCTTTGTCCTCGGCGAAGCCAACTTTTCCGACCACGGCGCCAACCGGCTGGGGGCCAGCGCGCTGATGCAGGGTCTGGCGGACGGCTATTTCGTGCTGCCCTACACCATCGGCGGCTACCTGGCCGGCACCGCCAAGGCGAATGTCACCACCGGCCACAAAGCCTTCGAGGAATCGGAAAAGCAGGTCACCGGACGCATCGATCGGCTAATGTCCATCAACGGTAAACGGACGGTGGACGATTTTCACAAAACCCTGGGACGCATCATGTGGGAATACTGCGGTATGGCCAGAAACAACGAAGGTCTCGCGATGGCCCGCGGGATGATCCAGGAACTTCGGGCCGAGTTCTGGGAAAATGTCAGGGTGCCCGGAACTGCGGCCGACTTCAACCAGAGCCTGGAGCGCGCCGGACGCGTGGCCGATTTTCTCGAATTCGGTGAATTGATGATCATTGATGCGCTGGCGCGTCAGGAATCGTGCGGCGGACACTTCAACGAAAAATTTGAAACCGAGGAGCACGAGGCCCTCAGGGATGATGACAATTTCTGTCATGCGGCGGCATGGGAACATACGGGGGACGGCCAGGAACCTGAATTTCACAAAGAGCCCCTGGTATTTGAAAACGTCAAACTTACGCAAAGGAGCTACAAGTGACAAAGACGATTAATTTGACACTGAAAGTGTGGCGCCAGAAGGGATCCAAAGACAAGGGACGATTCGATACCTATCATGCCGAGAACATATCCACCGACATGTCCTTTCTGGAAATGCTGGATGTGGTCAACGACCAGTTGACGATTGATGGCAAGGAACCCATCGCCTTCGATCATGATTGCCGGGAGGGCATCTGCGGCATGTGCGGTTGTGTAGTGAACGGGCGGGCCCATGGCGCGGAAAAAGGAACCACCCTATGTCAGCTGCACATGCGCCATTTTAATAATGGCGACACCATCGCCATCGAGCCTTTCCGGGCCATGGCCTTCAAGGTGATCAAGGATCTCGCCGTGGACCGCAGCGCCCTGGACAAGATCATCCAGGCCGGCGGTTATGTTTCGGTCAACACCGGCGGTGCCCAGGACGCCAATGCCATCCTGGTTCCCCAAGAGGTGGCCGATCTGGCCATGGATGCGGCCCAGTGCATCGGCTGCGGTGCCTGCGTGGCATCGTGCCCCAATGCCTCGGCCATGCTCTTTACCAGCGCCAAAGTCTCGCAGCTGGCACTGCTGCCCCAGGGAAAGCCCGAGGCGGCCAAACGGGCGCTCAACATGGTCCGGACCATGGATGAGCTGGGTTTTGGCAACTGCACCAATGAAACGGAATGCGAAGCCGAATGCCCCAAAGAGATCTCCATCACCAATATCGCCCGGCTGAACCGTGAATACCTCAAAGCCGGCTTCTTCTCCAGATCGATGTAGCCCGCGTCGAATAGCAATTGATCGACGTCCATGATTCTGCCGGGAAAGGCTGCCCGTTGGCGCCTGACCCGGCAGAGCCCTCTCCTCTCCCCCAAGCGTGTACCGAAATGACCTGCCTTTCCTGTTTTTCTTTTGAAACGCTCAATTGTTGAGAATTCATCAGGCGGCCCACCGAAGTTGTTTCTTCATAATTTTTGATATCTTAAAAACACCTAAAGTTTTTCACGGGGTTGCGGATATAAGTTCATAGAAATTGCTCGGTGGTTTCCCATGGACACAAAATGATCGAAATGGAAGGATCATTAAATCGTTGGAAACGCCGGTTCCAAACCGGATTGCAGCTTGTTGAGGGCACCTTCCCGGTGCCGGCATCAGGTTATAATATTTTGAAATAATATATAAAAGTATTTTCAGACAGGTTTTCGAACAAGACGCTATCATTTTTCGGTAAAAGGAGCATACCATGACCATTCAGGACGACGAAACTTTACAGATGTACCTGGAGGAATCCATCGAGCATCTGGCGGATATCGAAACTGATCTGCTGGCCATCGAGGAGGCCGGTGCCGACATCGATGAAGATATCGTCAACAAAGTATACCGGGCCGCCCACTCCATCAAGGGAGGCGCGGGATTCATGGGTTTGACCACCATCAAGGACCTCACCCACGAGATGGAAAATATCCTCGGCAAAATCAGAAGTCGGGAGATGGTTCCCACGCCTGAAATCGTCAATGTATTGCTCATGGCCTCCGATACCCTCAAAGCCCTGATGAACGATGTGTTCACCAGCAACGATGTGGACATCTCGCAGCATATCGAGGCCCTCCAGGCTATTGCCGAAGGCAGACCGGTACCGTCGGCACCCGCCACGTTGCAGCCGGATGAGCCGCCTGCCTCGGAATCGGCAATGGATGAGAAAGCCGGACGGATATCTGAAGACGAACCGGCAAGCAAATCAGAAGTGGTCACCCTCGCTGCCGCTGATAACCGCATTGCTATCGATGCGGACCGCGCCATGGTGGAAGGTCTGATGAATGAAGGCAAATTTGTCTACCTGGCGACCATCGACCTGATAGCCGATGTGATCGACAAAGGTAAAAAACCCAGTGCAACCATCGAAGAGATGGAACAGACCGGCACCCTTATCGCCTGCAGCACGTCCCCTGACCGGGTCCGGTCCATGAAGCTGAAAAAAGGTCAGGCCGCTGATCCGTTCATTGTTCTGTTTGCCACAATCTTAAAGCCTGAAGACATCAATGTCCTGTTTGAAATTCCCGACCATCAGATCCATCAGGTCATGCCGGATATGACCGTCCAGTGCCTTGGGCAAAAATCAGCGGCCGCTGTGACGGTGGACGACACACCTGAACCGGCAAGTGCCGTCAAATCGGATCCGATGGCCGCAGCCGAACCGGAACCGGTCGCTACCCCTGCGCCGGTGGAAATTCCTGCGCAGGTTCAGCCGAAAACGACCGCCAAGAAAGCAGAAACAGAAACCAGTCTGCGCGTCCATGTGAGTTTGCTGGACCAGTTGATGACCCTGGCGGGCGAATTGGTGCTCAGCCGCAATCAGTTGCTCCAGTCCATGAGTTCAGAAGATCACCGGGGGTCTGAAATTGCCGGTCAGCGTATTGACCTGATCACATCCGAGCTTCAGGAAGCAATCATGCTCACCCGGATGCAGTCCATCGGCAACGTATTCAATAAATTCCCGAGGGTGGTCCGTGACCTCTCCCAGACGCTCGGGAAAAACGTGGACCTGCACCTGGAAGGCAAGGACGTCGAGCTGGATAAAACCATCATTGAAGCCATCGGTGACCCGTTGACCCACCTGGTGCGAAATGCCGTGGATCACGGCATCGAGATGCCGGACGTCCGCAGGGGTGTGGGGAAGAATCCGGTGGGAAAAATTTTCCTTAAAGCCTACCACGAAGCCGGCCAGGTAAACATCGAAATTTCCGATGACGGCAAGGGATTGGACGGCCAGGTATTGGCCCAGAAAGCCTTGGAGAAAGGATTGATCAGCGAAGACCAGGCCAAGGTCATGTCCGAAAAGGAAAGGACCAATCTCATTTTTCTGCCCGGTTTTTCCACGGCCGAAAAGGTCACCGACGTATCCGGCCGTGGCGTGGGCATGGATGTGGTCAAAACCAATCTGGACAAACTCGGTGGCATCATCGACATCGACTCGGAACTGGGCAAAGGGGCTACGATCCGGATCAAGCTGCCCCTCACCCTGGCCATCATCCCCTGCCAGATTGTCATGACCGGTCAGGAGCGCTATGCCATTCCCCAGGTCAACCTGGAGGAGCTGCTTCGAATTCCCGCGGACCAGGTGAAAGACCGGATTGAACGGGTGGGCGATGCGGAAGTGGTCCGTCTCAGGGGAAATCTGCTGCCGTTGATCAAACTGGCCACTGTGATCGACACCGAGGCCATTTACGTCGATCCGAAAACCGGCAAGAAGGGATTGGATCGACGAAAGTCCATATCAGACAGGCGGTCCAAAGAGAGTCCCCTGTTCGCCTCAGCGGAGCAAGACACCAAAGGGAGGTCCTCTGGAGAAAACGGCAATCAGGAAAGCGATACCCGGCAACCCGAAGATCGCCGGTATCACGCCGCCAGCGCCCTGAATGTCGTAGTCGTGTCTACCGGTGC
The DNA here is from genome assembly GCA_020444075.1 of Deltaproteobacteria bacterium. Classification (GTDB taxonomy): domain Bacteria; phylum Desulfobacterota; class Desulfobacteria; order Desulfobacterales; family Desulfosarcinaceae; genus Desulfosarcina. Next base: position 40,086 of record JAHLLR010000033.1, read on the forward strand.
CATGAAATACGGCCTGGTAGTGGATGAACTGCACGACTCGGAAGAAATTGTCGTCAAGCCATTGGGCAGAGATCTCAAAAAGTGCAAGGGTTACGCCGGGGCCACTATCATGGGAGACGGCCGGGTCGCTCTGATTCTGGATGTGGCCAACCTGGCCCAGATGGCCGGCCTGACCTCCATCGAAGGTTCTTCTCGAGCGGCGGAAGTGATACAAGAAAACCTGCGTTCCATCCGCGAGCAAAAGGATCGCCAGTCCCTGCTGGTTTTCCGCAGTGCTGAAAATGAGCAGTTCGCGACACCGCTTAACATGGTGGAACGAATAGAAAAAATAAAGGCTACCGATATTGAAACCGTGGGAGGCAAGCGCGTCATCCGCTACCGCGGCAGCAGCCTGCCGCTGTTTTCGGTTGACGAAGTCGCCATGGTCCAGCCCCTGGCCGACGTTGAAGATCTGCTGGTCATCGTCTTCATCATCAACGGCAAAGAGATTGGCCTGTTGGCCATCGGTCCGGTGGATGCCATCGAGTTTTCTCTGGATGTAGACGGCCGGACCTTAAAGCAGGCCGGCATCATGGGTTCAGCCATCATCAACGACCACACGACCCTGATGGTGGACGTGTACGAAATCGTTCAGACCTTGAATCCGCAATGGTTTGAAAACATGGAAGCGGCAACCAACGATAAAGGCGAGGCCGCCAAAATTCTTTTCGCCGAAGATTCGAATTTTTTCCGCAACCAGGTAAAAAGCTACATGGAGGACGAGGGATACGCGGTGATCGAGGCAGAGGACGGAGCCATCGCCTGGGACCTGCTGCAGAAACATGCCGATGAGATCTCGCTGGTGGTGACCGATATCGAAATGCCGAACATGAACGGATTCGAACTGACCCGGCGGATCAAAGCAAGCAATGCCTACTCCCATCTTCCTGTCATCGCACTGACCACGCTGGCCGGTGAAGAGGATATTGAAAAAGGACGTCAAGTGGGGATCAGCGACTATCAGATCAAGCTTGACCGGGAGAAATTGGTCCGCAGCATCTACGGATTTCTAACCAGCATGTAAGCAATAGGGGCATAACCAATCCCGCCTGGCGGTTGCCGACGTAGACGCACCGACAACCGCCGCGACCGTTGATTGGATAAGGAGATGTGTGATGGAAAGACCGGAAGGAAAAAAAATGGCAAGTCGAACCGTTGAAATGGCCACTTTCTATGTAGGCAAAGCCCTTTGCGGCATGGACATTCTCAATGTACAGGAAATCAACAAACTGATGGACATGACAACCGTTCCCCAGGCACCGGAATATGTGATGGGGATCCTGAATCTGCGGGGACAGATCGTTACCATCATCGATCTGGGTAAGAAGCTCAATCTGGGCGAAACCGAGATGGGCGACATGAGCAGAAATATCATAGTCAACTCTAAAGACGAGTATATCGGCCTGCTCGTCAGTCGCATCAGCGATGTGGTGGAAGCGGATTGGGACAAGGTGGAACCACCTCCGTCCAACATCGGTGGTGTCCAGGGTAAATTTTTCAAGGGGGTATTCAAAACCAAAGAACGCCTTATCGGCATCCTGGATGTGGAAAAGGTGCTGGATAATGAAAAATAGACTGACTGTCGTCAATCCCCTGGGCATTTCCTCCTCCTGGGATATCCAGTCTTCAATGAGGACCGCATGTCGATGATGAATCGCAAACCGCTGCGGGTCATGGTGGTGGATGACACCGTCCTGTACCGCAAAATAGTCAGCGATACGCTGGCCACACTTCCCGGCGTGGAAGTGGTAGGCAGCGCCCACAACGGGAAAGCCGCGATAGCCAAGCTGGCCACCTTGAAGCCCGATCTGCTCACCCTCGACATCGAAATGCCGGAGATGAACGGCATCGAAGTGCTGGATCACATTCGCCGGCATGCCCCGCACATCGGGGCTATCATGCTCAGCACGCTGACCCACGAGGGCGGCGCAATGACCATGAAAGCCCTGGAATTGGGGGCATTCGATTTTATTCCGAAGCCCCAGACCGGCACCATGGCCGAAAACCGGGAAAAGATCGAATCCGCCATTGCCCCCATGATCCGTGCCTTCCAAAGGAGCGCTCGAATCCCCGGCATATTGAAAACCGCTTCACGCCCGGGCAGAACCGCCATCACCCCGGCGTCCGGAAAATCGTCGGCATCGGCAGTGAACATACTGCGCACGCCCTTCAAGCATTCCAAGTCGGAAATCATCGCCATCGGTATTTCCACAGGCGGCCCCAATGCATTGGCCAAGATGCTGCCCATGATTCCCGGGGACATAGGCGTACCCATTCTGATCGTTCAGCATATGCCGCCGATGTTCACTCAATCGCTGGCCAACAGCCTGGCGTCCAAATGCGCGATTGCAGTGAGAGAGGCCAAACAGGGAGACCCCCTGCTGCCCAACACCGCTTTCATCGCACCGGGTGGCAAACAGATGAAGATCGTCGCCGGGGCGGATGGGAAGAACCGCATCATCAAAATCACGGACGATCCTCCGGAAAATAGCTGTAAACCCAGTGTAGACTATCTCTTTCGATCCGTGGCTCACCACTATGTGGGCCGATCCACCGGCGTGATCATGACCGGAATGGGATCGGACGGGACCCAGGGTCTAAAACTGTTGAAAAAAAACGGGGCTACGATCATCGCCCAAAACGAGGCAACCTGTGTGGTGTTCGGCATGCCGAAAGAGGCGGTGGAAACCGGGCTGGCGGATACGGTTCTGCCGCTGAATCAGATTGCCGACATGATCGTAAAAACCGTACGCGTGGGTTAATCCGCACTATCTGAAGGCGGAGGGACGCCGCCGGCCATTGCGCCAGGAAAGAACATGGTAAAAATCAGACCCGAAGAAATTAAGGTTCTCTCCAATTACATTTATAATGTATCGGGCATCACCATTGATGCATCCAAAGCCTACCTGCTGGAGACCCGGTTTGGAAAACTTCTGGATGAGGAGGGCTGCAAATCATATAGTGAATTTTACCACAAGGCCAAATCAGATCCCCGAAGAATGCTGGAAAAAAAGATCATCGATGCCATCACCACCAACGAGACGCTATTTTTTCGGGACACCAGCCCGTTTGACCTCTTAAAACATAAAATCCTGCCGGATCTAATCGATGTCCGTTCCGGCAAAGGAACCCGCCCTGGAACCACCAATCTGAAAATCTGGAGCAGTGCCTGCTCCACCGGCCAGGAATTATACAGTATCGCCATCGTCATCAAAGAACTCCTGGGCAATAACGGCAACCATAAAACGACCCTAATGGGCACCGATCTTTCCAATGCCGCCGTTGCCCAGGCCAGTGCCGGCACCTACAACAAATTTGAGATCGAACGGGGACTTCCCCGGGAGAAACTCCATCGTTATTTCACCCCGGCGGGCGGCAACTGGAAAATAAAGGATGAGATCCGAGCCATGGCTTCCTTCCGGCACATGAACCTGATGCAGCCGTTTGTGGGGATAGGCAAGTTCGACATTATTTTTTGCCGGAATGTGGCGATTTACTTCACCCTTCAGGATCGGAAAAAGCTGTTCGACAAAATTGCCGATGTACTGGAACCCGACGGGTATCTGCTTATCGGCTCCACCGAATCGCTGACCGGGATTTGTCCGCGATTTATCCCCAAGCGTCACTTGCGATCGGTTTATTATCAGTTGCAGTGATTGCAGGACGAATGATTTTGAAACTGACCCAATTGCCTGGACGGCTTAATCAGGGAGAATGATCAATGACATTTCTTAAGATTCTTGTGGTCGATGACGATCCGGTCACCCGGACCCTGTTAACCAAACGGTTGATCAATGAGGGGTACACCATCGATACCGCCGAGGATGGCCGGGTTGCCATTGAAAAACTCGCCCGGCAGTTTTACGATGTGGTGCTCACCGACCTTATAATGCCGGGCGGGGTGGACGGCATCGGGGTGCTTGAAGAAGCCAAACGGATCAACATCAAGACCGAAGTCGTCCTGATCACGGCTCATGGCTCGGTGGACAACGCCATTGAAGCCATGAAAAAGGGGGCCGTGGACTACCTGCAAAAACCCATCAATTTTGACGAACTGTTCCTGCGGCTGGATAAAATCCGCAATCTGAAAATGCTGGTCAAAAATGCCAGCGATCTTCGCGAAGCCATGGATGTCACTGAAAAGACATCCGCAGAGACCATCCAGGATCTGGAAATCCTGGTGACCGAGTTAAACGGACGACTGTCCGCGATCAGGGCCACACTGCTTCAGGAAGGCATGGCACCGGAATCCCGCATTCGCCAGGTACTTGATGGACTCGATGAAGCATAGTCTGTCGATGCCGGTCCACAGCCCGGCGGCCGGTATCCCCTTGTTGCAGCCGTAATGGGCCTGCAGCCGATCTACCGGCTGTCACCGACATCCGCATCCGGATAGTCCGTCATGCCCATAGCGAGTCCCGCCGGCCCTGCTCAAGAGGTCTCCTGCGACCGGCTTTGGCCGGCTGTCGAAACGCCTTTCCCCTCCTGGCGATAGCACCACCTACCATGGCAACATGGCATGCGTACCAAAAACGATCGCTGGCATGAATGCCCAGGTTAATCCTGGCGACAGGCCTTTTCCCATTAACAATCGGTCAAAAAAATGGTAGGGATCCCCAGCAGTCGACTGGCGGACTCCCCTCTTCCAAAGGTTATCCATGGAGACCATCACTATCTATATCGATCGGGTTATTTCCTTTTTCGGCACCGGGGCCTCCCTGTCGAAAAGTGGGGCCAACGCTCTTCTGACCCTGCTCGCCGCCTTCATCCTGTGGCTGCTCATCAAACGGTTCCTGACCACCCTTGGAAATAAAGTCGGCCGTTTCAAGCTCATTCACGTGCGCAAGGAACTGTTCGTCATCCTGCGAAAAACGGCAGGCCTCCTGCTGATATGGCTGGTGGGCGTGATGTGGATCCGGCTGTTTCATTTGACGGTGGTCGAAAAGATGTTCCACGCCGTCTTCATCATCGTTGCCGCTACCCCCGTCAAATCTTTTCTTCTCATTTTTTTGGAATACCTGGAACGCAACCTGGCCAAACGCACGGAAACCGCCATAGACAACATCGTTATCGATCTGCTCAACAAGTTTTCCGGCGCCATTGTCTACGCCACGGCAGCGATCATCGCCCTTGATGTACTGGGCGTCAACGTGATGCCCTTTATCGCCGGTGCCGGTGTTATGGGGGTCGCCGTGGGTTTTGCCGCCAAAGACACCCTGTCCAATCTCATCGCCGGAATCCTGCTCATCATCGACCGGCCCTTTGAAATCGGCGATCGCATCGAAGTGTGGAGCGCGCCGGCCGGCAGCGCCTCGTGGGGGGATGTCATCGATATCGGGTTGAGGGCCACCCGCATCAAAACGACGGACAATATCGTGGTGATCATCCCCAACAACGAAATCATGACCCGGGATATCGTCAACTACACGATTATCTCTTCATCCATCCGGGTGCGCGTCAATATCGGCATCGCCTATGATGCAGACATGGTCAAAGCCAAGACGCTGATCATTCAAGCGGCGCAGTCGGCCGACTGGATTTTGGCCGAACCGGCGCCCAAGGTGGTGGTGCGGGATTTTGGAGAATCAGCGGTGAGCCTTCAGCTCAGAGTCTGGATCAAGGATGCCCGCAAACGCATGGATACGATCTCCTATATCACCGACACGGTGAAAACCCTGTTTGACGAAAACGGCATTGAGATCCCCTTCCCAAAGAGGGACATCACCATTGTTGATCGTCACGCCGGCAAACCCCTTCGCCAGAAAAAACATGACTCTGCCTCTTGATTATTCTTCAGTAACAGCGTATTTTTTTTGTTTTTAAATTTTTCAGGAGCGGCCTGAACGGAATGCAGCCATGAAACTTCCCATAATAACCTTAGCCGGGGCGCTAAATCTTCCCGCGTCAACGATCGAACGCTGGATCCGTCAGGGAAGAATCCCGATCCAGCGCAGCGGTACCAGCGGCACCGAGGTGATCTTTTCACACGCGGCATTGGAAAAATGGGCGGCAACGCACAATTTACCCTTTTCCCTGACTGGTGACCAGGCGGAGGATCTCCTACCCGAAACCCTCGAGTCACTAGTTTCAGCAATGCAGCGGGGAAAGGTTTGTCATCGGGTAGCCGGAGACGATGCAGCGGCTGTCTTGAGATCGGCAGTCGACCGCATCGACTTCCTCTCCGAAGAGATCCGCGAGGAACTTTTTGAAAAACTGATGGAACGCGAACAGTTGGCATCCACCGGTATTGGCAACGGCATCGCCATTCCCCACCCCCGGGATCCACTCTCCCGGCCTCCCGAGACGCCGGTCATCACCACCTGTTTTCTGGAAAAACCGATAAATTTCAACGCTATTGACGACCAGCCGGTGTCTGTCTTCTTTATACTGATCAGTCCCACGGTGAAACATCACCTGCACCTGCTGTCCAGACTCTCCTATTGCATTCGGGACAAGGCATTTGTGAGCTTTTTAAACCAGCACCCCGACGCAGCGGCTCTCCATTCGCGTATTGCCGAGTTTGAAAAACAGCTGGACGACCTCTGATTGTCATGAATTTGAATAGACCATCCCCCTGGACAAACAACACGTCCCGGACCGACTTAATTTTCTTTCCGGATCGGCGCCCGTGGCCACCGGTGAATCATTCTGAAAGCGGAACCAGCGGCACCTCATGGCACGCCTTTTTAAAAAATTAAAATATCCAGGCAGTTGGTCCCTGTTCAGGTCCGACGACCGCCTGCTGCTCATACTCTTCGCCATCGCCGTCGGCATCTGCAGCGGTCTGGCAGCCCTGGTGCTAAACCGCAGCCTGGAAACCATGCTGGAGTGGCTGCATCACTATCGGACTTACTGGTGGGCCATTTTCCTACCTGCAGCCGGAGCGGCCCTCTCTTCCTTGTTTCTGGAAAAAATCGTTAACGAAGGGGCCGGCCATGGTGTTCCCGAAGTCATCTACGCCGTTTCCCGATATGGAGGCCTGCTGCGCCTGCGGTCCAGTTTTTCGCGATTGATCTCCAGTTGCCTGACCATCGGCAGCGGCGGATCCGCCGGACCAGAAGCCCCGGTGGTAATGAGCGGAGCGGCCATAGGGTCAAACATCGCCCAGGCCTTTTCACTCAACGACCGCCAGCGGGTTGCGCTGGTGGGATGTGGTGCGGCAGGTGCAATTGCCGCCATATTCAACGCACCCATTTCAGGCATGGTGTTCGCTATCGAGGTCATCCTCGGCGAGTGGAGCACCATGAACATCATCCCCATCGCCATTGCCGCAGTGGCTGGCACCGAGGTGAGCCGTCTGCTCAAGGGGAACCAGATCGCCTTTGCGCACAGGGATTTCAACATCCACTTCAACGATATTCTCGCCTGTGTGGGACTGGCCATATGTTGTGCGCTGGCCTCGATCCTGTTGACCCGGGCGTTGCGGTCTATCCATCACGTGTCCAAGGGTGTTGCCCTGCCCAAGTGGATCCGGGCCGCCATCGGCGGCAGCATGGTCGGCGCTATCGGTTATTTTCTGCCGTATGCTCTCGGCGAAGGCTATCATGCCATCCGCACCGCCATCGATGGGGAGTTCTCGGGCGGACTGGTACTGGTGACGGTAATCGCCCTGGTCAAGATTCTGACAACTTCACTCACCCTTGGATCGGGCGGTTCAGGCGGTATTTTTGCCCCCTGTCTGGTCATCGGTGCATTCGTGGGACTTAGTTTTCATCGGTTCCTGGCAGCGGTTTGGTCCTCCGCACTCTGGGTCAACGAGGGCTGTTTTGCCCTGCTGGGCATGGCCGGCCTGATCAGCGGCATCCTGCAGGCACCGCTCACTGGCATTTTTCTGATCATTGAGATAACCGGGGGCTACGGCGTCATCCTCCCCTTGATCGTCGTCTCAGCCATTTCCACCACGCTCTGTCACTATCTGGAGCCGGCTTCATTTTATTTGAAGGACCTGGTGGAACAGGGCCAATTACTCCGTCCGGGCACCGATGCCCGCGTGCTGACCGACCTGAGCATACAGGAGCTTTTGGAAACCGATTGCATCTGCGTTCACCCCAATATGCGTCTGGCGGACTTCATTGGCATTGTCAAATCCTCCCACCGTAACTATTTTCCCGTGGAAGATCAGGAAAACCGCCAATTTGTGGGGATGATTCACCTGGATGACATCCGGCCCTACCTCTTCGATCCAGCCATGCACCACGCCGTGCTGACCGGCCAGCTGATGAACACTCATGTAAAAACCGTATCCCTGCATGATGACCTGTCCGAAGTCCTGCAGAAAATGGATGAAGGACGCATTTTCAGCATGCCGGTGGTTTCGGACAACCGTTTTCTGGGCATGATATCCAAAGCGACCCTGCTGGACCAGTACCGAAAAGAACTGATGGTGCAGACCGGCCGATTTTGAGAGGAAAACACCTGCCGGCACCGGACAGGGACCGAGGAAAGAAAAAAGGAGAAACAGGCATGGCACAAAAATTATTGCATATATTCAGAAATACGCCGCTGGGCAGAGAAACCCTGCTCCAGTCCATCTATTTCTGCCAAAGGATGGGCGTCCTGCCAACCGTTTATATACCTGAATTTACAAAGTTTTTAATGTATTTTGAAAATGAGGTGGTCCAGGTGGATCTGGATCCATCGTACCTCAACGACCCAGACACCGCCGTCACGCACGCGGAGCAGCTGCTGCAGAAGGCAAAGATCAAACCCGAGCTGTTCACGCCGAAAAATTTCACTGCATCCACCCTGCCCGACATTCCCACCAGTTTCGAGTTCATGTGCTGTCCGCGAAGCATCAGCGATCTTTCCTCAAAAATCGGCCTGGGCTATATCGGCCCGCGGGTTCGCCGCATCATCCAGGCGGCCCGGTTCCCAGTGCTCATTACCAGCCCGGTATACAAACCCTGGAAGAATATCGCCGTCTTTTTCGGTGGATCCGCCAACGCGATCAATGCCCTGCGGCTGGGGATCAGGATCGCCAAAGTGACGGGCATGCACCTCGACATCTACACGCAGGTGGGAAAAAATACCCCCTCGGAATATCGGGCCATTGTCCAGGAAAAGGGCCTGGAAAAACCGCTGGAAAGTATTCTGGGTCAGTGGACGTTTTTCGAAAAGGGCCGCTTCGAGGACAACCTGTACGAAGTTCCCCACGATGCACTTGTCGTTCTGGGTGCCTACGGCCACGGGATTATCAAAGATATCATGTTCGGCAGCATGATGGAAAAAATTCAATCCACCATCTCCAACAATCTGCTCATCGCCGGTCCTAAGTACACGATGATCGGATGAAGGGCAGCCCATCCGGTCTCCGTGCTCTAAAAAACAAAAAAGCCTCCCGACAGCTAACATGGCTGTCGGGAGGCTTTTTACATTCCGATGGTTAACCGACCGCGTCTTGCATCAGTACTTCATGTACTCCTGCGGCGTGTTTTCTGCGATGAACTTGGTCGCATTGTAAAGGCAGGTCCGAATGGCTTTTTCCATGGGCGTTTTTGCGTATCCACCCAGACCGCCAGCCATTCCGCCGCTGCCGCCGAAGCCGGCCAACGCTGCCCCGAGGTTCACGTCCTTGGCCACGCCTTCCACGCGAGTGGCCGCCAGCACTTCAGAAGTGTGGGTATCGACGATACGGATATCCATGGCCATTGAGGATTTGCTGTAAGCCCCTCGAACAGCACCGAACAGCGCCGAGGCCTGGCCCAGCATTCCGCCGCCGCCAAGGCCGCCGCCGCCGCCAGATGTGCCCGGCTCCCATCCGGTGACCGCACCCATCACCAGAAGATCCGCGCCCTTGACGCCACCTTTGGTAACACCGGTCTTGTCCGTATATCCCGATCCGGAAAGCGCCATTTCGCTTTTTAAGGAATCCAGGTTCTGGCGCTCCAGCACCCGGTAGCGTTTGGTCTGAACCATGGCCGTAGTAAGCATGTCCCGCAGGCCGGTGGAATATCCGGAGCTTTCGGAGGATGAGATGGTCATGGTCTGGCCGCCGAAACCGATTTTGGTGGTGCTGCCGCTCTCATCGACCTTCCATTCGAAATCCGCCACGGCTACCCGGGCACGCGGGCCACTGTATGGGGGAAGCCCCATTTCTTCCCCCGTGTCGGTTTTTGCCTCGGGTTTGACCATGCTCTCCATGCACCCGCAAAAGGTGAGCAGAACTAAAAGGGAAAGCAGAATTCTCAACATCGCCTTCTTGTTCATCGCATGTCCTCCATAGGTTTTTACAACTGTTTGTTTTGCTATAAAAAAAAACACATTCAAGCATTATTTGCATTTTGTTGCACAATTCTTCCAAGGTGTCAAGGCGGCGTTTGGGCAATAGGGAAAAGGTCTTGCATATCACTATCGATTGTGCTCCATTTATTGGCAACGCTATCCAAAAAGTGCAGTCTATCAGGAGAAAGTCATGAATCCCCATTCAGCGATACCGGCCATGAGCCAGAAAATATTTTCCATGAAACTGGGTGTTGAAACGGTGTCTCTCTACCTGTTGTGCTGCGCGGTGGCCGATGCGGGGGCAGCGATCACCCGATCAACGCTGCAGGAGAAATGGAACGGCAACCGGACCGCCCTTGAACGGGAACTGCACCGGCTTGAGGACAGAAATATCTTAAGCGGCGATAACGAGGAGGCCCAGGGGGAAACGGTGTATCGAATGGTGGATGAGAAGAGATGGCGTTGACAACTGCGGTGCCCATCCCATTTTTGGCTCGGGAGCACCGATCAATTTAACAGAAGGGTCATAAGTCCAGGGCTTTTTTCACGCATTCGAGGATTTTATGAACCGGTGCGTCGGCATCCATTCCCGGGCAGGATGACGCCATGGCCTGCCAGTTGCGCACATCTACCAGAATGCTGCGGATAAAGGGCCATTGACGGCACATTTTCGGTTTTACCGGATGGATGGTGCACACCTTGTCCCAGAAAATGCAGTAGCCGTTATCCCCCTGCGCAAGCAGCCGTCTACCGCCGGACTCTCGGGTATAGTGCGCCATCAGCCAATCCGCCGAAATCCCCAGATAACTCGAAATCGTATCGATGTCCGTCCCGGACAGGTAGGTCCCGCCATATCCCTTGCAGCATTCGCCGCACCGGATGCAGACGAACAGCGATTCGCAGGTCCCGTCACCCGATCCCATGGCGGCTCTCCATCGCACGCTTCAGTGTCACCTGGTCCACATATTTTAAATCGCCGCCCATGGGTACACCCGATGCAATACGGGTCACTTTGACCGGCAGGGGAGCCAGAATCCCGGCAATGTAGGCAGCCGTGGATTCTCCTTCCACATTGGTTCCGGTAGCCAGAATGATCTCTCGCACATCCTCTTTTTCCACACGGGCCACCAGTTCCGCAATTTTAATATCATCGGGCCCGATCCCATCCATAGGCGAGAGCCCTCCCCCCAGGATATGGTAGCGTCCCTTAAAGGCACCGGACTTTTCGATGGATGCCATGTCGGCCGGCTGTTCCACGACACAGATCAGTCCGCTTTCACGGGAGGGGTCATTGCATATCCGGCAGAGGACATCGTCACTGAGAGAATAGCACCGGGAGCACAGCCGCAGCCTTTTTTTCAATTCCACAATGCTTCTGGCAAGTTGATGGGCAACTTCGTCAGGTTGTTGAAGAATATGCATCGCCAACCGCTCGGCGGTTTTCTGGCCAATGCCGGGCAGTCGGGCCAAGCTTCTGATCAGTGTTTTGATTGAGCCAGGGTAGTAGTCCATCACATCAGGCCGGGAATTTTCATTCCGCCGGTGAGTTTTCCCATCTCTCCCGAAACCATCTCCTGGGATTTTACCAGTGCATCATTAACCGCGGCAAGAACCAGGTCCTGGAGCATCTCCACATCATCAGGATCCACGACTTCCTTTTCAATCTTTATCGAGACGATCTGCTGGGCTCCGTTGGCCACCACCTTGATCATGCCTCCGCCGGCTGAGGTCTCAATGGTTTTTGTGGCCAGTTCCTCCTGCATGCGCAGCATTTTGGATTGAAGTTTCTGAGCCTGCTTCATCATGTTTCCCATGCCCTTCATAGGCTTTCCTCCTATCTGATTTTTATCTCTTCTATTTTCCCGCCGAAAATTTCCACGGCATCCGCCACCAGCGGATGATTGAGCAGTTGCTGTTTGATGTCATCCGCCTTCTGTTTCGCCGATGTCGCATGTTTTTCATCCGTGTCACCACTGGAAAAGTCCACATGGATCCCCCTGCCGGCAAGTTCGCGGCAGGCGGCGTCGATCATGGGCAGATTCTTTTTGACCAGGTTCATCGAGTAGTCGTTGTCACGCACCCTCACCGTAAAGGCCTGTTCCGATACGGATATCAACTGTGACCGGGAAAGCGCCGCAGCAATGGAGGGTTTGGTTTTCGCGATAAGGGCAATAATCGTAAGCCAGGTCTCTTTGCCGGTACCATGATCATCCGGCCGAGCCCCATCTGGATTACCGGGGGCGCCATTGCCCGCGGACTCCGGTCCAACGGCAGGGTCATCTGCCATTGACATGCGGTGTCCTTCGGCCGGGGGGGGGATGGCGGCGTCCCCATAGCCGGACTGCGCCTCGACGATACCAGACACCGGCTTCAGGTGCGGATCGTGCAAGAGACTGTCCAGCCGTTCAATCAACAAATCGATGGGCAACGCCGGTGTGATTTGTTGAATCTTGAAAAAGACCATCTCAATAGCCAGCCTGGGCTGGGCGGCATACCGAACGCTGGATTCGGCGTTAAACAGCAGGGTGAACACCTGATCGATAAAAGTGATTGGAACCCCTTCCACCTGTCTGGCCAGAATCTCAATTTCGTTGGGGGAAAGATCCACCAGCACGTCGGGCCGGGCATTCATTTTTATCAGCATCAGGTGGCGAAAATGCATCAGCAGGTCTGCATAGAAGCGCTTCAAATCCTGCCCGTTTTTATAAACGGTGTCGATGGCGGCCAGTGTTCGAGAGATATCTCTGGAAAAGGTTGCTTCGGAAAGATCGAAAAGCACCTGACGGTCCATCCCCCCCAGCAGGTTCATCACATATTCATCGTCCACCTGACCGTCTCGGCAGGCCAGGATCTGGTCCAGCAGGCTCAAGGCATCTCGCATGCTGCCGCCGGATTCACGGGCAATGGTCCACAGATTACCCGGGGAGATGGACACCGCTTCGTGCCGGCAGAGGGCTTCCATTTGCTGCGAAATAGCGGCAATATCGATTCTCTTGAGGTCGTGGCGCTGACAGCGTGAAAGAATCGTGATGGGAATTTTGTGGGCCTCGGTGGTGGCGAAGAAAAACAATACATGGGCCGGCGGTTCTTCGAGGGTTTTGAGCAGGGCATTGAAGGCAGCAATACTCAACATGTGGACTTCATCGATAATGTAGATCTTGTAACGGCTGTGAGCCGGCATGTATCGACTGTTGTCCCGCAGTTCTCTGATCTGGTCCACGCTGTTGTTGGAGGCGCCGTCGATCTCGAACACATCCACACCACGTCCGGCCGTAATGTCCTTGCAGGAGCGGCAGGCATTGCACGGAATCGGTGTCGGTCCGGATTCACAATTCACGGCCTTGGCCAGTATCCGGGCAATGGTGGTTTTTCCGGTTCCCCGCGGTCCGGAAAACAAGATGGCGTGTGCCAACCGGCCGCCGCTGATGGCATTTTTCAGGGTTCGGGTGACGTGTTCCTGTCCGACCACCTCCTCAAAGGTCTGTGGCCTGTATTTTCGTGCTAAAACCAGATAAGCCATTTTACAGTTCCTTGAACGCTGTTTTGCCGCCTTAAGTGTATCCCATAGACCGTCGGGTGGCAACCCACCACCTCCCGGGCACCGTCTGTCAGGGGTCGGGAAAAGCAGTCTGAAAAAACGGATATCTGTGAAGTGAGGTGGGACAGGCCAACAAGGTTGTGGCGGAGAGAGAGGGATTCGAACCCTCGGTGCCGCTATAAACGACACACACGATTTCCAGTCGTGCTCCTTCAGCCAACTCGGACATCTCTCCGCATAGGGCAGACAAAACCGAACGGTACTGGTACGGGCTCTCTCTCAAATAGGGCGGGCGCCTGGAGCGCTCTCCCCGAACCGTGAAGAGAACCGGTAATGGCGGA
>JAHLLR010000160.1 GCA_020444075.1 Deltaproteobacteria bacterium
TGGGCACATCCGGGCAGACGGTCAAGCCCAAGGTATACATGGCCTGCGGCATCAGTGGCAGCTTCCAGCACCTTGGCGGGATCAAGGGGTCGCCGTTCATCGTAGCCATCAACAAGAATGTCAAGGCCCCCATCTTTCAGGTGGCCGACGTGGGCATTGAGGCCGACATCCTTGAATTCCTGCCCGAACTGACCGAGGCCATCAAGGAATTATAGAAATACCACTGCTGAAATAACCGGCGGGTTCCTGGTTTCTAAACCGGGAACCCGCTGTTTTTTTGATGGGGTGGTGTTTCCCGGCGTCGATCTCTCGAAACCGGGTTATCCTCCTTACCGGCTTAATACCCCTCTTCATATTTGAGCGAGACCCGCACTTACAAACAGAAATCTTTTAAGTGTACAATGTTTACACATGCTTGACATGTTCCGGAACAAAAGATACAAACAATCCAAATTGACTTGTATATAGAAGGGATACCGAGCGATGACGGAAAAGAAAACTGCTTTTATGGTGGATTCCGGATGTGAGCCAACCCAGGCACTCATGCAAAAGTACAATCTTGAATTTGTCGGCATCAATATTGTACTGGACGGAAATAGCTATATCGATGGGGAGCAGTTGATTCACGAACAGTTCTACGCAAAAGTCGACGGCGTAAAGAATTTTGCCACCACGCCTCCCTCCCAGTCGGATATGATCAAAAAATACATGGCCATCAAGGCGAAAGGGTATGAGCGTGTCATCGACATTCACATGTCATCCAAGCTTTCACAGGTGGTCGCAAACAGCCATGCCGCCAAGGGCTTCGTCCCCGGTCTGGAAGTCCATGTGTTTGACACCCAGTCCGTATCCGCCGGGGGATATTTTGTTGCCGAAAAGATTATCGAAATGATCACGGCAGGGCGTCCGGTAACTGAGGTCGAAGCGGCGCTGCCGGAGATTACGCGATCTGCGCAGGTGCTGATTTCCGCATCGACACTGAAATTCTTTGTCAAGAACGGCAGAATAGGCAAGGCCAAGGGGTTGGTCGGAAGCCTGTTGCGCATGAAGCCCGTTTTAATCATTGACGATGGAATGGTTGCCCCTTTTTCCACGGAGAAAGGGATGGAAAAGGCCATTCATCGAATGGCGGATGCTTCGTTGGATTTCCTCTCCTCACGCCCCCACAACGTCAAAATTTTCAAGGCCTTTGGATCTGACAACAACAAACCCTATATGGATCTGGCCTTCGAACGCCTCTTGGCTAAACTCCCCATGATTCCGATCAAGGATTATCAGGTGATCAGCGGCAGAGGGTGGCCTACGGTAACCTGTCACAGTGGACCCGAGGTGTTCGCCCTTTCGGTTTACGGTGAGCGCAATCCCATTTGAACGAAAAGCGGCAGAAGGTGGCCGGCGGCCTGCGGTATTTCAATCGATGGCGCCGGCCGATGGCATAAGCGTGACCGCAAATCCGGAAACTCAGGTTTCCGGGATCAACAGATAGGGGCCGGATTTACCGGGGCAGTTTTCTTGCAGCCGTGTTGTTCTTGACATGTCCGGGTCCTTGGCATACATCAGTTCTTTCGCCGGATCATGACAACGTTCCGTTTCCCCGGCCGGATGACCAGACGCAACAGGATCCCCATTCATGAATGTGCTCCACAGTTGCATAACCGCTTTGCGATGGGTGGGGTGGTTGGTAATTGCCGGACTGGCGGTTCATGTCGCCCCAATGATTCCCGATTCCCTTGCCGGAGAAGCGGATAAGCAGGAGGTTCATCTTTATTTCACCGATGCGAAGCGGCCATTTCTTGTTGCCGAAACGCGTGTGATGGTCAACCCCGGCGATCCGACGGCATTCAGCAGGCAGCTGATCTTGGAACTGATAAACGGCTCTGTACGTGGAAATCTGGCCACCATACCCAAAGGGACGCAACTGAGGTCCTTTTTTCTGCTCGGAGACGGGCTGGCGGTGGTGGATTTTTCCACGCATTTCCGGGAAAATCACCCCGGGAGTTGCCGACTGGAGCAACTGACACTATTTTCTGTGGTCAATTCTCTGATCCTTAATGTTTCAGAGGTTGACCGGGTAAAAATTCTCATTGACGGAGCAGAGGCACAGACGCTTGCAGGCCACCTGCCTCTTGAATTCCCTTTAACCGCAGACATGCTGCTGACACGATGAAGAAAACTGACAAACTTCACAATATTCGGAATATCGGAATCATCGCTCACATCGATGCCGGCAAGACAACGGTTACCGAACGGGTCCTTTACTATACCGGGCGATCCCACAAAATCGGAGAGGTCCATGACGGCGAAGCCGTAATGGACTGGATGGTCGACGAACAGGAGCGGGGCATCACCATTACCTCTGCGGTCACCACCTGCCAGTGGAATGGCCGGGATATTCAGGTCATCGACACGCCGGGTCATGTGGACTTTACCATTGAGGTGGAGCGGTCCCTGCGCGTGCTGGATGGAGCCGTGGGTGTCTTTTGCGCTGTAGGCGGTGTGGAGCCTCAGTCGGAGACGGTCTGGCGCCAGGCCGACCGCTACAAGGTGCCCAAGATCGCCTTCATCAATAAACTGGACCGTATCGGCGCCGATTTTTTTGGTACTGTCCAGATGATGCGGGACCGTCTCAAGGCCACGCCCCTGGTGCTTCAGATTCCGATGGGCGTTGAAGACAGCTTCTCCGGCGTGGTTGATCTGATCCGCATGCAGCAGATCCGATGGGACGACGATACACTTGGGGCCAGCTATAGTACCGGGGACATCGATGCGGATCTCAGGGAAGACGCGGAAATGTACCGCGACCAGTTGCTGGAAACCCTTGCCGAGGTGGACGACGGGATCATGGAAGCCTATCTGGCCGAAGCATCCATCGACACGGAGACGATTCTGGATGCTGTCCGAAGAGCCACCGTTTCGCTGAAGCTGGTGCCGGTGCTGTGTGGCAGTGCATTGAAAAACAAAGGCATACAGCCGCTGCTAGATGCCATTGTTCAGTTTCTTCCCAGCCCGGCAGAGGTGCCGGCCATAAAGGGCGTTCATCCGGAAACCGGGGAAATCATCCTGTGCCGTCCGGATGAAAAAGCGCCGCTGGCCGCCCTGATTTTCAAGGTCTCCATGATGGAAGGCCGAAAGTTGTCCTTTGTCCGGGTCTACAGCGGGAAACTTTCCGCCGGTACTGACGTGTACAATCCCAGCCGCAACAAGAAAGAGAAGCTGTCCCGCATTCTTATGATGCATGCCAATAAACGGGAGCGGATCGACACGGTGGGCCCGGGGGCCATTGTCGGGGTCGTGGGACTCAAAGACTCCTCCACCGGCGAAACCCTTTGCCAGCAGGAACATCCGGTGCTGCTGGAAAAAATGGATTTTTACGAACCGGTAATTTCCGTGGCCGTGGAGCCCAAAACCCACAGCGACCAGGAGAAGCTCCAGCAGGTACTGGAAAAGTTCATGGCCGAAGACCCCACCTTACGGGTCCGGGAAGACGAAGACACCGGTCAGACGATTCTTTCCGGCATGGGAGAACTGCATCTGGAAATCATCACCAGCCGCATGCAGCGAGAATTCAATACCCGGGTCAACGTGGGTAAACCCCAGGTCGTCTATCGGGAAACCATCGAATCCTCCGCTGCGGGGACTGCGGTTTTTGACAAGGAGGTCGCCGGGAACCGCCATTTTGGCGAAGTTTCCCTGCGGCTGGAGCCGCTGCCTCGGGGTGAAGGCAAGCGGTTCGAATCCTGCCTGACAGAGGAACAACTGGCCCCCGGACTGGTGAAGGCGGTGGAAAAAGGGGTGATGGAATCTTTAGAGAGCGGCATTCTCATGGGGTATCCGGTAGTGGACGTAAAAGCGGTGCTCACCGGCGCCGGCTCCCGGGAAACCAACGGCTCGGAACTGGCCTTTACCGTGGCTGCCTCCATGGCGGTGAGAGAGGCCCTTTCTCAGGGGAATTCATTCCTGCTGGATCCCATCATGGCCGTGGAAGTCCTCGTGCCCGAGGATTTCATGGGAGATGTGATCGGGGACCTGAACGCCAGAGGGGGCAAAATCGAATCCATCCAACCCAAGCTGGGAGTCCAGACCATCAAAGCGACTGTGCCCCTTGCAAAAATGTTCGGTTACTCCACCAGCCTGCGCTCGGCCACCCAGGGTCGGGGAACCTTTTCCATGCAGTTCTCCCGGTTTGACCGGAACTGACCGGTGTGATTCCTGACCGGGATTAAAACCGTGACTGCGCCCTTTCCCCCGCTGCTTGACGCGGCCGGGGAATGTCAAAAATAGAAAAGCCGTCCCTCAAAAAGGGGACGGCTTTTTAGGTTCAACAGGGTGATGGGCCTTACTGGGTCTTGCCGAAGATCTTAACCGGCCGGGTGGTGTCACCGGTGGCGTTGGGATAGTTGGGATAGATATAGGCTTTCTGTCCGGTTTCGATCAAGTGATTCGCTTCTTCCATGAACG
>JAHLLR010000161.1 GCA_020444075.1 Deltaproteobacteria bacterium
GGGTTCGATTCCCATGCACTTCCGCCATTTTTTTTTATCAGGCATCGACCAGGTTGCTCCGATTGCCGCATAACCGTTTCCTCGCGACTCCCTATACTCCAGCCCCGACCATAATTCAAGCATATGATTTTATTTCAGATGAACCCATGCTGAGGAACGTAGAACACCCAATCTCATTTTTCGCAGAAGGATTAGAATTGTCTGGGGTACTCCATCTGCCAAACCACGAACCGGTGGCGGTCGTCGTTGGCTGCCATGGTTTAATGGCCGATAAAAACTCCCCCAAACAGATCGAATTGGCTCATGGCTGCACCGCCATTGGCATGGCGTACTTTCGATTTGACCATCGGGGGTGTGGTGACAGCCAAGGCGATTTCGAAATAGATACCACCCTGGAAAACCGCGGTTGCGATCTGATGGCCGCTGTTGGGGCAATCAATCGCGCTTTTGGCAAAAATATGCCAATTGGCCTGTTTGGAAGCAGCTTAGGGGGTACTGTATGTCTCTCGAGGGTACGCAGCCTCTCGCCATTTGCCCTCGTCACCTTGGCCGCTCCTGTTCAAAACCGATCCATCCATCTCCCTGAAAATTCACCGGAATCGCTGAAAAATGAAATTCTTAAGAACAGGCTGACCTTTAATATAGCCACACATATGACTTCTATCCATCACATCCTGATTATTCACGGCAGCAGCGATGAAACAGTCCCAGTTGATAACGCTCAAACCATATACCGCATGGCCGGCGATCCCAAAAAACTGATGATACTGGAAGGCGGGGATCACCGGATAAGCAACATCGCCCACCAGAAAACATTTATAAAGACAGCCGTGCGGTGGTTTGCAGATTGCTGCAAAGACCTATAAAAAAGGCCTTGCCGTCTGGGCAGGGCCTTTTTTTTCTATTATGAAACGAAAACAACTATTTTCGACTGATGGCGCTGTGGATGAGTTCTTTCTGGTAAGGGGTTAGCTTTTTAGAGAATTTAACCCCGATACCATCTTGCTCCGTTCTGACGATGGTTCCGGGAATCTTGAATGTTTTTTGCATCAAAGGAAGGGTAAAAATTAGCGAAATCGATTGCCCGACACGAAAGGGCGACAACGTCTCAATGAATACTCCACCTTTGCTCAAATTGTTGATAAAGTCCTGATAGACCCTATCATTCGTCGAGTAATCCACCGGCAGGAAACAGGGCATTCTGGAATCTTCACGATAATCCAGCCGTTCCCACTCCTCCAGCAGTTCGCTCAGCATTTTTTTTCGCTGTGGACTTAGCTTTGAAATGGCCGAAATCAGGCGTTCCGTCAATTTGTTTTCATCTTCCAATATTTCCGTTTTACTCATGACATGTCGCCTGTGAAGGGCTGAGGAGATATTAAAGATGCGTGCTCAGATAAAAACGTCCAGTGCCTATCGATTATTTATATTCCAGAAGGCAGGTGAAGTCAACGAAGAGATATCACTATCTCCTTTGCCAGCTAGAGTGGATTGAGTCGGAAAAATCCAAATTGCACCGGAAGGTAACGCGTGACTGAAATGAATTTCCCCGCCGCAAGCGGACGGGGTATCAGCGAAGGATTGAATCAATTATATCGTCGCAAGCAACCAGGGATTAGGCCCAACGCTTCGCAATAAAATCAGCCGGTCGGTGAAATGATTTCGATCAACACTTTCCGTCGTTTCCCATCGTAAGGAACCTTGGTTCCGCTGGGGCCCTCGTCGTCAGGCCCTATCGCAATCGTTGTAATGGCTTCAGCGTTGACCCCTTTCCCAACCAAATAGGACTTGACCATTTCCGCTCGAAATTCAGATAGCTTTAAATTGTAGGCACGCACTCCGGATCTATCGGTATAACCTCTTAAAATGATAAGTGCCTCCGGATTTTGAAGACAATATTGGGAAATCACGCCCAGCAGTTTGTAGGCTGAATCATCCAGATTATTGGAGTTGAATCCAAAAATAATTTCAGGATATTTGCCATACGTTTCACGTATGAAGCGCAGTGAGCTTCGGTCTTCCCCATCTTCGCGGTTCTTCGACGTCACTGATCCATCGGCTCGCTCAATCTCTATCGTTCCGCCGTTCACTTTCGGATGCCCCACGGGTTTATCCACCACCGGAGAAACATTGGATGAGATGGAAGCCTGGCTGTCGGTTGCCTTCCCCGCCGTTTCTTCGTTGGCTGCACGGGGCGGCTTCAAGCGGTCATGGGCGTCCCTGTCACTATATTCCCGGTCCAGGGCTTTTTCGGGCGTCACAGGCGCCACTTTCGCTGAAAGGGTCTTTTCGTTAAGGGATTGCGTGCCAATTGAGTTATTCGTTGCGTCTGAAGGCTGTCGGATAAAGATAAAAGTGGTTATTAGCCCTACCCAAATGATTAGAACAACTATCAGGGCAATTCCAAGAGGCGTTTTCATTTGCAGGGAAAGCAGCCAGGTTTTCAGCGTTTTCTTTCCTGGAGGTGTATCGTCTTTTTTTTCAGTCTGGGCTTCCGGCGTTGCGTCGCTTTCTTCTATCGATTTTCCACGACCAATTTTCAGTTCGTTGGCACATTCAGCGACGATCTTTTCATCGACATGTTTCTTCTCCTTTACAAAGCCGGTCAACAGGGCCTGGTCGCAGATTATATTGATTAATCGGGGATAACCGTTGGAGAACTGATGCACCTGATGGATTGCACCAGGTGTAAAGATAGTATCCTCGGACCCGGCAATGCCCAGACGAAAAAGAATATACTGGCCCGTTTCCGCTTCAGACAGGGAAGAGATGTTGTAATTGATTGTAATCCGCTGGCGGATGGCCCGGTTGTGGGGGCGAAGAATGATGTTGTTGAACTCGCTTTGGCCCACAAAAAAAATATTGATCAATTTAGTGCTGGCCTTTTCGATATTGGAAAGCAGTCGAACCTCTTCCAGCAGCTTCTGATTGAGGTGTTGGCATTCGTCAATGATTAAAAGCGCTTTTTTGTTTTGTTGATTAAGATCGATCAGGAAATTTTTCAGGTAAATGAGGAACTCGCCTTTGCTTTTAAAACGTATATTCATTCCAAAAGAGTCGGCAACAAAATTAAAAAAATCCATTTTCGCCAGACCGGGATCGGCAACCATGGCCACGAGCACATCATCTCCCAGGCTGTCGACAAGGGCATTCAGCAGAGTGGTTTTTCCGGTCCCCACATCACCGGTGAGCAGTAAAAAGCCTTTGTTGTCAAGGATGCCGTATTTCAGCACGGCCAGTGCTTCCTGGTGCTTTTCACCCAACCACAGGAACTTCGGGTCGGTGCTGATCTGAAAGGGTTTCAGATGGAGTTTATAAAAGTCAAGATACATGGTGGTTTCTCAGGTATTCAGGTTAAAGGCTGAAGGGTTAACGTTGATGGTTCAGCATGTTACAGTTTATCCAGGAAAGCAAGGTCCTTATTCTGGGTCAACTTGGTCCCGATGACCAAAACCTCCACCCGGTTACCCGAAATCTTTTTAAAATATAACCGGCCCTTGTATGCAAAAATCGCCTCGAAGACCGTTTCCCTGTTTTTTTTGCCGAAAACTTTCCGCTTGATCTGAACACTATTGGGGTCTTCATTGAGCTGGTGAACCACTTCTTCAGCTTTGATCTTCATCTCTTCGGTAAGGTCGAGCAGCCCTTCAATGGCCTTGTCATGAATGCTGATATTTTTGTAAAGTGCATTGAAGCGTTTTCTGACCGCATCGACGCCCTTTAAGAGTTGACGATTCTTGGCTTCGTTTTCCTTTTCATACTGCTTAATTTTTTCCTTTAAATCATTGATTTCAAGAGACTGTTGATCCTGTTGGGCTATATTTTCACTGATTTTCTTTTCCAGTTCCAACAGTTCGTCCATCATTTCGTCTTCGGTGGCAGAGGCTTTTTGCCGTTCATGATCCAATTCCGCTTTCATCATATCCATTTTTTCGGAAAGGAGATCTCGTTGCAGCTCTAGACGCTCCAGTTGTGACTGGCTTTTCTGCCGTTCATTCGACAGGTTATCGATGATTTCCTGCCTGACAGATTCCTCTTCATTTACTTTATTTAGGCCGCGCCGATAAAATAAAGCAAGCACAAGAAGTGCAACAATTAGGCAAGCCGCCAGGATCAAGTTGGATATCAGGGTATTATGCTCAATTTCAACCTCAACCGTTTTAATCAGTCCATCATTGAGAATTCTGAAGTTTTCCCTGGCAACGGCAATGCTGTCCAACGCACTTAAATCTGATCGTGGTTCATCATAGGCATCGGGGTATAGATAGATCCCGTTTTTCGTCTTCACCGTCACATTGACGCGCACACCCCAATCAGTTAGTTTTCGGCTGGCTATAAACGCATTGACGTTCTCCCGGACGGCATCCTGGATATGCACGCTGCCGTCGAACAAAAGGCGTGTATCGCCCGTATAGACTGCCGCCAGGGT
>JAHLLR010000162.1 GCA_020444075.1 Deltaproteobacteria bacterium
CGCCCCGACGGGTCCAGGCTGTGTGTCTCCCAGATCGGGGCGTTTTCCACCGAATGATAGTAGTGAATCGTAAAGGGCTCGCCGGGTTCCAGGGGAAGCACCAGCAGGGGTGCCCCCCCTTTGACCGGTGTGATGCGAAGTTCCAGCCCGCCGGGCAACGCCAGGGCAGCGGCGACCAGCAGCGCCAGGCTGATTCCGGCAATTACATTTCGCCTGACAGGCCTGGCCTTCATACTATATCAGGGCCGCAGCTTGTCCGGCACGGCGATACCTTTTTCCTCCAGGTATCTGATCGTTCCCGGGTGCAGCGGAATCTGTGAGTATTTCACCGCATTTTCCGGCGTGGTGTAGGCCGCCGACGGATGGATTTTCTGCAGGTAGTCGTTGTGTTCGAAAAGAGCTTTGACCAGGCTATAGACCATCTCGGTATCCAGCGAGGCCTGGCAGATCATCACGTTCCACACCCCGATGGTGGACACGGGCTGGTCGATACCGCGGTAAACCCCGCCGGCCAGTTCGACGGCCGAATAGGTTTGGTTGGCCGCCAGAATCTGTTCGGTCTGTTCCGGTGTGAACCCGATCATGTGGATCTCGTGAGTGGTGGCCAGATCCAGGATGCTGCTGGTGCCGGGCCCCACCGACCAGATGCCCACATCGATGGTGCCGTCACGCAGGGCGTTGGCGTTTTCGGTGAAAGACAGGCGGCTGTCCTTGTAACTGTCGGGTGCAATATTCAGGGCCTTGAGTACCGCCTCGGCCATGAAGTTGGTGCCGCTTCCCGGGCTTCCCGTGCTGATGCTCCGGCCTTTCACCTGGGTGATGTCGGTGATGCCGCTGCTTTTCAGGCTGACAATCTGCAGCAGGTTCGGATACATGATGGCCATGGAGAGGATGTCATGTTTCTTGCCGTTGAATTTACTCAGGCCATTAAAGCCGGCTACGGCCACATCGCCCATGACTTCACCGATGACCGTTTCTCCCTTGTGGGCCAGTTTGACGTTTTCCACGCTGGCCCCGGTTACCTCGGCCACCGCCTTGACATCCTTGACATACTTTGACCAGATTTCAGCCACACCGCCGCCATAGGGATAGTAAATTCCGCCGGTACCCCCGGTGCCGATGCTGATAAAGGTGGTTTTGGCCATGACCGGCGAAGCGATCGAAGCGGCGAAAAAAACGAACAGTATGGCTATGCTTATGCGTTTCATATCAGAGACCTCCCGGTTAATTATCAGATTCTATTGACTCATGGTCTTGACCATCAAAACGATAGATTTGGGTGCCCGATCCATGCCGCTCACCGGATAGACAAACGACGCGGTTTGTCCGGGTTCGACCAGCCCCTTTTTGGTTGATTGCGGGATCAGTCCGCCGACGGCTTTGCCGTTGTCCAGAAAAATGTTCACCCGATAGCGCTGGGGCTGATCGCTAACATTTTTGACGGCCACGTTGAAGTGTAAGACCTCCATGCCTTCCCAGTTTTTGACGACACATGAGAAGTCGGCCAGCTCGGCTTCCGGTGCGATGGTTTTCTCAATACTGCTGTCGGCAGCACAGGGAAAGACTTCGCCGGCTTTGGGTTTGGGACCGGCACAGCCCACACAAACCAGGCATGCCAGGACTGCAATGATCCCTAAGAATCTTGCAACATGCTTAAAACGCTTCATGGTTCATTCCTCCTTGCAGGTTGTCAGTAAAAAACCAAAAGTCTATTTTCAATGCCCGTGCGGGCATGTTCAAGGTGTTGCTGACGAAGTGCTGAACGAAGTGCGAAGACACGCCGGACCAGGCGTTTGGAAGAGAATTAAAGCCCGACCGATCAACTGTTTACAAGATCACAGGCGCTATTTTTTGTCAACTGTCAGCATGCATTGTGCAGAGCCTTGTCTGCAGAAGATCGGGGAGCGTCACATGGGGAAGGTTCTATCTGATGCTGTGTCTTTCTGGAGCGTTTGTGAGTATGGGGGCCAGCAATTGCTTTATTCAGAGCAGCAGCCTTCCGGCCGCGACCATGCCCATTCCGACAATCATGGCCAGCAGAATATTTCTGGTTTTCCAGGCGCACAGAGCGGTGGCCAGGGCGGCAACACCGCCGAGCATACCGGCGGAAAAGATTCCCGGTGCCACCAGTGACAGCAGGATCGTCCCGGGAAGGGCTTCCATGAAGCGTTTGAATCCTCCGTTTTTGGGCAGGCGATCCGCCAGCAGCAGGCCTCCCAGGCGCAGGCTGTAGGTGGCCAGGGCGGCGCCGGTAATGGCCAGGACAATCGACAGATCGGTCGGGGAGAGTCCGTTCATTTGGTTTCCTTCGTCATCGTCTCTCGCCGGGATCGCTCGGACAACAGGTTCCGGGCGTTTTTCTTTGCTATTAAAAACTCTCGAGCGGCCGGAACCAGTGCCCCGCCGATACCACCGATAACGATGTACCATTTGCCGGGCAGCCATCGCTCGGCAACGACGGCCAGCACGGCTGCCGTTGCCCACGGGGCGATGTCGCTTTTTCCCCGCCACATGCTCACCGCCAGGGCGGTAAACACGGCTACGAAGGCGAAGTCCAGGGCAAACCGCTCCGGCTGGGCTACCAGCGCGCCCAGTTGATGGCCCAGCAAGGTGCCCATGGACCAGACGCTGCACAGGCAGATGCCGCCGCCCAGCAGAAAACCGGTGGTGGCTCCACCGTCGCGATAGGCCGCCATGGTGACCGCCCAGTTCTCATCGGCCACCAGGTGCATGATTCCAGCTTTGTGGGCCAGGGATTTCCCCTGGAAAAGCGGATTCAAAGAGGCGCCGATGAGAAGGTAGCGCATATTGATGATCAGGACGGCCAGGGTCATCTCAGCCACGGGCAGGGGCGGCGCCCACATTTCCACCATGACAAACTGGGCGGAGCCGGCGAAAACGGACAGGTTCATCGCCAGCAGCTGCACCCAGGTAAGCCCTTTCTGGGCGGCCAGCATTCCCAGAACACTGCCGTAAGCGGCTACGCTGGCGCCTACCGGCAGGTTGGCCATCGCCCCCCTGCGCATCTCATCGATCATTCTGAATCGCTCCTGTTATCTACAATTGCCCGACCAGCAGCGCTGTCAGCACGCTGAAAACGAACCAGAGCAATGTTTTGGCACTGTTCCAGAAGGTGACATTGCCCGGCGGAACATTCCCTGGCGGCGGGGTAGATGAATTTTCGGGTGCCAGCAGAAAACGCAGCCTCATCAGGGTTGTTCCGGTTTTTACCGTCAGGTTTTCCATTCTTCACCTCCGGCAGTATAAATCAAGTATTGTTTTAACCTAACAGATTCGATATGCAATAACAGATACAGAAATCCAAAAATATATTAATAACAGATGTAAGGTTGCCCACATGGCGGACAGCATGGTTCCGAGTTTCAGATATGCCCGTTTGGCCGATGATCTGGAGGTTAAGATCAGAGAGGGTATTTACCGGTCCGGCGAAAAAATGCCCTCTTTGAGAAAATTGCACGATCAGACCGGCCTGAGCATCACCACGGTGTACCAGGCTTACATCGAACTGGAAAAGCGCGGGGTAGTGGCACCGCGACAAAAATCAGGCTACTACGTCAAACCGTTGTTGGGCAGAATCCTGCCGTCGCCGGAAGCCAAAAAGCTGCGGCCGGTGCCCAAAAAGGTGACCATGAACAGTCTGGCCTACTCTATCGTGGAAGATATGAGCAATCCGCAATTTCTCCAGCTGGGGGGGTCTGTGGTCATGCCGGAATTGCTGCCCTTCAAGCAACTGACCCGCTGCCTGCGTGCAGAATCCATGGATGTGATGAAACGCAGTCTGATGCGCTATGAAAACCCTTATGGAAATGCCGAACTGAAGCGACAGATCGCCAAACGCATGGTCGGACAGGCCCGGCAGGCCATAACCGATGAGTTGGTCATTACCAGCGGGTGCATCGAGGCGGTGAGTCTTTGCCTGCAGGCTGTCGGGAATCCCGGTGACACCGTGGTCGTGGAATCTCCCACCTATCCCTGGTTTCTGCAGATCATCGAGGACCAGAACAAGTTTGCCCTTGAGATACCCACGGACCCCCGGACAGGTATCGATCTGGATCAGCTGGAACGCGCGGTGCAAAAGAATGCGGTGGCGGCGTGTCTCCTGGTTCCCAACTTTCATAATCCCCTGGGATTCGAAATGTCGGATGAGAAGAAAACTGCGTTGGTCAAGATGATGGGCGAGATGCAGATTCCGATCATCGAGGACAACATCCACGGCGAGCTCTATTTTGGTAAATCACGCCCCACAACCTTGAAAGCGTTGGACCGCAAAGGGCTGGTGCTTCACTGTGCGTCGTTTTCCAAGACGCTCTCGCCGGGGCTTCGGGTGGGCTGGAC
>JAHLLR010000034.1 GCA_020444075.1 Deltaproteobacteria bacterium
TTTTTCGGTGACCTGTTCGGCATCAAGCCGGTGATCAGCCCCACAGCCGACGGTGCCGCCCGGGTGGGCACGGTCAGAAAGAGCGCCGATCAGCTGCCTTTTGCACTGGCGTATTTGAAACAGCGGTTTTCGCCGGACCGTCCCCTGACCATCCTGCTGCAGTTTTCCGACAACGAGCAGCGGGTTCAGGAAGCCATTGGTCCTGAAATCCAGCGGCAATTCCCGCGGGCGGCGATCACCGTCAGCCGCCTTTCCCTGACCGCCGGGGCGCATATGGGGCCGGGGACGTGGGGGGTGGCGTTTTGCCCCGATTTAGCTGGTGCCCATCCATAATTGGCATCTTGCGGCCCAGGCCGGCGTTCTCGCGTTTGCGCAATTCTCGACGTAGCGCTGCTACGCCTGTGGTTGCGAAAACGCTGCGGCCTTGGCCTGAACCCCAACCTGCCAATTCTGAATGGGCACGGATAAAGAAGAAAATAATCAAGAGGATCACTTATGAAACAGACCCGAATGATCGTTGTACTGATCCTGGCTGCCGGCCTGATGCTCCTTTCCGGCTGCGCTTATGTAAATGTGAAATCTCCCCTGGATGTGGATCTGGACCGGACCACCCTGGGCGAAAAGACGGGGGTGGCCGAGGCGCGCAGCCTGCTGTGGCTGTTTGCCTGGGGCGATGCCAGTTATGCCGCCGCCGCCGCCAACGGCGGCATCACCACCATGCGGCATGCGGATCAGGAGGTGTTCAACGTCCTGTTCGGCCTCTATACCCGCTGGCGGGTGGTGGTTTATGGCGACTGATTCAAGTATGCCGGCCCGTTCGGGAATCGTCCGGTTTCTGGTGGCCATGGCCATGCTGGCGGGCCTGTCCGGCTGCGGTACGGGGCCGCTGGTGGGCCTGGTGTACACCCACGTGAAGCTGCCCCTGACGCTGGACCTGAAGTCCACGCCGATGCCGGCACACCTGCCCGGTTCCGACCGCATCATCGAGATCAAAGAGCCGTTCACCGGTCTGGGCATGTATGCCCGGGTGAACTCCAATGCCCTTGGCGACATCGCCCGGCAAAACGGCGTGGATCCCCTGTACTTTGCCGATCAGGAGGTGTTCAGCATTCTGGGCATCTGGAAGACCCAGCGTATCTTTCTCTACGGGGAGACCGCCGGCGCCCCCGAACGGCACGAAGACGGCGCAACCACGACAGGCCCATGACCACCAACCCGGCATCCGCCGACAACCGGCCCGGCAAACCCCGGTTTGCCGTGATCATTCCCACCTACAACCACGGCGACCGGGTCGCCGCGGTGGCGCGCCAGGCGATGTCGCTGGGATGCCCCGTCTTCGTGGTGGATGACGGCTCCACCGACAATACGGCATCCCTGTTGAGATCCGTTCCCGGCATCCGCCTGCTGGCCCATCCGCTGAACCGGGGCAAAGGGGCCGCCCTGGTTACCGGCATGCGTGCGGCCGCCGGGATCGCGGATTACGCCGTCACCATCGATGCCGATGGCCAGCACGACCCCTCGGAGGCCCTGAAGCTGATGGCGGCCATCCCCGCCAACCGGCGGGTCATCGTGGCCGGCCGTCGCGAAATGGCCGACGCCCCGTGGACCAGCCGCAAGGGCCGGGCCTTTTCCAACTTCTGGGTGCGGGTGTCCGGCGGCCCCGGGCTGGACGATTCCCAGAGCGGATTCCGGATTTACCCGCTGCCCGAAACGATGGAGCTGGGTGTCGTTGCCAGACGGTACCAGTTCGAAGTGGAGGTGCTGGTCAGGGCGTCGTGGCAGGGGATTCCGGTGGTGGAGGTGACCATCTCCGCTGACTACGGGTCCTCGCTTCCCCGGATCTCTCATTTTCACCCGTTCGTCGATTTTATGCGCAATTTCGGCGCCTTCAGCCGGCTGATTACCCGCCGGGTCTTCACGCCGGCCCTGTGGCCGCCCGTCGGCAGACGCGTCCGGTCCCGCTAATCCCATGAAAGCCCTCTTCTACCGAATCCTTTCCCTGTTGACCCGTTTGTTGGGGCTGTGGTTCTTCAGCCTGATTGCGGGAGGCATCGCCGCCGGGTATTTTATCCTCTTCCCCAGGCGGGTGGCGGTGGGCATGCGCTTCTATCGGGCGCTTTTTCCCGAAAAAAGCCGGGCCTACCACCGCTGGTGCACGTTTCGCCAGTTTCTGGATTTCACCCACGTGTTCCGGGATCGCCTGCTGCTGTCCGATCCGGGGAAAATCACCACTGACTTCGATGGGTGGGAGCGCCTGCGGGATGCCATGGGGCGCCGGGGCGGCATTCTGCTCATGTCCCACATGGGCAACTGGGAGGTGGCGGCCAGGCTGCTCAAAAAAACGCTTCCGGACCTGAAACTGTTGCTCTACATGGGCGTCAAGCAGAAAGAACAGATCGAAGGCCTGCAGAAGCAGACCGTCCGCGGGAGCGATATCCACATCGTCGGCGTGGATGATGCCGGTGGGTCTCCCTTCGATATTGTCGAAGGCATCCGGTTTCTCCGCGACGGCGGCCTGGTATCCCTGACCGGGGATCGGGTATGGCAGACGGACCAACGAACCATCGCGGTCCGGTTTCTGGGAGAGATTGTCCGTCTGCCCGCGGCGCCTTATATTCTGGCCATGGCCGCCGGTTCCCCCCTATTTGTCTTTTTCGCCGTACGCACCCAAAAATGCCACTATCGGTTTTCCGCCTCGCCACCCATCCATGTGCCAGCGGCAGACCGCAGCCAGCGTGAATCCGCCATGACCCGGGCCGCCCAGCAGTACGCCGACCTGCTGGAAGAGGCCGTTCGACGCCATCCTTTCCAGTGGCACCATTTCGAGCCGTTCCTTGACCTTTAGCGTCAATGATTGACCATCGGATTTCGAGATTTGGCATCTTTTTCGCTCTCTCTTTGAATTATCCCTGGTTTTGTAGTAGAAAGCGGGCTCACTGATTTTTACCGACAGGATGTTTGCCGAATGACACACGACGAGATTGAAAAAGCGATTATCAGGATTTTTGCCGATCAATTTGAGATTGAAAATCCGGGATTGAACGATAACCTGCGCGACGTTTACGAATTTGACAGCATCGATGCGATCGAACTGCTGCGGGAAATCGAGATCCTGCTGGGTGTCCAGTTGACCCGTGAAGAGAAAAAGGCGGCCATGGAGATCCGCACCGTCAACCAGATCGTGGACTATGTGGTGCGGCTGGACCGGAAAATCGAATGAAGAATCGGGGATTGAGGAACAGGCGGTATTTACACCGGATCCAATGCTCAACACCCCCCGCTCGATAACCCCAACAAACGCAATAAACCGAATCTATTATGGAACGACGAGTCGTCATCACCGGCGGATCGGCCATTACTCCCATCGGCAGCACCCGGACCGAAATTGTCCGGCACCTGACCGAAGGCCTGTCCGGGGTCCGAAAAATGAAGGACGACGAACTGCTGGTGGCGCATATCCACTGCCAGGTCTTCGGCACGGTGTCCGATCCGCCGGTGTTCGATTTCGCCCGGCGGGACCGCAAGACCATGGGGCCGGTGGCCTACTACGCCTGCCAGGTGGCCAAGGACGCCCTGGCCCAGTCGGGCCTGCCGGATGAATTCATCCGCAGCGGCCGGCTGGGGGTGGCCTTCGGCTCCACCCATGGCAGCCCCACGGTCCAACGGGACATCTACCGTACCTTTTTCAGCGACGATTCGTCCAAACTGCACAACGTCGGGGCCGTGGATTATCTTAAATCCATGGTGCACACCACGGCGGTGAACATTACCAAGATGTTCGGCATCCGGGGTCGGGTGATCAGCTCCTCCACCGCCTGCACCACTTCCAGCCAGTCCATCGGATTCGGCTACGAGGCCGTCAAATACGGACTCCAGGACGCCATGCTCTGCGGCGGTGCCGACGAATACGATACGACCACGGTGGCGGTGTTCGACAACCTGCTGGCCTGTTCGACGGATTTCAACGACACGCCGCATCTCACCCCCCGGCCCTTTGATAAGCGGCGGGACGGCCTGGTGGTGGGGGAGGGGGCCGGGGCCGTGCTGCTGGAAGATCTGGCGTCAGCCCAAAAGCGCGGTGCCACCATTCTGGGCGAAGTGATCGGTTTTTCCTGCTACAATAACGGCGGCGATCTCATCCTGCCCAACCGGGAGGGCATCACCCTGGCCATCGAGCAGGGGTTGGCCAATGCCCGCATTGAAGCAGCGGACGTGGACTGGATCAGCGCCCACGCGACGGCCACCAAGATGGGAGATGTCACCGAGGCCCAGTCCATCGCCGCCGTTTATGGCAACCGACCCCGGGTCACCGGCCTGAAAAGCTATATGGGCCATACCATGGGCTCCTGCGGGGCCATCGAAACCCTCATCGCCCTGTATCAGATGGCAGAGGGGTTCATTGCCCCCACCTTGCACCTGGAAGCGGTGGACGACCGATGCGCCATGCTCAACCATGTTACCGAACTGGTGGAGGCCCCCATCGATATCGCTTCCATCCAGAATTTCGCTTTCGGCGGCGTCAACACCTGCCTGTTTATCAAAAAATTTTCCGGGTAGTCGAGTGACCGATTCCTGGCGAATCGTCATTTATTTGTAGGAGCGGCTTCCAGCCGCGATCAACCATTTGATTCTGTGCTCATCGCGGCTGGAAGCCGCTCCTACAGACCACCCAATGAGGCATTTCAGGTTGTTTGCATGTTGAGACACCCTTTGCGGAACAACTGGTACCATACCCTCAAGGACCTGACGATCACCCTGATCCTGTGGGGCTACTACACGATCGGGTTTGTCATCCTGTTTGCGCCGTTTTACGTCTGTTCCCGGTTTTTCTCGACGGATGTAACCCAGGCCTTTCAGCGTCTCAATACCCGTTTTTACCGGTGGTTTTTCGTGCTGCTGCGGTATCTGGCGCCGGCCTGCCGATGGCGGGTGGACCCGGCGGTGAAGACGATCCGGGGCGCGGTGATCGTGGCCAACCACGCCTCTTACCTGGACCCGATCCTGCTTATCTCTTTATTCCCGCGCCACACCACCATCGCCAAACAGCGTCTGTTTCACATTCCGTTGTATGGCCGCATGCTGCGTCTTTCCGGTTACATCCCTTCGTCCGCCGAGGGGCCTCTGGCTGAGCTGATGCTGGATAGCATGGAAAAGATGCCCGCCTTTCTTTCCGGCGGCGGCAACCTGATTGTTTTCCCCGAAGGCACCCGCAGCCGTGATGGACAGATCGGCCCGCTGAACACGGGTGCCTTCAAGATCGCCCGACTGTGCAACGCGCCCATCCATGTGCTATACATGGAAAACACGGACCGGCTCTTCCGGCCGGGCCGGTTTCTTTTCGATACCCGATCGGCCAACACGGTTTGTGTGGAATACCTGACCTGCATCGAACCCCGATATGACGACCCCGGCTTTTCCCTCAACGGGTTGATGGGGCAGGTGCGCGGGGTGCTGGAAGACCGGCGGTCACCGGTGCGATAAGCGATTAACCTGCGTTTTCGTGGAGGTGTAATGAAAATCCTGCTTCTGTCCATGCCCGACGTGGCACCGGTGATTATGCACGAGTCCGCTTTTCATATGCCCAACCTGGGCATCGCCAGCATCGGTGCCAATATCGACGATGGCCACGACGTTTATGTCGTCGACCTGATCCGCAAGCGTCTGGGGCTGAGAAAACACCTGGAACGCATTTTCAACGCGCTCAAGCCAGACCTGGTGGGCCTGTCCACCATGACCTGGCAATACGCCACCTGCGTGAAGATCATCCGGTTGATCAAACAGCTGTTGCCCGAGGCCAGGATCGTGATCGGCGGCTATCATGCCACCCTCATGGCTGAAGAGATCGCCCAGTCCGATGAGGCGCAGGCGATCGATTTCATGGTGCGGGGAGAGGGTGAAGAGGCCTTTCGGCGACTGGTCAATGCGCTGGACGGCAAGGACCGCCTGGCCGATATTCCTTCGCTTTCCTACAAGCAGGGCGAGGGCTTCATCCACAACCCCAAAGGCGATCTGCTGGACCTGTCCCGACTCAAGCTGCCCATTCGCGACCGGCGGCGCCTGACCTGGGGCTACCACATCATGAACCGGCATGTGGAAGTGATGGAAACCTCCCGGGGCTGCACCCGCAACTGCAACTTCTGCAGCATCCGGCATATGTACGGGCGGTCCTTCCGGCCCTTTCCCCTGAAGCGGATTCTAGCGGACATCGACGACATCTACCGCAAGTGCAAGGTCCGCTGGATATTTGTTTCCGACGACAACCTGGTGCTGGATCCCGAGCGGGTGATCCGGTTGTGCGACGCCATCATCGCCCGGCGCTACCGCAACCTGACCTTCGTGGTCCAGGCCGACTGCGTCACCATGTCCCGGAACGAGAAAATGGTGGAAAAGATGGCCATGGCCGGCTTTCGATCGATCTTTTTAGGCATGGAGAATGCCTCAAAAAAGAACCTGGTTGCGGCCAACAAGGGCGACATCCTGGATGCTTCGAAAAAGGCGGTGGAGATCTGCCACAAATACGGCATCATGGTCGTGGGGGGGATGATATTCGGATTTCCGGACGATGGCGAGGCCGAGATCGTCGAGAACTATCAATTCCTCAAATCCACCGGTGCGGATACCGCCTACTGCCAGATTCTCACCCCCTACCCCAAGACGGGCATCCGCCAGCAATTGATGGATCAGGGACTGGTCACCAATCCTTATGACTACACCCGCTACAACGGCATGTGGGCCAACGTAAGGACCCGGCAGCTCTCTTCCGATCAGCTGCAGTACCTCTTCTGGTACCACAACCAGAAGGTCATGGGCTGGTGGAATCCGTCCGAACGCATCCGGGCCCAGGGCCGGTTCTGGACGTCCATCTGGCTGTATGCCTTCAAACCGCTGCTGAAGGTGATCATCGCCCGGCAGCAACAACGGATCGGCTGGCGCGGGCGCTTCGAGCAGGAGATAAAAGCCCGTGCGGCGGTGAACCGGTTTGCGGATTTGGATGACCTGTAGGGATTGCGGCGTCTGGTATTTCAAATTCGGGAACCCTAAATTCTTGGAGGGAGGCCATGACGATGGATACCATCCTCTTTAACGGCATCACCGTGGGCCGGCTCATTCCCTGGCTCGCCGCTGTGGCGGTGCTTTATGCGGCGCTCAAGATCTACAAGGCGCTGTTCGCTAAAAAAAAGGTGAACCTCCAGCACACCGTCTATTTTGTCTGCAGCAATTGTGGATGGGAAGGCCACATCAGCAAATTCGGTACCCGCTGCCCCAAGTGCGACGCCGCTGCGGGCAATCTTGGCGCTGGATCCGAATAAACGGTTTTCACGGCTCCCATGGACCGAAGTGGTTTGCATGCCCATTCCTAGCGGTTGACGGATGGCAAAATCCCCCCTCTACTCCCTGCCGGAATAATCTCGGTTTAAACGATAACCGTGTCGTCAACCATCACCAGTGGTGTCATTCGGCGCCAGGCGGATGCCGCTGGTGTTTTTTTCCTATAGCGTCCTGTAAAATTACTAAACTATAAAAATAATAAAAAGTAATATAAATTTATTGACATGTACTAATTATGATTTATGGTATTGTACATAAAAATAACCACGGGGCATACCGGCCCCGTATTTCAGGAGGAACAGAAAATGAGCAAAACCATCGGAATCGATCTTGGCACCACCAACTCTTGCGTGGCCATCATGGAAGGGGGCGACGCAAAGGTGATCACCAACGCCGACGGCGGCCGCACTACCCCGTCGATGGTGGCAATTTCCAGCAGCGGTGAACGGCTGGTGGGACAAATCGCCAAGCGTCAGGCGGTAACCAACCCGGAAAATACGGTCTTCGGCGTCAAGCGGCTGATCGGCCGAAAATACGACGCCAGCGAAGTGATCAACGATAAGAAAAACCTGCCCTATGCGGTGACCCAGGCGGAAAACGGTGATGTCCGCATTTCCCTGAAAGGTCGCCAGTACAGTCCGGCGGAGATATCGTCATTTATCCTGGCGGATTTGAAAAAATCGGCGGAAGCCTACCTGGGCGAGCCGGTCACCGATGCGGTGATCACCGTACCGGCCTACTTCAACGACAGCCAGCGCCAGGCAACCAAAGATGCGGGCAAGATCGCCGGATTGAACGTCAAACGCATCATCAACGAGCCCACGGCGGCATCACTGGCCTATGGTCTGGACAAAAAGAAGGAAGAGAAAATCGCCGTATTCGACCTGGGGGGCGGGACCTTCGACATCTCCATCATGGAGATCGGCGACGGGGTCTTCGAAGTCAAATCCACCAATGGCGACACCCATCTGGGCGGCGAGGATTTCGACCTGCGCATCATCGATTTTCTAGCCGGCGAATTCAAACGGGAGCAGGGCATCGACCTGCGCGGCGACAAGATGGCGCTTCAGCGGCTTAAAGAAGCCGCGGAAAAAGCCAAAATGGAGCTTTCCAGCGCCATGGAGACGGACATTAACCTGCCCTTTATCACCGCGGACGCCAGCGGGCCCAAACACCTGAATCTCAAGGTGACCCGGGCCAAACTGGAATCCCTGGTGGAAGATCTGCTGGACCGCATGGAAGAACCCTGCCGCACCGCCTTGAAAGACGCCGGTTATTCCGGCAGCGACATCGACGAGGTGATCCTGGTGGGTGGCATGACGCGCATGCCGGCGGTGGTGCAGCGGGTGAAGAAGCTTTTCGGCAAGGAGCCCA
Organism: Deltaproteobacteria bacterium; assembly: GCA_020444075.1. Taxonomy (GTDB): domain Bacteria; phylum Desulfobacterota; class Desulfobacteria; order Desulfobacterales; family Desulfosarcinaceae; genus Desulfosarcina. Next base: position 8,704 of record JAHLLR010000034.1, read on the forward strand.
GCAAAGGCGTCAACCCGGATGAAGTGGTAGCCATGGGCGCCGCCATTCAGGGAGCCGTGCTGGAAGGGGATGTCAGCGACGTACTGCTGCTGGATGTGACCCCGCTCTCCCTGGGCATTGAAACCCTGGGTGGGGTGATGACCAAGCTGATCGAAAAGAACACCACCATCCCCGCCCGCCAGAGCCAGGTCTTCTCCACGGCCGAGGACAACCAGCCGGCCGTAACCGTCCACGTGCTCCAGGGCGAGCGGGAGATGGCGGATGGCAACAAGACCCTGGGCCGCTTCGAACTCACCGGCATCCCGCCGGCGCCCCGGGGAACACCTCAGATCGAGGTGACTTTCGACATCGACGCCAACGGCATCGTGGAGGTGTCGGCCAGGGATCAGGCCACGGGCAAGCAGCAGAGTATCCGCATCACGTCCTCTTCGGGCCTCTCCAAGGACGAGATCGAGCGGTTGGTAAAGGATGCCGAGATGCATGCCGATGCCGACCACCGGAAGAAGGCGCTGGTGGATGCCAAAAATGCCGCCGATGCCCTGATTTACAGTACGGAAAAAACCCTTAAAGAGATGGGTGCCGCCGTGGACGGCGGCGTGCGGATGGAGATCGACGATGCGATGTCCAACCTGAAGCGGGCCCTGAAAGGCGACGATGCCGCGGCGATCAGGCAGACCACCGAGGTGCTCACCCGTGCCTCCCACAAGCTGGCCGAATCCATGTACCGGCAGCAGGCCGGGCCCCATGACGGCGGACCGCAGGCGGGGCAGGGCGGCAGCCGACGAACCAGTGCAAAGCCGCCGGGGGACGACGACGTGGTGGATGCCGAATATCAGGAAGTGGCTTAATTTTCTTCAGGCATGCTGATTGGTGCGTTTATACAGGCACTTGATATCTAAAAGATAGCCGGGCGAATGCCCGGCTATCTTTGTTTCTATTTATCCGACAGACCTCCCGGGGAGGCGTTGAAAGTATCGAATAAAATACCAGAATTTAAGATTCTGACCCATAAAAATAAAAGCCGTAGAAAAAGAAAAAGGTCCAATTCCGTTGATTTATCAGTCGGGTATGGTAGTAAATGGGTCGGACGACCAAACCAGATATTATTTTCGAAACATAAACCCAACAACGGTATAAGGGCAGCCCGTGTTGCTCATCCGAAGGCGATAGGCACCACCAGGTGTGACACGAGAAGGTGAATCGGCATGCCAATGATGACGGCCCAACAATACGAAGAGAGTTTGCGGGCGTTGAATCTGGAAGTGTACATGTTCGGCGAACGGGTGGCCAACGTGGTCGATGACCCGATTATCCGGCCGTCGATGAATGCCGTTGCCAAAACCTATGAACTGGCCCACCATCCGGCATATGCCGATTTAATGACCGCCCGTTCCCACCTCACCGGAAACCGCATCAACCGGTTTACGCATATCCATCAGAGCATCGACGACCTGGTGAAAAAAAGTAAAATGGGCCGCCTGCTCGGCCGGAAAACCGGTTGCTGCTTCCAGCGCTGCGTCGGCATGGATGCGCTCAATGCGCTGTCTATCATTACCTACAACATCGACCGGAAATACGAAACGTCATACAACCAGCGGTTTACCCAATACCTTCGATCCGTTCAGGAAAACGACCTGATGTGCGACGGGGCCATGACCGACCCGAAGGGCGACCGCAGCCTGCCGCCGCATCAGCAGCCCGACCCGGACCATTACCTGCACGTGATTGAGGAAAAAGAGGACGGGATTGTGGTCCGCGGCGCCAAAGCCCATCAGACCGGCGCAGTCAATTCCCACGAAGTGATCGTGATGCCGACCATCGCCATGCAGGAGGCGGACAGGGAATATGCGCTTTCTTTTGCCCTGCCCAGCGATGCCCGGGGAATTGTTTACATTATGGGCCGCCAGTCCTGCGATACGCGCAAGATGGAAGGCGGAACCATGGACCAGGGCAACCTGCGGTACGGCGGTCACGAAGCGCTGGTGGTCTTTGACGATGTTTTCGTCCCCTGGGAGAGGGTGTTCATGTACGGGGAGCATGAATTCGCCGGGCCGCTTGTCGAAATGTTCGCCGCATACCATCGACAGAGCTATGCCTGCAAAGTCGGCGTCGGGGATGTGCTTATCGGCGCGGCCCAGCTTGCCGCCGAGAATAACGGCGTTGCCGGGGCTTCGCACATCAGGGACAAGCTGATCGAGATGAACCAACTCAACGAGACGTTATACTGCGGCTGCATCGCCTGCGCCACGGAAGGGCAGAAAAAGCTCAGCGGCACCTATGCCGTGAACACGCTGCTGGCAAACGTTCACAAGCAGAACGTGACCCGCTTTCCATACGAAATTGCCCGGCTGGCTCAGGACATCGCCGGCGGGTTGATGGTAACCCTGCCATCGGAAAAGGATTTGAACGCCGGCGCGACGCAAAAATGGGTGAAGAAGTATTTCCGCACCCAACCCGGCGTGCGCACCGAGGATCGCATGCGGATTCTGCGGCTGATCGAAAATCTGACGCTCGGGACCGCGGCGGTCGGCTATCTGACCGAATCGATGCACGGGGCCGGATCCCCTCAGGCCCAGCGGATCATGATCGGGCGGAAAGTCAACATGGCGGAAAAAAAGAAGGCGGCCATGCGGCTCTGCGGGATAGAGGAAGACGATTCCTGATGGAAAGGGGCGTCTTGAACCCTAAGATGACAGATGTTATAGGGCGACAGTCAATCGACAGGCCTTATTGAAATTCATTTATCGCGTTGAGCTAACCCGTCAGATGAGGCGAACATGAAAAAATGGTACCCGGTAGTCTTATTCACGGCAGCGCTCATTCTTGCCGTCGGCTGTGCCAAAAACCAGAACCCGGTTAAGATCAAGATTCCCAAAAACGCCGTGACGATGGATGTGGATTTTTCCTGGGAAGGGATCCCGGCGTGTTCCCATGAATCCCCGGAGATCCGGGTGTCCAAGGTCCCGGAAGGCACCGAAGAACTGCGGGTCAGGCTCAAGAATATCGACGTGCCGGCATGGAACCAGGGGGGCGGCAAGGTTAAGCATGACGGCTCGGGCATCATTCCCGCCGGTGCCCTCAAGCTCGGCTATAACGGCCCCTGCCCGCCGGGTGGCAGGCAGAAGTATGAATTCTCGGTCATGGCCGTAAATGCCGAGGGCGTCATCATCGGTTTCGGAAAAGCCAGGCAGTCTTTCCCACCTAAAAAATAATCGGCTCGCCTTGCCGAACGGGCATACCGCCCCACAAATACCGCCGTTGTGCCCGTTGTGAAATTGCCGGTGACGGACCTTCCCCCACCGGCTGCCGCCGGTCCCGGCGTCTGTCCGCATGCACCCGTTGAGCGATCCGCTAACTCCTGCCGATTGATCCCGTTTTGGTCCGACACCTGGATCGAAAAGCCGGCGGAATTTCGTTTTTTTGTTGTTTATATTCAACATAAATAATATATTTAGCAAAAGTGTTGGTTATAAATTCCAAAAAAAGAGGTGCCATGAAGATTCCGGAATACATCGAGCGGCCGATCTATTTAGACCGCATCATGCCCTATGTGCAAAAGGATATCATCAAGATCATCGTCGGTCAGCGCCGGGTCGGCAAAAGCTATCTGCTCTTTCAGTTGATGGATCGGATCGCGGAACTGGATCCGGACGGGCAGCAGATCTATATCAACAAGGAACTGCATGAATTCGCGGAACTGCGGACGGCGGATGACCTGATCGCATACGTCGCCGCCCACCGGCAGCCGGGCCGCCGGCTGTCGCTGTTGATCGACGAGGTGCAGGACATCGATGGCTTCGAAACCGCCCTGCGAAGCCTTCAGGCCGAGGGCGAGGTGGACATCTATGGTACCGGCAGCAATGCCAAACTGCTTTCCGGCGAGTTGGCCACCTACCTGTCCGGTCGATACATTGAAATCAAGGTCTATGGCCTGACCTATGGGGAATTTTTGACCTTCCACGGCCTGGAGCGGAGCCGGGAGAACCTGGAAGCCTATCTGAAGTTCGGCGGGCTTCCCTACCTGAGGCACCTCGCGCTGGACGACGCCGTCATTTTCGATTACCTGCGCAACGTGACCGATGCCATCCTGCTGAAGGATATCGTGTCCCGCTATGATATACGCAACGTATCCTTTCTGCAGCGGCTGACGCGATTTCTTGGGGATAATGTGGGCAGCCTGGTGACCGCCCGAAAAATCAGCGCCTACCTCAAATCCCAAAAGATCAACATATCTCACAATCTGGTCATTGATTATCTTGCCTATCTTTCCAATGCCCTGTTGGTGCTGCCTGCCAGGCGCTGTGATATCGTTGGCAGGAAGATTTTCGAGATCGGTGAGAAGTATTATTTCGAGGACCTGGGCATCCGCCATGCGCTGGTGGGGTTCCGGGCGACGGATATCAACAAGGTCCTGGAGAATGTCGTCTTCATGCATCTGAAGACCGCCGGCTACGATGTCACCGTCGGTCAGATCGGCAAACGAGAAGTTGACTTTGTCTGCGAGAAAGCGGGTGAGCGCCTTTATATCCAAGCGGCCTACATGATCCCCGACGACAAGGTCAGAGACCGGGAGTTCGGCAATTTACTGGCGATCCCGGACAACTTCCCGAAAAAAGTGGTTTCCATGGATGAGATTGACGGCGGCTCCTATCGCGGTATCGAGCATGTATATCTGGAGGATTACCTTCTGTCTCTTTAAGTACAATATCCAGAAAGTTGACCCGGATCAACCGTTCCCATTCCGGAAAGGTTGCCGCCAACTTGCCTAAAGCCATGGCGACGGCTGTGGGTGCAAAGCTCAGTCGCTTGCTTCCGAAATAGTCTACCAGCAGCCAGCGGTCAATTTACGCTTTTTACCCTTGATGGGCAGTGCGATCTCCTCCTTCGGATCGGCCAGGGCAATGGGGATGTTAAGAAAGCCGTAAGCCGGCGCCAATTCGACACAGTCCGACCGGAAAGGGGGCAGCTTTTACTGCCTGGCCTGGCAATCCGGGCAGATGCCGAAGAAATCGAGGCGGTGGCGGGTGATGGCGAAACCGGTTTCCCGGGTCAGTTCCTGGGTCATGTCCGCCAGGGCTGAAATGTCGGGGTCGAGGATTTTCCGGCAAACGGTACAGACGACGTGGGGATGGTCGTAGGGTTTGTTGCCGTCATACCGGTTGCTGTCATCGCTGAAACCCAGTTCCAGCAACTGGTGGAGGTCTTTCAGGACGGCTACGTTTTTATAGATGGTGGCCAGGCTGGTGGTGGGAAAGTTGGTTTTGACCTGTTCGTAGATGGATTCAACGCTGGGGTGACCCTTGCTCTCGGCCAGTACTTTCAGGATGGCCAGGCGCTGGGGGGTGATCCGATACTGGTTTTCCCGAAGGGCTTCCACCATTTTTCGCATTCGGATCTCAGGATCTGGCATGGCTTACTCGATTTAAGACGGTTTTTAATGGAAAATGATTATCAATAAATAGCAAAGGGGAGGCAGTGGTGTCAATAGCCTCAAAAAACAGGGGGATGCCGCTATTGACAAAAGATGCAGCTGTTACGAATTTATTGTGACAACGGAACAGGAGGAATCATGGACACCCTATCCAATCGACAGCCGCCGGGAAAGGCCTCTTTTAAAGAGGCCCTGAAATTCTGGACCAAGTTGGGGTTCATCAGCTTCGGCGGGCCGGCCGGGCAGATCGCCATCATGCACCAGGAGGTGGTCGAGCGGCGGCGCTGGATCGGGGAGAACCAGTTCCTGCGGGCCCTGAACTTCTGTATGCTGCTGCCCGGCCCCGAAGCCCAGCAGTTGGCTACCTATATCGGCTGGCGCATGAACGGCATTCCCGGCGGCATCGCTGCCGGGTCCCTCTTCGTGATTCCATCCATATTCGTGATGCTGCTGCTCAGCTACCTGGCCGTGGCCCACATCGGAATCCCCGCCGTGGCCGCCGCCTTCTACGGCATTCAGCCGGTGGTGGTGGCCGTGGTGGTGGAGGCGGTGCTGCGCATCGGCAAGAAGGCCCTCAAGCACGGCCTGCTCTATGGATTTGCCGCGGCGGCGTTCGTCGCCATTTTTGCCCTGAAGGTGCCCTTTCCCTATATCGTGGCGGCGGCGGCACTGGGTGGGCTGCTCATGCAGCGCCGTCTTCCCCGGGTATTCTGCAAGGGCAATTTCGACGAACAGACCCGCGAATGCCGTATCGAAGAAGAGGACGATCATTTACAGAAAAACGTCCCCCCGACGTTTGCCCATGTGATCCGGGTATTGGTTGTCTGCCTGGTGCTGTGGGGCATCGTGGTGGGCGGACTGTGGGCATGGCGGGGATTGGATGACGTGCTGGGGCAGATTGCGCTGTTTTTCACCAAAGCGGCCTTCGTCACCTTCGGCGGCGCCTACGCCGTGCTGGCTTATATCGCCGACTTTGCCGTGGGCAACGGCTGGCTCGGTGCCGACCAGATGATGATCGGCCTCGGCCTGGCTGAATCGACCCCCGGCCCGCTGATCATGGTCACCCAGTACGTGGGGTTTTTAGGGGCCTGGAACCTGCCCGGGGATCTCACTCCCCTGACCGCCGGGGTGCTCGGCGCCCTGATCACCACCTATGTCACTTTTCTGCCCTGTTTCTTCTTCATTTTTGCCGGGGCCCCCTTCGTCGAGGCCATGGCCGGCAACCCGCGTATCCAGGCAGCCCTCACCGGCGTCACCGCCGCCGTGGTGGGCGTGATCCTGAACCTGGCCGTCTGGTTCGGCACCAGGGTGTTCCTGCCCGACGCCGGGATCGACGGGTTTGCCCTGGCTGCCGCCATCGCATCCCTGGTGCTGCTGCAGAAATTTCATTTTCCCATCCAGTATCTGGTGCCCATCGGGGCGGCGGCCGGCGTGGTCTGGAAATTGGTGGGGTGACGTTCGGAAGCAGGCTTAGTGCCCAAAGGCCGGATGGAGATTGGAGATCCGATCTGAAAAGGAGAAAATGGCATGGCAAATTCCATAGGTATCGATGAACTGAAAAAAATGGTCTCACAGGGTGTTGCCCCGACGCTGCTGGATGTCAGGAGAAAAAGCGATTACGAGGCTGCGCCGGAGACCATCGAAGATGCCCGGTGGTGCGATCCGGAAACGGTGGACAGCTGGTCAGGTGCAATCCCCGGAGATCGACCGGTAATCGTCTACTGCGTCAAAGGCGGTTCGGTGAGCCAGTCAGTCGCCGACCGGTTGTCGGGCAAACGGGTCGATGTCCGCTACCTGGAAGGGGGTATTCTGGCCTGGAATGCGGCAAAGGGAGAAACCGGATGACGGTCCATCCCTTTCGCCGCCAACTTCAGGTTTCCCAAGAGTCGTTCCCAGACATTTTCATGCCTTGTGCATGACCATCTGAACCTTTTCGGACAGCGCATCAAGGGTAAAGGGTTTTTGAATGAACCCATGGCATCCCCGGTCGAAGACTTCCTGGGTCTGGCCGCTGAGGCTGTACCCGCTGGACAGAACGACCCTGACGTCGGGGTTCACCGCTTTTAACCGGTCGAAAACCTCACCACCGCTCATGTCGGGCATGATCATGTCCAGAATAACGATGTCGGTTCTTTTCTCGGTATATTTTTTAATGGCTTCGCTTCCGCTGGTGGCAACGTCGACGCTGTATCCGAGCCTTTCCAGCATCATTTTCCCCACGTCGATGATCATTAGTTCGTCGTCCACTAAAAGAATTGTTCCCGATCCCTGTGCCGGCTTTTGCGAGACATGCGGCTCTTCGGCAACCGTTCGCTTTGAGGCAGGAAGGTAAATGGTAAACGTGGATCCGCTTCCCGTCTCACTGGCCGCCTCAATGGCCCCGCCATGGTTTTGGATTATCCCATAAGACGAAGCCAGACCCAGTCCCGTGCCACGGCCTTTTTCCTTGGTCGTAAAAAATGGGTCGAAAATACGTGACAGGATCGACGGGTCCATGCCGATGCCGGTATCCGATACCTTGATCGAGACATATCTTCCCGGTTCAAGCTGGTGAAGTCCGGCCTTATATTCGGTCAGCGCCTGGTTCTGGGTCTGGATGTAGAGGTCTCCGCCGTCGGGCATGGCCTGCCAGGCATTCACATAAAGATTCAACAATACCTGCTGGATTTGGCCCCGGTCGACGTCAACGGTCCACAATTCCGGCGCCAGTTTTTTGTGGATTCGAATCTCCTTTTTGGTCCGTCCGAACAACTTGGCGCTCTCATCCGCGATACGGTTGAGGTCGGTGGGCTTCGGTTCATATTTTCCGCCCCGGGCGAAACCCAGCAACTGCTTGGTCAGGCCGGCCGCGCTCTGCACATAGGCTTCGATGCTTTTCAGATGCTCGTGGTGGGCATCCGACGCCGGCAGGTCCAGCAGAATCAGGGATGTCCGTCCTTGAATTCCCATCAGCAGATTGTTGAAATCATGGGCGATGCCGCCTGCCAAGGTGCCGATGGCTTCCATTTTCTGCGACTGCTGAAACCGTGACTGCAACTGCTCTTTTTCATGTTCAACCCGTTTGAGTTCGGTAATGTCGATGGCAATCCGCAGCTTGACCATGCGACCGTCGACCCAGTTTACGGCACGGTCATGGTTCATGTACCAGTTACCGGTGATCGGGCTTTTTGATTCCCAGGTGATGACCTGGCCGGGTTTGCCGTGTTCATCCAGCAGCCGGCTGTTGGTGCAGATTTTACATGGAGACACCTCATTCCGGAATTCGCGGTAACATCTTTTCCCAACCAATGCGGGGCCGAAATCCTCTTTCATTTTCCGGTTCATGAACAGGATTTCGTAAGAGCGCAGGTCGGACGCATATACGTGGGCATCGATGCCGTCGAGGACGGTAACAAAACGTTCATGGGCGTTTTTCAGGGCCAGTTCGGACTGCTTCCGGTCGGCGATCTCGGCTTTCAGCTTCTGGTTGGCCGTGACCAGCGCCCGGGTGCGTTCATCGATCCGGGACTCCAGTTCCTTGTTCAGCCGGGCCAACTCCCGCATCAGATACTGGTTGTCTATGCGGCTTACCGTCATTTCCACGATGCGATCCAGCATGAACAGCATGGAGGCCAGGCGGTCGGCGATGCCGTCTCCGTCCATGAAAAGAAACAGACCCTTGGAAAAAAACTGGCTTTTGAAGGGGATAACAGCCGTAACCGCGGGATGAAAAGGTGTATCCTCAAAGTCGGCGGAGAGTTCGGTCGGGTTCGTGGTCACATATGGACCATGGGAGACTTCATCGAGCAGGGTTTCATTGATCTGAATCGGCCATCCGACACCCGTCTTGTCCGAAAAGGAGGCATATGCAGCGATCGGCTCCAGTTCATGGCCAACCAGGCGACCGCATGCGGTGTAGGGAATGTTTTTGAGAATGGACACCCGCTCCAGCACGTTTTCGACGATCTCGGCCGGATCGGTAAGGCTTTGGATGGTTTCAGCAACCAGGCCCAAGAGCAGGGCTTCTTCCGCCCGCTCGGACAAGTGGGCGTTCTCCGCTTCAAGCACCTCGATGGTGTTCCGCAGGGCGGCAATTTCTTTTTGATGATTACTGTCCATTACCTTCCGATTTCTTTTTTTGCCTTTCCGCCGGGGAGGCCGAAAACAGCGAATCCCACCTGGTCAGGTTTCGTACAGCGGACTGCCGGAAGGAGCCCAGAAACGCATCATCTCTTCGGCCAGCATGTCGGGCTCATCTTCCTGTATATAATGGCTGCCCGTGGCGATTCGGAACAGGCGGTTGTCGGGAATATCCCGGTGGAGCTTTTCGGCGATCGCCCCGCTCAGGTACACGTCGGCGTCCCCCCGTATGATCAGCACCGGAACGGAGAGGTGTTTCAGATCGTCTTCGATCTCGATGAGGTGCCGGTTGTTCAGGCTGTCGGCAAAATGCAGAAAGCCTTTTCGGCCGGAGCGGGTCCGCATGGGCGCCCAGAAGCGATCAAGGAGATCTCCGGTGAGCCGGTCCTTATAATACAATCCCCTGCGGACCACCAGCCGAAGGGCACCCACGTCAAGCGTGGCCATGGCCAACTGGCGAATGATGGGGGTGCGCATGGCAATGATGGGCTGCACGGGCCAGAAATCGTGGGCAACGGTGTTGATCAGCGTCAGGTCGGTGATGGCCTCCGGGTAGCGTACGGCAAATATCTGGCCGATGCCGCCGCCCACATCGTGGCCGACGAAATGAAACGCGCCCAGTTCGAGGGCGTCGGCGAATCCCTTGAGAAGGGTTGCATGCTGCCGGATGGAATAGGATAAATCCAGGGGCTTGTCAGACGCACCACAGCCGAGAAGGTCCACACTGATTACCCGGTAACGCGCCTTGAGCAGCGGAACGATCCTGCGCCAGATGAACGAATACGTCGTGATGCCATGGACCAGGAGGACGGTTTCTCCTTCGCCGGCACTATGATAGGCGATCTCATGGCCGGCAACCCGGCATGTCAATGGTGGCTTTTCCATCGGCGTTTCCCAATTGCGTGGATTAGGATGCTGGCTGGACACGAGCGGACCTCACGGCCCTCCGATTGTCTCCAACCATCATTATCGGCACCTATTCGATGGCCTGAAATTCTTTCATGAATTTCCGGTCGATGTAATCTTTCACCATGAAGGCCGGTCGTCCGCCGAATTCCAGCCAGCGCTTCTTCAGGACGCCGACTCCGCCGCCCAGGTTGAAGATCAGCAGGTAGTCGCCGCCCGGGTCGAAAGGCATCAGATCGCCGCCGTTCAGCCGCGCCACGATATTGTGGAACAGCACCGGATTCTGGCGGACGGCATAGACGCCTACCTTGTCCAGGGGCTGGTCCTGAAAGTAAATGCAGTCGCCGCCGCCGAAGATGTCGGGATGGTCGACGCTCTGCAGAAAACGGTTCACCCGCAGGCCGCCGTCGGGTCCTGTGGCGATGCCGGAATCCGCAAAAATGGCCGATGGTTTGACACCCAGGGCTAAGAAAACAAAATCCGCCGGCAGGGTCTCACCGTTATTCAGGGCGACCGTATCGCGGGATACGGATTTCACATAGATGCCCTCGCGGATGGTGATTCCCCGCCGACTCAACGTACCGACGATCCTGCGGCGCACCGATTCGGGAAAGCGGGACATGAAGGCGCTGCCGGCACAGACGGTGATGCGCGGCATGTGCCCGCCGGTGGTTGTTGCCAGCTGCCAGACGTTGCCGGCCACCTCGGCCGAAGAAGGGCCGCCGCCGACGATGACCACATCCGGGGCGTGCCGGCCGAAATGGTCGACCAGGCGACGCTTGGCTTCCATGAGCCGTTCGATGGGTTTGACGGCAAAGATGTCGGCAAGATCTCCTTCAATCGCCGGTTTGGGCACGTGGCTGCCCGCGTTGCAGGAGAGCACGTCGTAAGGCACGCTGTCGCCGGTTTCCAGAGTGACGGTTTTTTTTTCGGGATCGATCGTGGCCGCTTTGCCCGGCAGAAAGGATCCTCCCTGCTTTTCGACCATCTGCCGGGTGGCGAAGCGAATTTCCTCGGGCCGGTAGGTGCCCGAAAGCATCCCCGGTCCCATGCCCGAGTAATAGTGAAATTCCGAAGGGCCGATGACGGTGACCCCGTGACCTTTTCCAGTGATGGTTGCCAGGTTGGCCAGGGTGACCATGTGGGCATGGCCGCCGCCGATAAGGACCAGTCGTTTTTGCATGTCAGGCCTCTTGTCCCATGGTTTCCTCCATGAGTTGGCCCAGCCTTGCCAGATGGGATTTCTCTTCGTTGGCAATCTGGATCAGGGCTTTTTTGCCCGCCTCGTTCGTCGCCTTTTCCGATGCCCGCAAATAAAGATCCAGTGCCTGGGCTTCGATGGACATGGCCAGTTCGATGATTTCCGTCACCGTGTCGTAGGAGGGCATGAGCAAGTTGGCATACTCTTCGGTGGTCAGCCCCCCTTCCAGCACTTCGGCTACCTGTCGGGCCTCGAAGGTGTCCCGGGTGACCGGTTTGCCGGTCAATTCGGTGTACTGCTCCAGAATGCGGTCCTGATGTTTCACCTCAATTTGAGACAGTTGGTGAAACAGTTGTCTCGCCGGGTCACTGTCCACCTTGACCGCCATGGAGTCGTAAAAGTCCTTCAATCCTGCTTCGAGGGAATAGGCCACGGCCAGGGCGTTTTCCACCGAGGTGACCCCATCGAAAAGCGCCAGTCCCTTTTCTTGGCCTAAAAACGCCGCTTCGCTGGTCCAGGCGTTGAAACCGCCGGCCACGTTGATGATGTCGTTGAAGCCCTGGCCGGAAAGCAACTGCGCAGCCACCCGACTGCGACCCCCGGACGCGCAGTATACCATGACCGGCTTGGTGCGGTCGATGCGCTGCAGATGGTCGGTGAGCTCCGGCAGCGGGGCGAGAACGGCACCGGGAATGTGGCCGGCCTCATACTCTTTAGGTTGGCGCACATCCAGAACGGTGACGTCGTCCACCTTTTTCCCCGCAAGATAATTTCTGGCCTGGTCGGTGTCGATGGATTTGACGGGTGTCAGGAATTGTCTCCAGTTCATGATTTCCTCCATTTTTTGGCGCTGGGATGAGATTTGATGGCCTCGTAAAAAGTCCCCCAGGTGTCATTCCCGCGGAGGCGGGGCACGTAGTGAAGCTTTAGCGCTATCTATAACTATTTGAATCTTATGGATCCCCGTCTTCACGGGGATGACAAAAAACCTGAGATCTCGACTTTTTACGATTTCATCAGATTTGTTTCGGAAGGCTTTTGCAATTATACACAAAATGGCGCCGGCTGACCATCAATTTTTGGGTGGCACGCAGATTGCTTTATTCAGTGGGAAACCTTATTTTAACCCAAAAGAGCTGCACCATCCATCACCCAACCCCCTTTCAGCCGACTGGAGGCCATCATGAATCTCAGCGAGTACAAGGAAATCATCAAGCAGGCCATTGCCAACGAGGTGGAGGCCAGAAAATTCTACGATGATGCGGCCAACACGCTCAAAGACCCGTACCTTAAAAAACTTTTTGCCTCCCTGGCCGAAGAGGAGAAGAAACACCGGGATATCCTGACGAAGATTTACACCAGCAACACCATGGATCGCTACTTCTCCGAATCGCGCGATTACAAGGTCGCCGAAACCGTGGACGAGCCTGAACTGTCCCTGGAGATGAAACCGGCCGACGCCTTTGCCCTGGCCATGAAAAAGGAGGAAGCCGCCATGAAGCAATACACCGGGATGGCCGCGATGTGCGATGACGACGAAAAACGGCAGGTATTTCTGGATCTGGCAGCCATGGAGCGGGACCATAAGCTGAAGATGGAATCCGCTTTCATCGATATCGGCTATCCCGAGGTCTGGTAGCCCATGGCCCTTTCCGTCGTAGACCTCTACCGCGATGTGCTGCCCAAAACCAATTGCGGCGGCTGCGGATTTTGCCGGATGGATTCAACACAATGGAGAATTGATAATGGCCCAATCCAAATGCCCCGTCTGCGGCTGTAAAAAATTTCATGTCAAAAACCCCGATGACGACTACGATGTATACGAATTCGAGTGCCGGGACGGTGAGATCTGTTTCGAAGAAGATCTGGATAGGGAGGAATGCCCTGAGGTAAGCGACGCCACGGAAACTTTTTGCAATGCGTGTGCATGGCATGATAAGTTCAATAAAATCAAATAGACATTAACAATTCTCATAGTGGGAGCCACTATGGAGACCCATGACGTAACCGTGTTTAAACCCTATCCGTTCAGGATAGGCCAGAAAATCAATATCGAAGACGGGCCCCGCAAGGGCGACTGGGAGGTGGTGGCCGTTACGGACCGCAAGATTAAACTCCACTGCCCGTTCAGCCATCGGGAATTCGAATGGGACCGGTTCTGCTATATGGTCGATGAACGGACCGGTGTTCAATGGCCCGGAAAAGAGTAGCCATCTTATTTAAACGAAGGCCGCTTGAAAGACCCGCATCGTTGCGCCTCTCCAGGCAGTACTGCGCGGTTATTCCCTTGTATCCCGCTTCCGGCAGTCCGACCACAGCGTTTTTTGCCGGAGCGGACAGACCGGTGTAAGCTTCCCATCCCTGACTTGGCCGACGCTCCGCTGAGGGACCAGCTGGTAGAAAACAAAAGGCGAATCAAGGTAAGATATCTGGAATACGACGGGTCCCTCAACGGAACCTGAAGGAGACGACGATGGCAGACTACGACTACGATATCGGCATCATCGGCGGCGGCGCAGCCGGACTCACGGTGGCTTCGGGAGCGGCGCAGCTGGGTGCCAGGACCCTGCTTGTCGAAAAGGAGCCCGCCCTCGGCGGAGACTGCCTGCACTATGGATGCGTGCCCAGCAAAACCTTGATCCGTTCGGCCCACGTTTACCACGAGATGAAATACGCCGATCGTTTCGGGCTGCCCAACGTGGCTCCGCCGCCCGTGGATTTTTCCCGGATCGCCCGGCGCATCCGGGATGTCATCGCCGTTATCCAGAAGCATGATTCGGAAGAACGGTTCTGCAAACTGGGGGCAAAGGTGGTTTTTGGAACCGCTTTTTTCAGGAATGACCACACGGTGGATTTAAATGGCCGGGCCATCAGTGCCAAGACCTGGGTGATCGCCACCGGGTCTTCTGCGGCCGTACCCCCCATCCCGGGACTGAAGGCCATCGACTATATCACCAACCGTGAGATTTTCTCTCTCGACCGGCTTCCCGGCAGCATGATCGTGCTGGGCGCCGGACCCATCGGGATCGAGATGGCCCAGGCATTCAACCGGCTGGGAACCTCGGTCACGGTGGTGGATCGTGCCGGCCAGATTTTGACCAAGGAGGATCCGGACATGGCCGATGCCGTCCAGGCGGTCATGGAATCCGAAGGGGTGAAATTTTACCTGGGTGCCGGCGTTGAACGTGCATCTGCGGCCGGTCGGAAAAAAAGCGTTGCCCTGAAGCTGGGAGACGGGGCCTCGGTGGCCCTGACAGCCGACACGGTGCTGGTGGCCATGGGCCGTGCGGTCAATGTCAACGATCTGTGGCTGGATGCGGCGGGCGTGGAATTTGGACGAACGGGTATCACGGTGGACGCGCGGCTGCGCACCAGCCAGAAACATATTTTTGCCGCCGGAGACGTCAGCGGCGGCTACCAGTTCACCCACGCCGCCGGTTACGAAGGGGGGGTGGTGGTGAGCAACGCGGTATTTCACCTGCCGCGCAAGGTGGATTACACCTGGCTGCCCTGGTGCACCTACACGGACCCGGAGCTGGCCAGCATCGGACTCAACGAACGGGCGGCCAGGGACGCGGGCCTGGATTATTCCGTCTGGACGGAAGCGTTTCGGGACAACGACCGCGGCCTGGCCGAAGGGCAGGTGGAAGGCCGGATCAAATTGATTCTGGATAAAAAGGAAAAGCCACTGGGGGTGCAGATTTTCGGCCCCCGCGCCGGCGATCTGATTGCCGAATGGGTGGCGGTCTTAAATGGCGGCGTCAAACTATCCACCCTAGCGTCGGCCATTCATCCCTATCCCACCCTGGGAGAGATCAACAAGCGGGTGACCGGCAGTGTTTTCTCGCCGAAAATTTTTTCCGAGAAGGTTCAGAAAGGACTCAAGTTCTTCTTCAACCTGAAGGGGCGGGCGTGTACACCGGAAGTCTGCGAGGATAAAAGGTTGATGCCGGAGGGCTGATTTGCTTAACCGGTCGCCGTTTGCGCAATTTTCCGAACCCATCCCGGCGGTGTCGAGGAACAGATCATGGACGCAGCATCAAAACCCAAATCCGGCGGTAGACTCAAAGCCCTCATTTTTGGCCTCTTCCTTGTGGGCGCCATCGTGCTGATTCGGTTTACGCCGGTGAAAGACTACATTACCGCCGAGATGCTGGGCAGATTGCTGGCATCGGTGGGGCACTGGGCGCCGCTGCTTTACATCGGGGTCTACGCCGTGGGGGTTTGCCTCTTTATCCCCGGCACCCTGCTCACCGGCCTGGGCGCCGCCATATTCGGTCCTTACTGGGGCTTTTTATGGGTATGGGTCGGTGCCATGATCGGGGCGGCCGGGGCTTTTGTCATCGGCCGGACCTTAGGGCGGGAGTTTGCCGCTTCCCTCATCGGCGACCGGCTGAAAAAATATGACGAGGCTATTGAACGCAACGGTTTTGCCACCGTGCTTTACCTGCGGTTGGTCTACTTTCCCTTCACGCCCATGAATTTCGGCATGGGGCTCACCCGGGTCCGGTTCGTGGACTATATGGCGGGCACCGGCCTGGGGATCATCGTTGGGACCTTCATCTTCACTTTCTTCATCGGCACCCTAAAGGACGTATGGGGGTCGGGGAACTGGGGCGAATTGATCTCCTTCAAAGTCTTTTTCTCCATCGCCCTGTTCGTTTTCTCCTTTTTTATCCCCGCTATCATCAAACGATCCAGAGGCGAGAGACCCTAGCTGCGGCCCTGGTATGATACAATCATCTCGAGACACCCTGTCTCAAATATAAAACTATTCCCGTAACTGCCGTTTGGGGTTGATCCGGATACCAAAGACGGGTCAGGGAAAGTGCCGACGCTCAATATCCAACGGTCGGGCGGTTGGGGGGCCGGGTCAACCCATGATTCCAATCAGAAAGGCCTTTGACCCATTCGTTCCACTGCTGCCCGCAACTTCCAGCAAATCGGTTTCACGGGAGTTTTTTACCTTGACGTTCATGGCATGGATCTTGTTAGTATTATTGAAACCTCAACCCTCTCCTGCGCAGAGAAAATGGAACAGCAGATCCAGTTCGACAATCATATGGGAGAAGCCCTTGCCGGAACCCTTCACCAGCCGGAGCGTCCACCGGTTGGCGCCATTGTCGCCGGCCACTGTTTTACCTGTTCCCGGCACACGGGTGTCCTGCGGCGCATCTGCAATGCGCTGGGCGACGCCGGTTTCATGGCCCTGCGGTTCGATTTTTCCGGGAATGGCCAGAGTCAGGGTCGCTTTGAACAGTCCACCTGGTCCAAGCAGATTTTAGAGATGGAAGCCGCCATCGACCTGGTTCAGAAAAAAGGCGCCTCATGGATCGGTCTGGCCGGGCACTCACTGGGGGCGGCCATCGCGCTGCTTACCGCCCGGCGGACAAAAACCGTGTCGGCCGTCTGCCGGGTGGCCGGACGCGTCAGTGCAACCCGTCCCATGCATTTTCTCACTCCGTTGCAGCAACGCACCCTGGAACAGACCGGTAATGTGGCATTCAGCAGTCGCGCACGGCAGCTTACGCTCAACAGGGATTTTTTCGATGACGCGGACCGGCACGATCTGACGGAGGCTACCCGCTCGCTGACGATCCCCATGCTGGTGGTTCACGGCGACCGGGACGAGATCATTCCGGATTCCGAAGCGCATCTGGCCAAATCGGCAAACCCCCGGATGGTGGAACTGGCCATTATCTCCGGAGGCGATCACATGCTCGCCCATCCGGACCACCAGCGGCAGGTGGCCCGGGTGGTGACCGATTGGTTCTGCCGCCAGGCCGGTGTCCCCGTACCCGGCGACCTGAACCGTTAACACCGATATCGCCCATAGGAGGCTTTGAAAGATGAATATGTCCGAAACCTTGAGCGCCGACTTTATCGACGCCCAATACCGCAAATGGAAATCCGATCCATCGTCGCTTTCGGATGACTGGCAGTTCTTCTTCAAAGGTTTCGAACTGGCCGGGGCTGCCGGACCGGCGGATGTCGATCCTCAGCAGGCCCTGCGCCAGGCCGGGGTGGGTGCACTGATTCACCGCTACCGCGACATCGGTCACCTGCTGGCCTGCATGGATCCATTGTCCGCCTGCCCAACCGCTCACCCGCTTTTAGACCTGGAAGCCTTTGGCCTGGACGTGTCGGACCTGGATCGCTCTTTTGCCGCACCGGGGTTGATCGAACAGACCTCGGCGCCGCTTAAGGAGATCGTGGCCCGGCTGAAAAAAACCTATTGCCGCAGCATCGGCGTGGAGTACATGCACCTTCAGGACCCCGACGAGCGCGGGTGGCTTCAGGCACGCATGGAACCGACCGGAAACCGGGTTGACCTCACGGCGGAGGAACGGATCGAACTGCTTAAAAAGCTTACCGCGGCATCCCTGTTTGAAGGATTTCTCAATAAAAAATACGTGGGGGTGACCCGGTTTTCGCTGGAGGGCGGTGAAGCCCTGATCCCGTTTCTGGACGTCCTGCGTCGGCGGGCGATCGATGCCGGATGTCGTGAAATCATCTTCGGCATGGCCCACCGGGGGCGCCTCAATGTCCTGAGGAACATCCTCGAAAAACCGGCCGAAGAGATTTTCTCGGAGTTCGAAAGCTGCTACGATCCCCAGGACCTGGTGGGGTCCGGGGATGTCAAGTATCATATCGGATACCTCACCGAGCACCCGTTGGAAGACGGCAGCTCACTTTCCCTCTATCTCGTAAGCAACCCCAGCCACCTGGAGGCGGTGAATCCCGTGGTGGAAGGCATGGCCCGGGCCCGGCAGGATCTTCTGGCTGAGGGTGGAGACAAGGCGGTCCTTCCGGTGCTGCTGCATGGCGATGCGGCCTTTGCCGGGCAGGGGGTGGTGGCCGAAACCCTGAATATGTCTCAATTGAAAGGCTATCGGACCGGCGGGACCGTTCACGTCGTCATCAACAATCAGATCGGTTATACCACCCTGCCCGAGGATGCCCGTTCCACCCGCTATTCAACCGATGTGGCCAAAATGCTCATGGTGCCCATCTTCCACGTCCACGGGGAAGATCCCGAGGCCGTGGTTCATGTGGCCCGGCTGGCCGCCGACTACCGCTACCGCTTCGGCAAGGACGTGGTCATCGACCTGGTCTGTTACCGCCGGTACGGCCACAACGAAGGCGATGAACCCTATTTCACCCAGCCGACCATGTACCAGCGTATCCGCCAGCGTCCGCCGCTGAACCGGATATACGGCGACGCGCTGGTGGCCGAGGGCGTTTTATCCAAGGCAGATGTGGAGAAAATGGAGCAGGCGGTCACCAGCGGTCTCGATGCGGCCTATGAGGAGATCCACGGCGCCACCTGCCTTTTTCCCGAACCCCGGTTCTTTCCGGAATGGGAGGCGATCAGCGGGTCGTATTCCTCTGACCCGGTGAATACCGCGGTGGGCAGAAAGGTTCTGGTCAATCTGGCCGGCCGGTTGGCTGAACTGCCCGAGGGGTTTACCGTCCACCCCCGGTTGAAGGGCGTGCTGGACAAGCGGGTCGAAGCCGTCAATGCCGGTGAAGGCATTGACTGGGCTGGCGCCGAGGCCCTGGCTTTTGCCTCTCTCCTTGTCGAAGGCCACACGGTGCGGCTCAGCGGTCAGGATGTGGGACGGGGCACCTTCAGCCAGCGACACAGCGTACTATGGGATTATGAGACGGGCCAACCCCACATCCCCTTGAACCACCTGGAAGCGGGTCAGGCACCCTATGAGGTATATAACAGCCTGCTGGCCGAAGCCGGCGTGCTGGGCTTCGAATATGGCTATGCGGTGACCCGGCCCCAGGTGCTGACCCTGTGGGAGGCCCAGTTCGGCGATTTTGTCAATAACGCCCAATGCGTCATCGATCTGTTTATCGCCAGCGGCCAGGACAAGTGGCAGCAGTTGTGCGGATTGACCCTGCTGCTGCCCCACGGCTGGGAAGGACTGGGGCCGGAGCATTCCAGCGCCCGGCTGGAACGCTTTCTCCAGCTTTGCGCCAACGACAACATGCAGGTGGCCAACCCGACCACCCCGGCGCAATATTTTCACCTGCTGCGGCGGCAGATCAAGGCCCCGTACCGAAAGCCGCTGATTCTCATGACTCCCAAGAGCCTGCTGCGCCATCCCGCGGCCGTCTCCTCTTTAAAGGACCTGGCCCATGGGCGGTTCTCGCCGATTATAGACGATGCGGAAGCGACAGCTTCGGCTAAAAAGGTCATTTTCTGCAGCGGCAAGATTTACTACCAGTTAATTGCCCGGCGGCAGCAGATCAACGCCGCCGAAACGGCCATCGTCCGGGTGGAATTGCTCCACCCGTTCCCGGAAAAGGCCCTCCAGGCGGTCGTCGGCCGTTACAAAAAAGCCACCGTCTGGACCTGGGTGCAGGAGGAACCGGAGAACATGGGTGCCTGGCCGTTCGTTCGGCATCGATTGGCGTCGCTGTTGAAAAAACCCCTCGATTATGTGGGCCGAAACGCATCGGCCAGTCCGGCCACGGGTTTTCCAAAAATCTACAAGATGGAGCAGGACGGCATTGTCGACCGGGCTGTCGGTTCCCATGGCCAGGCGAGGGGGATGGCGGGGTGACGGAAGTCCGATGCCTGAGGACAGAGGACAAAAATCAGACTTCCGGCATCCGACCTCCGACTTCGGCAATGCTTTGAGCAAAACCAACCCGACAAACTCAATAAACCCCAAAAAAGGGATAAACTAACCAAGGAGCCCGCATGTCCATCGAAATCAAGATTCCCAGCGTTGGCGAGTCGGTCCGGGAAGCAGTCCTGGCCGAATGGTTCAAACAGGACGGCGACACCGTCCGCAAGGACGACCCTCTGTTTGTCATCGAGACGGACAAGGTGACCCTGGAGGTGGTGGCTGAGGCGGACGGAGTGCTGAAGATTCTCGTGGCTGCCGGAGAAACCGTGGCCATCGGTGCGGTGGTGGGGGCCCTGGAACCTGCCGGTGCAGCAGCGACGGCGCCTGAAAAGCCGAAAGCTGAAGCTCCGCCGAAACCTGAAAAAACCCTCGCGCCGGAACCGGCCGCCCCGGCTGCAAAAGCCCCGGCGATGACTTCTGCTCCGGTCCGCCCTGCCGACGGCATCCCCCTGGCGCCGTCGGTGCGCCGACTGATCGCCGAAAAGAACCTGGATGCATCGAAAATCCAGGGTACCGGCCCCGGCGGGCGCCTCAGCAAGGGGGACGTACTGATCTACCTGGAGAAGGCGCCGGCGGGCATCCCCGATGCGCCCGCTGTTCCGGCGGGTCAACCGCCGTCGGCGGCCATGGAAGCGCGCAAACCCATGACGCCCATCCGCAAGCGCATCGCCGAGCGGCTGCTGGAATCCAAACAGAGCACGGCCATGCTCACCACCTTCAACGAGATCGACATGGCCCGGGCCATGGAAATCCGATCCCTGTACAAGGATGCCTTCGCCAAGCGCCACGGCGTTTCGCTGGGGTTCATGTCATTCTTCGTCAAGGCTTGTGTGGAGGCCCTTAAGGAGGTTCCCGAGATCAACGCCTTCATCGACGGCAGCGACATCGTCTATCACCACTACCAGCACATCGGTGTCGCCGTGGGCACTCCGCGGGGCCTGGTGGTGCCGGTGATCCGCCATGTCGAACGCATGAGTTTCGCCCAGGTGGAAAAAGCCATCGTGGATTACGTGGCTAAGATCAAGGACAATCGTCTGGAGTTGGCCGACCTGGAAGGAGGCACCTTCACGGTGAGCAACGGTGGCGTATACGGCAGCCTGCTCTCCACCCCGATTCTCAATATGCCCCAGAGCGGGATCCTGGGCATGCACAAGATCGAAAAGCGGCCGGTAGTGATCGATGACCAGATCGTCATCCGGCCCATGATGTACGTGGCGCTCAGTTACGACCACCGCATCGTGGACGGCAAGGGGGCGGTGACTTTTCTCAAGCGGGTCAAGGAGTTCGTCGAAAACCCGGAACGCATGGCATTGGAGGTGTAAGATGGCACAGCAAGCACAGTTCGACCTGGTGATCATCGGTTCCGGACCCGGCGGGTATGTGGCTGCCGTTCGTGCAGCCCAGCTTGGGATGAAAACCGCCGTGGTTGAAAAAGCGTCCCGACTGGGAGGCGTCTGCCTCAACGTGGGATGCATCCCCAGCAAGGCACTGCTGGATTCTTCCGAGTACTATCACCTGGCCAAGGACCGTTTCGCCGAGTACGGCATCAAGACGGGAAAAGTCTCCCTTGATCTGCCGGCGATGCTGGCCCGCAAGGACAAGGTGGTGGAGGAGCTTACCGAAAACGTGCGCAAATTGCTGGAAGGCAACAACATAGAGATCATCCATGGTGCGGCCTCGGTACCGGCGCAGGGAACGGTCGAGGTGGATACGGGAAAAAAGAAAATGACCACCCTGTCGGCCAAGAACATCCTGCTGGCCACCGGCTCCGAACCCATAGCCGTCAAAGGGCTGGAATTCGACGGCAAGTATATCGTCAGCTCCACCGAAGCCCTCTCTTTTGACACCGTGCCCAAACATCTGGGCATCGTCGGCGGAGGCTACATCGGACTGGAACTGGGGTCGGTGTGGAGCCGGCTTGGTTCAACGGTCACCGTTATCGAGATGCTGCCCAAGATCGCCACAACCCTCGACGGCCAGGTGGGGCGGACCCTGGACCGTATCCTCAAGCGGCAGGGACTGGAATTCCGGCTCAAGACCAAAGTGGCCGAAGCGACGGTGGCCGGTAAAAAGGTCAAGGCCGTGCTGGAAAGTGGGGGCAAGACCGAGGAGATGAGCTTCGACCGGCTGCTGGTGTCCATCGGCCGGCGGCCCCTCACCCGCGGCCTGGGCATCGAGGCGCTGGGCATCGACACCGATCCGCAAACCGGCCAGATCCTCGTGGATGAAACCTACCGCACCAGCGTCGACGGCATTTACGCCATCGGCGATCTGGTACCCGGCCCCATGTTGGCCCACAAGGCCTCCGCCGAAGGCACCGCCGCCGTGGAATGCATGGCCGGACGTGCCGGCGAAGTGAACTACGACACTATTCCTGCGGTGGTCTACACCTGGCCCGAGGTGGCCAGCGTGGGACTGACCGAAGAACAGGTGCGCGAAAAGGAGATCCCCTACTGCGTGGGCAGCTTTCCCTTTTCCGGCGCGGGACGGGCGCGCTGCATGGGGGAAACCGACGGGTTTGTCAAGCTCATTTCCCATGGGAAGACCGACCGGATCCTGGGCGTCCATATCATCGGTCCCCGGGCAGCGGACATGATCGCCGAGTGCGTGCTGGCCCTGGAGTTCGGCGCCAGCTCGGAAGACATCGCGCGCACGATCCATGGTCACCCCACCTTTGCGGAAGCGCTTCAGGAGGCGGCGATGAATGTCAGGAAGTGCTCCATTTACGCCTCCTGATGGTTACTCCTAAACGGCATCTTCCGGTCCATGCCGGCGTTCTCCCGTCTTTGAGATCCTCGACGTAGCGCGGCTACGCCTGCGGTCTCAAAGATGCTGCGGCCTTGGCCTGAATCGGAACCTACCATTTATGAGCAACCATCACTATACTATTAGTGCTTGAGCAATCATCACAACTGTCGTCATCCCGGCCGAAGCCGGAACCCAGAATTTTTATGGATGCCGGATCATGTCCTGAAGGCCTGGATCCCAATGATTTTTCGCCACTAGTAGACACAGAAAGGAAACCGTATGAAAATTTTGGGCATATCCGGCAGCCCCCGCAAAGAGAGCCAATCCGGCGTATACAAATTGGTGCAGACCGTGCTTGAAAACACCGGAATAGAGTACGAACTGGTCTCCCTGCGAAAAAAATCCATCTCCGGGTGCATTGCCTGCCTGGGATGCGTCAAGGACAATGTCTGTAAGGTGGAGGATGACCTGATGCCGCTGCGGGAGAAAATCGTGGCCGCGGATGCCTATGTGTTCGGTGCACCCAACTATTACTCCAGCATGAATGCAGCTACCCATGCGCTCTTGGAACGCTGGTTTCAGTTCCGCCATCAGACCGGCAATATCCTGTGGGGCAAACTGGCCGCGGTTGTGGGGGTGGGCGGCACCAGCGGCCGGTTTCCGGCAGACGAACTGGAAAAGTTCTTCCTTTACAATTTCATCGAGACCGTGGCCAAGGTCACCGGACAGGGCGCCGCCTCCTGTTACAGCTGCGGATACGGGGAGACCTGCCAGGTGGGCATTCCCAGCATGATTCACGGCGAGGGGGTGAAGATCACCCCGGACATGATTCCGGATGTGGGCCAGCAGCCCACGGTCATGGCTGCCGCTGTCGAGGCTGGAAAATTGCTGGGGCAGCGGCTGAGAAACGGCCACGACCGAAAGGTCGTCACCCGGAAGATGCAGGAGAAGATGATGGCGATGTTCGCATCGGCCGTGTGACCCGGCGGGTGACTTCCGCTTCCATCCTGACGCGGTTTTTTTCGATCCGTTCAATTTTACCAAGCAGGGATGCCGCTGCGGGCCGGCCTCTTTTTTTGAGAACGGCCCGCTGGGCCGGGCAGACATATTGGATGCACATCCATGGACGGATTCGTGGTGGCAGGCGGCATCCATGGTGGCTTAAAAACGGGCAGGGATCGTCGGGACCCGATGTCGCCTGACAGGGCGGTATGGGTTCTTCGAGCAGATGGAGAAACAGCAGATCCCGAAAATCGATCCATACGGTGTTGCTGATGCAGCAGGGTTCCGGGCAAAAGCGGCAGGTCCGACGGCACAGGGCCGCCATCAAAGGCGTCAGTTCGTCTATGTCACGGCGGATTTCCACGGCCACTGCGATTGCCTTTCCGAGAGCCCGGCGGTGGATTGCCAACAGGCGGGCCAGTGCGCAGTTCGATTCCTGCCATTGCGGGGTTAGGGGGACAACGCCGTTTTCTGGCCAAAGGGATGGGGTGGTTTTTCCGTAAAGGCTGTTCATTCCCAATCCTGACGGGTAGCCGATAACCCGATCTTAATGGATGTCGACGATCCGGCGCAACCCCTAACCGGATTCCGCGGGGCACCCCCGACCGGTTGCGTCCACCACAGACCCGATCGATCGGATGGTGTTAGTTTATGGTTTGCCTCTTGATTCTTTTACTTTTGATGTTATTTTCTGCCCCAAACGATCACCGATGCATGTGCTTGAGTGATTTATTAAATTGATGCAAACGCCTTCCGTCAGGATGAATTGATGAATAAGAAAGACCTCGACTATTTTCAGAATTTGTTACAGAACGAGCTGGATGAATTGCTGGCAAAGGCCGGAATTGCCGTGGGTGAACTGATTGGTTCGGTTTACACCAATGAGGCCGACCCCCTGGACCGGGCCACCGAGGAGGAGGCCCGCAACAATCAACTGCGCATTCGCGGCAGGGAGAGCCGGTTGATCAGCAAGATCAAAAAGAGCCTCCAGGCTATTGAAGAGGGGACTTATGGCATCTGTGAAGGGTGCGAGGAACCCATTTCGATTGATCGTTTGAAGGCCAGACCGGTCACTAGCTATTGCATCGACTGTAAAACCAAGCAGGAGGCTTTTGAGCGAGTCACCGGCAGTTAGCCGTGATACTGTCTGCCAAAGCCATTCACTCCCCTCCCGGACAGGGTATCATCCCTTCCGATCTCTGGTGCCTGCTGTCATTTCCTCCCTGTTTTTCGAATTTCTGCGTTTAGGCACCGGCGTGTCTTCGGCGTGGAAAGCGGTCCGGGCAGTTGAAAAATCTCATGAATTATTGGATGATACCGCCGACGACCCGGGTATGGTGCGGCCCGGCGGACCGGGATTGCTTGACCGGCTTCAGATAACAGCGGCGGTACGGGAGAACCATCGTGGCAGACGATACGATACTGGTTGTAGATGATGAAACCGATCTGGTTCACGGGCTCCGGCGAACCATCTCCATGGAAATCAATTGCCGTGTTCTGACAGCTGAAAACGGCGTTCAGGCGCTTGATATCATGACGAAAGAAGCCGTCGATATCGTTTTGGCCGACGTTCTAATGCCGCAAATGGATGGACTCACGCTGCTTGAACGAATCAAGTCCCGGTACCCTGCGGTGACCGTTATCATCATGACCGCCTACGGCACGATCGAAAAAGCCGTGGAAGCCATTAAAAAAGGAGCTTACGATTTAATCCAGAAGCCTTTGGATGAGGAGCGGCTCATCCACCTGCTCAGAAAAGGCCTCGAGTTGAACCGGTTGGTGAGGGAAAATGCCCGGTTGAGCGCCGAGGTTTCCCGCAAGGAAACATTTGGCAGCATGGTGGGGCGGAGCCGGCCCATGCGGGCGATATTTGAGAAAATCCATATGCTGGCCCAATCGGGCGTCACGGTGCTTATCCGGGGGGAGACCGGGACGGGGAAAGATCTTGCCGCCCGGGCCATCCATAAGCTCAGCCAACGGGGGCGACGCGACCTGATTACAGTCAACTGTCCGGCCCTGCCGGAAACCATTCTGGAAAGCGAGCTTTTTGGCTACCGGAAGGGTGCCTTCACGCATGCCATTGCGGATCATAGCGGTATGTTCGACCAGGCCGATGGCGGCTCTATTTTCCTTGATGAAATCGGCGACCTGACCCTCCCGGTCCAGACCAAGCTGCTGCGGGTTCTGCAGGACAAGGAGGTCCGGCCCCTGGGATCAAACCGGAGCCACCGGGTGGACGTGCGCATTCTGGCGGCTACCAACCAGGATCTCGAACAGAAAATGGCCCAGAACCGTTTCCGGGAGGATTTGTTTTACCGCCTGAACGTGGCCACCCTGACCCTGCCTTCCCTCGACAAGATCCGCGAAGACATCCCCTTGCTGGTCGCTCATTTTCTTGAACGCGTGGCCCGTGAACAGGACAAGGCCCGGAAAACCGTTACTCCGGAGGTTCTCAACCATCTGATGGGCCGGGAATGGCCGGGAAACACCCGTCAGTTGGAAAATCTGATACGCGGCTGGTATGCCGTCATACCGGAGGCGACGATCACCCCCCGCCACCTGGCTGCCGATATCCTCCCCGCGGCCTGTCGGTCAGCGGTGATGGACCTGGAAAAACCTTATCAGGATCTCAAGGAGCAGGCTATCGAAGCCTTCACCCTGGAGTACCTGAACCGGCTGCTCGGCCAGACCGGCGGCAACGTGTCGGCGGCCGCCCAACTCAGCGGGATGAAGCGCCAGTCCCTCCAGAAAATCATCCGGCGCTACGGCGTCGACATGCAGCGCCTGCGTTCGTGATGCCAGCCGGTCGAGCGAGCTGAGACGTTGATGCAGGCTTCGCTCCGGCGCACATCCGTGGGATATCCGAGACCTTTGATTGAAAAATCAGTCGCATAAAATATTCTTGACAGGAATATTGTTGTCCGGCTACAATTGTGGTTATTTTAATAAATATTCTTCCCACCAGTCATTCGTTGAATAGAATTCATTGCCATCGTTGCCCGGAGAATCTTTTCCATGCCCCTTCTGGACATCCGCCACTTGAGCACCCACTTCAAGACGCCCCACGGCATGGTGCGCGCTGTGGACGACGTCAGCCTGACGGTTTCCACGGGGGATGTGCTGGGCATCGTCGGCGAATCGGGATGCGGCAAGAGCGTGCTTTCCCTGTCGATTTTGCGACTGCTGCCCATGCCCCCGGCCTTCTTTGCCGGCGGTCAGATCCTGTTCGACGGTCAGGACCTGCTGAAGGCCTCTTCAGAAGAGATCCGCCGGATCCGCGGTAACCGCATCAGCATGATTTTCCAGGAGCCCATGACGGCGCTCAATCCGGTTTTTACCATCGGCAACCAACTGTCGGAGGTGTTTCAGGTGCACGAGGCTATGGGACGATCGCACGCCCTGGAAAAATCTGTCGAGATGCTGGAAACAGTGGGCGTGCCGGCACCGCAACGGCGGGTGAAGGAATACCCCTACCAGCTGTCGGGGGGCATGCGTCAGCGGGTGATGATCGCCATGGCGCTGGCCTGTAGTCCGGCGCTGCTGATCGCCGACGAACCCACCACGGCTCTTGACGTTACCATTCAGGCCCAGATCCTGGATTTGATGAACAAAATGCGGGAGGAGCTTCAAACGGCCATCGTGATCATCTCCCACGACCTGGGCGTGATTGCCGAGACGGCTAAGCGGGTGGCGGTCATGTACACCGGGCGGATCATGGAATCGGCCGACACGCTGTCGTTATTCGATAATCCCCTGCATCCCTACACCCGCGGCCTCATGCGCGCCATTCCCTCGCTGGAGATGAACGCGGACAAGGGCGAGTTGTATGAGATCGCGGGTGTGGTTCCAAGCTTGACCGCGCTGCCGCCGGGATGTCCGTTCAACCCCCGCTGCCCCCGGGTGGGCGACATCTGCCGGCAGCAGCTTCCGGAGCTGCGTGAGCTGGCGCCCGGCCACCGAGTGGCCTGCTGGATGGTGGATCATGGCTGAACTGCTGGAAGTCTACAACATGGTCAAGCACTTTCCGGTTCGTCGAGGGCTGATGCGCAGCCGCCGGGAATATGTGCACGCCGTAGACGGCATCTCCTTTTCCGTGGATTCCGAACAGACCATGGGGCTGGTGGGCGAATCCGGATGCGGCAAATCCACCGCCGGCCGGGCGATTCTACGCCTGATCCGACCCACGTCCGGGGAGGTCCGCTTCAAGGGAGAAAACCTCCTGACCATGGACGCCGGACAGGAGCGGCAGATGCGACGGCAGATGCAGATGATCTTTCAGGACCCCTTCGGGTCGCTCAATCCCCGCCTGACCGTGGAGCGGATCGTAGAAGAGCCGCTGTTGACCCACCGGGAGGGCAACGGCCGCGAGCGGCGCGAACGGGTGGCCGACATCCTGCGCATCGTCGGCCTGCTTCCCGAGCACATGAAGCGGTTCCCCCACGAATTTTCAGGGGGTCAGCGACAGCGCATCATGATCGCACGCGCGCTTGTCCTGCAGCCCGAACTGATCATCTGCGACGAACCGGTCTCGGCCCTGGACGTATCTGTACAGGCCCAGATCATCAACCTGATGGTCCGGCTTCAGCGCGAGTTCAGGTTCTCCTATATCATCATTTCCCACGATCTGAGCGTTATCCGCTACGTCAGTCACAAGGTGGCGGTGATGTATCTGGGACAGATCGTGGAGATGGCGCCGGCGGCAACCCTTTACGCGACACCGCGCCACCCTTACACGCTGGCACTGCTGTCGGCCGTTCCGATGCCGGACCCGCGTTACAAGCGGCAGCGGATCATCCTGAGCGGTGATGTGCCTTCGCCGATCAATCCACCGGCGGGATGCCGGTTTCACCCGCGCTGCCCCCGGCGAATGGACGTCTGTGAACAAACGGCCCCCATTATGCGCGAAGTCGGCCGACAGCATGTGGTGGCCTGCCATCTCTACACCGACGGACCGGAGTGGCGTCCCGTCCCTCCCGGAAAGCCGATCAAAGCCGCCGGACGATCCGGAGCATCGGCGGCCGGAATTTAGAAAACAGTCATTCTCACAACCCAACAAAAAGGAGGTTCAGTCATGAAAAGATGGTCGCTTTTAAGCCTGGTGGCGTTGATGGCTATCGCCCTGGCGGTATCGCCGCCGCCGGCAACAGCCAAGGACACTCTGGTGGTGATGCAGGAGGCGGAGCCCGTAGGTCTCGACCTGATGCAAAGCTCGATTCAGACCACCATGAGCGTGTGCTATAACATCCACGACACCCTGTTCCATCCCCAGGAAGACGCAACCGTTCTGCCGGCCCTGGCGGAGAAGTGGGAAAAAATCGATGATCTGACCTGGAAGATCACGCTACGCAAGGATGCCATTTTTCACAACGGCGAACCGGTGAACGCCGCCGCAGTGAAATTTTCCTATGACCGGATCAACAGCGAGGATCTGAAGAGTCCCAACAAGGGAAAGCTGTCGGCCTTCACCGACTTGAATGTGATCGACGACCATACCTTCACCATTAAAACCAAGGAGCCATATGCACCGGGTCTTTACATGCTGGGATACTACCTGCCTATCGTGCCGCCCAAATACATCCAGGAGGTGGGAAACGAGAAGTACAACACCGATCCCGTCGGCAGCGGCCCCTACCGGCTGAAAAAATGGGCCCGGGGCGATGAGATCGTGCTGGAAGCCTTCGACAAGTACTACGGCCCCAAGCCGGCGTACAAGACGGTAATCTTCAAGGCCAACCCTGAGGAATCCTCCCGCATCGCCGCCATGCTTACCGGCGAGGCCGATGTTATCAGCGGCGTGCCGGTCCTTCAACGTAAAAGGCTCGAGGATTCGGGAAAAGCCTACCTGACCCCGCAGATGGGCGTGATGCCCTACATGGGTATCAACACCTACGAGGCCCCCTTCAACGACGTGCGGGTGCGTCAGGCGCTCAACTACGCCATCGACAAGGAGCTCATCAACAAGGCACTGTTCGACGGCAAGGCCATCATATGCGCCGGTCCCATCAGCCCGCGCACCTTCGGCCACAGTCCCACACTCAAGCCATACCCCTACGATCCCGCCAAGGCCCGCAAACTGCTCAAGGCAGCCGGACATCCCGACGGCATCGAGGCTCGCCTGGCCTATCCCACCTATATGGCCCAGATCCAGGAGCAGGCCGAGGCCATCGCCGCCAACATGACCAAGGCGGGTTTCAAGGTCACCCTGGAGCCGTTCGAGCGGGCCGTGATGTGGGAACGCTACAAGGGCAAGAAACACCAGCTCTACATCTACTGGTGGGACGATGCTCCCGAACCGGATCGTTACATGTATTCGCTGTTTAACTCCACGAGTAGGGATTACTACTATAAGAACACGGCCGTTGATGAACTGCTCGACAAGGGGCGCACGGTCATGGACCGCGCCGAGCGGGCCAAAGTCTATGCTCAGATCGATGAAATGCTCTATCAGGACGCTCCCTGGGCTTTTCTGTATGTGGTGCCCGAGGTCTTCGGCGTGGCCAACGACGTCGACTACCAGGGCCGCCGGGATGGCTTTCTGAACATGCGCTACGCTAAACCGAAAATGTAAACCCGACACTGCGGGGCCGCTCCGTGCGGCCCCGCCATGGGCATTATGCTTCAATATCTTTTTAAGCGCCTTTGGCACACGGTGTTCGTCCTCATCGGCATTTCGATGATCAGCTTTTTTTTCATCCACCTGTCCGGTGACCCGGTGATGCTGATGCTGCCGGGCGACGCCTCCACCCAGGAGATTGAGACCCTGCGCGAGCAACTCGGGTTCAACGATCCCCTCTACGCGCAGTACCTGCGTTTTGCCGGGAATGCAGCTCAGGGTGAATTCGGCAATTCGCTCTATTACAAGGTGCCGGCCATGGCGCTGATCTTAGAGCGGCTGCCGGCCAGCCTCGAGCTGGCGGCGGCTGCCATGCTGATCGCTCTGGTGGTGGCGGTGCCCATCGGCATCGTCTCCGCGGTGCGCCGGGGGTCGATGGTGGATATGGGGAGCATGCTCGGAGCACTTTTTGGCCTGTCCATGCCCCATTTCTGGCTGGGGATCATGATGATTATGCTGTTTTCGGTGAAGCTGGGCTGGCTGCCCACTTCGGGCCGGGGCAGCCTGGCTCAGCTGGTGATGCCGTCGCTGGCGCTGGGAATGAGTCTGATGGCCATGTTTGCCCGGCTGACACGTTCGGTGATGCTCGAGGTCCTGAGCCTTGATTACATCCGCACGGCGCGCTCCAAGGGGCTCAAGGAGTCGGTCGTAATTTATAAACACGCGCTGAAAAACGCGATGATTCCCCTCGTGACCGTGGCGGGGATGCAGTTCGGATTTTTGCTGGGAGGAACGGTGATCATTGAGACCGTCTTCGCCTGGCCGGGGGTGGGCCGCCTGGTGGTCCAGGCAATTTTCAACCGGGACTACCCTCTGGTGCAGGCCACCGTCCTGGTGCTGTCGGTCATTTTCGTTGCGGTGAACTTTTTGGTGGACATGCTCTACATGTACCTGGATCCCCAGATAAGCTATTTCGAGGATAAATGAGCGCGATTCATGACACCCAAGCCTCTCTGCTTGAAATCGCCGCGCCCCGGCTGCGGTTTATGGCCGAAACCCTGCGGGAGGTGGCTCGGCGCCCCAGCGCCCTGATCGGCGGGGCGATGATCGCGATGGTCCTGATTGTGAGCCTGTCCTTCCCGTTGTTCTACTCGGTGGACCCTTTGGAACAGGACCTGATGGCCCGCTTTACACCGCCGGTCTGGCAGGACGGTGGAAGCTGGCATTACCCCCTGGGGACCGACAACCTGGGTCGCGATGTGCTGGTCCGGCTGCTGTACGGCAGCCGCGTGTCGCTGCTGGTGGGATTTTCGGCCGTCCTGGTGGCCGAGCTGGCGGGGATATTGCTTGGACTGTTTTCCGGTTACTACGGCGGCAAGCTCGACAGCCTGATCATGCGGGTTGCGGATATCTTCATGGCCTACCCCTTCATGTTGTTGACCATATCGGTCATTGCCGTGCTGGGGAGCTCCATTTTCAATCTGATTTTGGTGCTTGGGTTGTCCGACTGGGTGACGTACGCGCGCACCATCCGCGGCAGCGTGCTGTCGCTGAAGAAAAAAGAGTTTGTGGAAGCCTCCCGGGCCATCGGGACCCCCCACCGAGTGATCATTTTTCGCCACATTCTGCCCAACGTTTTCTCCCCGATGCTGGTGCTGGGCACCCTGCGCGTGGCCAACATCATCATATGGGAAAGCGGCCTGTCCTTTCTGGGCATGGGAGTGCCGCCACCGATGCCTACCTGGGGGCGGATGCTGGCCGAAGGCCGGCTCTACATCACCGATGCCTGGTGGCTGGTGACCCTGCCCGGGCTGGCCATCATGGTGACGATTTTGTCGATCAACCTGCTGGGTGACGGTCTGCGCGATGCCCTGGATCCCCGGCTTCGAAACGTTTGACCACTGAAAGGAAATCGCTCATGAACAAGATACTGGTGCTCGGCCTCGGGCTGCAAGGTAAAGCCGTGATCCACGATCTGGAACAGGGAGACCTGGTTTCCGAGATCGTGGTCGCGGACATGGACCTGGACGCGACACGAGACTACCTCAAGCGTAAAGGGTATGTCCGCACCCGGGCGGTGGCACTGGATGCCTCCCGTGAGGACCAACTGCTGAAACTGATCGAATCCGTCAATCCCCGGGTCACCATCTGCATGTTGCCGGCCGATTTCAACTACCCCATCGCCCGGGCCGCCCTGACGGCCGGGTGCCACTTCGTCAGCAGCAGCTATTCCGGCCGGGTGGCGGAACTGGACGCGGACGCCCGCACCCGGGGAATCACCATTCTCCCGGAAATGGGGATGGATCCGGGGATCGACCTGGTCCTGGGGAGGCTGGCTGTGGACGAACTGGATGTGGTTCACGGCATGTACTCATACGGGGCGGGCTTGCCGGAGCCTGACTGCGCCGGCGACAATCCGCTGCACTACAAGATCACCTGGACTTTCGACGGCGTGCTCAAAGCCTACAAGCGCCCGGCCCGGGTCCTGCGGAACGGAGAGGAAGTGGCGATTCCCGGGGAGCATATTTTCAGGGACGAGCATGGCCATTCCGTTGAAGTGGCCGGGCTGGGACTGCTGGAAGCCTACCCCAACGGAGATGCCATCCATTTCATCAAGGTGTTCAACCTCGGTCCCGAGGTCCGGGACATGGGCCGTTTTGCGCTGCGCTATCCCGGCCACTGCCGGTTCTGGTCGGTGATGGCCGAGATGGGTTTTCTGGACGACACTCCCATGCCGGCGGCAAGCGGAACGATAACACCCCGGCAGTTTCTGGTTCGACACCTGACGCCTAAACTGCAGTTTGCCGAAAACGAACGCGACATGGTTGTCCTGCGGGTTACCGCCTGGGGGATCAAAGACGGCCGGCAGCGCCGGGTGACATACAATCTCATCGACTACCGGGACTTGAGCACCGGCCTGTTCGCCATGAACCGCACCGTGGGTTACACCGCCAGCATCGGAGCCAGGATGATTCTGACCGGACAGATCACCGCGACGGGGGTCCTGTCACCCACGCGGGATGTTCCGCCCCGTGAGCTGCTGCGGGAACTCAAGGCCCGGGGGATGAAGCTCGATCACCGTGTGGAGGAATGCGAGGACGTATAAGCCGATGGCAGCGAAAAGCTTACCGTGCGGCGACCTTGAAAAACGGATCCAGAAGCGGGTCGGCGCCCGGGTGCGTGAACTCAGACAGGCCATCGGCATGACCACCGTGGTCCTGGCCGAGCGGGCCGGTCTGTCCCAGGGACAGTTGTCGAAGATTGAAAATGGCAAGGCTGCCTTGTCCGTGACGGTGCTGACGCGACTGTGCCAGTTTTTCGACCGACCGGTAGGTTACCTGTTTCAGAGCTTCGATGAAATGCCACGGGTGCTGGGCACCCTGACCACCGTAAAAGGTCCGGAAAATGCCGGCATTCAATGGTTTGCCGAGGAGGTGCGCCGCATCAGCGACGGCAGCCTGTCGCTGTTGCCTCTGCGCCCGTCTCAGATCGGTTCGGCCGCTGCCCAGGTCGACCAACTCAAGGACGGGCTCATCGACCTGTTTGTGGAAGAGCTTTTTTACTATGCGCCCTTCGTGCCCGGCTTCAACGCTTTTGCACTGCCGTATGCGTTCGATTCGGAATCGCACCGCAGGACGTTTATCGACAGCACTTTTTTTCGGGAACGGCTGATCGAGCCATTGCGGCAGGCGGGCATCCGAACCATCAACCGGCGCTGGAACTGGCAGAGAGGTCTCGAGTGGGTGCTTGCCGCCAACCAGCCCGTGGTGACGCCCGGCGATCTTCGCGGGCTCAACGTCCGTATCGTCGACAGTGAGTTGATGCGACGGTTCTGGCAGGCTCTCGGAGCGAGGCCGGTGGCGATTCCCTGGGCGGAGGTCAGTGCGGCACTGCGCTCCGGAGACATCGACGTGTTACCTACCCACCGGGCACACCTTTATCCATTGAAATTTTGCCGCCATATGCGTTTTGTAACGCTGCTGGGAGACCTTCCCCCGGTGCTGAGCGTGGCTGTAAACGAAGCCAAATACCAGATTCTGCCGCCCGACATCCAGAACGGCCTGATAGAGGCCTGCGATCGGGCCGGTGATTTTTTCAGTGAACATGTCAGGCAGTCCGAGGTCGAAAACGAATCACTGAACATCGCCCGCTTCAAGGCGGCCTATCTCAAGGTCGCTCTCGACCCCTGGCGTGCCGCCGTTGCTCGTGTCCGCAACGATTTGCTTGCCGAGGGGCTGCTCGATCCGGAAACCGCTGCGGCGATAAGCGCCGCCGTCCCTCCCGCAGAAAGCGAATTGCTGCAATGAACCGATGGACCACCCGCATTCTGGCCGAATACGTCCGCGATATGGGCGCCAGCGCGCCGTGTACCGCTTCCGTCCGGGCCGCCGGCAACGTTCTGATCGACCTGATCGGTTGCGCGGCGGCCGGATACCCATCCCCCTCGTCCAAAGCTGCCCGGCATACTGTGCGGCGTCTCTATGCTCCGGGATCATCAACGCTATGGTTTACCAGCGATAACCGCCGTGCCGAGGGGGCCGCCATGGCCAACAGCACCGCCGCCAGCGCCCTGGACCTGGACGACGGCCACCGGCAGGCCGGCGGTCATCCCGGCGCGGCCGTCATTCCGGCCGTGCTGGCAGTCGCACCGGCTGCGGGCGCCAGCGGCCTGGATGTGATTGCAGCGCTGTCTGCCGGGTACGAGGTTGCCGTGCGCGTGTCCGCGGCCCGTGACTTCACCCGGCTGGACACCCTTTCCACCGGCCGCTGGAGCGCCTACGGCGTGGTGGCCGCCGCCGGTTTGCTGGCCGGGGATACCCCGCAAGTCCTGGAGAGGGCCTTTGCCATTGCCGGAGTTCTGTCGCCGGGGCTGTCGGCGGCCGGCTACAGTACAGTGATGGGCAACCAGGTCAAGGAGGGCATTCCCTGGTCGGTGATGACCGGCCTGACGGCCCTGGAACTATCCCGGCAGGGACTCACCGGTCCCCTGGACATTCTGGACCATCCTGACTACTTCGACGCAACCGCCATCGCAGACGGGCTTGCGAACGGCAGCGCAATGACCGCGGTCTATTTCAAACCCTATGCCTGCTGTCGCTGGATCCACGCGGCCATCGATGGGATGGTCGAACTGGTCGCCGGTGGCGCGATTATCCCGGGCGACATCCGAGCCGTGGATGTATATACCTTCGAGCGGGTGATGCGGCTGAACAACTACGCCGACCCCGATACCCTGGAAGGCGCTCAGTACAGCCTGCCGTTCTGTCTGGCGGTGGCCGCCTGCGGAGGAGCGGAGGCGCTGTTGCCGCTTTCTCCCGAATGGCTCCACCGGCCGACGGTCACCACTCTGGCCGCACGGGTGCACCTGCATGTCGATCCCGTGCTGGACGCCTGTTTCCCGGCTGAAACCGGTGCCCGGGTCTGCGTGGAAACGGCCGCCGGCCGGGTGGAACAGACGGTTCGGTATCCTCTGGGGGATCCGGCCAATCCGATGGACCGCACCCGGCTGGAAAGCAAGTTCCGGCGGTTGGCCGGCGGGTTGATGACCCCGACGGCCCAGGACCGCATTCTTTCGGCCATCGGAGGACTACAGGATCTTAAGAACGTGGAACCGATCCTGAGCTGCCTCCGGGTTGACCGGCTTTAGGGAAAGATCTCTTCGGCAAGCTGCCGACGCAGGCTGATGACGCTCTCTTCCATGAGCTTGATGATGCCGTTTACATCTTCGGTGGCTTTTTCGAGGTGAGGCTTGAGGGCTGCATCGAATTCCCGTTCCACCTGATTCAGGCGGTTGAGGAAGAGCAGGTAATTGGAGCGGGTTTTGTACGTTGACCTGACCAATGCGGGATAACTGCTGCCCTGGGCCAGGATCAGATCCCGGTAGTGCTCGACGAGAAGGGCCACCCATGAACGGTATCCCTGCCGGGTTTCAACCGGAATGTCGGAAGCCTGAACCAGCTGCTCAACGTCCGCACCTTTCCCGCTTTCAGCAGACCGAAGGGCTTCATCGAGCGCCCGTTCCCGCGTGATCAGAAATTTTTCGGCGAAGGTCTTGCGGCCTTTTGCATATCGCTTCAACTGCCAGAAATAAAAGATGAAGAAAATAGGGATGAGGATCATCCAGACATCCAGCTTGGGTTTGTCGATCACCCTGGCGGAGACCTGGGCGGCAAATTCCTTTTCCCCCACCAGGATCAGATCCCGTTTGTGGGTCATGGTCTGTGCGTTTGTCATTTGGGTCACTCGGGCAGGTATCTGAAACCGACACACAACAGGACGAGGCAGGAGACGATGCCGGAAATAAAGGGCAGGGTCAGGCCGAACTCATCCGATCTGTTCATTTCAAAGGATTGCCTCAGGTATTTTTCCCCGGTGTAGGCACCCTTGATTTCCGTGTAGTAATAGGCGCCGGAGTCGATGTTGTTTTCCTCGATGACCTGGACCAGGTCATCCATGCTGTAAATGTGGTGCTGCAGCCAGGGGCCGAGTACCGCACCGAACATCCAGAGTGAGAAAAAAGTGAACCCCAGAATGCCCCATGCCCTGGCGCGGGGCATGGGCCGGTTTTCAGTCTCTGTTTTCGCTTCCATCGGCGTTGCTCACTTTCTAAAAATTGCTGTTGAGATCTCCCGCCGGGTAGATAATCTGTCAACCCGGCGGGAGATTTTAATACTATAGACGGGTTAGATGGTTGCGGTCAACTCGGGGAAGACCACATAGAACATGATGTAAGCCATCACCAGGGTCAGGATCAGGTTGAAGGACTGTCCCACCACATAGAGGATGAACGGCTTGCCGCCGACCATGTGCTCTTTCAGCTCACGGAAGTTGGTGGCCAGGCCGATGCTCACGAAAGAGAGGCAGAAGAACCACCCGCGGAACAGGTCGCCCATGCCCTTGACGACGCCCTGGTCAATCATGGCGGGCCCCATTCCTCCCACCTGGCTGTTGAAGGAGGTGTAGACCAGGGAGAAGATGATCGATGCGCCGATGAATCCGAGGACGAACTTGGGAAAGCGATACCAGATCTCGATGGCGCCGACCTTGTGTCCGGTCTCCGCGGCTTCCACCCGCGTAGTGAAGTACAGGGCCACGAAAAAGGCGATGACGCCGATGAGTACGTTCTGGATCATTTTGATGGTGGCGGCCACGTACAGGGCCTTTTCACCCAGGAAGGCACCGGCTGCCGCCACGGCGCCGGTGGCGTCGATGGTGCCGCCCATCCAGGCGCCGCCCAGGATCAGCTGTTTGTCCACGGGAAAGGTCGCCTTGATCACGGCCGGCATCACGATCATCATGATCGAGGTGAATACCAGGGAGAGGCCGACGGCAAGGGTCAGTTCCTCTTTTTTGGCCCTGCAGGCTGCGGCCGTGGCGATGGCTGCGGAGACGCCGCACACTGACATGTCTGAGCAGATGGTGGCGTTGAGGCGCTTCGAGGGGATTTTGACGATCTTCTGGCCGAACCAGTAGGTGAGCAGCCAGACGGTGGGGGTGACCACCCAGGCCACGAAGATGCCCGCGGTGCCGATGGTGATGATCTTTTCAAACAGGATGCTGGCGCCCAGGAGCACCAGGCCGGTCTTGATGTAATATTCGGTCTGCACGGCCGGTTTGGCCCACTCGGGGGTTCCCACGGTGTTGGAGATCAACATGCCGAAGAAGATGGCCCAGGCGGCATACCCGATGCCGTAGTGCTTCATGGTGGCCTGACTGCTGGCCAGGTAGGCGAGTACGGCCACTATGAAGACGAAGATGAAGCCGACCACGAACTTGCCGAAGTCCTTGCCCATGGCCTTGACGCCGATGCCGAAGAAGACGGCGAAAGAGGCGCACAGGAAAACGAGCCAGCCGATCTGGTTGTAGGGGCTGACCTTGGTTTTGCTTTTGGCGCTGCTGGCCGCCAGGTGGGCGTTGCGCCACGCGGCGATAGATGCCTTGGCCTCGGCGTTAAGGGCGGGGTCACTGAATCCGGCGGCTTCAGCGGCTGCTTCCGCTGCCGTGGCCAGGGCCAGCGCCTCGCTTTCGGGGACCTTGGCCTTGTCATACTTGGCGACGGCCTTGGCCTTTTTGGCGTCCGCTTTTTCCTTGCTCATGAAAAAGGCGTCCAGGGGGTTGGTGCTCCAGCCGTGGGTCTTTTTGGAAAAGGTGGAGAGCCATTTGCCGGCGGGGATGGAGTTGGCCTTGACCCCTTTTTTGGCGTCATAGAGCTGGTACCAGGCGATGGTCTTGAACTTGTCGGTGCGTTGGGCCGCCTGTGAATATTTGGCGTCAATGTCCATCAACTTGGTTTTCATGGCCCCGGAATGGGGAAAGTAGACTGCCACCCCGGCCAGTAGAATAAAGAACCCGAGCCAGATAGCCCACCAGTCCTCCTTCTTCCACAGTTCCGACCACTCCCATTTGCCAACGTCTTTGACGACCTGGCCATCTGCGTTCGCTGCCATTCACTTCCTCCTTTGGTAGTAGAAAAATGTTGAATCAAGGGACCGGGTGGTCCCGGCTTAAATATCGACCGATCCGGGCAAACCGGTGACCCGGGCCGGTGAATCATTCAAACACGCAAACGACCTTGCTGAGCAACATGAGTGCCATTTTGTGAAATGTGTAAAAATATAATAAAAACAAATATATAAAAGGAATAAAGCGGTTGGAGGTGTGCCGGGGTGTCACCTCAAGGCGGCATCATCGGGTATGACCCAACCGGCGAAGGTTGATGAAGGGTGGATAGAAAAATTAATAATATATTTGATTACAATATGTTATGTGGATCGACCGGCGAAGCCGGGGGGCGATGCAGCTTTAAGGGGGCAGTGACGCCTCGGGGCTGCAGCCGTTCATTCCGGCCCAAAACGGTTGGCTCCTGCGATTCACGGCTGATCGGCAGGCAGCAGGATGTTGAAGGTGGTGCCCTTACCGTGAGAGGAATCCACGGTGATGCTTCCTCCGTGCTGCTGGACAATGCCGTAGCTGACGGAAAGGCCCAGGCCGGTACCTTTTTCAGGCCCTTTGGTGGTGAAGAAGGGGTCGAATATTTTGGTAATGTTTTCTTTTGAGATCCCCGGGCCGGTATCGGATATGGAGATGGCCAGCTCCTTCCCTTCTTTCGCCAGCGCTGTTTTGACGACAATTCGCCCGCCGTCGGGCATGGCCTGGCTGGCATTGATCAGCAGGTTCATCAGCACCTGTGTGATCTTGTTGCCGTCTACCGTTATCCGGGGAAGGGTCGCATCGAATTGCCTTTCGATGGTGAAGTTGTCCTTTTGAAGTTGAAGATCCAGCACCGAGACCACCTCTTCGATGCAGGCATTGATGTCGGTTTTGTTCATGCAGGGTTCGGCGGATCGGGAGAAGTTGAGCAGCGCCTCGACTACGGACCGGCATTGCTCGGTGTGCTTGCGGATGATGCCCACATCGCTGAGAACCTGGGGGTCCGATGGCTTGGACTTGGCGATGAGGTTGGCATAGCACTGGATGACCCCCAGCGGGTTGTTGATTTCGTGGGCTACGCCCGATGCCAGTTGGCCGATGGAGGCCAGTTTTTCCGTCTGGGCCAGGTACTTGTCCATCCGTCGCATTTCGGTGACGTCCCTGAGCATGGCGGTGATGCCGGCAAACATGCCGTTTTCATCCCGTCTGGCCGTTGCCGAGACCATGATCGACATCTTGCTGCCCGACCGGTCCACCATCTCCACCTCCAGTCCCTG
Source organism: Deltaproteobacteria bacterium (assembly GCA_020444075.1). Lineage (GTDB taxonomy): Bacteria > Desulfobacterota > Desulfobacteria > Desulfobacterales > Desulfosarcinaceae > Desulfosarcina. The sequence goes on from JAHLLR010000034.1 coordinate 49,019, forward strand.
AACGAATCCTTTTTCCGTCATGGTCTGCATGAAGCGTGTTGCATCCCGCGTGTCGAAGAATATCTGGAAAAAGGACTCCATGGACAGGGCCTCGGCCCGATCCCTGAACCCGAACAGGGCCATGCCTGCCGCATTGATGTCTTTCACCTGTTTACGCGAATCGATGATAATTATGGCATGCTGGCTGGTTTCGAATATGAGCCGGTATTTGGCTTCCGAGTTCTTGAGGTCGTCGTGGGCCTGCTGGAGTTCACCGGCGACAGTCTCGAAAGCCCCCTTGAGTTGGGCAATTTCATCTCCCGATGAGAATACAAGCGGCGCCTCACTGTTTTTAGCGGGTCCGGCAATGTTGCGAAAGGTGGACAGCAGACCTTTCAGTTCCAACACGACGGTCCGGTTGAACAGCAGGTAAAACAATCCCCAGAGAAAAAAAAGGGATACGGTGGCCACCAGGAAGGTCAACCACGCCGCTTCCTTGATTCTGACGAAACTGAACCCCACCGGGATATAAATCGTGTCGGCAGCCACCACATCCCCCTCATGGTAGCCGTATCCCCCGGCGATGCCGTAGATGGCCTTCATGTCGGACGGTGAATCCGCCGGATGACCGTGGCATTGGAGGCATTCGCTTTCGGCATAGATGGCCCGCATCCGGGTGTAGTAGGCATTGCCGTGTTTGTTGATCATGCCCTGCCACTCGCTTCGGTCCGGGTTTTCCGAAAACCATTGGAGCCTCTCTTTTTCGAATTCGTCCGCCTGGTTGACCGGGTTCATCGGGTTGCCGGCCGCCCGCCGGTATTCGAACTCCGGAAAGCGCTCGCGGATGCGGGACATGACTTCCCGGCCCACATAGGAGGTGGACATGGCCTGGGGCAGGAATCCGTCCGGGGGCATCAGCGCCGCCACCCGGGGGCGCAGGATGTCTTTGACATAGGTGCGGGTGGCATCGGCCGTACTTTCCAGAAGCTGGGTTTCCTTGTAGATTTCATCGGAGACCATTCCCTTCAGGAAGTGATAGGCGATGGTTGTGGCAGCGACACAATATAGAAAAAGAATGCAGCCGGCACCGAACTGGAATTTGGCTTTTACGGAAAGGGTTTTCATGAGCAACGTTCCTCGGCGATTGGATATTACGCAGTTGACCTAAGCGCACGTCCTGATCATTATACAAAACAGGATGCTTAAGCAACCATTGCAGAGATGGATATCGATTCCGCCATCGGCCCTTTTTTACGGGAAAATCATATGATCTGGCCATTTGACAAGAAAAACAACCGCCCGGACAAGGTTGGGCCCGTCCGTTCCCCGCCGCGTGTCTCTGCGCTGAAGCGGACCTGGCAATTGCTGCAGGTCGAGCCGGCCCTGACCTGCAACCTGGCTTGCGTCATGTGCCCGTGGCGCGGGGAAACCGGGCGGTCGGACGGGTCCGGCCTGATGGATCAGCAGGTATGGGCGGCAGTCAAACCCTGGCTGCACGAGGTGGAGATGGTCGATTTCACCGGCGGCGGCGAGCCGCTGCTGCAGCCTCACCTGCGGGAATGGATCCGGGATGCCGCCGATGCCGGCTGCCGGTCCGGATTTCTGACCAACGGTACCCTGCTGACGACGAATCTGACGCGGCGGTTGGTCGACGACGGGTTGGACTGGATCGGAGTTTCCCTGGACGGCGCCACCCCCGATGTTTACGAAGCGATCCGGCCCGGTGCCGATTTTAAGCGGGTGTGCGGCAGCATTGCGGGTTTTTCCCGCCTCAAACAGAACCATCGACCGCAGATTATTCTCAACTTCGTGATGATGACGGTCAATATCCACCAGCTGGCGGACCTGGTGCGCCTGGCCGCCGACCTGGGGGTGGACCGGATCAACTTCAAGCAGTGCGACGTGATCCGTGCCGTCAACCGCCAAACTCTCGGACTGTTCGGCCCGCACCGGGAAAAGAAAATTATAGCGCTGGAGAAGCAGGTTAAAAAGGCCCGCCGCCTGGCGGATCGGCTGGGCATGGAGACCACGTCCTTTTCGTTTTACCCCGATGAAATGCCCGTGTGCGGCCAGGACCCGGTGCATTCCCTGTTCATCGCCCGGGACGGCAGCGTGGCGCCGTGCATCAACACCGCCTACGGCGGCGCGAGCCGGTTTTTTGAGAAACCGGTCATGCTGCCCCGCCTGGTGTTCGGCCGCCTGCCGGAGCAGGATCTGATGGACGTCTGGCTGTCGGAGCGGTATGCATCTTTTCGCGACCGGTTTGTCTGGCGGGACCAGGCATACAGCAGAGTCCTGAGACGCAGCCAGTTCGACGC
>JAHLLR010000035.1 GCA_020444075.1 Deltaproteobacteria bacterium
AATTGTCGACGGCAACCGGCAGTTGTGCCGTATAGTTCAAGGGGGCGTGGCCGGATAGGAAGGCAGGTGCCTGGGCCAGGGTGCGACGGGGCAGGGAACTCTCGCTGTTCCTGACGACGGTTCCGGCATGGGTAAAGCGGGTCCACCGTCCTGCGGGGGGCAGTTCGGTAACGATATCCCGAGGGTTGAACACGTTGAATACCGGAACGTGGGCCAGGGTTTCGGCAAATGCGGCATCACCCATGCGGGGGGCGCCGAAGGTGTATACGGCGCGCGGTGGCCGAAGCGACGCCGCCAGGGTGGCCAAAGCGCCGCCCAGACTGTGACCCGTGTAAAACAAAGGCTTTTTTACGGTATTCAGTGCGGTCGAGATGGTGTCCCAGAGTTCCATCAAAACGGTTTTGAATCCCCGGTGAACGGTGCCGCCGGCAGGCCAGGGGCAAAGGGCCATGTCCAGATTAACCAGCCAGTTGGACAGTCGGCCGCTGGTTCCCCGAAATACCAGTGCGGCAAAGCCACCGCCGCCGGGATCATGGGTTTCCACCAGGGCGCCTTGAATCGTCGACCCGCTGAAAAATTGCCGTTCAACCAGACCCACGCGTGCCAGAAAGTCGCTTCGCGACGCATGGCCAAAGCGGTCGATTCCCTCGCTGGCATCCTTTTTATAGATCAGGCGGGAAAGCTCGGAGAGCCACCAGGCATTGACCGGGTTGAACCCGTCGGCATTCACCGCAAAAGCCATGGGCCGATCGTCCATGAAAAAATCATCGGACGCACCGGGCCTGAATATCGCCTTCCAGGAGTGGTTGTAAGCCATTTTTCCCGCCGTCTGCTTTTTGTACCGTTATACGGGCAGCTGATCCTGCCTGTGGATCCGAGTGAAGAATGTTAACCTAATCAGAGGGAAAAGCGGGGTCAATAGAAATGTTAGCAATTGGTTATCAATTTGTTAGTCCATTGTCAGGGCATCGCTATTGAGGGGTATCGGCTGCGCAGGGGATAATCCCATGCGAAGCTGGATTTACGGGCGCAACTGGCGTATAAACGAGTGGTTACAAAACCCTATCGACCAGACTATGTTCCGGTGCGACACCTTCAGGATAAATAATGACGGAACTTCAAATTGCCTATCTGATCGGCGGGGCGGCAGGATTGCTGATAGGCGCCGTGACCGCTCTTCTCGTTTCCCGTTCCCGGAACAGGGCCGAGCGGGCAACCCTTTCGCGGCTGGCGGAGATGGAAAAGGCGGCCCTGGAAGAGAAGCTGGCATCAATCCGGCAGCAGTTGGAGACGGTTCAAAAGGAGTTGGCCGAGGTCGAGGCCAACCTGGACCATCGCCGCGAAGCCATTACCGAACTGGAGGCGCAAAAAGCCGCCCTGGTCCAGACCGTCACCCGGATTCCCGTGCTGGAAGAAGCCCTGGAAAAGAGCCGGCTGGGACAGGCGCAACGCGATGTCGAGAACCTGTCCCTGGAAAAAAAATTGTCGGAGCTGTCCACCCGCCTGGAAGCCGATCGCAGGCAGGCCGAAGAGAAGATCGTGCTGCTCAACGATGCGCGGGACCGGATGACCGTTGAGTTCAAGCTGCTGGCGGAGCGGATCCTGGAAGAGAAGGGGAAGACGTTTGCCGACCACAACAGGGCCCAGATGGATGGTCTGATCAGCCCTCTGCGCGAACAGCTGGGCGATTTCAAGAAGCGCGTGGAGGATGTCTACGACAAAGAGTCACGCGATCGCGCGGCCCTGCTCAACGAGATCGGCCACCTCAAAAACCTCAACGAACGCATCGGCAAAGACGCCCTGAACCTGACCCACGCCCTCAAGGGGGATGTCAAAACCCTGGGCGGCTGGGGAGAAGTGATCCTGGAGCGGATTTTGGAGGCGTCGGGGCTGGAAAAGGGGCGGGTCTACGAGACTCAGGTGAGCCTGACCGGAAGCAGCGGCAGCCGCTACCAGCCGGACGTCATCGTCCGGCTGCCCGAGGGCAGGGATGTCATCGTGGATGCCAAGGTGTCCCTCAAGGATTATGAACGCTACCACGCGTCCAGCGACGAGACGGTGCGGGCCGCGGCCATCAAGGCCCACCTCGCCTCCCTGCGGGCACACTTCAAAGGCTTGAGCGAGAAGCACTACGAGGATCTGGAAGGGATCCGGACCCTGGATTTCGTGCTCATGTTCGTGCCCGTCGAGGCCGCCTTTTTTGCAGCCGTGGAGCATGACCGCGCGCTGTTCACCGAGGCCTTCGAGAAGAACGTAATCCTGGTTTCGCCGTCCACCCTGCTGGTGACCTTAAGAACCATTCACAATATCTGGCGCTATGCGGACCAGAATGAAAACGCCCTGGAAATTGCCCGGCAGGCCGGCGGGCTTTACGACAAATTCATCGGTTTCATCGAAGCTCTCGAAGACGTCGGGCGGCAGCTGGACCGGGCCAGGGAAGCCTATCGAACGGCCAGGGACCGGCTGTCCACGGGCAGGGGCAACCTGGTGCGGCGCGCCGAACAGATAAAGGCCCTGGGCGTGAAAGCCAACAAGGCCCTTCCTGAATCCTATGCGGTCGAGCTGGAACCCGGGGAGCGTGAAGCCCTCGAAGCGGATGATTGAGGTTTCGTCTTAACCACGGACAACCAAAGGAGACAAGATGTTCAAGAAAAAAAGTGAGCTGACCTACCGCAAGCTTCTCGACGGCGTGAACATGGGAACCCTGGTTCACGGCGAGAAAACCCTGATGGCCCGGTTCAAGCTGGAGAAGGGGAGCGCGATTCCCGTCCACAACCACCCTCACGAGCAGACCGGGTTTTTGCTCTCCGGGCGCATGGTCTTCACGGTTGATGGAGCAGATCATGACGTGATGCCCGGGGACAGCTGGTGCATCGGTTCCGACGTCCCCCATTCCGCCCGGGCGCTGGAGGATTCGATAGCCGTGGAAGTGTTTTCTCCGGTGAGGGAGGATTATCTCGGTTAAAAAAAAAGGGTTCAAGGGTTCAAGTGAATGCCGCCTGCGGTCTCAGGTGGTGTTGTCTTTTCACTCGAATGCTTGATCCCTCAATCCCTCTGTCCTCCCTTGTCAGCTCTTTCCCTTTACGACATCGGCGGTCTGGCGGGCGATTTCGAGTTCTTCGTTGGTGGGGATGACATAGGCCCTGACCGGGCTTCCGGCGGCGGTGATTTCTCCGCGGTACTTCTCGGGATTACGATTCCTCAGCGGATCAACGGTCAGGCCGAGGCTTGCCATTCCCCTGCAGCAGGATTCCCGGATGGCCGGATCGTTTTCACCGATGCCGGCCGTGAAAACCAGCGAATCCACCCTGCCGAGCTGAAAAAAATATGCCCCGATATACTGCCGACAGCGGTAGACGAACATGTCCAGTGCCAGTCGGGACCGGGCATCCCCCTTGTCGGCCGCCGCATGGATATCGCGCAGATCGTTCATCCCGCAGATGCCTTTCAGGCCGCTCTCTTTTTGCAGGACGGCATTGATCTCCGGCAGGGACATCCCTTTCTGCTCGGCAATGTACATGATGACCCCGGGGTCCAGATTCCCGCCCCGGGTCCCCATGATCAGCCCGCCCAGCGGCGTCATGCCCATGGAGGTGTCCACGCTGACCCCTTTTTCGATGGCACAGATGCTGGCGCCGCTGCCCAGATGGGCGGTGATCAGGTTCACATCGGACAGCGGCCGGCCCAGCCGGGCTGCCGCCTCCCGCGCCACATACTGATGGGAGGTGCCGTGAAAGCCGTAACGGCGAACCCCCATCTGTTCATAATAGGACCAGGGCAGGGCGTAATGGTAGGCAAAGGCAGGGATGGTCTGGTGGAAGGCCGTGTCGAAAACCGCCACCTGGGGGGCATGGGGAAACAGCTCCTGCGCCACCTTGATGCCCATGAGGTTGGCGGGGTTGTGCAAAGGCGCCAGGGGAATCGTCTGTTGGATGGCCTTCAGTACGTTTTGATCCACTCGGGCGGGTTTCTGAAAATATTCTCCCCCGTGGACGACCCGGTGGCCGACGGCCGCAATTTCGCTGTGACTCGCGATTACCCCCGTACCGGGCGCTGTGAGCCGGCCAACGGCTTCGTTCATGGCGGACCGATGATCGGATATGGGCTTTTCATAGACGATGAACTGCCCCCCGGTTGCATCCGAATGATTTTGATGGGAAACCTTTCCTTCAGATTCACCGATGCGCTCCACCAGGCCTGATGCCAGTGCGTGCTCGCCGTCCATCTCCAGCAGCTGGTACTTCAGGGATGAACTGCCGCAGTTGATCACCAGAATTTTCATTTTTCACCCTGTTTTTCATGCATTGTCAGGGCCTGAGCCTGGATCACCGTGATGGCTACGGTATTGACGATGTCGGTCACCGTGCATCCCCGGCTCAGGTCGTTGACCGGCTTGTTCAACCCCTGGAGAACCGGTCCCACGGCCACGGCGCCGGCGGATCGCTGGACCGCCTTGTAGAGGTTGTTGCCCGTATTGAGGTCCGGGAATATAAACACCGTGGCCTGCCCGGCAACCTCGCTGCCCGGCAGCTTGGTCCTTGCCACGCCGGCATCCACCGCCGCATCGTATTGAATGGGGCCTTCGATCTTCAATTTTGGAAAGCGGGATTTGACGATGCGCGTGGCCTCGCGGACTTTGTCCACATCCCGGCCGGCACCCGATGTCCCCGTGGAGTACGAGCACATGGCAATGCGCGGTTCGATATTGAACATGGCGGCGGTATCGGCCGCACTGACGGCGATATCCGCCAACTGGATTGCATCGGGGTTGGGGTTCACCGCACAATCCCCATAGACGAGGACGCGATCGGGCAGGCACATGAGAAACACGCTGGAGACCAAAGATACCCCCGGACGGGTGCGGATAATCTCAAGCGCCGGCCGGATCGTGTCACCGGTGGTGTGGACGGCGCCGGAAACCATGCCGTCGGCAAGTCCCGCATTGACCATAAGGGTCCCGAAGTAGCTCACGTCGGCCGTCGTATCCCAGGCCATCTCCTTGGAAAGCCCCTTATGGCGGCGAAGGTCGTAGTAGGTTTGGGCCAGGGCCTCCCGGTGGGTCGAACCGGGCGGATGGATGATATTCAAGCCTTTCAAATCCAGTCCGAGCGTTTTGGCCGTCTGCCGGATCTGGTCCGGGTTGCCCAACAGGGTGAGGTCGGCCACATCCCGCCGGGCGAGTATCTCTGCGGCACGCAGGATCCGCGGTTCTTCCCCCTCGGGGAGGACGATATGGCGGCGGGAAGATTTGGCCCGTTCGATGAGTTCATATTCAAACATGATCGGGGTCACCCGGGTGGATCGGACAAGGTCGATATGCGTTTCCAGGCGGGCAAGATCCACATGCGCTTCGAAAAGGCCCAGCGCGGCGGCTATTTTGCGGTCATTGCCGGGTTGAAGGCTCGCACGGACGTCGCTGGCATTCATGGCGCTGGTGAACGTGTCCGTGGATACGCTGATGATGGGTATCTGCGAGGTTCGCTTGAAGCCTTCCACCAGGCGTTTGACCGACGGTTCCGGTTTGAATCCCCCGGTCAGCAACAGGCCTGCGATGGTTGGGAAATTGTCGGATACGACGGTTGCCAGACTCCCCAGAATGACATCCGTGCGGTCGCCCGGTGTGATGACCAGGTCCCCCTCGCTGATAAGATCCAGGAAATGGGGGATGTTCATGGCGGCAACTTTGAAATCGTGGACCGACCGGTCCAGCGCCTCAGCTTCACCCTGGAGTACCTCGGCACCCAGTTCCCTGGCGATATCCGCCACGGTTGGCCTGCCCAGGGTGGGCATCTCCGGAAGCACACTCACCGGGACGTCGGGGGGGACGCCGGCACTGATGGCCGCGCGAACGGCAGCCAGTTCCGATTTTTCAACCCGGTTGACGATGACGGCGGCCACGTCGCATCCCCGGTGGGTGAAGGCCTCGATCCCCAGACCAATCGTCTCGACACTCTCTTCCGGGCTTTTGTCGATTCCATTGATCAGCATCAGGATAGGGCTCCCTATATTGCCGGCCACATCGGCATTCATGTCGAATTCGAATGCCGATGAAACACCGGTGAAATCCGTTCCTTCGCACAGGACGAAACGGCATTTTTGCTGAAGCTGGCGATATTTGGCGACGATCTGTTTCAGGATGCCCGGGTTGAGGGTATCCGCGGACAGCGTCTGGACGGCATTGTGGGTGAAGGCGAAGGTTTCGTAATAGGTCTGGTCAAGGTGGTAACGCTGCCGGATGAGTTCAATGTCGTTGTCACGCTTCAGTGCCGTGGGGATGATCGGCCTGAAGTATCCCACCCGTCCGACCCTTCTGGACAGCATCTCCATGATGCCCAAGGCGACTATCGACTTGCCGCTCTCCGGTTCGATGCTGGCGATGTAGAGGCTGTTGGCCATATGTCTTCTTAATGTCCTGTTTTTCGGTCATCGGCAAAAGGGCAATGGCAACATCCTAACGTAAAACGTGTCGGGCAACAAATCAATTCTGATGATCCGGGTACAATTTTGCCGGTCAAATCATCAGACGCTCTTCTGCCGGCGATGCGGTTAACTGCATCGGTGCTGCCATGAGACGGAAGAATTCCTTCCTCTTTCCACGGGGAGTATTCAATTGCACCTTTTCCCCTGAAATGGTATGCAAGGATTCAGTTGAACACGGTGCGGATGCACATCCTCCTTTCCCCTATTCTCAGATACCCGACCGCCGGTGCCAAGCCGGTGTCCGGCTGTCTCTTCCAACCCGATGAACGGTTGTGATTGAAGCACCGCTTATCCCAGTATTAACTTATTGCATATCCGTTGGCCCGGAAGAACCGCGCCGGGCGAGTATTGAACAACATCCATAAAAGAGACAAAGGAGGTATCAATGGGACTGAGAAGATGGCGTGCATTCTTAAGGCTTTTAATGGCTTCCCTCGTTTTTTGCTTCCTTGCGGCATTTTCGGCATACGGGGCAGAAAAGGAGACCCTGGATCGACTTGAGAAAATCATCAAACAGCAGCAGGTTCAGATCGAAGCCCAGCAGAAAGCCCTCGAACAGTTGCAGGGCCAGGTGGAGGCGCTGAGGGGCCAGACGGCTGCGGCCACGGTCAAGGCAGCCACGGACAGCCCGACGGCGGTCAAAGCCGGAAACCCCAAAGGCAGTGTCAAAATATACGGCCAGGTGAACAAGGCGGTGCTGTACAGCAACGATGGGGACAGTGGCACCACCTACCTGGTGGATAACGACAACTCCTCCACCCGCGTGGGGCTGGAGGGAGCCATCAAACCCAACGACAAATATACCATCGGCACCCGCATCGAAGTGGAGTACCAGACCAACCCCAGCAACCTGGTCAACCAGGAGGATAGAAGGCTGGATGACGCCACGTTTGAGAAGCGCCATCTGGATCTGTGGGTGGATGGCAACACGATCGGTAAGTTTTCACTGGGATGGGGAAGTACCGCATCGGATAACTCCTCGGAAGTGGACCTGTCCGGCACCAGTGTGGTGGGGTACTCCGATATCGCCAGCATGGCCGGCGGGCAGCTGTTTTACGATAATAACACGGGCAGCCTGTCCGGTACCCGGATCGGTAGCGTCTTCAGCAACATGGACGGCCTGAGCCGCCAGGAGCGCATTCGCTACGACACCCCCGACTTCAACGGGTTCGTCGGGTCGACCTCCTATATCTCCGATGGTGGCGGGGATTTCGCCGTGCGCTACAGTGCCCAGATCGATGCCTTCAAACTGGCGGCGGCCGTCGCATACTCCAATCCCGGCAGCACCTCGGATACGATTGACGATCAACTGAACGGTTCGATTTCCGTGCTGCATGACTCCGGCTTCAACGGTACCTTTGCCATGGGCACCCGCGATAACAAGGGCGCCGGTCGGGATGACGGCGCGTTTTTCTACACCAAGTTCGGCTACCGGGGCCGCTGGTGCCCGCTGGGGGTGACCTCCCTGTCTGCCGACTACGGCCGTTATTCGGATATCAGCACCAACGGCGACGATGCGGATGTCATGGGATTCCAGATGGTGCAGGATCTTCAGGAGTGGGGCACCGAGGCCTACCTGGGCTACCGGTTCCACAAACTGGACCGAAACGGCACGGATTATGATAACATCAATGCCATCATGACCGGCATGCGGGTGAAATTCTAATGACACCCAAATGGAAATGGATTTGCCTGGTGTCGGCCGTTTTTATGGTAATTGAGGTCGCCGGCTGCACGTCGACGCCCCAACCGTTTGTATACCACGACGATCGGGACGAAAAGCCCGGCCCCGGCCTTTTCTCCGGTGACGAGGGTGGTTTTGTTATCTATGGTCAATCGCCCGAGAAAACATACGCAACGGAAGAGCAGTCGCCGAAAGATGATCCTCAGTAGAAACCTTTAGCAGGAAAAAAAAGCGCTGCCGATGCCTTCTCTTGCCCGATGGCCATCGGCAGCGCTTTTTGGACTTGCATCCAAGGAAGCACATCCGCATTTTTCGCTATCCGCTGTTAATACACCTTACGGCGGGAAAAACCTCTGCCCAGCACGTTAAAGGTGTTCTCCGTGATGATGAAGGCCTCCGGATCGATGGACAGGGCCGCCTCCTCCACCCGCTTCAACTGGTAGTTGTGGACCACGGTGAGGATGACTTTCTTGGCCTTGCCCGTATATGCCCCGCTGCCCTCCAGGAAGGTGACTCCCCGGCTGAGGCGGGTATGGATCTCCTTGGCAATACGGTCATTGAGATCGGAGATGATGAATACCATCTTGCGCTGATTGGAAAAGGCCAATACGTAATCCAGTGTCTGAGACGAAATGAAGCTCATGAAAAGGGAATAGAGCACCAGATCCGTCTCCAGCGCGCCGAAGCTGAAGGCGAACAGCACCACGTTGAAGGCAAAGTAAAAGGTGCCCAGACGGAGGCTGAACTTCTGGTTCAGGATGATGCCGATAATGTCCAGTCCGCCGGCCGAACCCAGTGAGTGGAGAACCAGACCCGAACCGGCGCCCATGAGCACGCCCCCGGCCAGTACGGCCAGCATCGGCTCTTTGATGGGCAGGGTGAACCCGATCAGATCGATGGTCAGAGAAAGGGCGGCCACTCCATACAGACTGTAAAAAAAGAACCGCCGGCTGATGTGGACCCATCCCACCAGAAAGATGGGGATGTTGACGAGCAGGTACCATAAACCCGGTGACAGGAGTCCGCTGACATAGTAAAAGAGCAGGGTCAGACCTGAAATGCCGCCGGTAATGAACCCGTGGGGAATGGCGATGGACTTCAATCCGATCCCGAATACCAGAGATCCTGCTGAAATCAGGAGCAGGTTCCACAGCACGGAAGAGATAAACCGGTGGTACAGGAGCTTTTTCATTGGGTGATTCCTTTGTTCCGGGCAGCATGCTGGCCGTTGCCGGCAGAACTGGTTTTTTCGATCATGATTGCGGCTATTTCCCTATGGAAAATTTGTAAAAGCGACAATTCTAATGCTGGCATGTTGCATGTCAAGCAGCAAACCCAAAAAAAATGACAGATATCCAAAAACAATTTTCAGCCCGTGAAGTGACAGTGACGATCGACCCCGGGCGATGCATCGGCTGCGGGAGGTGCATCCCGGTGTGCCCCAAAGAGACGCTGGTCATCCACAACGGTAAGGCCATCGTCCAGGGGACCGAGTCCCTTAACTGTGGGCACTGTGCGGCGGCTTGCCCGGAGGATGCCATCCGCGTGGCGGCGGTGGATCCGGGGCTGTCTCAATTCCAAACCTTTTCGGCCGACACCCGATGGCTTCCCCCTGGCTGTTTTGACACCGCGGCCCTGGTCAATCTCATGGGCTCACGGCGTTCCTGCCGGAATTTTTCCGATCGTCCGGTGGGCCGGCCGCTTCTGGAAGACCTGGTGAAGGTGGGCATCACCGCGCCGTCGGGCTCCAACTGCCAGCCATGGACCTTCACCATACTGCCGAACCGGGAGGCCGTCAACAAACTGGGACGTCGGGTAGGGGGGTTCTTCAGGAAAACCAACCGGATGGCGGAAAAGCGATGGCTCCGAACCGGATTGAGGCTGCTCGGCAAACCGGAACTGGACACCTATTTCCGCCTGCATTATCCTGCCGTGGAGATGGGGCTGGCGGCCTGGGACCGGGGTGAACGCGACCTGCTGTTCCATGGGGCAACCGCCGTTATCGTGGTGGCCGCTGACAATGCCGCCTCCTGCCCGTCCGAAGATGCCCTGCTGGCCACCGGGAACATGCTGCTGGCCGCCCATGCCATGGGGCTTGGCACCTGTCTGGTCGGGTTTGTCATCGAAGCCATGCGGCGGGATCGATCGATTGTTCGCAGGCTGGGTATTCCGGCCCACGAAACCCCCCATGCCGTGATCGCTATCGGCTGGCCCGAGGAAACCTATCATCAGGTGGCCGGGAGAAAGCCGGTCGTGATCCGCTATGCGGGTTCCTGACATATTCAGAAAAATTTTCAGATCAAAAAAATCCCGATAGGCCCGGACATTGCATTGATTCGATAACGATGTCATATTGATGCATGGTTTTGCCCGGTGCCTGCGCTGCCAGGCATGACAACACCTTGAAAGCAGGCCGCTTGACCATTGGCCTCAGGAAGGAAACTTTTTTTGACCGTTACCCATCTGATCGCATTCACGGCAGGACTTCTGCTGCTCTACTATGGTGCCGGCTGGCTGGTCCGAGGGGCATCTACACTCGCCCGTGGCATGGGGCTCACGCCGATGGTCATCGGGCTCACCGTGGTCGCATTCGGAACCTCGGCTCCCGAACTGGTGGTCAGCCTGGTCTCCGCCGCCAAGGGCAAGAGCATGATCGCCCTGGGCAACGTCGTGGGCAGCAATATATGTAATATCGCACTGATTCTGGGACTTACTGCCATGTTTCAGCCGGTGACGACCAGCCGCATTGTGATCTCCCGGGACATTCCCCTCATGCTGGCCATCTCCGTCTTCCTGCTGCTGCTCTCCTTCAATTCGTTCATCGGCAGGGTCGAGGGCCTAATCCTTTTCTGCGGCATCGTTGCCTATACCTGGTTCAATTACAAGGTGGCCGTTCGCGTCGATCGCACCATGCCTGTTTCTGCAGGTGCGAACCCTGGCGTATCGCCACCGGCTGCCGGGCTGATGGGGAAACGGTGGGGTCAGTGCCTGATGATCATCGGCGGAACGGCAGCGGTGGTCGTCGGTGCGGATATGCTCGTGGATGCGGCGGTGAGCGCCATGTCTGCCCTGGGCGTCAACGAAAAGTTCGTGGGACTCACCGTGGTGGCTCTGGGCACCTCGGTGCCCGAACTGGCCACCTCCGTTGTGGCGGCCATGAAAAAGGAGATGGATATCTCCCTGGGGAACCTGGTGGGCAGCAACGTGTTCAACATCCTCAGCGTCGTTGGCGCCACGGCCATGGTAAAACCCATTGTCATCTCCGGTGGTTTCATCGGAAGCGGTCTGGTGGTGGACTATCTGGTGATGATGGTCATCAGTGCGCTGCCCTGGGCGCTGATGAGACGGGACTTGACAATTACCCGCAGAAAAGGTCTGATTCTGCTTGGATGCTACGCGGCCTATGTGTCTTTCCTTATTCTCAAATCCTGAATGGTCCTGAACGGGATGAACCTCTCCATCAATCTGCTGATCAACGCGGCCTTTTCCCTTCTGCTGATGTGCATGTGTAAGCTACTGTAATGTAATGAAAGAACCCAAATACCCGGACCGTTATCGCGATGCTCCCATTGCTTGATGGGGGCGTGCTCCACTACGGTCCTTCCGGAGAAATTCGATGATATCCATAGCCACCGACAGTTCGCCATCCCCCCTGGTCCTGGTGGTGGATGACGATGACGATATTCGTGATATTCTTTCCTACGGCATTGAGGCCTCCGGGTGTCGGTGCCTCACTGCCGAGAGTGCGGAAGCGGCTTTGAAAGTCTTGAATTCGAATCCGGTGGAGGTCGTGATCTCCGATGTCCAGATGAAGGGAATGAGCGGTCTCGACCTGTGCCGTCGGATCAAGGATAATTTCCATGCCGATGTCGTCATCATTACCGGCCTGGTGAATAATTTTGCCTACGAGGAGATCATCGCCCAGGGTGCCAGCGACTTTATCGAAAAACCCATCCGCCTGGCGGAGATCGTGGCCCGGCTTAAACGCGTGCTTCTCGAACGACAGACCCGGGAGAAGCTCAAACAGACCGCCGAAGAGCTGCGAAGCAATGCGGTTCGTTTTCAGAAGGCCATGGAGGGATCGGTCCAGGCCATCGCCCTGGCTGTCGAAATGCGCGATCCCTATACATCGGGCCACCAGAATCGGGTAGCCGACCTGGCCTGCGCCATTGGCCAGGAGATGGGACTTTCGGAGGACCGGATATATGGCCTGCAAATGGCCAGCGTTGTTCACGACCTGGGAAAGCTCACCATACCCGGGGAGATCCTCTGCAAGCCGGGGAGGCTCAGCGGCCCCGAATACGCAATGATCCAGACCCACGTGCAGTCGGGATACGACATCCTGAAAAAGATCGATTTTCCGTGGCCCCTGGCGGATATTGTGCTCCAGCATCACGAGCGGATGGACGGATCAGGCTACCCCAACGGTCTTTCCGGGGAAGCGATCATGATGGAGGCCAGGATTCTAAGCGTGGCCGATGTATTCGAAACCATCGGGTCCCATCGACCCTACCGTCCCTCTCTGGGATTGAAAAAAGCCATGGGGGAACTCACCGGCAACAGCGGCACCTTATACGATTCCGATGTGGTTTCGGCCTGCCTGGGCCTGGTGGAGAGCGAACGCTTTCAATTCAAGAGCGCCAAGGGGGCCTCGGTGTTCGTGACCACCCAGATGCAATCCCTGTAATCAGGCCTTCAGGTTGTTAGACGGGAGCTTTTCAGGTTGGTGTCGGTTGTCTATTTCAGTTTTTCAAATCTGTCATCAGACCGCTCTCTTTTGCCTTACGACCGGAAACATGAGAATCAGGGGGACGGTGACAAGCGGGATGAAGGCGACGGCCCGCAATACGGTGGCTACCGAATAGAGGTCGGCCAGCCGACCCACGACCGGAGCCACCGCACCGCCCAGGCCATAGGCCAGCCCCATCATCAGGCTCGAGACCATGGATCGTCCACCCGGTGCCAGCTCCTGGGCAAGGGTAACTCCTAACGGCAGGGTGGCCAGCACGAAAAAACCGGCCATGAACACGCCGCCGTAGATCCATGAACCCGATAGTGAAAGCATCATCAGCAGGGCCGGCGTCATCAGCAGATGGGAAACCAGGAAAATCGGACGGGATCCCGTCCTGTCGGTAAAATAGCCGGCCAGCAGGCCGCTGGCGGTGCCGGCCAGGGTGAACACGGTGATCATGAGGCCGCCGGAAACCAGGGAATATCCGCGACTGACCAGAAGGACGGGCATGAATGTCATGAACGACTGGCCGACCACCGCCCGCAGCACCATCACCAGCCAGATGAGAAAGATGGATTTCCATACGGTGCCGAACTGTTTCTTCAGCGTACCCATCAATCCCAGGGATGCCATGCCTTCACTTTCGGGAGACGGTACCGCCACCCACAGGTAGACGAACACCGCCAGCCCGAGGACCATGGTGGCCGGCATGGCACCGAGGCCGAAGGCGGCCACCATGGCGGTGATGAAAAAGGGGCCCACGGCAAAGGCCAGGGTGCCGCCGGTGTTGAACACGGACATGGAAAAGCCTTTCCTGTTGCCTGAATAGAGCGGAATCATGCCGGCCACGCAGGGGTGAAACATCGAGGACCCCACGGATCCCAAGGCGATGAACAGCATCAGCATCCCGTAGCTGCCGGCAATGCCGGAAAGCGGGATGAAGACCACGGCCATGAGCAGGCCGCCGAGAATGATGGCGCGCCCCTGGTAGCGGTCCGCCAGGTAGCCGGCTACCGGCTGGACGATGAAAGAGAGGAACCGGTTGACGCCGGCGATGAGCCCCACCTGGGCCAGGGTCAGATTCAGTTTGGCCATGAAAGCGGGAAACAGGGGCGTGGTGAAGGCGCTGTAGAAATCGCCTGTGAAATGGACCAGGGTCAGGGCGAAAATGATTTTCAGGTTGGTTTGATGTTGGGGTTTCATGGGTTCGATTGGTTTCATGGGTTGGCGCTATGGTATTTTTCGGACCGACAAGTATCCACGTCCGCATTAGAAAAAGCCAGCATAGTAGGCAACCCTGATGCGGTGGTCAAGACTGAATGCCTTTGGTGAGCCGGTTTTTTCCACCCGGCTGAAAAATCGAAGACTCATCGAAAACTAATTTTGTGCTAACCGTTTGCTAACATTTGATCTTTAGATTGCGCTCTCAGGAAATCGTTGGGATTCGGTGACGGAGGGGGATGCTGACAGCAACCTGACCCGACCCTGACACAAATCTAACACAGGGCGCTTAGCCTTGAATAAAGAATCAAACGGAGGGAAACGACCCATGAAAAAGATGTTTCACATGATTGCATCAGTCATCGCGGCATTGACTCTTTGTGCGGCCACCGCCACGGCCGGAAACCTGGTGATCAAGGGCTCCACCACGGTGCTGCCCATTTCCCAACTGGCTGTTGAAGCATACATGAAGGCTCACCCGGATGTGAACATCTCCCTATCCGGCGGCGGTTCCAGCAACGGCATCAAGGCCATTATCGACGGCTCCACCGACATTGCCAACGCCTCGCGTTTCATCAAAGACAAGGAAGTGGCCCTGGCCCAGGAAAAGGGGGTTTACCCGGTGCCGTTCGCCGTGGCCTACGACTCCATTATTCCAGTTGTCCACCCCAGCAACACCCTGACGGACATTACCCTGGTCCAGCTTAAAGACATCTACATGGGCAAGATCACCAATTTCAAAGAGATCGGCGGACCGGACCTCAAGATCGTCGTCTGCTCCCGCGACACATCCTCCGGCACCTATGAAACCTGGGAGGGCAAGGTTTTGGATAAAGAACGCGTTACTCCCCGCGCCCAGGTCATGGCGTCCAATGGCGCGATCGTTCAGGCCGTGTCCAACAACAAGTACGCCATCGGCTACATCGGCATCGGGTATCTTAACGATGCTGTCAAACCTTTGACCGTGGACGGGGTAAAAGGGACCAAGGAAAGCACCCTCAACGGTACCTTTCCGATCAGCCGCCCCTTGTTCATGTTTACCAACGGCTGGCCCAAGGGCGAAACGCTGAACTTCGTCAACTACATGCTCAATCCCCAAACGGGACAGAAGCTTGTTGAAAAGAGCGGTTATGTACCGCTGTATTAGTCGTTTCGGTCGGCTCGATTAAGCGCTCCCCTTGAACACACCGTCCGCCGGGTCCGTTTCCGGCGGACGGTGTATTATTCAAAAGGTGCGATGTAAAATCGATTTATAGGAAACAACAGACAGGCAATATCCATGGCCAACCGTCGCCAAACCACAGAAAAATCCATGCAGGCGATGTTCTTCATCATCGCCACGGCATCCATTTCGATCCTGTTCCTGATTATGCTCTTCCTATTCAAGGAGGGGCTGCCGATTTTTAAGACGGTTTCTGTAACCGACTTTATTTTCGGGAAATACTGGTACCCGACGTCCGATCCGGCCGACTTTGGCATCTTTCCCCTGATTTTCGCATCGGTGGCGGTGACGGCCGTTTCCGGGGCGATATCCATCCCCCTGGGCGTAATGACCGCCATTTATCTCTCCGAAATCGCCAGGCCCCGGGTGGGGGAGATCGTCAAACCGGTTGTGGAACTGATGGCGGCGCTGCCGTCGGTCGTGATCGGATTTTTCGGCATGGTCCTGGTGGCGCCTTTCCTCCAGCGGATATTTGACATCCCCACGGGACTGAATCTGTTCAACGCATCGCTCATGCTGGCCTTTATGTCCATTCCGACGATCTGCAGCATCTCCGAGGATGCCATTCACAGCGTACCCACCGCCCTGCGCGAGGCGTCGGTGGCCCTGGGTGCCACCCAGCTGCAGACCATTGTGCGGGTGGTGGTGCCGGCCTCGCTGTCGGGAATCAGCACGGCCGTGATCCTCGGTCTGTCCCGGGCCGTGGGTGAGACCATGGTGGTACTCATGGTCGCCGGTGGCGCCGCCATGCTGCCCGAATCGATCTTTGACCCGGTGCGTCCCATGCCGGCGAGCATTGCCGCCGAGATGGCCGAGGCGCCGGTAGGCAGTGAGCACTATTATGCCCTGTTTGCCACCGGTATCGTTCTTTTCATCTTCACCCTGGTTTTCAACATCGTTGCCGACTATATCGCCCACCGCTATGCGCAGGTGGGGGAGGCATCCCTTTAACGGCTGCGCCATGGGTTTTCGAAATGATGAAAAAACACAAGCAAGAACCCTGAATCCATGAAACAAGCAAAACCCAAGATGACTACCGAAAAGACATTATCCAAAAATATGGCGGCCTATGACAAGCGTCGACGGTTTAAACAGAAAGTCTTCTTTACGCTTTTCAGGGGGGCGGCCGCTATCAACGGAATGGCTCTGCTGGTGATCGTCTACTTCATGGTGGCCAACGGCTGGCGGGCCATCAGCTGGGAATTTATCAGCCAACCGCCCATGGAATCCATGACCAAAGGGGGCATTCTGCCCTGTATCGTGGGCACCATCTGCCTGAGCTTCGGGGCCATCCTGGCGGCACTGCCCATCGGCATCGCCTCGGCCATCTACCTGAACGAATATGCCCGTCCTGGCAAGGTGGTGCGGCTCATCCGCCTGGGCATCAGCAACCTGGCAGGCGTTCCGTCGGTGGTCTTCGGACTTTTCGGACTGGCCTTTTTCGTAGTCATCCTCGACATGGGGGTAAGCATTGCCGCCGGCGCCCTGACCCTGGGAGCCATGTCCCTGCCGGTGATCATCGGCGCCACCGAAGAGGCCCTCAAATCCGTTCCCGACACCTATCGTGAAGCTTCGCTGGGATTGGGGGCCACCAAATGGCAGACCATCTGGCGGGTGGTGCTGCCGTCGGCCCTGCCGGGAATTCTTACCGGTGCCATTCTGGGGGTCAGCCGGGCCGCCGGCGAGACGGCACCGATCATGTTTACCGGGGCGGTTTTTTTTACCCCCAAGCTGCCCACGTCGATCTTCAACGAGGTCATGGCGCTGCCCTATCACATTTATGTGCTGGCCACCGCCGGTACCGAAATCGAAAAGACGCGGCACCTTCAATACGGAACGGCCATCGTGCTGATCGCCCTGGTATTGGGGATGAACCTGCTGGCCATTTTCTGGCGGGCCCGTCTGAGAAAAAGGCTGAAGTAGGCTTCGCGGGTTGGTTTGAATTATTCGTTAATTGGTCTTTTTGGGTGACGATTTAAACCAATCAACCCAAAATCAATTGTGTTTAGGATTCTGCCAATGAATGCGCCTGCATACCAGGAAGAACAGATGAAACCGGAATATAAGATGTCATCCGAAAACCTCGATTTCTACTACGGGGATTTCAAGGCCCTGCACGGTGTCTCCATGGACTTCAAGCCGCGCGAGGTGACCGCCCTGATCGGCCCCTCCGGATGCGGCAAAAGCACTTATCTGAGATGCCTCAACCGCATGAACGACCTGATTCCCATCAGTCGGGTGGAAGGCAAGGTCACCCTGGACGGCGAAGACATTTACGCCCCCAGCCTGGATGTGGTCATGCTGCGCCGCAAGGTGGGGATGGTGTTTCAGAAACCCAATCCGTTTCCCAAGACCATCTTTGACAATGTGGCTTACGGCCTGTGGGTCAACGGCATCAAGGACAAGGCGTTTGTCCAGGAACGGGTGGAGGAGAGCCTGAAGCAGGCCGCTATCTGGGATGAAGTCAAAGACCGGCTTCAGGATACCGCCCTGGGGCTGTCCGGCGGCCAGCAGCAGCGCCTCTGCATCGCCCGGGCCCTGGCCGTCAAACCGGAGGTGGTGCTCATGGACGAACCGGCATCCGCTCTGGATCCCATCGCCACCCAGAAAATCGAGGAGTTGATTCACGAACTCAAGGAGACCTACACGATT
Organism: Deltaproteobacteria bacterium; assembly: GCA_020444075.1. GTDB lineage: Bacteria > Desulfobacterota > Desulfobacteria > Desulfobacterales > Desulfosarcinaceae > Desulfosarcina. The sequence goes on from JAHLLR010000035.1 coordinate 17,992, forward strand.
ATCATCGTCACCCACAACATGCAGCAGGCCGCGCGGGTATCGGATGTCACCGCCTTTTTTTATGTGGGTAAACTGATCGAGGTGGGGGACACGGACACGATTTTTACCCGGCCCAAGAAAAAGCAGACCGAGGATTACATTACCGGGCGCTTCGGCTGATACCTTCAACGTTGCCCGAATGGCGGGCGAGCGCGTCAAGACGCCCGGACCATCTATCCAACAAGGAAAACGAACGGTGAAACACTTTCAAAGAGAACTCGATACCATCAAGAAAATGATCCTGTCCCTGGGAGCACTCGTGGAACAGCGGGTACACCGGATCAAACAGGCGGTTGAGGACCGGGACATCGATCTGGCCAAAGAGATCATGCACCTCGATCACGAGATCGATGAGATGGAAGTGGAGATCGAGGAGGCCTGCCTGAAGATCATCGCCCTGCACCAGCCCGTGGCCGCGGATCTCCGTTTCCTGGTCGCCGTGATCAAGATCAATAACGACCTGGAGCGTATCGGCGACCAGGTGGTCAACATTGCCCAGCGCGTGGTGCGCATCGCCAAGCGTCCGGTGGCCCCTTATCACTTCGATTATTCGGTGATGGCGGAGAAGGCGGAAGCCATGCTGCGCATGAGCCTGGACAGCCTGGTGAATCAGGACCTCGATCTGGCCATCAAGGTGCTCCACCTGGATGACGAAGTGGACAAAATCAAGGACGAGGCCTATGATCGCATCAAACAGGCCATGACCGACGGCGTGACGGAGGACATCGGCTACATGATCAACCTGCTGCTCATCTCCCGGCACATCGAGCGGCTGGCAGACCATGCGACCAACATCGCCGAGGAAGTGGTTTATATGATCGAAGGAGAAATCGTTCGTCACGGTAAACTGGATTGACCGGCAGGGGACAGTTGACCGAGGACCGTAATCCGGAAAAGCCGACATTTCAAAGGCAAATGAAAAATGAGTAAAGAGAAGATACTGGTGGTGGACGATGAGGAGGATATCCTCGAACTGGTCCGCTACAATCTGGCCCGCGAGGGGTATGCGGTGACCTGCGCCGCCTCCGGTGAAGCGGCCCTCAAATCGGCCATGTCGGATCCGGTTGACCTGATCATTCTGGATCTGATGCTGCCGGGCATCGATGGCCTGGAAGTGGCCCGACGCCTCAAACAAAATTCCGGCACCAAGGATACTCCCATTGTCATGCTTACCGCCAAGGGCGAAGAGGCGGACATCGTCACCGGTCTGGAGCTGGGCGCCGACGACTATGTGACCAAACCATTTTCCCCGCGCATCCTTATCGCACGCATGAAAGCGGTGATCCGACGGCGAAGCGGCATTGTCGAACCGGAGAGCGAGGTATTGACCATCCGGGAGCTGTCCATCCATACCGGACGCCGTCACGTCACCGCCGCCGGCAAATCGCTGGACCTGACCTATACGGAATTTCAGGTGCTCCATTTTCTCGCCCGCCGGCCGGGATGGGTTTTTACCCGCTCTCAGATCGTGGATGCGGTGCGCGGTGACGACTATCCGGTTACCGACCGCAGCGTGGATGTCCAGATCGTGGGACTCAGAAAGAAATTGGGACCTCTGGGAAAATATATTGAAACGGTGCGGGGGGTGGGCTACCGGTTCATGGAAAACTGATGAAGAACAAAAAACGCCTTATCTATCAACTCTATCCGTCATATCTGCTGATCACGCTGGTTTCGCTGTTTGCGGTCAGCTGGTATGCGTTGAGCTTTACCCGCCAGTTCTACCTGGAGCGCACCCGGGTGGATCTGGAAATCAACGGCCGGCTGTTGGAAAAACAGGTGATCCGTCTGCTTATCCCCCTAAATGCACAGGCGATGGATCGGCTTTGCAAGGAGGCCGCCGGTCAGACGGTCACCCGGGTTACCGTTATCCTTCCCGATGGCCGCGTGGTGGGAGATTCCGAAGAGATGCCGGCCAGGATGGCCAGCCACCTGGACCGGGAGGAAATTCGGGATGCCTATCTGGGCAACGTGGGGGTGAGCATCCGCCACAGCGAAACGCTCGAGCAGGATATGATGTATGTGGCGCTGCCGCTGGTTGTGGATCAGAAGCTCGCCGGCGTACTGCGGACATCCATCCCCGTTACCGCCATCGATGAGCATCTGGGGACCATCCGCTGGCGCATCAGTTTGGGTGCGCTGTTGATTGCCCTGCTGGCATCGGGGGGAAGCTGGTATGCGTCACGAACGATCACTCGACCCCTGGAGAAAATGCGGGATGGCGCACAGCGCTTTGCCGCTGGCGTCCTTACTCACCGGCTGCCACTTTATGACATCCATGAGTTCTCGGCCCTGGCCGAAACCATGAACCAGATGGCCGAACAGCTTCAGCAACGGCTGGAGGAGATCACCAGCCAGCGCAATAAAACCGATGCGGTGCTTTCGAGCATGCATGAAGGCGTCATCGCCACGGATTTGGAGCAGCGGGTGATCAGCATCAACAAGGCTGCCGCCGGTATGTTTGCCGTTCCCGTGAAGAGCATCCATGGCCGAAGCGTCCTGGAGATCATCCGCAACCACGAATTTGATTCGCTCATGAACCAAAGCCTGTCCACCGGAGAAGGTCTTGAATCGGATATCGTCTACCACCAGAACGGGGAACGGACCTTTAACGTCCACTGCACCCCGCTGCTGGATACCTCGCAAAAGCGCATGGGCGTTCTGCTGGTGATCAGCGATGTAACTCAATTGCGCCGGCTCGAAAACATGCGGCGTGATTTTGCCGCATCCGTTTCTCACGAAATCAAGACACCGCTGACGGCCATCAAGGGCTTTGTCGAGACGCTGTGCACAGGCGATGGGGATGATCCGGAGGAAACCCGGCGATTCCTGAACATCATCGATAAGCACGTCAACCGGCTGGCGACGATTATCGACGACCTGATGCAGCTGTCACGCATCGAACGCGACGATGAGATCCAGCAGATCGGTCTGGAGTGCTGCCGCATTCAGGAGGTGATCGAGACGGTCATCGGCCTTTGCGCCGAAAGCATCCGGGAGAAGGGCATCGATGTCCAGTTCTCCTGCCAGCCGGATCTGAGCGGCTGCTTTGACGCCACCCTGCTGGAACAGGCCGCCGTTAATCTGCTGGACAATGCGATCAAGTACAGCCCGGAGAAAAGCGTGATCCACATCGACGCCCTGACTGTGGACGGTGAAATCCAGATCCGCTTTAAGGACGAAGGCATGGGCATCGCCCACAAGCATCTTCCCCGGCTTTTCGAACGATTCTACCGGGTGGACAAGGCGCGCAGCCGCAAGCTCGGCGGCACCGGCCTGGGTCTGGCCATCGTCAAGCATATCGCCCAGGCCCACGGTGGCAGGGTTTCCGTCGAAAGCGAACCGCGAAAGGGAAGCATCTTCACCTTGCACCTGCCGATTGAAAAAAAGCGATAGGTTGATCCTTTCAAACCACCTGATCCGGATAAACCGGAACCGACAAATTACAAGCACCCCATCTCAAATAAATTCCAAATCATTAAAGCCCAATCAAAAATATGATCAAAAACATATAGTTGTTTGGAATTTTATCCATTGTTTTTCCCTGCCCATCTGATGTAGAAAGAAAAATTCTTCCGCTTTCTTTGCGGCCTATTCCGATAACTCCTGTTGCAGGAACGACTTGATGATACCAACGGATATCTTTCCCCCACGCCTTCGACTGGCCCACACGCCCACGCCCCTGCAGAAGATGGAACGGCTCAGCCGGCAGACCGGGGTGGAGATCTTCTTTAAGCGGGACGATTTTACCGGCAGCGAGCTGTCCGGCAACAAAGTCAGGAAGCTTGAGTTTCTCCTGGCCGATGCACTGGCCAAAGGGGCCGACACGGTGATTACCTGCGGCGGCGCCCAGTCCAACCACTGCCGGGCCACGGCTCTGGCGGCAGTCAGGGCCGGCCTTTCCTCATTGCTGCTGCTGCGCACGGACGACCCCGCCAACCCGCCGCCGGTTTCCGGGAATATCCTGCTGGATCGCCTGGCGGGATCCGAAATCGTCTGGATCACGCCGGAGCAGTATCGGGCACGCGAGGAAATATTTGAACGTGAGGCCCAACGGTTGCGCAACGAGGGGCGAGAACCCTTCATCATTCCCGAAGGCGGGTCTACGGCATTGGGCGCCTGGGGCTATGTGGCCGAAATGCAGGAACTGGCGGCGGACCTCAAGCATCTGGATGGCGGCGACGTGAAACCCACCACCGTCGTCTGCGCCACCGGCTCCGGCGGCACCACCGCCGGCCTGGCTCTGGGTGCCCGGTTGTCGGGCGCTGCTATCCGGGTGGTGGGAGTGAACGTCTGCGATGACCGGGATTATTTCGTGGCCGTGATCGACGGTATCTGCCGAACATTCAATGATACCTGGCTGCCGGGAAAGTCCGCCGTTATCCCTCCATATGATATTGTGGACGGCTATGTGGGGCGAGGCTACGCGCTGTCCCGGCCCGAGGAACTGGTCGCCATCCGTGACCTGGTGCGTCTGGAGGGGGTGGTGCTGGATCCGGTCTACACGGGCAAAGCCTATTTCGGTATGATCGCGGAATTGGCGAAAGATCCCAGGATATTCGGTGACCGAATCGTTTTCATTCATACGGGCGGCCTTTTCGGCCTTTTTCCTGTCGCGGAGCAGTTTGCCGGACTTGTCTGACGGGGTGCTGAAAATGGTTTTTTGCTAAAAAGGGATAGCAACCGTGGAACCCTCCCCGGTCGAACCATCTCTATCCAATCCGCAGGGTGTCTTCAGCCGTCCGACGACAGCGTCATCAGGGTGGTGTCCGTCGCCGGCATCGAAACGAGATCTACCTGGAAGGGGAAATTGGCCGTGCCCACATGGCCGTTCTGATCCAGGACGTAGACGAAGAGCCGGTATTCGCCGGCTTTCTGCGGTGCCAGGAGGCTCAGTTCCGGCAGGCTTCCGTCGATCACCACATCCAGCGCCCCGGGACGAGGTTCGTAGGACCCTCCAATGCCTAACTCGGTCGGCTCTTCCATCAGCTCCCAGACAAACCGCAAACCGTCTTTGTCCGGATCGGCAGCCGCCACCCGGGCAATGAACGACTCGCCCGGGGTGAGTGTGACATCGCCGCTGGCTATCCGGTTGTTGATGGTGATACGAACAACCTTGGGCGCCCGATTGGACGGCCAGTCGCCCGACCAGTTGAAGCGCATTGCGTCCACCGTGGCGCAGGCGGCCACAGGGAGATCGATCCCGGGCAGTTTTTCGATGAACATGCTGTACCAGGTAGGCGTGCGCTCCTGCTTCTGACCCCAAAGGAACACATAGGAGCCGATGCAGCGGTCACTGTTGGCCAGGATGTTCTGTTCATAGCGCCGCAGGTGGAAGTCCACCTTCTGCTCGCTGGTGGGCTCGATGGGGCGGCCCCAGACGGTCCGTTTGGCCTCCCAGTGGCCGTCGACCCCCCATTCGGTGATCAGGTACGGGCCTTCGAAGTCCGAGTCCTCGATCATGATGCGCACGCTGGACAGGGAGGCGTAGGCGTTGATGCCCACGGCATCCAGGTCCGGGGCATACGCGGCGAGGTTGTTGGGCGTATCTTCGTCGTAGGAAATCACGGTGATCACGGGGTGGTGGGGATCCTGGCTTTTGATCTGACAGGCCAGTTCATTGACGAACTCCCAGGCCTCGGGGGTGTCGGCGCCTTCGAGATTGATTTCGTTGCCCAGGGCCCACATGAGCAGGGCCGGATGGTTTTTGTGAAGCTCCAAAAGCTGCTGGACTTCTTCGATCTTGCGGGTTTTGTAGGCGGGGTCCAGGTAGTCCGATGCCACGTGGGAGAGCCAGATTCCCAGGGTGACGGTCATCCCGTAGCCCCGGGCATGCTCCAGCAGTTCGCCGGCATCGTTGGGCCCCCAGGTTCTGACCGAATTGGCGCCCGCCTCTGCGGCCAGGCCAAGGTGCTGCCGTCCACCGACGCCCTTGATGAAATAGGGCTGGCCGCCGCGATAAATCCGGTAAGCACCGTTCACTTTCTGGATGGTAACGGGAACGGGCGAATCGGGGGCGTTCATCTGGATGGGAAGCGCCAGCCCGGACGGATTGGTCGTGCCTGGATCCGATGCGCGGCAGGGGCTGCCGATGCCCCAGGAAATGAGCAGTGATAGACCGAAAATTGCAGAAAGGAATTGTTTTTTGGGGACAAGGCGCATAAAAATCATCTTTAGGTCTCGTTTATAAATCATTATCAGGTTGAATGACAACGAAAAAAGCGATTTTCCCGCTTGCCGATCGGACCGGTGACCCAACCTGACGGCTGGCTCACCGGATGGGATCCTGATTCTATGTTCTATATCGTTCGCTGCGGGAAATACTTTAGCTGACCGCGAAATGGATAACGGAGGTCCGAGGCCGTCCGAGAAACAGGACAATGTCTCCGGAAATCCGGACTTGGTGGAGTGACTTCGGATGAAATTGTCGAGCATTGTGATCACCCTGGCGATCGCCATTTTGGCCATCAGCCTGTGGGCCCTGGCCAATCGACCGGAACAGGAGCCGCCCTGGCCGGAGCGCATCCAGGGCTTCTCGTTTTCGCCTTTTATGGAGGGCCAGAGCCCCCTGGAAAAAATCTACCCGACGCTCGATCAGATCGAGGCCGACATGGCACTATTGGAAGGCAAGACCCATGCCATCCGCTCCTACACAGTGGAGGACGTGCTGGTGCAGATTCCCGAACTGGCCAAGAAACACCATCTCAACGTGGCCTTCGGCGTCTGGATCGACAAGGATGTGGAGCGCAACCGTGAGCACATGAAGCTCTTTCTGGAGACGGCCGCCCGAAGCACTAACATCGTGCGGGTCATGGTGGGCAACGAGGTGATGCTGCGCGGCGAACTGACCGTTGATGAACTCGCCGAATACCTGGACCAGGCACGGCAGGAACTGGAGCTCCCCGTCAGCACGGCCGAGCCTTGGCATGTCTGGGTCAAGCACCCCGAGCTGGCCGAGCATGTGGACTATATCGCGGTGCACATGCTGCCCTACTGGGAAGGGATCCATATCGACCTGGCCGTGGATTATGTGGTTGAAAAAGTAAACGAAATCAAGAAGATGTTTCCGAACAAGCCCGTGGTGATCGCCGAAGTGGGGTGGCCCAGCAACGGTCGCACGCGTCAGTCGGCGGTAGCCTCGCCGGCAAACCAGGCGGTGTTCCTGCGGCGATTTCTGGAGCGCGCCCAGCAGGAAAAGTACATTTATTACGTCATGGAGGCCTTCGATCAGCCCTGGAAGCGGGATACCGAGGGGTCCGTAGGGGCCTACTGGGGCGTCTACAATGTGGCCCGCCAGGAGAAATTCCCCTTTACCCAACCCATCGTTCCCATCGCCAACTGGACCCTGCTGGCCGGCCTGTCGGTCTTCATCGCCATGATCACCTTCGCCATCCTGCTCATCGACAGCCAGACCCTGGGGAACCGCGGACGCAGCTTCCTGGCCGTGCTGGTCTTCGCCGCCGCCTCGGCGGCGGTGTGGGTGGTCCACGACTACATCAACCAATACCTCACCGTGAGGACCGTCATCGTGGGGCTGGTGATGATCAGCGGCATGATCGGGGTGATCGTGGTGCTGCTCACCGAGGCCCATGAGTGGGCCGAGGCGCGCTGGATCATCCGTCTGCGGCGACCCTTCCAGCTCGTGGTCCTCGCCGATGACCAGCTGCCCATGGTCTCCATCCATGTGCCGGCTTACAACGAGCCGCCGGCCATGGTCATCAAGACCCTGGACGCACTGGCAACCCTTGACTACCCGCGTTTCGAGGTGCTGGTGGTGGATAACAACACGCAGGATCCGAAGGTCTGGGAGCCGGTGGAAGCCCACTGCCGCACCTTGGGGGCGCGCTTCCGTTTCTTCCATGTGGCACCCCTGTCGGGCTTCAAGGCCGGGGCCCTGAACTTCGCCATGACCCGCACCGACCCGACGGCCGAGATCATCGCGGTGATCGACAGCGACTACGCCGTGGCGCCCAACTGGCTGAGGGAACTGGTGCCCCAGTTCAAGGAGCCCAAAATCGGCATCGTCCAGGCGCCCCAGGATTACCGCGACGGCTCCGTAAATGCCTTCAAGGCCATGTGCTACAGCGAATACCGGGGGTTCTTTTTCATCGGCATGGTTACGCGCAACGAACGCAACGCCATCATCCAGCATGGCACCATGACCCTGATCCGCCGGACGATCCTGGAAAGCATCGGCGGCTGGAGCGAGTGGTGCATCACCGAGGATGCCGAACTGGGCCTCAAGGTTTTCGAGCAGGGCTACGAAGCCGCCTATATCCCCCGTTCCTACGGCCGCGGCCTGATGCCCGACACCTTCATCGACTACAAGAAGCAGCGCCATCGCTGGGCCTACGGCGCCATGCAGATCCTGCGGCGGCACGCCGCCTTTCTGACGGCCAAGCGAAGCAGCCGTTTGCGGCATGGACAGCGCTACCACTTCATCGCCGGCTGGCTGCCCTGGCTGGCCGACGGCGCCAATTTCTTTTTCAACATGGCGGCGCTGCTCTGGTCGGTGGCCATGATCATCGATCCCAAGCACGTCGACCCGCCTCTGGTGGTTTTCTCCCTCCTGCCGCTGGCCCTGTTTGCCTTCAAGATCGGCAAGCTGATCTACCTCTACCGCACGCGCGTCAATGCCACCCTGGTCCAAACCGTGGCGGCCGCTGTGGCCGGCCTGGCACTTTCCCACACCATTGCCAAAGCCGTTCTGTCGGGACTGGTCACCCGGGACAAGCCTTTCTTCCGGACCCCCAAAATGGCCGGCGCATCCCCCCTGGCAGGGGCTCTGGCCAGCTCTTCCGAAGAGATCCTTATGCTCGCCGCCATGCTCTGTGCGGCCTCGGCCATCGGATTGGTGCAGAAAATGGACACCCTGGACATGAATCTGTGGGTGATCGTTCTCGTGGTTCAGTCGCTGCCTTATGCCGCTACCCTCTTTGTGGCCCTGATAAGCGGATTTCCACGCCTGCCGGGCCGCTGGATGTCATGGAGCCCGCGCCAGGAGCCGTCCTGAACCTTTCGGCAGGCAGATGAGAAGAAAACCACCCGACACACGCAAGGAGAACCACTATGCTCAAAACCGGCAAGGACTATCGGACGCTGTGCGACAACTTTCAATGGGAAGTTCCGGAATCCTACAACATCGGGGTGGACATCTGCGACAAATGGGCCGGTCCGGGCGACCGCCTGGCCCTGATCTACGAAAGCGACACGGGAGAGTCGCAGCGCTATACCTTCCGGGATCTGAAGCAGCGCTCCAATCGGCTGGCCAACGGCCTCCAGGCCATGGGCATCGCCAGGGGCGACCGGGTGGGCATTCTCCTGCCCCAGCGGCCGGAAACGGCCATCAGCCACATCGCCATCTACAAGCTGGGGGGCATCGCCATACCGCTCTTCACCCTTTTCGGCACCGATGCCCTGGCCTATCGCCTGGGAAACAGCCAGGCCAGCGGGGTGATCACCGATGCGGCCAACCTGCCAAAAATTCTTTCCATCCGCGATGACCTGCCTCAACTGCGGGTCATCATTGTCACCGAAGGGGAGGTGCCCGATGGCGTTGCGGACTTTCAGGATCTGCTGTCCCGGGGCAGCGATGCCTTCACACCGGTGCAGACCCTGGCCGACGACCCGGCCCTGATCATTTATACATCGGGGACCACCGGCCCGCCCAAGGGAGCCCTGCACGCCCACCGGGTGCTTCTTGGCCACCTGCCCGGTGTCGAATTCCCACACAATTTCTTTCCCTGCGAGGGGGACCGGTTCTGGACACCGGCGGACTGGGCCTGGATCGGGGGGCTCATCGATGTACTCTTTCCCAGTTGGCACCACGGCATACCCGTAGTCGCCCACCGCGCCAGAAAATTCGATCCGGAGGAGGCCTTCCACCTGCTGGCCAGACACCGCATCCGCAACGCCTTCATGCCGCCCACGGCCTTAAAGCTCATGCGCCAGGTGGCGGAATCTTCTGTGCCCCCTGATTTAAAAATGAGAACCATCGGCAGCGGCGGTGAGACGTTGGGCGAAGAACTGCTGGAATGGGGCCGCAGGGTGATGGGCGTGACCATCAATGAGTTTTACGGGCAGACCGAATGCAACCTGGTGGTGGGCAACTGCTCCGAGGTGATGCCCATCCGGGCCGGATCCATGGGCCGGCCCATTCCCGGGCACACGGTGGCGGTGGTGGATGAAGACGGCCATCCGGTGCCGGCGGGCAGTGTGGGTGAAATTGCCGTGCGCAGCCCCGATCCGGTGATGTTTCTCGAGTACTGGAAAAATCCGGAGGCCACCCGGAAAAAAATCATCAACGGGTGGAGCCTCACCGGAGACCTCGCCCGCATGGACGATGACGGATACCTCTGGTTCGTGGGCCGCAAGGACGACCTGATCACCAGCGCCGGCTACCGCATCGGACCGGCGGAGATCGAAGACTGCATCATGAAACATCCGGCCGTGAGTATGGTGGCGGTTATCGGCCGCCCGGATCCGCTGCGCACCGAAATCGTCAAGGCTTTCATCGTGCTCCGGGAACCGGGCAGCGCCTCGGCGGAAACGGCCAGGGAAATCCAGCAGTTCGTCAGGGAACGGCTGGCTGCCCACGAGTATCCCCGGGAGATCGAATTCACCGAGAGCCTGCCCATGACGGCCACGGGCAAGATCATGCGCCGGGAACTCAAAGCGCGGGAATCAAAATAAGAGGGGGTGACATGCCCACTGTATTTCACACCAGGGACCTTAAATTCGAAGCGAAGAAATCCCACCTGCCCCAATTTGCATGGCAGACCAGCCCCCGGCTGGCCAAGCTGGCGGGGGCCCGACAGCTGGATTTCGACATTCGTTCTCTGGATCCGGACCGTTTCTCCTTTCCCTACCATTTCCACCGGGCGGCCGAGGAGTTGTTCCTGATCCTCTCCGGTGAAGGCACCCTGCGCACACCGGAGGGTTTCCAAAAGATCACCGCCGGGGACCTGATTTTTTTCGAGCAGGGAGACACCGGCGCCCATCAGCTATACAACCACGGCGACGCACCCTGTGTCTATCTGGACATTCGAACCACGGTGGGCATAGACGTATGCGAATACCCCGATTCCGGAAAGATTTCCATTTTACCCTTGCTGGAGGTGTTCGAGAGCAGTTCACGGGTACGCTACTTCCAGGGAGAGGAGAGGGTGAAAGAAAAATGGCCTGGGAAGATATTGCGGAAGCCATTGGAGAAATGAAGGCGATTTACTGGTATTCACAAAATAGATGACAGACCAATCCTTGACCCCCTAGACCCCTTGGATCCTCGAATCCTTTCTTATCTAAAACCATGGAGGTAGTAATGCAACCCAAGACCCAGGACAACATTCATAAAGCGTTCATCGGTGAGGCAAAAGCCTACTTTCGACTGCTGGCTTATGCGGAAAAGGCGGAGGAGGAGAACGTTCCCCAGATTGCCAGGTTGTTTCGCGCCATCGCCGAGGCCGAACGGGTGCATGCCACCCGGCAGATGAACCTGATCAAAGATCTGATCGTCAAAGATACGGACACCAATCTGGAAAAATCCTTCCAGCGGGAAAAATCCATCAGCGAAAATGAATATCCTGAATTTCTGAAAATTGCCGAAGAAGAGGGCGAGACGGTCGCTGCATTGGCCTTCAGCCATGCCAGGGATGCGGAGGGCTTCCACGCCAAATTGTATGAACGGGCCATCATGAATGTCATCAAGGATGAGGTGAAGGAGTACCATGTCTGCCAGGTGTGCGGCTACGTGACCGACAAGAAAATTCCCAAGAAGTGCCCGGTATGCGGTGCGCCCGAAGAGAAATTCAAGACGATCGACGACTGAGCGGCTATCATTTGTGGAGCGCCCCTTCGGGTGGGCACCGCGTATATTTCTGCGGTAAATGGATTCATGCCCTGGATAAGGGAGGATTCATCTCCGCCCACCGGGAGCGTTGACTTTCAAGGCAGGAATCGCCCGAGACAGGTTCCTTGATTTAAAAGAGTTGAACTCAGGCTTCCCCAAAAAAGAGGAGAGACTTTAAATGAAAGTGGTCGCATTCAACGGCAGTCCCCGAAAAGACGGAAACACTTCCATCCTGATCCGGAACGTGCTGGAGGCCATCGAAGGCCAGGGCATCGAAACGGAAACCGTACAGGTGGGCGGGAAACCCATCCGCGGCTGTGTCGCCTGCTACAAATGCTTCGAGAATAAAGACTGCCACTGTTCCGTGGGCAAGGACATGCTCAACGACTGCATTGACCGGATGCTGGCGGCCGACGGAATTATCCTGGGCTCGCCGACCTATTTTGCCTGCATGAGCCCGGAGATCAAGGCCCTGATCGATCGCGCGGGCATGGTGTCAATAGCCAATGGAATGATGCTGCGGCGCAAGGTCGGAGCGGCCGTGGTGGCGGTTCGACGGGCCGGGGCGGTGCACACCTTCGACTCCATCAACCATTTTTTCACGATCGGCGAGATGATCATACCCGGCTCCAGGTACTGGAATATGGGATTCGGCAGGGAAAAGGGAGAAGTCAACAACGATACCGAGGGCCTTGCGATCATGAAGACCCTGGGTGAGAACATGGCCTGGCTGCTGAAAAAGATTGCCGGGTGAAGTCTGGGAGGATCGGATGAAAGCATGATCAACAGATGGGATCATCCCCAAAAGCAACCCTGCGGATCCTGTTCGATGACGTCCAGGATCTCTTCCAGCGAGGCCGACGAGGGGAATGGCTGATAGGTGTGCCATTTCCCATCCGCCCGCATCCAATACACTTTCCAGATTTTCTGGCTTTTCACGTAGGTTGCCTTGGCGATAGGGCCCTCGATTTTTTGGGTGGGGTCATTCCATTGCGGCCGTATCTCAAAAAGCTCGACGCTCTGGCCGGATATCCTAAATGAAATATCCAATTGACTGCGCATGTGCGCTGCCGGGCGTCTGCTTTCAACATATTGTCCGACAAGCTTCTCGATCCGTTTAATTTCAAATTCACTGATAGCCATCATTCATCACCAATCAATCGGAAAATAGTCCTTCAAAAATTTACCGCACCAGTGTCTGCCGGTATTGATGCCGTCAAAAAAGGGATCACATACCCGTGCAGCACCATCAACGATATCCAACGGCGGCTGAAAATCATGCAGATCCTGTTTGCGTCTGGAAAGTTGTGCCGGATCTTCATCGGTTACCCAGCCGGTATCTACTGCATTCATAAAAATACCATGGTTGGCGAGCTCGCTGGCCGACGTATGGGTCAACATATTGAGGGCCGCTTTGGCCATATTGGTATGCGGATGACGCTCGCCCTTTTTAAAGCGCATGAATTTGCCTTCCATCGCGGAAACATTGACAATATGTTTTTGACCCGTATGGTTTTTTTTCATCAAGGGCGCCAGTTTATTGCATAACACAAAGGGGGCGACGGCGTTGATAAGCTGTATTTCAAGCATTTCCGAGGTGTTGATTTCACCGAGTTTGAGCCGCCAGCTGTTGGTGGCCCTCAAATCAACCTGTTGCAGGTCAGCGTCCATTTTCCCCTTGGGAAAAACAGCATCCGCAGGCAAGGGGTTATCGTAAGCGTAAGGTATTTGGGATAGTTGCGCAGATTTTCTTAATCCTATTCCCGGCAGTTTGCCATGCCAGGTAACCGGGACAGCCGGTTCCGATTTCAGATGGGGAATGGCCAACGCGTTTAATTGGTCAGTACATCTTTGATAGTTCCTCATCAGCTTCCGGGAACGCCCGGGAAGTTCATGCAGCGCTTTAGTCTCGTTTTCAATCAGATGGGCATAAAATCCTGGAGGGCGGCGTACGGTCTGGGCAGCGTTATTGATTAAAATATCTAATTGATCAAATGTTTGTTCAATGTGACGGCAAAAAAGCTCAACACTGGGGGTATGTCTTAAATCCAGTCCATAAATGTGTAATCGGTCTCCCCAATCCTTAAAATCTTTTTCCTTGGAATACCTTGATGCCGAATCCACCGGAAAACGGGTCGTTGCAATAACCGTAGCACCGGCCTTTAACATCATTAATGTGGCCTGATAACCGATTTTCAAACGGGATCCGGTAATCAGAGCAACCTGTCCCCTCAGATCGGCGGTCTGGAACCGCTTTTGGTAGTTCAGTTCTGCGCAAACGGGGCACATCGTGTCATAGAAAAAATGCAGTCGGGTGAATTCCGCTTTGCAAACGTAACAATTTCGCGGCGACTGCAATACCAAAGGCGCCCTGGTCGATTCGATGGGTTGTGAAAGCTGTAACGGCGCCGAAAATACTGCCTCCTCCCTGGCCAGACGAATCCCGGTGGCCGCTCTGGCCTTTCGTTCCGCAGAAACCAATTGTTCCCTTTTAATTTTGCGAACGGCTTTATTGCGTCGTTTCAGCTGATGACAGTCCGGTCTGGACAATTGGCCGGCAATTTTTATTAACGCTATTTGTTTTTCTCTTGGCAGCGCCACAAAATCTTCGCCATTATTAACCATATGCGTGAGTATGCGGATACAACGATCTATATCTTTTGTCGCATAGGGCTGGCTGTTGTCTATGATCACTTTTAGTTCCTTGAAGTTTAAAATAGGTTTTAGGCGACCGGGCTTTTGTAACCTTGTTGGCAAGGGCCAATTATTATCCAAATGAAACAGCATTTGTCAAATGATGGGATATTCTGTGCGATATTGTTCAAGCGGTTATAACTCACAAAAGAGAAAGAGGGGGTGGTTAAGAAATACCAACCTTTTTAAATCGTTGGCATTGATATTGCGTTTCCCGACAAGGATGAATCTCGACCTATCGGATAATGGCTGCGACAAGGGACGGTGACCTGACTTGGGATCGCTTCCATTGTTTGACGCGGGTTGGATGGCCGGGATCGTAAGTTAGGGCTTCGAAAAATCCTATTGAACCTTTTCCGAATTAACTAGTCGAGGTTGTTCATGTTTTCCTTTTTCCGTTATAAAAAAAACGGCTTGCCATACGGTTTGATTACCATCCATGAAGTTCTGGTTCGAGATATCTTCCATTATTTTGAAAACGGGCGCTTTGTTCGAAAAAAAACCCGAAACGCCCGCAAAGCCATCAGCGCCGCTCTCCGGTTTGCCAGGAAAAAAAAGACGTATCCCAGCAATAAGACGGCAGACGCGCTGAATGCTTTAGAACAAATACAGGATGAAATAGAATACACCCATAAAGCCATTTTGACCGCTTTCGAGGAGGCGGAAAGCATCATTAAGATGATAATGCAGGAAAAAGTCGGGGAAGTCATTCCCTTGGTCGAAAAAGCGAGAGAACAATTCAAAAACCATGATCTTGAAGGTGGAACGGCGCTCTTGAAAGGCGTTCAGGAAAAGTTGAAAAACCGGTTTCTGCCAATAAGCAGAAAAGAGGCCCTGGCAGGTTTTGACAGCGACATTAAAAAACTCAAGCATGAACTGATGGAAAGGAAAAACAGATAGATAATGACCTCAATGGACTTTTCAGTCAATTATCATTTTATGTCGTACCGGTTGGAGTAATCGTGTGGCGCAGCGACTGTTGTAACCCTGAAATAGACCGATCGTATCTTTAGATAGAATGGACGCCGATGAAAAAAGGCCGACAACCAGATATTTTAATCGGCCATTTGGTAATATGCTCAACCTAAACAGTATTTGCCGGCTTAAAAATCGTGTAATCGCGCATTAGTTTGCAGGACTGAAACTGACCAGTTCGGTCACTTCGCCTTTACCATTGCCACCCTCGTCAGAAACTTCGTTGCGGACGATACGACGAACCTCGGGACAGTACCAGCGCGTCCCTTTTGTTTCTTTGCCGCGCCCAGAATGCGGATTTGCATGCGTGGCCTCGAAGACGATCTTCAATGCATTGAATTCACCGGCGGGCGTGGTCACGATCTCCCACCCTTCTACACGGCTTTTCATGGTAGCATTAAACGTTTCCATCTTGTTTTTTTTCCCCCAGACGGAGTATTTCCAGGAACCCTCCCACGCTTTTCCGGGAGCCAGGGGGAAACTGAAATACGGCACATACGGCGTGAATTTGCGGTCGTTGTCCTTAAGGGCGTTCATTTCCGTCGTATACTCGCCAACTTCATCCTTGGCAGCCCCTTCGATCACCTTCGTGGAGGTTGCAAATCCGGAGCCGGAAACCGACGTCACGGTAACGACGAACTTTCCCGTGCGGGTTCGGTTGAATTTGTTGGTCCGTTGATAAGTCCAATTATCACCGACCTTAAATGTCGGCAGTTCAGCCGTGTCCTGCGCCTGCAGCGGTCGCGGCGTTACCGCGAACAGCCCGACGACTAATCCGATCAATAAGTAACGCATGCTTGCCTCCTTCTTGCCTTGCATGTGTAGGTGTTGTTTATGAACCATTCCTCGCGGGGGTAGTGTTGGTTCACTTTGGCCCCGCGGAAATTCCTTATTGCCCAACCGATAATCAGCTTCTGATCAGGGCGCGTCTCAGCACGCGCCCGCACTGTCGACGGCATCATCAACAACCCATTTGCATGCACCGGCCGTATGATTATAAAACGCCTCTGCGTCCTGGATTCCTGCACAATTCCAATCCACAGGCAATGGTTCCGTCAGCTCATTGATATGCTGTTCAGTGTGATCCGAGAGCTCCTGCCAAGCAACTCCAGGCACAGCCACGGCGCCGACTCACCATCGATTGGCATCTTCGGACATCGCAAGCGTATCGAGTGTCCATTGACACGACAAAAAAAGGCGATTTACCTTAGATGTTGTGATCAGGACTTGGTTGGTGCCTTATACGCCATGGCCGCAGCCATCTTCTGGGCTTTTTGCATTATTGGCACAGCGTCTTCTGCGCGCACCGCAGGTACTGAGGTGATAGATTGGATTCCGCCAGAGCCTCTCACAAGCATCGAATTCACCATGGCTACCTCAGCAATTTTGTCTTCCGGCATGTCCGTAACAATAAAGAAATCAAACTCTCCATTTAACAACAAATGATAGCTGATTAGCTTACCGCCAAGTGCCGCTACTAATTTTCCAACAGGTTCGGCGCGGTTCTGAGGCTCAGCCATCATCCCTTTAACGCCTTCTTGTGTTACCTTCCCGTAAGAAACCCAGAGCATGTGAATTTCCTTTCAGTAAAATGGTTAAGTCGGACTTTTGTTCAGAAGTTGCTGACATCTGATGCCCCTTAAGGCGGGACGCAGAAATAGAGTTGGTAAGGAAACACTAAAAGATAGGTTGGAGGGAGAATGCACCATGCACAGAAACCATAGATAGTTTCAGACCTACGGAGCATTGAAGGCTAACTATGTTCATGTTTAATTCAATCTGCCATATTTGGTCAAGCAAAATGGATGAAGCCGTAAAAAGTACCGAAAAGGCTTTTTTTGCAATTTGTTAAGCTATAATTGACATATACAAAAGTTTGAACCGTTCAAAGCCTTGGTTTTTCAAATGGCTGAAACGGTTTGGGACGTAGACATTTTTTTAACAAGTTCTCGTTCTGTTTCAAAAAAAAATTGATTGATAAATAGAAGGACTTATTTTGTGATCAGTGGACCTGCTTCGCTCAAGCGGGCACTAGTTTTACTCAAATTCGCCGGACTCAAGCGTGAGATTGCTTATGCCGAAAAAACCGATAGAGGGTGGTCACCATGGATAAATACAGCGTTTTCCCGGATCAGCCCATTGCACCTTCAGGCGAGGTGTCAAGGCGGTTTTTAAGCCTCGGCATCCGTACCTTTCAGGAGGCCTGCCGCCATGTGCATGAACTTCCCTATGGCTACAACTCGAACCGGGACGATCTTATGATTCTCTTCAAAGAGAAATTGGGTACCTGTACCACCAAACATGCCGTGATCGCCACCCTTGCGGCTGAATTGAAGCTTCCGATCCATAAAAATATCGGTATCTATGCGATGACCGAATCGATCGTCACGGGCACCGATTCAATCCTCAACACTTACGGCCTGCCTTACGTGCCGATGATCCACTGCTTTCTGACCGATGGCGACCACCGGGTCGATCTGACCGAAGGCAACGCCAACGGCAAAAACCGATCCATCGACGATTTCCTGTTTACCGAGACGGTTACCCCGAATATCTCGGGAAAAGATGAGTATCTGAAGTACCGCAACGCCTTGAAGGAACATATTCTAAAACGTACCGAGCTGCAGGGCATCGACATCAAGGCGGTGCTTCACGCCCGTGAGGAGGGCCTTGAGCTACTCAAAAGGAATGTAATCCGGAGATGAAGCCGGGCGATTCAAGATTTCTTCTGTCAGGATCCCGATGGTCTTCGGTAATCCTGGAGGCTCACTGGTGCCCTTAAAACGGAAAAAATCCCTTTGGGCTTGGAAGACCAGTTGTCACTTATTCAAAAATGACACCATTACTGCCGAAAACATAAGCCCGAACCGCATCAGCCCTTCTGTGCTGCCGTCTGATTCAATGAACCCATTACTTTTACTGAGAGCTCTGATCTTGTGGGCAGACTGGGTGTCGAAACGGATGGTCCCTAAAATCCGCTGGGAATTTCCGGATGCGACCCGTTTACACCGGGAGTCCCGTCTTCCTGCACAACGCTGAACTGTCATACACTTACGGCTGAATTTGACTGCCGCAGGTGATGGTCGATGGAAACATTTTTCCGGGGTTGAGGATGCCGTTGGGGTCGAGGAAACGTTTTAAGCGCTGCATCAGCGCAAGGGTGTTTTCGTCAAGGTTCCAGCCGATCTGGTTGCGTTTGACGAACCCGATACCGTGTTCTGCCGCGATACGGCCTTCCAGTGCCACCGTGGCCTTCAGGATGGCTTCCCTGGCCCGGCGCATGTTTTCCGGAGGCGTGTTTTTGTCCCGGGCGGCGATGCTGACGTGAATGTTGCCGTCTCCGGCGTGGCCGAAACTGACCACCAGCACGTTCAGCTGTCTGCCGATTTCCTCCAGCATATGCACCATCTCCGGGATGCGCGCGATGGGCACCGAGATGTCTTCTTCCTCCCAATTCGGGCGCAGTTGGGTCAGCGCGGCATGGACCGACCGCCTCGATCGCCACAGTTCCTCCTGGCCCGTTTTCTCTTTTGCGACCTGAATGGCAAGGGCCCCGTTGGCTTCGCACACCTTTCTGACCCGGTCCAGATCCGTTTCTATTTCTCGGCGCTTGCCGTCGACCTCGATGAGTAAAAGTGCCCCGGCGCCGGTGGGCAGTCCGGGGTTCCGGTATTGGGCAACGGCGCGGATGCAGTGTCTGTCCATGAACTCAAGAGTCGTCGGAATGATGCCTTTTTTGATGATGTCCGCTACGGTCCCCGCAGCCCGGCCGATGCTATCGAAAGTGGCCATCAGGGTCTGTTTGCCCTCGGGAAGGGGCAGCAGTTTGAGAATGGCGCGGGTGATGACCCCCAAGGTTCCTTCGGACCCGACGAACAGCCGGGTCAGATCGTACCCCACCACATCTTTGACGCATCGGGAGCCGGTATGGATGACCTCCCCATTGGCCAGAACTACTTCCAGGCCCATCACGAAATCCTTGGTGACTCCGTATTTGACGGCACGCATGCCGCCGGCGTTCTCGGCGATATTGCCCCCGATGGAGGAGAAGTCCATGCTGGCCGGGTCCGGCGGATAGAACAGGCCCTGCGCTTCGACGGCGGCATGCAGTCTGGAGGTAACCACTCCCGGCTCCACAATGGCCTGAAGGTTGTCCGTATCGACGGCGATGATGCGGTTAAAACGATCCATGGCCATGACGATGCCGCCAGTCAGGGGAACGCTCCCGCCCGTCAACCCGCTGCCGGCCCCCCGGGGAACCACCGGGGTTCTATAGGTATTGGAAATGGAGAGCAGTTCAGAAACCTGCGCAACATTTTCCGGAAAGACCACCGCTTCCGGAAGGCATTGTCCGCCGCTGGCATCGTAGGCATAGGTCAGCCTGTCCTCCATCGACTCAAGATAGTGGTCCCGGCCTATCAGTTCGATATATTGCCTTCTTGCGTGTCTATTCATAATGCGGTGTTTTTCTTATTTGCCCGCGGCCGATCAGTCCGGCAGCAGCGGAAGGGTTACCCCGCCATGGGTCAACAATCCGATTTTTTTCTCCTGCATCGGTCCGATTGCCTCGTCAATGGCCGTCTCTACCGAGAGATAATATGAAAACCCCATTTGGCGTGCCTCGTCCGCAGAAAGACCGGATGACACCAGGCCGATTCTGATGCGCTGTTTCATGCGGACAATTGCCACCGCTTCCGCGGCTGCGCATCGATCCGCGATTCCGCCGCCATTGAACCTGCGCAGCAGGTCGTCCAGGTCCATGCCGATGTAGCCGGCAAAGCGGGGATGGGTGCCGTGGCCTTCCGGGCACTCGGCAACCAGGATCAGCGTACCGCCGGACTGGGTCAATATCTCTCCGCTGGCGAGTGCTTTCGTGCTCTGCCAGAAATCGATCTGGTGGGGGTAGGCGTTGGCAATCACCAGGGGATATCGCCGTTTGACCGCTGCGCCGTATACCTCACGCGCGAATCGGATGCCGGCCCGGTGGGCCCGGACCGCATCCCCGGCCACGCAACGGTAGAGGTTGCCACGGCCGTCCAGGACCACATTCAGGATAAAATCCAGCCGCATGCATTCGCCAACCCATTGTTCCAGATCGAGACGAAGGGCGGCATTTTCGCGCCCGAGCGGGTTGGCATCGATACTGGCCATCTGGGAGTGAAAGGCATCTACGGTTGCTTTGCTGCACACGCCGGGCAGAACGATTTTCGCCCCTCCGCCGTAACCGGCATCCAGATGGGGCATGATCATCCCGATACCGATGCGAAAATCCGCTTCGGCCACGGTGCGGTTGACCCATGCCGGAATGCCCCGTGAGGATCTGCCCACGTAGACCATTTCGCGGCTGTTGCCGGCCGGAACGTTTACCACCCGATAATCTCTGGCGATGGTCGATCCGATTTTCCGGTCGATCTCCGAGGGGGTCATCGGCCGATGGGTTCCCAGGGCGATTACGATGACAATTTTCTCGCGCGGGACGCCGCTGCCGGCAAGCACCTCCAGAATCAACGGGAGCACGATGGCGGTGGGCGTTTCACGGGTGATGTCATCGACGATCACGGCGACGCGGTTTTCCGGGCGAACCAACTGCTCCAGGCAGGGGGTGCCGATGGGGTGTGACAGCGCCGAACGGATCGTTGCGATAGAATCCTTGCTGGAATCCGTCCGGGGAGGGGTCACTATTTCGCCGAGGTAATCCTCCGGGATGTCGATGCGTAAGCTATTCCGGATCCCTGGCAGGTCTATTCTGGCCATGGCCTTCTTTCTCCATCGGCCGGTCGAGGCGAGGGGGCGTTATGCTTCAGATCCTTTTTCACCGGGTTGCCGTTTCCATGCTTTCCAGTCCCGGGGTTTCGAATCGTTTGCCGACATACCGCAAAATCAACGTCGCCAGCCCGACGATGACCAGATAGATCAGCGCGACAATGATGTAGGTTGAAATAGGCGCAAAATAGCGGCTGGAAACCATTTTGGCTTTGCCCATCAGGTCCGGCACGGCGATCAGAAAGACCACCGCGGTGTATTTGATGATGGAGATCATTTCATTGGACCATGACGGCATGACCAGTCGGAAGGCCTGGGGCAAAATGATATATCGGATCGCCTTGAACCGGCTCATGCCGATGGCGCGGGCGGCCACCATTTGCTTCTCGCCCACCGACTGAATGGCGCCCCGGAAATATTCCGCCTGATACGCGCTGCTGTTCAGGCCGAGGGTCAGATAAGCCGCGGTTAACCGCGAAAAGGTCAATCCTAAATCGGGAAGACCGTAGTAAACGACAAAAAGCTGGACCAGCAGCGGAGTGCCGCGGAAGATATTGATGTATCCGGTGACGATAAGCTGAAGCCAGGGACTTCCATAGACGCGGATCAGTGCCGTTGGAAGCCCGACGGCAAAGCCGATGAACAGCGCTCCGCCGGCGATCTTGAGGGTTACCCGCGTGCCCTGGAGCAGTTCGGGAATAATGGTCTGGAAAAAAATAAAGAACTCGTTCATGAGGGTCTCATCGGCCTTATTGGCGCTTACGGCTTCCGGGTCGCATCGTCTGCGACCCTGCCGCGTTGATCCTCGGGAGAATCCGCACCGTTATGCGACCGGGCGATCATGGACAGGAATTGTCTGGCGCGTTCCGATCTGGGCGCTTCGAACAATTGCTGCGGCGGACCCGCTTCGACAATGAAGCCGGCTTCCATGAAGACAATGCGGTGGGCCACCTCGCGGGCAAACCCCATCTCGTGGGAAACCACCAGCATGGTCATGCCTTCCCGTGCCAGTTTATGCATGACGTTCAACACCTCGCCGGTCAATTCGGGATCGAGAGCCGACGTCGGCTCATCAAAAAGCATGATGGCTGGATCCATTCCCAGGGCACGCGCAATGCCGACCCGTTGCTTCTGCCCGCCGGAAAGCTGAGCGGGATACTTGTCCGCATGGTCGGACAACCCCACCCGGTCCAATTCAAACCGGCCTTTGCGACGGGCCTCGTCCGCTTTCATCCCCAGGACCCGGGTCAGGCCGATGGTGACATTGTCCAGGGTCGTCAGGTGATTGAAAAGATTGAATTCCTGAAAAACCATGCCGATCCGCTGGCGAATCCGGTTCACATTAACGCCGGGTGCGGTGATTTCCCGGTCGGCCAGCCAGATCCGCCCACCGGTAGGCCGGGTGAGCAGGTTGATGCATTGGAGCAGGGTGCTTTTTCCCGTACCGCTGGGGCCGACGATGACCACGACCTCCCTGGGCAGGACCTCCAGTGAAATGCCCTTGATGATCTCTGTCCCGCCGAAGGATTTTCGTAGGTTTTCTATTCTGAGGATGGGCTTTTCAGGCATGGTCCTTCTTCTCTACATGATGATTTTGTATCGGCGTTCCAGAGTGCCCAGCAGGCGGCTGGCCAGCAGGGTGAATACGATGTAAAACGCTGCCGCCGTGCCGAACGCCAAAAACGGTTCCAGGGTACGGGCGCTGACCCATTGGGCGCGTCGCAGCAATTCCGGCACACCGATGACATAGACCAGGGTTGAATCTTTCAACACCAGGGTAAATTCGTTGGACCATGCCGGAATCGCCAGCCGGACAGCCTGAGGCAGGATGATGCTGCGGATGGCGGTGAACCGACTCATGCCGATGGCGCGGGCGGCGATCATCTGGCCTGGGGGGACGGACAGGATCGCCCCGCGGAAAATCTCCGACTGGTAAGCGCCGCTGGCAAATCCCAGCGCGATGGCTCCCGACAGAAAGGGGGACAGATCGACCAGTTCGGAGATGACGAAAAACAGGATGAAAATAATGACAACCACCGGAACAGCCCGCACGACAATACTGTAGACCGCTGCAACGGGCGAGAGGAACCGCCCCCCGTAAATCCGGAGCACAGCCATCACCGTCCCGATCACCAGACCGATGGTCAGGGCAATCAGGGTGACGGACACCGTTATACCGATCCCGGGGATCAGATATTGAAGAACCGTCAACAGGCTCCGGGACAATACGCTCATGGCTTCCTGATGCGTGACATGAAAGGTTGTGGCGGACGCCCCGACAAATGAGGCTTCATCTTGTCCGGGTCGTCCGCTCTTTTCTTGCGGCGTTTCAGTTTTGATGGAATCGTAAAAAGTCGAGATCTCAGGTTTTTTGTCATCCCCGTGAAGACGGGGATCCATAAGATTCAAATAGTTATAGATAGCGCTAAAGCTTCACTACGTGCCCCGCCTCCGCGGGAATGACACCTGGGGGACTTTTTACGAGGCCATCAGTTTTGAAGGGTAGCGGAAACCGGTTTAATCGATACCGTGCGCTTTCTTCGTTTTCTCGATCCATCCCTCTTTCTTCAAGTCTTCGATCACCCGGTCGATCTCGGCTTTGAGCTGGGTTTCACCATCGGGCAAGGCGAGGCACTGGCCGGCCAGGACGGTATCCGTGGTCACCAGGGCAATTTTCAGGTTTTTCATTTTTCCGACCAGGTCCCTGGCCGGCTTGGCCTGGATGAGCAGCAGGTCGATGCGTCCGGCGGCCAGGTCCAGGCCGGCATTGTCCACCCGCTCATACTGAAACAGGTGGTCTTCGGGGGTCAGTCCGGTTTCGATCAGGTTCTTCCGGATCCAGCTTTCCTGGATGGTGCCCGTCTGGGTGCCGATCTTCCTGCCGGCGGCATCTTTGGGAGAACTCATTTTTACATCGGCTTTGGTGGATGTGACAAAGGCATCCTGTACAAAATTATACGGAATGGAAAAATCGACGGTCTTGTCCCGTTCTGCGGTGCCCTGCATGGCCGCGGCGACCAGATCTATTTTTTTGTTCTGCACGGCGGCGATGAGGGTGTCAAAGCCCATGTCTTTGATCTCGACATCCACCCCCATCCGTTTGCCGACTTCGCGGACCAGGTCCATATCGAACCCGACGAATTTACCCGAAGGGTCCACCGACTCATAGGGCGGGTAGTCGGCCGAGGTGCCGACAATCAGTTTGCCCCGTTCCTTGATTACGCTCAAATGATCGGCCGCAAATCCCAAACTCCAGCCGGTCAGTACAAAAACTGCAATTGCCGTTGCCGTCCAAATCATGGTTGACCGCTTCATATGCATCTTCCTTTCTCAATTGATTGGATGTGTCGTGCCGGACGAGGTGAGTCTCATCCATCGGCGCTGTGTTCATATTTTTCTGCGGACTTCAGGCGGGGATGATATCACATGCTATCGTCCGTCTCAATAATCGGTTTGGGTGGATCCGGGGGGATTCGGCTAGGGTTTCATAACCCGTGCGTTCGGGTCCTAGTGGGTCAGAATCTTACTGATAAACTGGGCGGCACGGTCCGTCTGGGGATTGGCGAAAAAATCGTGGGGCTTGCCGGTTTCCACCAGGCTGCCCTCGTCCATAAAAATGACCCGGTGGGCCACCTGTCGGGCAAAACCCATCTCATGGGTGACGACGCACATGGTCATGCCTTCACTGGCCAGTTTGACCATCACGTCCAGCACCTCGCCGATCATCTCGGGGTCCAGGGCGCTGGTGGGTTCGTCGAAGAGCATGATTTTGGGAGACATGGCCAGGCCGCGGGCGATGGCCACCCGCTGCTGCTGACCCCCGGAAAGCTGGGTCGGATGTGCATCGGCCTTGTCCGCCAAGCCTACACGAGCCAGTTTTTCATGTGCCAGCGCTTCGGCATCGGCCCGTTTCATCTTTCTCACATTGATGGGTGCCAGGGCGACATTCTGCAGGGCCGTCATGTGGGGGTAGAGGTGAAACTGCTGAAAGACGAATCCGATCTCAGCCCTCAGTTTGGTCAAATTGGTGGAATGGTCGTGCAGGGGGGTGCCGTCTACGAACAGTTCCCCTTTCTGGAACTTCTCCAGGCGGTTGATGCAGCGGATGAGGGTGGACTTTCCCGATCCGCTGGGGCCGCAAACGACCACCACTTCGCCGGGAGAGACATGCAGGTCGATATCCCTGAGGACATGGAGTTTGCCGAACCACTTGTTGACACCCTTGAATTTGATCATTTTCTTATTTCCCCGATTTCCGTATAATGTGTTGCTACAGCATGACCTGCTGGGTGGCCATTTTCTTTTCGAGCCGGTTGGACAGCCGGATCAGCGGATAGGAGATGGCAAAATAGAGGACACCCACCAGTGAGAAAACCATCAACCCTTCCGGAATCCGATTAACGGTCACCCATCCCACCCGGGTCAATTCCACCACGCCGATGACCGATACCACCGAAGAATCCTTGATCAGCAGCACATACTGGCCGACCAGGGGCGGGAGGATGGTCTGCAAGCTCTGGGGTACGATCACGTATCGCAACTGCTGAAAAATGTTCAGGCCAGAGGATGCCGCTGCTTCCCACTGGCCATTGGGGACCGCCTTAATCCCGCCGGCCACGATCTCGCAGATGAAGGCTGTCGCCAGGATTGTCAAGGAGATTATTGCTGCCGGGAACGCGTCCAGTTGGATTCCCCATTCGGGCAGAATGAAAAAGACAATAAATATCTGCACCACGAAGGGTGTGCCCCGGATGACGGCCACGTAGACACCGATAATGGCCACGAAAAACTTGTTTCCCGAGGCGCGCAAAATGCCCAGCACCAATCCGAAGATCGTTCCGAAGACCAGGCTGATGCCCGACACGGCCACCGTCATCCACAGCCCCTTGAGGAAAAAGGGATAAATTTCGATCAGCCGCTGGAAGTAAAAGAGCATCATGGTCAGTAGGCCTCCCTGAAAATGAGCTTTTTCTGGGACCAGTCAGCCAGGGATTTCAGCACGAAGTAGATGCACAGGTAGAGGAAGGCCACGGTAAAAAAGGCTTCCGAGGGCATGAAACGCTCGGAGGTGAGCGTCTGCCCGACCCGGGTCAGTTCCATGACCGAAATCAGGGAAAGCAGGGCCGAATCCTTGAACAGGACAATGGCTTGCCCCAGCAGGGGCGGTACCGTCACTCCCAGGGCCTGAGGGAGGATGATGAAGCGCATCCGCTGAAAGTAGTTCAATCCCGACGCGATGCCCGCTTCGATCTGTCCGTTGGGCACCGACGTCATGCCTGCCCGGACAATCTCGGCGATGTAGGCGCCGCTGTTGAGCATCAGGGCAATGATGCCCGTCTGTAGCTCAGGTACCCGCAGGCCTAATGTGGGCAGGCCGAAGTACAGGAAGTAGATCTGAACCAGGAGGGGGGTGGAGCGGATGGATTCGATATAGGCGATGGAGAGGCCCCGAACCAGCCGCCACGGGGAGAGCCGGCAGGCGCAGGCGATGATTCCTGCAATCAGAGCCAGAAAAAGGGAAACGATGGATATCAGGAAGGTGTTGCGCAGTCCTTCCATGAAAAACGGCATATACTCCCAGATAACTCTGAAATTAAACCCTTCAAGCATGGCTGACCTATTGGTTGCATAAAAAAAATCGGAGACAACAAAGAAGCGTCCAGCGATTGGGCTGGTTTGCGTAGGAGCGGCTTCCAGCCGCGAGCACAAAAGGCGATTGGTGCGGCTGAAAGCCGCTCTCCTACGTCAGTCCGTTTCTTTGGTATCTATGGCCTGTTGTAGCCTGAATACATTGATTGCGGGACCACCGGTGCCCCGATCAGTGGTCTTTTTTCCAATCCGTGGATTCCATCCAGTACTTGATGTTTTTATCGTAGGAACCGTCGCTGTGGGCGAACTTCAGATAAAGGTTGATCCATTGCCACAGGTTCACTGACTCGTGGCGGACCGCAAAGGCCAGCGGATCCTTGCCCTGGCCCAGGCGTTGATCCAGGACCCGCACCGAGTTGGACGGGAAATCCGGCAGCACGGTCAGTACGGCGAGGTCGTCGTTGACGCCCGCATCCACGTGGCCGGCCAAAAGGGCCTGGACGATCATGCGCCCGCCGCCCTTGTACGTCTTGATTTTGGCGTTGGGCAGGTATTGTTTGGCGATGGTTTCACCGGTGGAACCCAGCAGCACGCCCACGGTTACGTCCGGCTTGTTGACATCCTCCGGGACCTTGAAGGCGGCGCCGGTGGTGGTGAACACGCAGGGCTGCACATAGTACCACGGGTCGCAAAAGGTGATTTTAAGATGACGCTTGAGCGTGGGGGTCATGTCCGCGGCAAGGATATCCGCCTTTCCGGACAGCAGCGCCGGAATCAGCCCGTCCCAGTCAAAATCCAGAATCTTGAGCTTGACGCCCATGCGGTCGGCCATGTCCTTGGCAAAATCCACCATCGAACCAGTTTGTTCGCCATTTTTATCCACAAAGGCATAGGGGGCCGCGCCGGACTGAACAGCCACGCGCAGTTCTCCCCGCTGGACGATGTCTGCGAGGGTGTTGGCCATTGCGGTTCCGGTCGTGATCATGATCAATGCCAGCAGTACCGCCAAAATTCGTGTCTTCATCGCTTCCTCCTTGGTTGAATGTCCTCTGTTATTTGATTTGACCCAGCAGCACAAGGCCGCAATTACGGCAACGTGATCTCCTCCTCTTCGACAATGATCCCGCGGGACCGCAACGCATCGATGAAGGCAGGGTAGGGGATATGCTTCATCGGTGACAGAACCCCTTTTCCTGTAATTTCTCCCCTGGCGATCATCTGGGCGGCGATGCTGGCCGGGTAGCCGACTCCCTGGGCCATGGCCATGAGCCCCGTCTCCAGATTCCGTTCGATGAGCAGTCGGCTGGCCAGGCGAACCCGCCGGCCGTCTTTTTTGCCCTCGAACACGTTGAGCATGGCCACCAGATCCTTTTCGTTGCGCTGGTACTGAAGCTGGGGGCCAAGAAGTTTGTCCATCATCTGATAGGGCGACACCGGGCAGGGAAGGCCGGCCACGGGATCTTCGCTCAAAAAACCCAATTGCTTCAACGGGCGCCAGAAGGCGCTCCAACCGGGCCAGCGCAGAGAGTAGCGCCCGGTTTCACGGATGGTTTCAGTGACCCCCAGGGCATCGGTGAAAAATACTGCATTGCCGTTGGGGATGGCCTCCAGGGTCCCAAGAGCCGGAAAATCTACGGTGTGGAGGTACTCCGGATCGTGCTGGCGGGCACCGGGGATGTCGATCACCGCTCCCTCCCGGACCACCCGGCTGTCTCTTTTGGTGGAGGCGAGCACCCCTTCGAAAACCCATGATACCTTGTAGTTGAGCGGGTTGTCGCAAGCGGCGCGTTCCGGGAATCCGCCGCAGTAGGAGTTGATCACATTGAGCTCGTCGAAGCGGCGGTAAGCTTCGCCATACAGAACCAGGTCGATTCCCGGGTCCAGTCCGCATTCGGGCATGATGGCCACTCCTGCAGCCCGGGCCTCTTCGTTCAGGTGCGCAATAGAATAAGCGTAGTTGGTGTTCACCACGCTGACGCCGGTGCGGATGGCTGCCTGGCAGACACTCTCCAGAAACTGCCGGGGGAGCAGATCGATAACCACATCCACCTGCCGGAAAAGGCGGTCCAGGCTCTCCGAATCGCCGGCGTCAAGGGATTCGGTGCTGACCTTCGACATGTCGATGAAACCCGATATCTCCTTGATTTTCTCAAGGTTGACGTCGGCACAGATTACGCGTTCGACGGCGGTGGTTCGGGCCAGATCATAAACGGCGGTTTTCCCTTGGATGCCGCATCCTCCTAATACCAATACTCTCACTGTTTGTACACTCCTGTTTTATTCGTTAGTTGATGAATGCCTTCATCCTCGCGATGCCGCCGGGTCTTCGGACAGCGCTGTCAACGGACCGGGGATCGCTGAGGATCGATGGTGCCTGTTACCAGTCTTCGAGTCCGACGGGCTTGAACAACCACTTCCGGCTGGACCGCATGACCACGAATGTCTCACAATGGGTTACCCGACCGATGGTGGGCAGATCTATGGAAGTGAATGTATAGAGATCCTCCGTCCCGCCTTTGACCACCACTTCGGCGATGACATCGAATCGTCCGGTGACCACTGCCGCCCAGTGAACCTGTCTCAGCGAAGTCAGTTTTTCGAGCTGGTTGCTCAACTGGCCTCGGGATTCGATGTTAATTCCAATCAGCGCCGTTGTCAGATCGGATACGGCCGACAGGTTAACCAGGCCTGCCACACGCAGAATGCCTGCCTCGATCAGCGCTTTCATGCGGGACCGAACGGTCGGGGTGGTGACCTCCAGTTTTTCGGCGATATGGGCCGTGGGTGCGCGGCCATCCACCTTAAGCAGTCTGATCAGATCTTTGTCCAGTTTGTCCGGGTTGAGTTCGGACACAGTGACTCCTTTGATCGGATACCAGATGAGGGGAAATTTACACAAATTAACGGTTATGGAAAAAAAATGTCAATAAGTTTTTCAATAACAAATAAAAACATGTGTATAAATTATCTTATAATAATCCTTGCATACGACTTTCAGGAAAAATGATTAAAAAAGATTAATATTTCTTTCGGTTATAACTAGGTATCTTAAAAATGAAGTGGCGGCACAGGTATTGCTGGTACCAAAAGCGAGCGTGTGGTGGAATATGTGTAAACAATGGTTGACCAAATTGTTGACATTCAGGCTGAATTCAGTTTTTTATAACAAAATTATAGTGTGTTAAGCTCTATTTCGTTGTCTTCAGCCCGATTCTGTATTTTTAATCGAGTTTCCGATTATCAGTAAGCCTAAAAAAAATTTGACGGTTAAAAACAACTTTATATGAAACTTTTTTCACAGATGCAAGCGATTCACTACAGGAGCAGCAATTCTGGATGAAGCATCTATACACTGATTTATTTGCTAACAGGGCACTGAAAAGGATAGACGGGAGGCCATTTTTCAGTCGATTGGATGAAATAACGGCCTCGGTTGTAAGCACTATGATTGGACTGGACGGCAACAGACAATAGATCGGCGGTATCCGCCCGTCGACAGGGGGATAGGTGTTGTGCGTCATCTGTTTGCATGGCTTAACAGACCTGTTAAGGGGCTCTGATTTCAGGCGGGTCGGCCACATTGCGCAAGAGGTGATCGAAATCACGAAAGAGCATCATACGGATGGCCGTGCGCAGATTGTTCCAATACTCTTTGCGGGAACTAAACTTGGATCGGCAATACTGGTAGCCACGATCGCACAATTCCAGGATTTGATGGATGTAAAAGGCCAACAGGTTGAGCACAAAAAACGTGTTCGATAGAAATCGTTGTCCATGCCCTAAGTTGTGTTCGATGTGGTACCCCTGATTCTTCAGGGTATTGAAGGTTTCGTTTTCAATCTTCCAGCGCGCCCGGCCGGCATGTACCAGTTCAACGACATTGCCTTTTCCGACCGCGATGTCGGTTACCCAACTGTTGTGATAGGTGATCTTTTGATCGACATGCAGCCAATACTCAAAAAAGTTCGCCGGATCGGCATTGCGGCTGCCATTGAGCGGCACCTGATTGACCCAGCGATAAACGTGGCGTCGCCCCTTCTCATCACTGAACTGTAAATACTCGCATTGCCCAAGACC
The DNA here is from genome assembly GCA_020444075.1 of Deltaproteobacteria bacterium. Taxonomy (GTDB): domain Bacteria; phylum Desulfobacterota; class Desulfobacteria; order Desulfobacterales; family Desulfosarcinaceae; genus Desulfosarcina. The sequence goes on from JAHLLR010000035.1 coordinate 48,977, forward strand.
GTCGAGTTCATTGACCCATTCGAACAACACGGTATGATCGGTGGGTTTGGCCACCAGGATGAAAGACATCCGTGCCGCTTTCAACACATCGACAAAGGGTTGTTTCGAGTAGAGGCCATCGGCCGTAATAATGATCTTCAGTTTAGGATGAGCGGCACGGATGTCGGCCACAATTCGTTTGGCGGCATTGATCTCGCAATCCTGCTTGGTGTGACCATCGGTGTTGGCCACCGGCTCCGGGGCCATGAGCAGGACCTGGCGCCGGTCAGGGCTCAGTATCATCGCCTGCAGGATCTGATGGGAATACCGTGTTGATCTTTTTGCGCCCTTGTATGTCAGGCAGTTGGGACAATGGATCTTTTCGGAAGAAAAATACTGTGAGTCGTCCAGGCCGATCAAAGAATGCCCGCTTTCCAGTTGGTAGGCGACCAGCTGTTTTCCCCGCTGCAGGTGTTGGAGCAAGATCGAGAATGCCGGATACAGGACGTGCGTGGGGACATTGTCCAGGGTTTGTCGCAAGGCGCTGTCACTGGGGATTTTCTTGACCGCAAACATCGCTTTTAAATTGCAGCACTGCATGCGATCTTGCATTCGCCGTTGAAAAGAAAGCAGGGAGTGGTCTTGAAAGAACATCATCGCCAAGGCGCTCATCAAACAATCGTGCATCGAGAATTCGACTTTGCCCGCCTGTCGGGAATCGTCGATCTTATCGAAGAGTTCGGAAAGAGCCCTTCGCAGTGCGTTGAAACTCAGATGCTTTTTGATGTGCACCACAGCCCCCCTGCATAGATAACTCACTGTAATCTATAGCAGTAAAAAGGGCTTGTGTCTAGATAAATATATCCAATTAAAACAATGGTTTGTGATTTTTCTAGCGAGACCCATCGCGAAATCTTGTTTTTAGTAATTGAATAGATCGGCAAATATCAGCATGAACCGCATTCAGTCAGAACTGCTGGTCCCTGGTCCAGATCCCCGGCCAGCCGGATGAAGCGGACGAGAAGGACTATCACGGCACGATCGTCAAGGCTGGATATAAATGGCTCAAGGACTATGGCTGGCCCTGGACATCGGAAGCGTCCATGCTCTACAAGGACCTCGATGACAAGAAAGTGGTCGAGCTCAACGGCCTGTCAACGGCGCCCCAGAAGAATTTCGTCTACAACCTGAACCTCAACGGATGGTACCTGTTTGAAAATATCGGCGGCGGGGTTCGGCTGGGTGTGGAACTCGACGGCGGCCGATATGACAGCAACCAGAACTATTACGACCTGGTGGGCGTGGTCCCCAACCCCAACACGGTCTTCATCAATGATTTTTACGACTACTATGCTTACACGGTCAGGCCTTACGTCTCCTACACCTTCGATCTGCTGCCGCTGACGCCGGGGTTCTCATACGCCTACCGGCGGGTCGACTACACGGACCGGCTGGCACGCAATGCGGTCGGCTTGTATACACCTCGGACAAACAGTGGGAAGCGCTTCACGAAACGATCCTCTCCCTGCGCTACGACCTGACCGACCAGTGGAGCCTGATCGGCTGGTGGCAGCACCAGAAAGCCCGGTCCAACAATGAATATCAGAGCGTGTACCGCTATGATTACGTGGTGGACAATATATCGTTCGGCGCGTTTTTCCGCTTCTAACAGGTTGTTGAAAAACTATTGCGCTTGGCAATACAGCGTTAAAATTTGGCTCAAAATTCTCATTTATCACACATAAACTCCGCTTTTTCGCCAAATTTTGCCTTGTCTTGCCCGCGCTCATGACGTTTTTCAACATCCTTTGTTCCTGGCCGGAAGGGGCATCTTTCTACTCCCGGCAGCGTAGGAACGGCTTCCAGCCGCGAAAAACAACGGATTTACCTGGATTTCGGCTGGAAGCCGCTCTTA
>JAHLLR010000036.1 GCA_020444075.1 Deltaproteobacteria bacterium
TCAGCAACCGGGCAAAGTCCGGTGCGATATCTTTCAGGCTGTCGACGACCCTTTCGCCGGCTTTTCCGTCAACTTCTTTAAGTTTTTCCCAGCCTCGCTGGTAGCGATCCGGCTGATCCATTTCTCTCCTCCAGGTAAGGACTAAGCTGAGCGCCAGGGAACGATAAGCAAGGGCATGCACAAAGCCCCGTAATTCACTGAAATATAATTAATTTTCCGGCTGGCCGGCAGTGGCTGCCTTTCAGAATAAGGGCCTGTCCCTTCGCATGCCTTGTGATGAACAGCATACGGTATTCATCAGAAGACGACGAATAACCGGCTTGGTTGAAATCAAGGTTGCCCATCTAGTTTGAAAAACGTTGCTTATTTGAAACCCCATCCCCTTTTTCTATCATATCCCACTGATAAATAATAGGAAGTGTGAATTTGGTGCCTGATTTTAAAACTGGCCGATAGCGTCTTTGCCGGCCTCCTTGATGGCGAACAGGGCATGGTCGGCGGCGGCAATCAGACCGTTCAAGTCCGTGGCATGTTGCGGAAAGGTCGCTATCCCGAAGCTGGCCCGCAGCCGGACCTCGATGCCCTGGTCCAGGACATAGACCGTATTTCTCACCCTGGCACGGATCTCGGCCGCTTTTTGCCGCGCCCGGGACTGATCCAGCCCCGGCAGGACCACCACAAACTCGTCCCCCGCATAAGCCACGGCAAAAGCGGGTTCTTCCAGGCAGTTGCCGATTGTCCCGGCTACTTTCCGGATGGCCCGGCTGCCGTTGAGGTGGCCATGGGTGTCCACGATCTTTTTGAAATGGTCCAGGTCCATGAATATTATTGAAATCGGGATGTCGGTGGTTTGCGCGCGTTCAATCCATTCGGCGAGAGACTGGTACAGGTAGCGCTGGTTGTAGAGGCCGGTCAAGCCGTCCCGAAAGGCCTGATCCCTGAATCGCCGTTCGCTCTCCCGCAAGGCCTCTTCCGCCTTTTTGCGCTGAGAGATGTCCACCATGGCAATCGCCACCCGTCCCAGGGTATCTTCGTGGCCGGAGACAACCAATGATTTTCCCAAAACGATTTTGGGCTCGCCGGTTGTCGTCACGATTGTCTCTTCCCGCTCTTCCGCCGTGTTCCCTGCCGCAGCCACCAGGATGATCTCCCGGGCCATCCTCAAAAAGCCCTTTGCGTCCGTTGGAATAAAAGCATCGATCGGCCCGTCGCTGTCGCTGACACCCATCAGTTTTAAAAAGGCCTGATTATAGTCGACGGTCTTTATCAACGACCAGCAGTGGTGCACCTGCTGGGGATTTTGTCCCAGATATTCTCTGAAGTCGGAGACGTCGGATGTGCGCAGTTTTTCAAGATAGGCTTTCAGACGGGAAACATCCCATTCGATCAGGGCGAAGGGTGCCGATTGAAACAACTGGCGATAGCGTTTCTCGCTTTCCCTGAGTGCCTCCTCCGTCCTTTTCAGGTCGGTATTGTCTTCGACAATGGCCATGACACCGCTGGCGGCGACATCGTTTCCGGGTATGGGGCTGAGATAGTAGCGCAAATGGATGCAGGACCCCTGGGGGTCGATGTAGGGATGTTCGGCGACCACCGATTTCTGTTGGGCGATGCAGCGCTGAATATCGGCAACAATCCCTGATCCAGCCAAGGAATGACCATCGAACAGATTCATCGATGTCGGGTCGTCGGCCATCGTCCAGGAAAACATGTCCAGCATTTTGCGGTTGATACCGGTGATCCTGCCCTGGTTATCGATGGTGAATATCCCCAGCGGGGCGCTGTCGCCCAGGAGCCGGTTTCTTTCTTCAATGGCCTTGAGTGCCGCCTCGGCCTGATTGCAGCGCTGCTCGATGCCTTTCAATCGGGCGACCTGTCGGCGCAGTGCTTCAATTTCAGACATGATCGGTCCGGTGCTGTCAGATTCCTTTGGCATGGGTGAATCCTTCGGATGGTTAGGCTTATCTGATCAATTAGTGAATCTACCGGTAATGCGTCTGCGATTCAACTCTGCTGCCAGCCTTTAACTCACGCAGAATCCCTGATGAGTGGACGGAAGCTGGTTGCGTTCCGGATCTCCCGGCTATTTTTAATCGAAGGACCGTTCCATTCGAGTCCCGGAAAACTTAGGGGGTTGTTCGATATCAGAATTTCCCTTGTAGTTTCATCAATGATCCGAATATCATAGGATTACCTTGGCCTCAGCCCCCATGTCAAACCCATTCACATAAGGGGGGCCATGAACGCGGCAAAGCAGGAGGTATGCCGGTCGGAAACCTTCAAATGCATTCGCCCGTTTTACCGGCAAACCAGAGCAGGGAAAGGAATTCAAGACCCATGGGCATTGAACCGGAGCGCATCAGCATTCTCAACCGGAATGCCGTACAAAAAGGAGCGTGGGTGCTCTACTGGATGCAGCAGTCCCAGCGGGCCCATGACAACCCGGCCCTGGAATACGCCATCTCCCGGGCCAACCGTCTGGACCTGCCCGTTCTGGTGGCTTTTGCGCTGACCGACAGCTACCCGGAGGCCAACCTGCGCCATTACCGCTTTATGCTGGAGGGGCTGGCTGAAACCCGTCGCCAGTTGGCCGGACGCCACATCGGCATGGTGGTGCGCAAGGGCGATCCCGCCACGGCGATCGGCCCGCTGATGGACCGGTCGGCCCTGCTGGTCTGCGATGTGGGCTACACCCGCCATCAGCGCGGATGGCGCCAGGCGTTGGCAGCATCCGCCCCTTGCCGGGCCATCGCCGTGGAAGGTGATGTGGTGGTGCCTGTGGCTACCGTATCCCCCAAGGCCGAGTATGCGGCCCGCACCATTCGCCCCAGGATCCACAAGCACCTGGAGCGGTTCCTGGTGCCCTGTCCCCGGTACCGGCCTAAACGCGCATCCATCGCTATCGGAATGGAAAGCCTGGACCTTGGCGCCATCGACCCGATCCTGGAAGGTCTCGCGATAAACAGGACGGTCCCGGCCGTGACACCATTTTTCAAGGGCGGCCCGGGGGAAGCCAAGAAGCGGCTGCGCCGATTCATCGCCCGGCACCTGCACCGTTATGAAGCCAATCGTAACCAGCCCCAGACCGACGACATCTCCCACATGAGCCCCTACCTGCACTTCGGCCAGATCTCGCCGGTGTTCCTGGCCCTGCAGATCGCCAATGCACCCGCTGGCTCACCAGCGGACCGCGCCGCTTATCTGGAGGAGTTGATCGTACGCCGTGAACTGGCGGCCAATTTCGTCCACTACACGCCGGACTATGACCAGTACCACTGCCTGCCCGCCTGGGCGCAAAAAACGTTGGCGGAACACGCCGCCGACCGGCGCGAGATCATTTACGACCGGCAAACGCTGGAGGCGGCCAACACCCACGATCCATACTGGAATGCCGCCATGGCGGAAATGCGCGACACCGGTTTCATGCACAGCTATATGCGCATGTACTGGGGCAAGAAGATCATCGAGTGGTCGCCGTCGCCGGAACAGGCGTTTGAAAGGGCACTCGCGCTGAACAACCGATACTTCCTCGATGGCCGGGACCCGAACTCATACGCCGGCGTGGGCTGGGTCTTCGGCCTGCACGACCGGGCATGGTTCGAGCGTGGGATTTTCGGCAAGGTGCGTTACATGGCGGCATCCGGTCTCGAACGCAAATGCGACATCCGCGCTTACATTGAAAAGGTTGCGGCGCTCAGCCGCAGGGTCGGCGGAAGGTAATTACTTCAGGACCAAGGGCCTTGCCACGGTTACCCTCGGTTTCCAGGGCAAAGACCCGGTTGAACCTATCGTTTTTTCATGATCAGATCGCGGGTCTGCTGCCAGTCCTTCATCTCCATGATGGCCTTGGTCAGGTGGTAGCGGCCGTCTTCAAATACACCGTAATCCCCGCCGCCGGCCATGGCCGACACAAACCGGATGTTGTTGGCGTAGAGCAGCCAGATGTCGCTCCAGCGGCGTTCGATGTACTCGTCGAAAATGCTGCCGTTGGCTGCCAGACCGTGGGCGTAGTCTTTTCCCCAGATTGATGCCATCACCTGTGTGGCCGTCTGCACGGCCTGGTTGGATGTGGCGATGGTGTTGTCCAGGCGTTGAAAATAGCCCTGCACCCATGAGGTGTCGTGACACGCCAGGCAGGTGCGCTGCATGGTTGCCCGCCGGGCGGCGGCCTCGTCTGCGGATATCAGGTAATCGGCGGCAAAACCGCCGTCCAGGTCGGTGGGCAGGGGCAGTCCGGCCTTGTTTCGAATAAGGGTGGTGTCCGGCGATTTGGGCTGGGGGTGGGCGTAGACCAGGCCAAAGATCCGCCAGCCCAGCCGATCGCTCATCTGATGGGTGCGCGGGTTGACCACGTCGCCGTCGGTATTCACCGTCAGACTGATGTGGCAGGTCGCGCAGGTGGGTGCCTGGATGTCTTCTCCGATGACCCACGGGACCTTGTTGAAGTCCCACCCGTTATTCATGGAAGAGAAGATATTGCCGTGCTTGCTGGCGGAATAGACCTTGAACGCCGGTACATCCGGACCCACATGGCACTCCTTGCAGGTATAAGGCTTTCGGGCCATTTCGATGGAAAACCGGTGGCGGGTGTGACAGGCCGAGCAGGCGCCCCGGCTGCCGTCTAAATTGACGCGGCCCACGCCCTGGTTGGGCCATCCGGCGATCACGGGGAATTCCAGTTCTCCGGCATCGGTGTCGCGGGTTTCGGTACCGGTCACCTGCAACCGGGTGCCATGGCAGTAGTAACAGGCATCCGCCCGGGTCATGTCATTGGCCGGTGTAAAATGAACCCGATCCGGTTTTACTTCCGCCGCCCCTAAGATGCTGCGCTGCAGATCGTTGTAAAGCGTGTTTTCAGACAGGTTCTTCTCGGCCATGGCCATGATGTTTTTGGAATACTGCTCGCGCTCGGTGGTGTGACAGGTGGCGCAGTCGTCCGGGCTGACCGCCACATGGATTTCGTAGCCGTTGTGTTCGAAGGTGTCTGCATGGGCCCCGCCCCTCAGGGTATGGCACTCGGCACACCCCACGCTGGTTGCCTGGAGCGCCTCGGGCACGTTGCTGCCGGACATGCGTCGCTGCATTTCGTCGACGGTCATGGCTGTTTTGGGCGTGATCATCGCATGGCGGCTCTTCTGCCAGTCGGCAACGATGCCCGGATGATAGATGGCGTGGCAACCCAGGCACTCCTGCGTGGCATCGCTGACGGGTGCTGCGTCGCCGAAGGCGGTGCCGACGGTAAACAAAACCAACACGTTTACGATTACGAGAAAACAGGTTTGTCGCATGAGGTCCTCCGTGGTTGTTGGATTTCAGCCGGTTAGGCTTGCACCGCCACGTCAACCGTCACGGACAGCGAGTGCACGCCGCCGCCCATGACCACTCCTTTGACCGGGGTGACGTCGCCGTAGTCCCGCCCCCAGGCAACGGTGATGTGGCTTTCACCGGCAATCAGGTTGTTGGTGGGATCCAGGTCCACCCAGCCCGCATCCGGAACGAACAGGGAGATCCAGGCATGGGAGGCGTCTGCGCCGACCAGCCTGGGTTTTCCCGGCGGCGGTTTCGTTTCCAGATAGCCGCTGACGTAGCGGGCCGCCAGCCCCAGGGCACGCAGGCAACTGATGGCCACATGGGCGAAATCCTGGCAGACTCCTTTACGGTCGGCCAGCACCTGGTCCACGGTGGTGTCCACGGTGGTGGCCGACTTGTCGTAGGTGAACTCCGTGAAGATTCGATGCACCAGGTCCAGGGCTCCTGTCAGCACGGGTGTGCCCGGGGGGAAGGATGGGTGCGCATAGGCTGCCGCCGCGGGGCTGATCGCGATCAACGGACTGACAAAGACGAATTGGTTGGCCTCGAGTTCTGCCGGCGATTCATGGGCGGCCAGTCGCCGGGCCACAGTTTCCCAAGGGGGCGTACCTGCCGCTGCCGGTGTGACCGGCAGGGATGTTTCCACCCTGCTGACGGTGCTCATGGCCAACTCCTCGTGGGGCTGCTGCACCATGAATACATGGGCGATGTTGCCGAAGTAGTCCATTCGCTGGTGCAGGTATTGGGGCTCCGGCACGATGGTCAATCGGCTTTGAATCACCCGCTGGGTGACGGTCTCGCGAGGGTGCAGGAACAGCTCGTTCTGGGACAGGGAGGCCGGTTCCGAATAGCGGTAGGCCGTTTTGTGGGTGATGCAATACCTCATGGCTGGCGATCGCCGGGGATCGTGGAGTAATGGGGTGTTGCCTGAACCCGGGTCAAGTAGTGGGCGCTGATCTGCCGGGTAAAATCCTTGAGGCGGACATCCACGAGATCGAGAAAATCCGCCAACCCCTCGGTTTGGGCAACCCCTTTGCTGCAGCGCAGGCCGGAAAGATCCAGCAGCCGAACGGCGGTGAGCATCTCCAGCGCCAAACGCTCTTCCGGGCTGGCGAAGCGGCGGTCGCTCTGTCGGGGCAGGTGCTCCACGTGGGCAACCAGCTGGCTGAACTGGAAGGCCAGGGATTTGGGGTTGCTTTCGTCCACGATCAACAGGTCCAGCACCGGCGCCAACTGATAGGCCGACCGGTACCGCGCCCGGTAGGTCATGATGCTGTCGGCCACTTCCAGCAGCGCCTCCAGAGCGCTGCGAAATTCGCCGCACACCTGGGGCAGGCCGATACGGATCAGGCCGGCCTGGTTCATGGCACGCTCCACCCGCCGTCCCATGTCCATGAAGCGCCACCCCAGCCCGCGGGTCATACTCTCCATGGCCAGTCCGCTGAAGGCGCTCAGCGTAAACAGCGTGTCGTCCAGCAGCTCCAGCGGGTCGCTGGCCGGATTGTCGGCAAAGTCTTCCAACCGGTTGATCACGCGCCAGGAATCCAGGGATAGCCGGTCGCGTACGTTGCGGGCGGCGTCCTGCACCCGCTTGAGGATGGCGACCACGCTTTCGGGCCGGTCCTTATCGTAAAGAGCGGCATTCAGGTGGGCCGACAATTCCCGATAACGCGGGATATCGAAACCATCGTCGGGAACCGGGGGAAAGATGCGGTCCGCCCTGAGCAGGTTCAACAGAAACGGCAGTTCGGGGATATCTCCCGGCCGGGCTTCACCGGAAAGCCGGCGGAAGACGGATCGCAGGAGCCGGACCAGGCCCTCGGCCCGTTCCAGGTAGCGCCCCAGCCACAGCAGGTGGTCGGCCACCCGGCTGGGCAGATCGCTGCTGCGCCGGAACTCGGCCACTGCCTGGAGTCCGCCCATCAGGCTGAATGGCTCCACCGGCTGGTCGGACAATACCCAGATATCTTTGCTCTGCTGATGTTCCGGACTCCCGCTGATCAGGGTATCCACATCCGCAGCGGTGATGGCCAGGCCGCCGGGCATGACGGTGAACCCTTCGTCGGTGGCGCAGGCAAAGACCCGCAACAGCGTGTTGCGGGAATTGACGCTGCTGCGGTCCCAGGCCGGGACCACCGACGGGCGGACCGGCTCCCGGGCCATGAAGGTATGGGGCGAGGCCTGGATCGCGGCCATCCGTTCGTCCGGCAGGGGGGGGGGCGTCGAGCGGTCCATGGCCGGACCCACGATCAATTGTTCCAGATTGGCCAAAACATAATCCCGCCCATCGGCGGTCCCGCACCACCACGCCGGGTGGTTTTCCAACAGCAGGTTTTCTCCCGTCAGCTGTTGGCAGAGCGCGGGCAGGAAAACCGACAGGACCGGCGTGTCCACGAATCCGCTGCCGATGGGGTTGACGATGTCGATATTCTGCTCCCGGGAGACCTGGATGAGTCCGGCCACCCCGGTCGCCGTCTCCCGCCGCAGGGCGAAGGGATCGCTGCTGTCGTCCGAGGTAAGCCGGATGATCGCCTCCACCGGCTCCAGTCCGGCCAGTTTTTTGAGGAACACCTTGCCGTTGCGCACGGTCAGATCCTGGCCTTCCACCAGCGGGTAGCCCAGGTACCGGGAAAGCAGGGCGTGCTCGAAGTAGATGCGGCTGTCCGGCCCCGGAGAGAGCAGGACGATGCCGGGGTCATCGCGCCGGAGGGAGGCCCGCTGAATCAGGCTGTGGTGAAAGCTGTGGAAGAAAGGCGCCAACCGCCGAATCTGGGTCTGGTGGTACAACTCGGGAAAGACCCGTGAGATGACGATGCGGTTTTCCAGGGCATAGCCCAGGCCGGCCGGGTTGCCGCCGTAATCCCGAAATACCCGGAAGCGCCCGTCCGCTCCCCGGTAGAGGTCGGCCGCGTAATAGGTCAGAAACCGGCCGCCGGCGGGTTGAATGCCATGGCACGGCCGCAGGAAATGGGGGTTGGCAAAAACCAGCTCGGAGGGAATCCGTCCCTCCTTGAGCAGGTGCTGGGGGCCGTAGGTGTCCGCCAGAATCTTTTCGAGCAGCCGCGCCCGCTGGATCAGGCCGGCTTCCAGTCCGGCCCATTCTCCTGCGGTGATGGGCAGCGGGATCATTTCCAGGGACCAGGGGGTTCCCTTCCCGGTGGGGTCGTCGAAGGGGTTGTAGGTGGCCCCGTCCTCATGGCGCATGCGCCTGACCCGGTCCTGTCTGAGGTTGAGCGTCTCGGCCCCCGTCGCGTCCAGCGCCGTGACCAGGGGCTGCCAGTGCTCGCGGGGTCGTGCCGGCGAGGAAAACGCCTCACAATGGGCATCGCCGGGAAAGACAACCGTGCCGAACAGGGATGCCGGCGCAGCCTGGGATGCCGCCGGGCGGTTGAGTTCCGGGTCGATCATTCAATTCATGCCTCGTGTTGCGGTTCACGGGCGTCGCCATAGGCCGCCCGGAGCCGATTTACTCCGTTCACCGACGCAAATCAAGAGTATACGGAAAATATGGATTGGCTTCCTCGACCGGCACCTCAGCCAGTATGCCGGGGGTGTGGCCGCCGGGAACGAAGCGAGCGTTACGCCGTCCTTCGGCTTCGTAAGCGTTAACCGGAAACACGTCATAGTGGCGCCCTCCCGGATGGCCCACATGGTAGGTGCAGCCGCCGACGGACCGACCGGACCAGGTGTCGAAAAGATCGATGGTCAGGGGGGTGTGCACGCCGATAGTAGGGTGCAGGCAGGATGGCGGCTGCCAGGCCCGATAACGGATGCCGGCCACGAAAACGCCTTCCATGCGGGTCGGCTTCAGGGGTACGCGCCTCCCGTTGCAGACCACGATATGGCGTTTTCCGGTCATGCCGGAAACCTTGATCTGAAGCCGTTCGACCGACGAGTCCACATAGCGGGCGGTCCCCCCGCCGCCGGGCTCCTCGCCCAGCACATGCCAGGGCTCCAGGGCCTGGCGCAGCTCGATCTCCATGCCCTGGCAATCCACTTTTCCGTGGATCGGGAAGCGAAACTCGAAATGGGGGTGGAAAAAATCCATGGATACCGGAAAGCCGGCCCGGTTCAGCGTCTTCAGTACGTCTGCGAAATCGTCGTTCAGCGGCTGGGGCAGCATGAAACGGTCGTGGAGCCGGGTGCCCCAGCGCACCAGCTCCCGGCGGTAGGGGGTTTGCCAGAACCAGGCCACAAACGTCCGCAGGAGCAGCTGCTGGGCCAGGCTCATGCGGGCGTGTGGCGGCATCTCAAAGGCACGGAATTCCAGCAGCCCCAACCTGCCGGCGGCGCTGTCCGGTGAATAGAGCTTGTCGATGCAGAACTCGGCGCGGTGGGTGTTGCCGGTGACGTCCACCAGCAGGTGGCGGAACAGGCGGTCCACCAGCCACGGCGGACATGAACGGTCCGGACCCGTTTGCCGGTCCAGCTCGGCAAAGGCGATCTCCAGTTCATAGAGGCTGTCGTTCCGGGCTTCGTCGATACGCGGCTGCTGGCTGGTGGGTCCGATGAAAAGGCCGGAAAAAAGAAACGAAAGGGACGGGTGGTTGTTCCAGAAGGAAACGAAGCTGCGCAGCAGGTCCGGCCGGCGCAGAAAGGGGCTGTCCGCCGGGGTTGCACCGCCGAGGACGATGTGGTTGCCGCCGCCGGTGCCGGTGTGGCGGCCGTCGACCAAAAACTTTTCGGTGCCCAGGCGGGTCTGGCGGGCTGTTTCGTAAAGCGCGGTGGTGCTGTCGACCATCTCCCGCCAGCTGTGCATGGGCTGGATGTTCACCTCGATGACCCCGGGGTCGGGCGTGATCTTGAAACTGTCCAGGCGCGGGTCATAGGGCGGGGTGTAGCCTTCGATCAGCACCGGCAATCCCGTCTTTGCCGCGGTGGCCTCAATGGCGGCCACCAGCTCCAGGTACCCTTCCAGGGAGACAATCGGCGGCATGAACACATACAGCCGGCCCTCGCGGGGTTGAACGCACAAGGCCGTACGGACCACCCAGGCGGCGGATTCGCCGACCGCCGGGGCCGGTTCGGTAAAAGGCTTGGGCTGGGTGCGCACGCCTTCACCCACCCGTTCCGGCGGATGTCCTTGCAAAGCCTGTTGGCCCCTGTGAAGCTCGGGCAGCGGTCCCCGGTCGGCCATGGGATCCAGGGGGTGGTCATAGGGGAAATCCGCCTTGGAAACCCAGGGCAGAGATTCCAGAGGCAGGCGCAGCCCGGCCGGGGAATCGCCGGGCAGCAGGAACATGTGCCCTCCCCGCAACGGCCAGGGGCCGCTCTTCCAGGAGCCGTGCTGCAGGGGCAGGACGTAACCCACCACCGCCCCCAGCCCCCGCTGGAAGGCGCCCGCCATACGGCTCCGGGCCTCGGGATCGTCCAGCCGGGGGTCGGTGGGATCCACATTCACCGGCAGCCGCTGCTCCTTGTGCAGGTAATACAGGACGTCCTCGTAGCCTTCGCGGATGTATCGCCGGCTCACCGACAGCGTGTCGGCCAGGGTGTCGATGAAAATCTTGGCCTCGACGATGCCGAAGCCATAGTCTTTGGACACGTCGGCGATCCAGCGGTCGTCGGTCCACACCGGTCGGCCGTCCCGGCGCCAGTAGCACCCCAGGGCCCAGCGGGGCAGGGATTCCCCCGGGTACCATTTCCCCTGTCCGTAGTGCAGCAGTCCGCCGGGGGCCCACTGCTGCCGCAGCCGTTTGAGCAGGGCCTCGGCCAGCTGCTGCTTTTCCTCCCCCAGGGCTCCGGTGTTCCACTGGTCGCCATCCATGTCGTCGATGGAAACGAAGGTGGGCTCTCCCCCCATGGTCAGGCGCACATCCGCCTCGGTCAGCTGACGATCCACCCGGTCCCCCAGTTCAACGACGGCCGCCCAGACCTCCTCCGGGTAGGGTTTTGTGGAACGGGGTGCTTCGCGAATGCGTTGAACGCTCATGCTGTGGCTGAAATCCACCTCGCATTTGTCCAGGGCGCCGGTGATGGGGGCCGCGCTACGGGGCTGCGGTGAACAGGCCAATGGAATATGTCCTTCGCCGGCAAAGAGTCCCGACGTGGGGTCCATGCCCACCCATCCGGCCCCGGGGAGATAGACCTCGGTCCAGGCATGCAGGTCGGTGAAGTCGGCTTCCGGACCGGAGGGTCCGTCCAGGGATTTGACGTCCTGGGCAAGCTGGATCAGATAGCCGGACACGAAGCGGGCGGCCAGTCCCAGATGACGCAGGATGTTGACCAGCAGCCAGGCCGAGTCCCGGCACGACCCGCTGCCCAGGGTCAGGGTCTGTTCGCAGCTCTGCACGTTGGGCTCCATGCGGATCAGATAGCGGATGTCGCGGCTCAGCCGCTGGTTCAGATCCACCATAAAATTGTTGGTCGGTCTGGCGCTGCGGTCGATCCCGGCCAGGTAGGCTTTGAGTTCCTTGCCCGCCGGTTCTTTGGCCAGATAGGGTCCCAGTTCCGCCTTAAGCGTCGGCTCATAGTAGAAGGGGAAGGTTTCGGCATCGGGTTCCAGGAAAAAATCGAAGGGGTTGATGATGATCATCTCCGCCACCAGATCCACTTCCACCTGCAACTCGGTCGTTTTTTCCGGAAACACCAGGCGGCCCAGATAGTTGCTGAAAGGGTCCTGCTGCCAGTTGATGAAATGGTTTTTGGGGGTCACCGTCATGGAGTAGCTCAGAATCGGCGTCCGGCAATGGGGCGCCGGCCGCAGCCTGACGATGTGGGGGGAGAGGGAGATGCGCCGGTCATAACGGTACGAGGTCTTGTGGTTCAGGGCAACATGGATTCCCACGGACTGTCCTTTCTACTGCTCGTTGGTGGATGTCTCGATCAGGGGCGTGAGGTTGAAGAAGGTCGTTCCGATAGCCCCGTCCACCTGATTGAGGCGGGTTTGCAGACCGTCCAGGTACTCGTGCAAACCGTGATCGACCACTTCATCGATGTCGGTGTATTCCAGATCCGCCTTGAGGCGGCCCAGCCGTTTCTCGGCAAGGTTGTTGGCCGATCCGGGCGGCGAGCCGCTGATACGGTGCAGGCAGGTCTGGGCCTTGGCGATGCAATGGCGGATGGAGCGGGGAAACTGGCTGTCGAAAATCAGAAAACCGGCCACCTTGCGAGGGGTGATATGGTGATGTTCCTTACGGTACATCTCGAAGGCGCTGGCGGATTTAAGCACCGCCGTCCACTGGATGTTGTCGATGGGGGTGTTTACCAGGTCCGCCTGGGGCAGCAGCATGAAGTATTTGACGTCCAGTATCCGGGACGTTTTGTCGGCCCGTTCCATCATCATGCCGATACGGGCGAAGTTCCAGGCCTCGCCGTGGCTCATGGTGGAGTCCATCAGGCCGGTGAACAGGTGGCTGCGCATCTGGATGATCTTGAAGAAGCGGTGGGGGTCCTCAAGGGCCATGGTCAGGCTCCCGTTGCCGGCCAGTTCCAGGTAGAAATTGTTCAGATGCTCCCACATTTCCGAAGAGATGATTTCGCGGATGGACCGGCCGTTTTCCCGAGCGGCCGCCAGGCAGGAAAGAATGGAATTGGGGTATGTCCGGTCAAAGGTCAGGAACCGGATCACCGCCTCCTGGTTGTAATCCGGGGAACTTTTTTCGAACCGGTCCTGGTCGCCGGTGATCATTACCAACGGCTCCCAGTGCTTGCCTTTTTCCGACGGCATGTCCAGCAGCAGGTTGAGGTTGACACTGATGAAACGGGCCACATTTTCGGCGCGTTCGATATAGCGGCACATCCAGTAGATTGAGTTGGCTACGCGGCTGAGCATCGATCTTCCTCCTATAGCACCCAGGTGTCCTTGCTCCCCCCGCCCTGGGAAGAGTTGACCACCAGGGAGCCCCTGGTCAGGGCCACCCGGGTCAACCCGCCGGGCTGTACGTAGATTTCCTCGCCAAAGAGCACGTAGGGTCGCAGATCAACATGGCGCCCCTCAATGCGGTCGCCCACGATGGTGGGCACCCGGGACAGGGAGATGGTGGGCTGGGCCATGTAGTTGCGCGGTTCGGCAGCTATTTTCCCGGCAAAGGCCGCCCGCTCCGTTTCAGAGGCATGGGGGCCCACCAGCATGCCGTATCCGCCGGATTCGTTGGCGGCCTTGACCACCAGCTGATCCAGGTGCGCCAGCACATATGCCCGGTCTTGGTCGTTCCGGCAGATGTAGGTGGGCACGTTGGGCAGGATAGCCTCCTCGCCGGTGTAGTATTTGATTATCTTGGGCACATAGGCGTAGATTACCTTGTCGTCGGCGATGCCGGTGCCCGGTGCGTTGGCCATGGCGATGCGTCCCGCCTTGTAGACGCCGATGAGCCCCTTGACGCCCAGCAAGGAATCCGGACGGAACACCTCCGGGTCGATAAAATCGTCGTCGATACGCCGGTAGAGGACGTCCACGCGCTTGAGGCCCTTGGTGGTGAGCATGTGAACGAATCCGTCGGACACCACGAGATCCCGGCCCTCCACCAGTTCCACGCCCATCTGCTGAGAGAGGAAAGAGTGTTCGAAGTAGGCGCTGTTATAGATGCCGGGGGTCAGTACACCGATGGTGGGCGATTGGACGTGATCCGGTGCCAGGTGCTCAAGAACCTTCAGCAGGTTGGAGGGGTAATCGTCCACCGGACGCACCCGGGAGGCCTCGAAAACCTGGGGAAAGGTGCGCTTGAGCACCTGGCGGTTTTCCAGCACATAGGAGACGCCCGAGGGGCAGCGCAGATTGTCTTCGAGCACATAAAAGCGCCCGTCGCGGTCCCGCACCAGGTCGGTGCCGGTCACATGGCACCAGATTCCCCGGGGCGGAGTGAACCCCTCGCACTCCCGGCGGTAGGTGCGGCTGGTGAGGACCAGGTCTTCGGGAACCACCTTATCCTTGAGAATCTTCTTGTCGTTGTATACGTCCTGAATAAATTCATTGAGGGCGAAGATGCGCTGCTTCAACCCGCTTTCGATCTGCTGCCAGTCGCTGCCGGAGACGATGCGGGGGATGATGTCGAATGGCATGATCTTTTCGGTGCCTTCATCGCGGCCGTAGACATTGAAGGTGATGCCCATTTTGAGCAGCATGGCTTCGGCTGCGCTCTGGCGCATGGCCAGATCCCCTGGGGGCAGCGACTCGATTTTGTCCACCAGCAATTGGGACCCGGGGCGGGGATTGCCGTTGGCATCGATCAGTTCATCGTAATAATCACCCGGATCGTACGTCCTGAATGTCTCCATCGGGCCTTTTCCTCCATGGTCTGAATTGTGACTGCGTAGGGTTCTATCGCATATCGATCGGACGAATTTCCATCGGGCAGCAAGCGTGGTGGCGGTTTGACATATCGGCTGTCTCAGAGCTGCCTGGGTGTCTTTTGTCGAAAGGTCGACCCCCTGATTATTCGCATGCGAGTATGTCAAGAAGGCGCCGGCGTGTCAATCCATAGGTCAATACAGCAGGTTGCCTCCATGTCGGCAAGCCACCGCTTGCATTTCCTTGATTGCGGCAGGGTTTCATGACAAGGTGATAATCGTTTCTGCTAAGCCGGCATCCGATGGATACCTCCGTTTCACTTCGAGGCGATAGATCTTTTTATTGTTACCCTTTCAAGAGGATATCATGATGGATTCAGCTTCCCCCTGGGAAACCCTCAGCCAACGGATCGCTGCGAAAAACAGCGTTGAACTGACCGCATTTATTGACACCCTCAGCCCGCAGGAGACGGCCAGGGCTATCTCCCGGCTGACCGAGGAAGAACAGCATCGTCTGTTCACCCTTCTCAGCCCCGAGGATGCCGCCGACGTGATTGAGGACATCCCGGAAGCCCAGGCCGCGGATCTGGTGGAAGATATGCCATCGGCACAGGCGGCGGCGATCATGGAGGAACTGACCAGCGATCACCTGGTGGATGTGCTGGGCGAAATGGATGAGGATGCGAGCCGGGCGATTTTAGCGAAAATGGGGCGCAAAGATGCCGAAGAAGCCAGAATGCTGCTGGATTACGCACCGGACTGCGCCGGTGGCCTCATGATTTCCGAATTCCTTGCCTATAAAACCGACCATACGATCCAGGATGTGCTCGATGACCTGCAGGCCAATCGGAGTAAATACGTCGATTATCATGTTCAGTATTTTTATGTAGTTGACCGGGAAGGGAAGCTGGCCGGTGTGCTTCGTATGCACGACCTGCTTTTTCCCGCCCGGGAGACCCGGCTCACCCAGGTGATGATCCCTTCCCCGCTCAGTGTGTCGGACAAGGCTTCGCTTCGCGCGTTGGAAGAATTTTTCGAAGAGCATCACCTGTTCGGTGTGCCGGTTGTGGACGATGGGCGGCGGCTGGTCGGCGTGGTGCTGCCGGAAGCCATCGAGGAGGCGGTCAATAAGCGCAAGACAAAAACGTTTCTGCGGTTGAGCGGCATCATTGGCGGTGAGGAATTCCGGACCATGCCGCTGCTTTCCCGTTCCGGACGCCGTCTCTCCTGGTTGACCATGAATATCGTCCTCAATATCGTTGCCGCCAGCGTCATCGCCCTGTATCAGGATACCCTCGCCGCCGCCATCACCCTGGCGGTTTTTCTGCCCATGGTCAGCGATATGAGCGGCTGTTCGGGGAACCAGGCCGTGGCGGTTTCCATGCGGGAGCTCTCCCTGGGCCTGGTCCGGCCGGGCGAACTGCTCTGGGTTATGGCAAAAGAGGTCCGGGTCGGCATCATCAACGGTCTGGTGTTGGGCCTGCTGCTTGGCGGGGTTGCTTTTTTCTGGAAAGGGAACCCGTGGCTCGGGGTCGTGGTCGGCGGGGCATTGGCGGCCAATACGCTGGTTTCCGTCCTTCTCGGCGGGGTGCTGCCCCTTGTGCTCAAGCGGTTGAAACTGGATCCTGCCCTGGTTTCGAGCCCGCTGCTGACAACGGCCACCGACATGTGCGGCTTCTTTTTCGTTTTAAGTTTTGCCGCGGCGGTTCTGCCTAAACTCGAAGGCATGTAATCATAGACCCTATCCACTAACTGCCAAAGTCCAGGACATCAATAACCCAAGTCAAACGGTTATTCATTCAGTTGGCGCCTCCCATGATGCCGGCCTCTCTCATTTCCACCTTGTCTCCGGCTTTTATTCCATGCAATCGATACCACCCCTGATTGACTTCAAGCGCAAATAAGGCCGGTCGATTCGAGCGGTATCTGTTTTGGGTTTGGTCGGGTGACATGTCCTCAATGTTGATTATGGTTCCCGAGTCGTCCAGAAATGCGATGGAAAGCGGGATCCACGTATCTTTCATCCAGAAGGTCCTCGGGCCGGATCGTGGATACACGAACAGCATGCCATGATTTTCATCGAGGGCGAAGCGCCTGGACAAGCCACACGCACGTGATGGGGGTGTCGCCGCCAATTCCACAACCAGGTCATGCCCGTTGATCGATAGGACGGTCGTGGGCAATTCGAGCGGGCAGGCGCTGATCGTTCCCGTCAGGGGCGATGAAATGAGGAGGGCCAGGAGAAAGATTCTCCGGAACCCGCCGGCATTGATCCTATCTGCAATCATAAGCGACGGGGACCGATATGACTTCCCCGTGTCCACTCAGGTCGAATGTTCATTCTTCGGTAATCCGGTAGGTGCCATCCAGGCGGGTCATCATCTCGTCGTACCGGTCCATGAGCCTGTCTTTGCGCTCCTCGTACTCCGATTCTTCCAGCCGGCCGGCCTTGAACGCTGACTCGAGAACCGCCAGTTCGTTGTCGTACCAGCGGTCCGGGTCGAAGTTGTAGGTCATCGGAGGCCCTTTCCCCGGGGACGGTGGATTTTTCGGTTACCGACCATCAGTTCCCCGATTGGCGATGCGGTTGATCATGGATGCGGCGTATCCGGCACCGTAGCCGTTGTCGATGTTGACCACGGTGACGCCGTTGGCACAGGAGTTCAGCATGGTCAACAGGGCCGCCAGACCGCCGAAACTGGCACCGTAGCCGATGCTGGTGGGCACGGCGATTACCGGCTTGTCGGTAAGGCCGGCCGCCACGCTGGGCAGGGCCCCGTCCATGCCGGCCACCACCACCAGCACGCTGGCCGCCTCGATTTTTTCCCGGTTGGAGAGCAGCCGGTGAATACCCGCCACACCCACATCGGTCAGCCGTTCCACACGGTTGCCCATCACCTCGGCGGTAACGGCCGCCTCTTCGGCCACCGGGATGTCCGAGGTGCCGGCACACATGACCAGGATCGTCGTTTGCGTGGGTGTGACCGGCTTGCGGTTCATCACCACGATACGGGCCGCCGGGTGGTATTCCACCGAGTCGCAGATGCTTTTCAGCGCCTCGTAGACCGGGCGTTCAGCCCGGGTAGCCATGATGTTGGCGTCCTTTTCCAGCAGCCGCCGGGCAATGCCGACGATCTGCGTCACCGTCTTGCCCGGGCTGAAAATAGTTTCCGGATGACCGCTGCGAAGGGCCCGGTGATGGTCCACCATGGCATAGCCCAAGTCCGCATAAGGAAGATCCTTCAGGGTGCCCAGGGCCCGCTCCACAGGCATCTGACCGTTTTTCACCTTTTCCAACAGTGCTTTTAATGCATCGGCATTCATATTGCTGCGTTCCTTCTTCGGCGTTGGCCATTTTTTCTGACAGACTCGTTTTATGCCGACCTGCCGTCATATTCCGCCGCCCAGGCAGCCGAATGATACCGGAAGAGGCCAACCCTTCCCGTCTACCGGCCTTAACCGATACCTGTCAACGAATTAATCCTTTCCGCATGGATGGACCCGCCAAGCAGACATAAAAAGGGCCGGCCACCCGGCGGGTGACACGGCCCTTCTGGTATACAAGTTTTCGGACGTGGTGCTATTTTCCGGCTCTGCCGTCGTCACAGGCATCATCCGCCCCGGCACGCCCGGCGTGTTCGGCGGTCCCGGCAAGGGTGCAGGCGTCACCATCCCCCTCAACCGGTGCGGCCAATTCTCCCGACGGCTCGGCCGGTGCATACTCGGCCTCGGCCTTGCGCTTGAGGGCGGCGTAGCGATCGACGAACTCCGCCTCCAGCCGGGTGTGCAGTCGCTTGGCCTCATCCGGGAAAGTCTTCTGCAGGGCTGCGTAACGCACCTCACCGGCGAGAAATTCCTGCAGGCTGCCGTCAGGCTCCTTGGAATCCAGGACAAAGGGATTTTTCCCTTCGGCCGTGAGTGCGGGATTGAACCGATACAACGGCCAGTACCCGGACTTGACGGCCAGGTTGGTCTCTTCCTGGGTCTTGCCCATGCCTTTTTTGATGCCGTGGTTGATGCACGGCGCGTAAGCCATAATCAACGACGGTCCGTCGTAGCTTTCCGCTTCCGTGAAGGCCTTGAGCAGCTGCTGCTTGTTGGCCCCCATGCCCACGCTGGCCACATACACGTAGCCGTAGGTCATGGCCATGCCGCCCAGATCCTTCTTGGCGGTCTTTTTCCCGGAGGCGGCAAACTTGGCGATGGAGCCGGTGGGGGTGGCCTTGGAGCTCTGCCCGCCGGTGTTGGAGTAGACTTCGGTATCGTAAACGATCACGTTGATATCCTCACCGGTGGCGAGAACATGGTCGATGCCGCCGAAGGAGATATCATAGGCCGAACCGTCACCCACGAAGATCCAGTAGGAACGCTTGGTGAAGTATGCACCCAGTCGGTCGATCCGGTCCAGCAGGGGATTGCCGGTATAAGCAAAGAGCATCTCCCGGATCTGGTCACCATAGCGTTTCGAGCCTTCGGCGTCCTTCATGTTTTCCAGCCAGCTCTTCATGGCCTCCTTCAGGGTGGGATCGATGTCCGTATCCATGGCCTCGGTGACCAGGTCGGCCAGCAACTGGCGCTGCTGCAATTGGCCGAGAAACATGCCGTAGGTGAATTCGGCCGGATCTTCGAACAGGGAGTTGCCCCAGGCGGGACCGGAGCCTTCTTCGTTGACACAATAAGGAATCGACGGCGCGCTACCCCCCCAGATGGAGGAGCACCCGGTGGCGTTGCCGATAACCATCCGGTCGCCGAACAGCTGGGTGAGCAGTTTGGCGTAGGGGGTCTCGCCGCATCCGGCACAGGCGCCGGAGAACTCCAGCAGGGGCTGGTAGAACTGGCTGCCTTTGACCGTGCTGCGGGCGACCAGTCCTTCGCGCAGCGGCAGGCTGGAGGCGTAGCGTTGGTTGGGCACCTGCCGTTCGATCTGGGTGCCCAGGGGCTTCATGACCAGGGCCGGCTTTTTGGCCGGGCAGATGTCCGCGCAGTTGCCGCAACCCATGCAGTCTTCAGTGAAGACCTGCATGCGGAACTTGTATTCCTTGAGTTCCTTGCCCAGGGCCTTTTTGGCCTCGAAGCCTTCGGGGGCAGCCTCCAGCTCCTCGTCGGTGATCAGCACCGGGCGGATGGCCGCGTGGGGGCAGACCATGGCGCACTGGTTGCACTGGATACAGTTTTCCATGATCCATTCGGGCACGTTGATGGCCACCCCGCGCTTTTCGTACTGGGTGGTGCCCACCGGAAAAATGCCGTCCGGGGAGAACGCGCTCACCGGCAGTTTGTCGCCCTGCTGGGCCAGCATGGGCTTCATCACCTCGGTGACCCATTCGGGTTCGTCGCTGGCGGTGGCAGCCACCAGGCCGGCCTCGGCCCAGGCCGCCGGAACCTTCACCTCCACCAGGTGATCCAGAGTCTTGTCCACGGCCTCATTGTTCATGTTGACGATCTTGTCGCCCTTCTTGCTGAACAGCTTGTGAATCTGGTCCTTCAGGTAGGCGATGGCGTCGTCTACGGGGATCACGTTGGCCGCCTTGAAAAAGGCCGTCTGCATGATCATGTTGATGCGTCCGCCCAGGCCCACGTCACCGGCGATTTTGACCGCGTCGATGTTGTAGAACTTCAGTTTTTTGCGGGCGATGGTCCGGCGCATGGCCACCGGCAGTTTTTCTTCCATCTCCTCAAGGCTCCAGGGGCTGTTGAGCATGAAGGTACCGCCGACTTTAATGCCTTCCAGCACGTCGTAAGTGTTGACGTAGGACGGATTGTGGCAGGCGATATAATCGGCACTGTCGATCAAGTAGGTGGACCGGATGGGCGTCTTGCCGAAACGCAGGTGCGAGATGGTGACGCCGCCTGATTTTTTGGAGTCGTAGGCGAAGTATGCCTGGGCATACATGTCGGTGTTATCGCCGATGATCTTGATGGCGCTCTTGTTGGCGCCGACGGTGCCGTCGGCCCCCAGGCCCCAGAACTTGCACTGGACCGTGCCTTCGGGCGCCACGTCCAATCCGGGCTCTACGTCCAGGCTGGTGTGGGTGACATCGTCGGTGATGCCCACGGTGAAGTGGTTCTTGGGCGCCATACCGTTCATGTTGTCAAACACCGCCTTGACCATGGACGGAGTGAACTCCTTGGATCCCAGCCCATAGCGTCCGTTGACGATGGAGGGCATTTCACCCTGTTCCATGAAGGCCGTACATACATCCTGGTACAGGGGATCACCCAGGGAACCGGGCTCTTTGGTGCGGTCGAGAACGGTAATCCGGGCGGCGGTAGCCGGAATGACCGACAGCAGGTGTCTGGCGGAGAAGGGGCGGAACAGGCGAACTTTGACCAGGCCGACGGACTCGCCGCGGGCGTTGAGGTGGTCGACCACTTCCTCGATGGTTTCACAGGAAGATCCCATGGAGATGATGACGCGATCGGCGTTGGGATCACCCACGTAGTCGAACAGGTTGTACTTGCGTCCGGTGAGTGCGGATACCTTCTTCATGTAGTCGGCAACGATGTCCGGCACCTCCTGGTAGTAGACATTGGCCGCTTCCCGCCCCTGGAAGTAAATGTCCGGGTTCTGGGCAGTGCCGCGCAGCTCGGGGGATTCCGGGTTTACCGCCCGGGCGCGGAAGTTATCCAGGGCTTCCATGTTGATCAGCCCGGCCATGTCTTCGTAATCAATCATCTCGATCTTCTGGATCTCGTGGGAGGTCCGGAAGCCGTCGAAAAAGTGCAGAAAGGGCACGCTGGAATCGATGGCGGCCAGGTGGGACACCAGGCCCAGATCCATCACTTCCTGGACCGACGCGGAGGCCAGCAGGGCGAAGCCGGTCTGGCGAACGGCCATGACATCCTGGTGGTCTCCGAAGATGGACAGCGCATGGGCGGCGATGGCCCGTGCGGTGACATGAAGGACGCCGGGAAGCAGTTCACCGGACATCTTGTACATGTTGGGGATCATCAGCAAAAGGCCCTGGGAGGCGGTGTAGGTTGACGTCAGCGCGCCGGCGGCGAGAGCGCCGTGAACGGCGGCCGCGGCACCGGCTTCACTTTGCAGCTGGCGCACCAGCAGGGTCTGGCCGAAGACGTTTTTGCGGCCGTTGGCCGCCCACTCATCGCAGATCTCTCCGATGGGGGAAGAAGGGGTGATGGGATAAATGGCGGCCACCTCGCTCATGGCATAAGCCACGTGGGCGGCTGCGGTGTTCCCGTCGATGGTTTTCATTTTCTTTGCCATAACTGCTCCTTGTAACGGGTTAAAAATATGGAATTGACTCTGCAGCAGCCGGTCTCAGGGGAACCGCCACAGAAAACCAGTGATAGACAGCCAAGCGGGTGAGGTGCGGAATTTGGTTTCGCATCGGTGTTGCTGTCTTTTATATGCAAAAGAGAATATTTAAATCACATTGAATTCGACTTGACAAGGATTAATTGGCCTCGGCATGGTTATGAGTAACATCAGGATTTAATTTAAAATTTGATTTATTGCGGCTGTTGAGAGTCACCTGCATGCCCAGCGCGATGGCCCCGCAGGCCATCAGCCCGCCGATTCCCCACAAGACCGGGGAAAAGCTTCCCAGATGATCAAACGCAATACCGGCAATGATCGGGGACGCCGCAGCCGGGATATTGGCCGAAAACAACCAGCCGTAAATCTGGCTGAGCCGCTCGCTTCCCCAACGTTCAGCCGCCGCTGAGGCATAGAGCACAAGAATTCCGCCGTAATTGAAGCCCGCCAGGGCGGCAAACGCCGCCAGACCGGTTTCGGAACGCAGGATGAAGCCATGCAACAGCAGCAGCGCCGCTTGAAACAGCAGATTGGTCTGAAGGATAACGACGGATCGACCGCGGTCGAAGATCCAGCCCCAGGTGATACGACCGGCGGCATTGGCCAGGGCAAAGGCAGCCACCGCTTTCACCCCTGCCTGGACGCCGGTGCCGGAATAGAGTTCTTTCATATTGGCATTGACAGCAAATCCCGCCGCGAGACCGGCGAACATCGCCAGGTAAAGGAAAACGAACGCCCGGTCCCTGAGTATACCGGTCACGGGCAACCGCTGCAGGACAGCCCTGTCACTTTCCGGAGGATTTTCCATCACCGCCCCGGCCAGGGCAACCAGCAGCAGGAAGAGGACACCCAAGAGACCGAAGGTGGTGAATGGGCTCATGCCGGCGGTTTCCATGAGGGAGCCGGCCGCGTAGCTGACCAGGGCTGCGCCACCGCCGAAGCCGGCCACCGCCACGCCGGTGACCAGCCCTTTTTGCAGGGGAAACCAGCGCACACAGGTAGCGATGGGAACGATGTAGGCAAACCCCACCCCGATACCGGCCATCAGGCCGATCCCCAGGATCGTGAAGGCAAAATGAAACCGCCCCATCGACGCCAGCATCCAGCCGCCGCCGAAAAGCAGGCCGCCGACGACCGCGCAACGGCGCGGGCCGATTTTGGGAAGCAGTGTGCCGGTTAGGATCATCGTTGCCGGAAATGCAAAATAAAACAGCGAAAAGGGCAACTGGGCCGTACTTTGAAGGATCGCGGTGACCTGCTTGAGCGGCAGCACAAAGACCGACCAGGCATAGGTGGCCCCCAGGCACATCTGCATCGCCACGGCGGCAAGGAGAATCCGATAACGTTTCACGGCAGGCGCTTCTCCTATTGCGGTTTTTCCGCCAATTCATCGAACCTGCACTTGAGTATCAGAGAATCCCCATCAAAAGCGGTCTTCACCTTGTAGGGAAGCGTTTTGAACAGACCCACCATGGCTTTGTTCTGAGGAGAGGTGTATGCCACCAGACCTGAAATACCGTTTTCACGGGCGGCCCGGGCCAGCTTCCGGATAAACAGCTTACCCAGCCCTTTGCCCTGATACTCCTTGGAGATGGAAAACGCCACCTCCGCGGTGTTGCTTTCGAGGAGCAGCAGGTATTCACCCACCCCCACCACCTTGCCGAAGCCGAATTCCCCCACTACCGCCACCAGGGTGAGGTCTTTGATGTAGTCGATCTGGGAGCGCGTTTCCACATCGCTGCGGTCGAAACTGAGCTTCTCGTGGAAAAAGCGCAGCTGCACATCCTTTTTGTCCAGGCTGTAGTAGTGCTCCTGAATGCGGCGCTCATCCACCGGCTTTGACGGTCGGATGGTGATCTCCTCACCGTCGCAAACGATGGTCTCTTCCAGGTGGATGGGATAGATACCCTTGGTGGCCTCTCCCAGTTGGCGCTCGCTGCCGATGAGCCTCGCCTCCTTGGCGGCATCGAACAAGCGGTCGCGGTGGTCCGGGTGGGCGATGCCGATCATGGCCAGCACCCGCTCCTGAAGGCTTTTGCCGAACAGGTTCACCGCACCGTACTCGGTGACCACGTAATGCACATCGCCTCGGGGGACGACCACGGCGGGACCGTCCAGGGTCGGAACGATATTGCTGCGCTTGCCGTCCTGTGAGGTGGAGTAAAGCATGAGGATGGACTTTCCCCCCTTGGACCGCTTGGCACCCCGGACAAAATCGGGGATGCCGGAAACGCCGGCGAAAAACGTGTGCTCGGAGGCCTCGGCCGCCACCTGCCCCGTGAGGTCGATGGTGTGGGCCACGTTCATGGAGATCATGCGGTTGTGCTGGGCGATGATGAAGGGGTCGTTGACATAGTCCGAGGGCCGGAAATCAATCCCCGGGTTGTCATGCAGAAACTCATACAGGTTCTGGCTGCCGATGGCGCAGGACGCCACCAGCTTGCCTTCATTGAGTCCCTTTTTGCGGTTGGTAATCACTCCCGAGGCATACAGGTGCATCACGTCGTCGGTGATGTACTGGGAGTGAAACCCCAGATCGTTTTTACCGGCCAGGGCTTTGACCGTGGCCTGGGAGGCGGCGTCCAGGCCGATCTGGAGCGTCGAGCCGTCGTCCACGAATCGGGCGATGTGTTTGCCGATCCATTCGGCCGCCCCGGATCGCTTGCGCAGGTTGACGGACAAAATGGGTTCTTCGTGCTCCACCAGCACATGGACGTTGTTGACGTGAATGAAGCTCTGCCCCATGGTGCGGGGCATTCTCGGATTCACCTGGGCGATCACCAGATCGGCGCTCTGGGCGGCGGCCAGGGTCACGTCCACGGAAACCCCCAGGCTCATCCAGCCGAAATCGTCCGGCGGGGACACCTGGACCAGGGCCACGTGGATAGGCAGTTTCCGGGAGAGGAAAAGTCCGGGTACCTCGGACATGTTGATGGGCGTGATGAAGCGCATGTAGCGGGCGATGGCTTCCGTATCCGCCGAACCCAGATAGATGGTCCGGATGTTGAGGCTGTGGTCGCGGGTCTTGTCGGCAATTTCGGACAGGGAGGTGGTCTCCCGGCTCATGAGCCGGACGATTTCCAGCCCGCTGATCCTGACCGCGGCGGCCGACAGTGCCCGGACCAGCGCCTGGGGTTCGCCACTGGCACTGCCGATGAACACCCGTTTGCCGGGGCGGATCATGGCAATGGCCTCCTCTGCCGTTCGCTGTTTCTCTACATAACTGTCAGCCCAGTATAGTGACCGTGCCATGACCTGCCTCCTCTTGATTGGGGTGGATTGTCCGGCCTGACGCTACCGTTCATGCACCTTGAATACGATCCGAACGCCCGCGATATTTTTGCGCTGTCTATTCCGTTGCCACTGTTGACGAAAGGCGATCGACCGCCTTGCAGCCTATTTCGCCTTTTCGAGAATGAATCGGCAGTCCGCCACGGTGACGCCTTCGCCTTCGGGGTGAACCAGCAGCGGATTGATGTCCAGTTCCTTGATTTCCGGATGGTCCAACACGAGATCGGACAGTCCCACCAGCATCCGTTCGATGGTGCCGATATCGGTCTTCGGCGCTCCGCGAAATCCGGAAAGCAGTTTGTGCCCCTTGATGCTGCGCACCATGTTCCGGGCGCCGTTACGGGTCAGCGGCGCCAGCCGGAAAGCGACGTCCTGAAATACCTCCACGAAGATGCCGCCGAAACCGAACATGATCAGGGGGCCGAAAATGGGGTAGCGGGTCATGCCCAGAATCACCTCCTGGCCTTTGGGTGCCAGCCGCTGAATCAGCACGCCGTCGATTTCCGCCTCCGGGTTGAATTTTCTGGCGTTGTCCACAATGGTGGTAAATGCGCCGGTCACCGCCTCCCGGCTGTCCGGTCCGACAATGACCCCGCCGGCATCGGACTTGTGGATGATCTGGGGCGACACGATCTTCATGACTACGGGATAGCCCATCTGATCGGCGGCATCCCCGGCCTCGGCGTCGCTGGTGGCCAGCACCGTGGGCAGTACGTTGAATCCATAGCACTTGAGCAATTCGGTGCCGCCGATCTCGCCCAGGTAGCTTTTGTTCCGGTCCAATGCCTCGGCAATGATCTGTCCTGCCCGCTTTTTATCGTGCTTGACCGGAAAAGGCGCCAGTTGCTGGCGATTGAGCCAGCGGGAGTAGCGGTAAAGCGCCCCGAAGGTCTTGGCTGCGCTTTCGGGGAACCGATAAACAGGGACACCGTTTTCCTGAAGGTGCTTCACCCCGGCGGACACGTCGATGATACCCATGAAGCAACATAAAATCGGCTTGTGGGAACGCCGGGCGATGCGCACGATGGCCTCGGCGGTACCGATGGCATTGGTCATGCTCTGGGGGGTGAGGATGACCAGCGCCCCGTCCACGCCTTCGTCCTTGATCACGGCCGAGAGCGCATTTTCGTAGCGGTCCTGGGCCGCGTCGCCGATGACGTCAACCGGGTTGTTCACATTGGCGGTCAGGGGCAGGTGGCTTTTGAGCACCTCGATGGTGTCCCGGCTGAAGGTGGCCAGCTCCAGTCCGGATGAAACGGTCATATCCGTGGCCACGATGCCGGGGCCGCCGGCATTGGTGACGATGGCCACCCGGTTGCCCAGCGGCACCTTGCGCCGCATCTTGCCCAGGGCGCTTTCATTTTTATAGGCAAAGGCGATCCCGAAATCGAACAGTTCATTGATCGAGTCCACCCGGATGATGCCGCTCTGGGCAAAAATGGCATCGTAGACCGCTTCGCTGCCCGCCAGCGATCCTGTGTGGGAGGCGGCTGCCTGGGCTCCGGCGCTGGTTCGACCGGATTTGATGGCCAGCACCGGCGTGGGCCGATCCCCGCCGGTAATCTCTTTGACGACCTCGATGAACTCGGGCCCCCTCTGCAACTCTTCGATGTAGAGCATGATCACCTCGGTTTCCGGATCGGCGTGAAAATATCGCAGCAGATCCAGTTCATCCACATCTGCCTTGTTGCCGATGGAGACGAATTTGGAAAATCCGAAATCCTTGTCCGCGGCGAAATCCAGCACCGCCGTGCACAGGGCGCCGCTCTGGGAGATGAAGGAGATATTGCCGGCCGCCGGCATCCGTGCCGAAAAGCTGGCATTGAGCTTCACATCGGCCATGGGGTTGATCACCCCCAGGCAGTTGGGACCGACCACCCGTACGCCGGCTTCGCGGCACATGGCCACAATTCGCCGTTCGATCTCAAGGCCTTCGCCGCCGACTTCCTTGAACCCGGCGGAAACAATGACGATGGCCTTGACCCCCTTGTCGATGGCATGTCTGATGGCGGTTTCCGCATGAACCGGCGGTAGAATGATGATGGCCAGGTCGATGGGGTCCGGAATGTTCTGGATATCCGGATAGGCGCGCACACTGGCGATGGATTTGGCTTTGGGGTTTACCGGGTATAGGGTGCCGGTAAAGCCTCCTCTCAAAATGTTGACAAAGATATCGTGCCCGACTTTTCCCGGGCTGCTGGAGGCGCCGACCACCGCTACGGATGACGGGTTGAATAACGCATCAAGACCTTCCATGGGTTAACACCTGCTTTCATGAGTTGGTAGGTTAGGGTCGCGGCAAGAAATAATTGCGCAAGATTGCGCCGGATGCTGGTTTGTCTGCAGGGCACACCCGCCAGTGCGAATCAGGAGTCGTGCCATTGATTGTGACCCGGTTGGCTGGCCACAAGGCACAAGACGAGCCGGATGTTCAATTGTTTCTTGGCGAGGCCTTTATGCTGCTATAGAAATTAAAAAAGGGATCGCGCCGGTTCCAGGCCAACGGGAATCCCGATTCAATCGGCAATTTTTTAAACCGCCAGCGGTTTCATCAGGGCGACCGCTTCAATGTTCCTTTATCCGTTTTTTTAAGGTCCGATGCAACTCTCTTTTTGCTCTGCATCGGTCACTATTCCTGAAACATAACCTTTTTTACCGGTGGCCACCGGTACCTGGATTCGCAGGAGGAGGATCGGTTCCTGGTAGACCGGATACCCCGTCCTAAATAGGTATTACCATTAATATCGAAGGATAATATCCACTGTCAAGCCCAAAGAATCAAATCCCTTGAGTTACTATTGGACGCATGCTATTAATTAGTCTGCTAATAGTCTGGTCAGCTGGCGGGAGGACATTCAAAATTCCAGAAATTAACTTGGTAAGACCATTGTCACTCGTTGGCCCCCATCGCATGCCGTCATCAATCCAAGCGGAGCCTTGATTCGATCATGCCACCCAAACTCAAGCCCATCAAACCCAAGCGCATATCCGACCAGGTGTTTGATCAGTTGCGGGAACTGATCTTCCGCGGTGAATTCAAAGCCGGCGAGAAAATCCTCACCGAGCGGGAACTGGCCGAAGCTTTTGGTGTCAGCCGTACCTCGGTGAGAGATGCGGTCAACAAACTGGTGGTCATGGGACTGCTGGACCAGAAGCAGGGTCAGGGCACCTTTGTCCGGTTACCGGAATCCAAGGAAAAAAGCATTCTGGCTACAATGGTGGAAAGCCAGGACGCCTCGATTACCGACCTTTTGGAAGTCCGCATGGGACTGGAGTGCAATGCCGCAGCCATGGCCGCCAGCCGGGCAGTGGAAAAGGATTTTCAGTTCATGGAGAAAAGCATCGAGGAGATGCAAAGGGAAGTCAAATCCGGGAGACTGGGCTCGGAGGCCGATGCCTCGTTTCATATGGCCATCGCTTACGCAACCAACAATCCCCTCCAGGTCTTCATCATGAAGAACTTTTACGATTTTCTGTTTACCGGCATCAAGGTCAACCTGGAGGGCCTTTACAAAATACCGGGCAATATCGATACCATCCTGGAACAGCACACCGCCATCTACCAGGCCATCCGGAAAGG
The DNA here is from genome assembly GCA_020444075.1 of Deltaproteobacteria bacterium. Classification (GTDB taxonomy): domain Bacteria; phylum Desulfobacterota; class Desulfobacteria; order Desulfobacterales; family Desulfosarcinaceae; genus Desulfosarcina. The sequence continues at coordinate 28,689 of JAHLLR010000036.1, forward strand.
CAATCCCGAAGGCGCCTACCGGGCCATGAAGCAGCATATCGATTTTGTTTACGATTTCTTCGAAGGGCAGGGGAAATAATGGTGAAGGGTGAAGGGTGAAGGGTGAAAACGAATAGGCCGATTTGGCGATCGTCACAGGGATATGTGTCATCAGAATGGAAAAGGGGCAGCTTTCCAGCAAGCCCCTTTTTTTATCGGCTTCCCGATCAATCCCTCTACAGCAGGTTTTCGAAAAAGTCATTTCCCTTGTCGTCCACCAGAATGAACGCCGGGAAATCCTTGACGGTAATCATGTAAACTGCCTCCATGCCCAGTTCCGGGTATTCCAGCACCTCCACCGAAGTGATGCACTCCTTGCCCAGCCGAGCGGCCGGTCCACCGATGGAGCCAAGGTAGAAGCCGCCGTATTTTTTGCAGGACTCCGTTACTCCCCTGGAGCGGTTGCCCTTGGCCAGCATCACCATGGAAGCACCCCGGGCCTGGAAGATCGGCACATAGGAATCCATGCGGCCGGCCGTGGTGGGGCCGAAAGAACCGGATGCATAACCTTCAGGCGTCTTGGCCGGACCGGCGTAGTAGATGATGTGATCTTTCAGGTACTGGGGCAGACCCTCGCCGCTGTCCAGCCGGTCCTTGAGTTTGGCGTGGGCGATATCCCGGCCCACGATGATCTTGCCGGACAGTTTGAGACGGGTGGCCACCGGATATTGGGTGAGGATAGCCCGGATTTTGTCCATGGACTGGTTCAGGTCGATGGCCACGGCGACATCGTCGGAGCCTTGAGGTTCGGGGAGAAATCGTGCAGGCTCGGTTTCCAGCTGCTCCAGAAAGATGCCCTCGGCGGTGATTTTGGCCTTGATGTTGCGATCCGCACTGCAGCTGACACCGATGCCGATGGGGCAGGAGGCGCCATGGCGCGGCAGGCGTACCACGCGAATATCGTGGCAGAAGTACTTGCCGCCGAACTGGGCGCCGATACCCAACTCCCCGGCCCGTTTCAGCAGTTCCTTTTCCAGGTTCAGGTCACGGAAGCCGTGGCCGGTTTCGTTGCCGGCGGTTGGCAGGCCATCCAGGTAGCCGGCTGAGGCCAGCTTGACGGTCTTCAGGTTGAATTCCGCCGACGTTCCACCCACCACGAAAGCCAGGTGGTAGGGAGGGCAGGCGGCGGTGCCCAGGGTCTTCATTTTGGCCGTGAGGAAATCCACCAGCGTGCCGGGGTTCAGCACCGCTTTGGTCTCCTGGAAAAGGTAGGTTTTGTTGGCCGATCCGCCGCCTTTGGCAATGAACAGGAACTTGTAGGCATCACCCGGAGTGGCATAGATTTCAACCTGGGCCGGCAGGTTGCAGCCGGTGTTCTTCTCTTCATACATGGTCAGCGGCGCATTCTGGGAATAGCGCAGGTTGGTTTGGGTGTAGGCGTTGAACACCCCTTTGGAAAGCGCCTGTTCATCGTTGAAGCCGGTCCACACCTGCTGACCTTTCTTCCCCATGACGATGGCGGTGCCGGTGTCCTGGCACATGGGAAATTCCATTTCGGCGGAGATGACGGCGTTTTTGAGCATTTCCAGGGCCACATAACGGTCGTTGTCCGAGCTGTCCGGGTCCTTGAATATTTTTGCCAACTGAGCCAGGTGGGTCGGCCGCAGCAGGTGGGAAACATCCTTGAAGGCAGATTCGGCCAGCAGTTCCAGCCCTTCGGGTGCGACCTTCAGCACGGTTTGTCCTTCGAACCGGGCGGTGGAAACGTGCTCGGCGGTGAGCAGCCGGTAACGGGTGTCGTCTTTGCCCAGGGGCAGCAGTTCTTCATACTTGAATTCGACCATGATTCATCTCCTTATCCGCTTGAAGGATGGGGAACAATGCTTTAACCCGACGTTGGAACCATCAGCCGCATCGCCGATGTACTGAAAAAGGAAGAAGCGAGTCAACTTAATGGGCGGGATTGGAAAATGTCAAGGCGTTTCATGGAGCTGACTTCAGCGGGCCAGCAGGCGGGCCAGATCACGATCTTTTTCGTGCCACAAACTGTTGAGCCAGTTCTGAAAATTCCGCTTGAACTGCGGGTCCTGAAGGTAGTCGCCCATCATTTCGCTGTTGATGGGCAGGGTTTTCACCCTGACTTTGATCTCTTTGACACGACCGCAGACGAAATCCCAGAAACTGGCCGCACCCTGGGGATAAGCGATGGTTACGTCCACAATGTGCTGAAGCTTGTCGCCCATGGCCGCCAGTACGAAAGCCATGCCGCCGGCCTTGGTGCGCAGCAGATGGGTGTAAGGCGACCGTTGGCGGGAGTGTTTTTCCCGGGTAAACCGGGTTCCTTCGACAAAATTCATCACCGACACGGGAATGTTCCTGAATTTATCGCAGGCCCGTTTGGTGATTTCCAGATCTTTACCGATCAGGTGGGGGTTCTTTTTGAGAAACTGTCGGGAGTAGCGTTTCATGAATGGAAAATCCAAGGCCCACCATGCCTGCCCCAGAAAAGGGAACCAGAACAGCTCTTTTTTCAGAAAAAATTTAAGGAATGGAATCTTGCGATAAAAGACAGTCTGGAGCACCAGGATGTCCACCCAGGACTGATGGTTGGCCACCACCATGTACCAGCCTTTGGGATTGAGATTGTCCAGACCGCGCACATCCCAGCGTACGCCGTTAAAAAGCTTCTGGTTCAGCTTGTTCACCGCGATCCAGCCGTTGGCAATGGCGGTCAGGATCATGCGGCAACCGGTCTGGACCGGCTTGACGGGAATCATCAGTTTGATCAATGCCACAACAAAAATGGGAATACAGCAGACTATCGTATTAAGGGCGTAAAGCAGAAGGGAAATTACGCCTCGGATCCCATGAAACAATGATTTATGCATATGAATCCTTCAATCCTGGCAAGTGAAAACATCATTGGACAGTATTTTTAAATAAAATGCGGGAGGGTGACAAGAAGGGCGCGGCCGGTTGACAAAAGTTTTACAAACAACGACGCGCTGATCGGTCCGGCGTGGAGGTACCTGATGAGCAATCAGTTGCCGAACATGGGACCGGATGGCCCCAGGTGGCAGGAGTAACAGCCGAATCCGCGGCGGGTGATGATGCTGAAAGACTTTTTGCCCAGCGCATCAGCCATCAGGGGCACCAGCCGGTCCAGCTTCAGTTGGGTGGTCTCCGGATATTTTTCGAATTCAGGGCCCAGGAGCAATTCTCCGCTGAGCCGGGGAAGATAAGCGGTGGGCATCTTGAAGTTGCCGGTCCTGGGCCCCTGGCCGTGACACAGGCTGCAGTCCACCATGGCAAAGCGCTCGGGGCGCCAAGTCTGGAAGAGTTCCGCCGCACGGGGCAAAACCACGCTTTTCATGTGCGCCTTGCGCTGGTCGAGGTTCATTTCGGTCCAGGTCAGCTGTTTCCCGTTGCTGCCGACCGGTCCCACTCGCTTGGGATAGCAGCTCCAGAGCGTCATTACCAAGAGGAACGCCACCACGAAGGTTGCAGTGGATTGACGAGCAGCGGTGCGCATGTTTGGTCACCGATCCTTTCTTGTGCAGGCAATCATGCGACCCCGGGGGGTGGTGATCGCCTTTTCGAAGTCGAGAGCAGCCTGGCCGATGGTGGCGATGAAGCGGTCGGCATAATTGATTACCGCCGACCGGAGCTCTTCCTGAGGTTCACAAAGACTCTTCAATCGTCGAAACGGCCCGGATCAGGTTTGTATTTTTCTGGTGCCGCCCGGAAGATTCCGTGGCGGGAATCGGCCTCCAAACGGTCAAACAACCATTTTAGGCAAGTAACGGTATGATTCAGGATAAAAAATTGGCAACAGATTATAATGGTCATGATAATTTTGCAAGATCAGCGTCAGATCAGCGTCGTGGTTTTTCCGGATCATTCTCGTTTCCATCTTTACCAGCCAGCATGACTGAAAAAACGCCGGGATGGCTTCTGACGGGTTGCAGACTACCCGGCCATCCGTTCGATACCTCTTGCAGCGGCTCCGGCTTCCAGGTTTACGCTGACGCGAAGTGCCTTGAGTCCCCTAATGCCGGGTAGATCCTCCAGGTCGATGGCCTCCAGATCTCCCAAGAGGTCTCCACGGCCTTGCAAGTATTCGATGTGTCGCCGAATTTCCCGGCCTTCCTTCGGATGAGAATAGACAACCGCGATCTGGCCCGGCTGGGTGAGACGTTCCCGCCCGCCCTTGACCATGGCCTTGTCCAGGCGAGATTTGATAATCTCATGGCGCACGTCATAGGCGCCATCTACATCGAAGCGCTTTTCGTCGTAGCGGAAGCGAATGGAGAGGGGCGCGTGATTGATTAATATCAGGTGACAGGTGTCCAATGGGATTTTCAACTCCGGCTGGATCTGCCGGGTATGCCAGGCCAGTCCGCAAGCGATCTTGAATTGCCACAGGGCCAGGTTTTTATGAAAAAACGAATGGTGTTTCCCTTCCGGGTGCATGGACGCCCCAAGATAAATCACGTAGTCGATGCCATCGGTCTGGTGCTTTTCGAAATAGTGCGGAAACACCTGCTGGGCCTCTGCCTGCTGCTGGTCCATATAACCCGATAGCCGCTCGTTGAGTTTGGAGACGCTCTCTTCAAAGGCTTTTCGTTTCCGATAGACAACGCCCATCACCGGGTCCACCGCCTGATTGTAAACATCGATGGCATGACTGACGCCGGGTCCGATGGCGCGCAGTTCGGTAAAGCCGGGCTCCACTTCCTGTTGCAGAAAGGATGCGACCGCACTTTCCTCTTCGGTAGATAGACCGCTATTGATATTGGCGATGCGCTGATCAATGCGGTAACTGAATTCGTCGATCAGCGGCCAGGATTTGATTTCGGCGGCACGTCGCATGATGGTTCCGGCCAGGGTCAACTGCTCAATCAGGTCGGCCTGGATGCTTTGCACCCTGGCCTCTGAAGATCCCCGAATGTCTGACTGGCCGAAGAGGGGGATCACTTCCTTGAAAATGATCGGTTCCATTTCCGAGGAGGTCCCCTGGCGCAATCGTTCCATGTGGTCCATGGCGGCTCTGCGGAAGCGCCACTCCACGGACGGATGCACGGCGGTGCATTTTTCCTTGATGACGGCCTGAACCTCGTTGTTCATGTCCTCCAGTCCCCGCTTGAGGGCCATGGAAAACAGGGGGACGATGTGACGCATTTTTTCGATATCCACGGCGCCCAACCCATGGGGCCGGTTGGATTTGACCCAGAATGTGCCGATCGCTTTGCCGCCATAATACAAGGGAGCGATGAGCAGGGATCGCACGCCATGATCGACGGCATCCTGTTCGGCCGGGCACAGATTGGGTTCTTTGCGCAGGTCGGGAATGCGCAAAATTTCTTTGTGATCGATAGCTTGCAACCAGACCGAGTTTTTTAAATCACTCAGGGGAATATGGCTGGAATTGGTGAACAGGCAGTTGGCTTCAGAGGTGTGGCCATCATTGAGAATCAGGACCTTATCCTGCTGGAGGGCCGCTAAGCTGGCTTTGAGATCAGATTGGCCGAAGAGGGTGCGCAGCCGGCTCTGCAGGCGCTTAAAGCCTTCGGCGGAGAAGATGGACTGCTGGTCGATAAGGTCGCGTTCGAGCGCCGAGGTGATCTCCGATTCGGTGACATCCACCGCCCTTACGACGGTGAACCCCCGGAAAACAAAGTTTTTGGGAGGCAGCAGGGCGGTCAGCACCTCCGGGTCGGCAATGTGACCGATCACCTGTTCCCGCTTCTGGTCGTTCAGCTCCGGCGGCTTGCCCACGGTTCCCACCTGGACGAACTGAAAATCGGGAGTGATCTGGAAATGGCGCTCCAGGCCCGTGGCTGGATCCGTTACGATCCGGATAAGGGGGCTGTCCAGGCCCTGTTCAATTCCGTAGATCCGTTTAAGAATCAGGGCATAGGCGCGAAGGAGGCGCTGAAAATCCAGCGTATTGTTCTCGCCCTTGAGTCGGCCGGCGATCGTTCCCTGGTCGTCGAAAAGGAGCTTCCGGTAGGCCGGGGTGCAGTAAAGGGCATGGTGCTGGAAAGGGGTGAATGCACCGGTGATTTCCGTTTCCCAGGTGGACGATGGAAAGGCGACGGTCATCAAGGGGGCCAGGATGTCCGTGTGGCGGGCGGCCAAATCCGGGCGGTCGATATCCCCCTGCAAGTCGGGGGTCTCCCGGACCCGTTTTTCAAAGACCTCAAACATTGCGGCCATATGCCGGCATTTGGGGGCAACCTGTTTCCTCCAGAAATCCAGCAGGGGGTCGATGCTGAGAACGGTTCTGAAATCATCGGCGGCAGATTGATCCGTCATGGGCATTATCCTTTCGAACACCGCGGGTTTTAGGCGGCGCTTGGCGTTATGAGGTGTGGCGCTTAACACCTATCCGGATATGATAATCACCAAACAACCAAACGCCAACCCCGTTCAGGGGCTGAAAGGGGATCCCTTCGCAGCCCAACGACCCAACCTTTTAACGGAGCAGGAGCGATGCCACGGGGAAAATAAAAAGCGCTTCCTCCATGAACCGCAGTCCGGAAGAAGCGCTTTTTTTATCGATTTTGTCTATTGGGCCGGGTTTTAAGTTTTCAATGGTGGCCGTGGCCGCCCTTTCCTTTGGAGGTGTCGATGACGGCTTTGATGATGCAGTAGGTCATGCCTATCCCGATGATATTCAGGGCATACCAGAGTCCGCCGTGAAATACGATGTGGCCGGCGTCCCAGAGCCATTCAAAACTGAAAGGAAACATGTTTTCTCCTCCTCAACCGGCTAGGCTTTAGCCGGTTCCAGATCCGGTGCGGATTTCGTGTGTGCTTCCACTGCTGTGGACGTCTCTTCCTCAATGGGGTTCAGCTCCGCCTCCTGGGGAAAGATCGGCAGGTAGCGGTACGAGATCATGATCAGGATGATGCCGTAGGCCACGGGCAGAAGGGTGGTGGCGACTTCCTGCCAGCTGGGATAGTACAGCGCCCAGGTGTCAAAGGGCAGGATCGGAACGGCCATGACCTGAAGCACCATGACCCAGCGGTTCAGCGATACGCCCATAACCCCCAGGAAAAAGGCGACGACCCGCCAGGTGGGGTGCTTTCTCAGTCCTGCGCTGATCAGGATAATGGCCGGCACCACACCGCCCAGAACGATTTCGGCAAACAGGATCCAGTAGCCGTAAAAGGCGTTGCCGGTGTAAAAGTCTGCCAGGTTCTGACCCAGGCCCGGTGCCGTGATATTGGCCCAGCGGGTCGTATCGCAGATTTTGGCGATGGTGTAAGTAAAAATCATCCACCCCGAAATCTTGGCCAGCAGTTCAATCACGTTGTCCTTGACCAGCTTCTTGCGGGTTACTTTTTCGGTGATCCAGGTGATCAGCAGGGTGAAGCAGGGGCCGTAGGCCGCAGCGGACCACGTGAAGAGAAAAAAGGTCCAGGGCCAGATGAGCAGTCCTTCCCGGAAGGCAAAGGGACGACCGAAGAGCACACCGGCCACGCCTCCCAGGGACCCCTGGTGGAAAAAGGAGAGAAAGGCGCCGGTGGCGGCAAAGACCGCCATGATTTCATGCATGTTGTGGCTCAGGTTGTGAAAGAAGGGCACCTTGTCCAGCTGGCGGTTTTCCAGGATCAAGGGGATGTACTCGATGGTCAGCACCGCGAAGTAGCACGACAGGCAGAAGGCCACCTCGGTGAGCATGGAATGAACATTGGCGTGCCAGAAGATGAACCACCCGCGCAACGGCTGGCCGATGTCGATGGCCAGGATCAACAGGGCCGAACTGTAGCAGATGAAGCCGATGAGCACGGCATAATTGATGATGTGCTTGAGTTCATCCTTGCCGATGATGTATCTGAGCAGTCCGCTGAAAAAGGCGCCACCGCCCAGGGCGATAACCGCCAGGTCGGCCCAGATCCACAAGGCGAATCCGTAATAGTCGTTCATGTTGGTCTGGTTCAGCCCCTTGAACCAGCACAGCAGCATGGCATAAACGCCCCACAAAAGGACGGCGCCCACGATGCCCAGTCCCAGGAGGAACTGCCACATGGGGCAACGCTTGACTCCTTTGGGTATTAACGCAGTATCCATAGGGTAAGTACTCCTTGATCTGTACGGTTTGCCGTTCTTATCTATCTATCTGGCTTTAAGCATTCGGTGCAATAGCCTTTAGCGCAAACCCGCATTTAATGATGCGGTTTGGAAACCTGCCCGGTTTTTTCGTGGGCGAGATAGTTGTCTCCGGCACGCCGCACCCATTCCCGATTCGACAGGTAGTAGACCTTGGTGTTGGTGCCCAGCCGCTCCAGCAGCCGGAATGCCCTTGGGTTTCTGGATTTGTTGCCATTTTCGGAGTCTGGTTTGACGATCTGGTGAACCTGGTGCTCCGGATTGTTAAGATCGCCGAAGACGATGGCACCGGCCGGACAAGCCTGGGTGCAGGCGGTCTGGTAATCGGCCTCGGGAACTTTCCGTTCTCCGTCAAGATAGACCTGATTTTTGGCCAGCTGATAGCGATGGAAGCAGAAACTGCATTTTTCCACCACGCCCCGCATGCGCACAGACACATTGGGACTGAGGTATTTTTCCATGCCGTCGGGCCAGACCGGATCCCACCAGTTGAAATACCGGGCATGGTAGGGGCAGGCACCCATGCAGTATCGGCAGCCGAAGCAGCGGGTATAGATCTGGCTGACGATGCCCGTTTCCTGGCTGTAGTCGGTGGCCGTTGCCGGACAGACCGACACGCAGGGACTGTGGCCCCCGTGGCCTTCGCAGTGCTGACAGGGCCGCGGGAGATAGCAGATGTCCGTATCCGGAAAAGCTTTGCCGTTGTTCAGTTCGAAAATGCGCATCCAGGTAATGCTGACCAGCTTGTCCGACTCATCTTCTTTAAAGGGAACGTTGTTCTCGGCCATGCAGGCCGTCATGCAGGCGCCGCAGCCGGTGCATTTATCCAGATCGATGGCCATTCCGTATCTCATGGGCGTGGTGTGATTCTGCTCGTGTTTCATCTGAACCTCGTGTCAGGTTGGTTAGGCTTTGGCCAGTTTAGCCCGGATTCCCCAGGCGGCATCATGACCGGAGGACGGGTCCTCGACCGGTCCGATGAGTTCGTTGACGTTGACCCCCTTGCCGGCCAGGTAGCCGTCATAGGCGGTATGTCCAAGCCCCCTGGCCATGGCCACCACGCCGGGTTGGATGCCTTCAAACAGGTGGACGCGCACACGGGCTTCTCCGCGGGGGGTGGTCAGCGTTGCCACAGATCCTTCGGATAGTCCAGTGGCGCTGGCGGTCTGGGGATTGATTTCGATGAAACCGTCCTTGCCTTTAACCACCGTGCCGGAAACGGTCTTGATCATGAAGGGGGGATCACCGATGTAGCCGCTTGAGAGGCGAATGGAGTCGTAGGGAATCAGCAGCAATGGAAAGCTGTTCACATCGCCCTCGGCCTGAACGGCCGGTGCATCCGTCACGGCCAGGCGAACCGTGTCGGCAACGGGGGCGATATCGGCTTCCACCCATATCCCCTCTTCGATGAGGGCATCCCATTTTTCCGCCAGGGTTTCCTCCAGGCAGGTTTCATAGTTGTCCCAGGGAAACGCGTCTGCCGTAGCACCGCCCATGGTCCTGGCCGCCACGATCAGCGTTTCGCCCAGGTGCCGGGTGTTGAACTGGGGGGACACCACCGGTTTGCTCAGCCCGATCACCTGCTGGGCAAGGCCGGCGCCCACGGGGACATCGCCGTAGCGTTCCAGGTAGACATGATCGGGGAGCAACAGGTCGGCCATGGCTGCGGTTTCGTCGTTGAATGACGAGAAGCTGACAATAAACGGGATGCGCTCCAACGCCATCCTTACGCTCCGGGTGTCCGGCAGGTCGTAACAGGGGTTGGCGCCGGCTACCAAAAGTGCCTGCAATGGATAGGGTCCGCCGCCGTTGACAGCGTCGGCCAGGCGGTTGAGCAAGTGCCTGGCACCGGCGTAGCGGCCGGTACCGGCGCCGTCGAGACGCGGCTGAGCAAGGCCGGCTGAAGCCAGTTCGTCGCTGGCCACATCAGGCCATCGGATGTAGTCCGCTTCAGGGATGGCCCACATCCCGCCTTCCTGGTTGATGTTACCGGTCAGGGCGTTGAGGGCATAGACAGCGGCGGTTTCCCTCAGGCTTTCCGCCACCAGACCTTTGCCCCGACCACACAGGGCCAGCGGTCGATTGGCTTTGGCAAAGCCCTTGGCCAGTTCGAGGATCACACCAGCATCCACGCCGGTGACCTGGGAGACCTTTTTCGTTCCATAGTTGGCCAGCAGTTGGTTTTCCCAACCGCCGGCTCCTGCGACAGCGCCGGGGTCCACCATGTTCTGCGCAATCATCACGGCGGCAATTCCCAAGGCCAGGTCGGCTTCGGTACCCGGGTTGACGGGGATCCATCGGGTGGCTTTGGCGGCGCTGTTGGACAGACGCGGCTCCACTTGGACCACGGTGACGTTTTTTTCTTTCCAGAGGCTGCTGGCCCTGAACATGCGAACCGGCGATCCCCAGCCGTCCACGATGCCGCTGCCGAAACTGAGAATATAATCGGCGTTTTCCAGATCGAAACCGGTTCTGCCGCTGGCGCCGAAAAGGGTTTTTACGGCCAGTTCATCGGCATCCTGATGGGATGGTGTGCGGATGAAATTGGGAGATCCGTAGGCGGTCATGAACCGTTGAAGGAGCGCCGGCACCGTTCCCCCTTCCGTCCCGGCGATGGCGGCTACGGTATGGGCTTCGCCTTTGTTGCGGATGTCGCTGAGTTTTTCCGTCAGGATGGCCATGGCCTCGTCCCAGGAAATTTTCTGCCACTTGCCCTGGCCCCGCTCGCCGATGCGCTTCATGGGCGATTTGATGCGGGTGGGGCCGTAAAGCAACTGCAGGCCGGACAGCCCCAGAATGCAAATGCCCCCGTCGTTGACGGGATGGCCTTTTTTACCCTCGATCTTAACGGCCCGGTGGTCGACCTTGCGAACGGAGATGCCGCATCCGCCCGGACACAAGGTGCAGGTCGAGTCTTCATAGACGACCTCCCCGTCCGGCGGCACCGGCGTCCAGGGCCACATCTGTGACCAGATGGAAGAGTCATCCATCAGTTTCCACGGCAATGGCGACAGGGCCGTGCCCGCTGCTCCGCCGATGACGAACGATAAGAAACTTCTTCTGTCAACTTTCATCTATTTTCCCCTCACCTTGAATACAAGACAGACGCTGCAATCGTTAACCCGGTCGTGAGTTCTCGCCATCCGTTATTTATGACAGACGAAACAAGCATCCCGCTGGGTCTGAACACTGGAGGTGTGAATGATTCCCGCTTCCTTGTGGCATTGGGCGCAGTCATCCATTTTCATGCGATCCCAGCTGTTATTCTTAAATCCGGCGATGTTTTTGCCCCAGATGTCCCGGCTGTAGCCGGTTAAGCGGTTGTATTCGTAGGGGCGGGATCTTTCTGATTCACCGATGTGGCCGTGGCAGGCGACGCAGTCCATTTTGGCGCCGACCACGTGGGCGGCATGGGAAAAGAACACGCAGTCCGGCTGGCGGGAGTAGGAGAACCAGGGTACTTCCCGTTCCTTGGCAACATACTGTTCGACGAAAATGGCTTCGTCTTCGGTCTCGCCCATGGGTTCTTCATGGCAGTCCGTACATTGGGCAAGCTTGGGAATGCCGGAGAAGCTTCCGTCTTCCCTGAAGAAATGGCAACTTTCGCAGCCTTCGTCCACCTCCCCCACGTGCAGGGCGTGGTTGAAGCTGAACGGCTGCTGCTTCTGTGAGTAGAGGAGTTTGGGAAAGACCACCCATCCCAACACCATGCTGGCTGCAAAACCGATGATGAAGAACAGAATTATAAATCCGCCGGCGCCATTGTCCCCGCCGCCGCTGGCATGTGCCGTGTCATCATCCATCGCCTCTTTGGCCTTTTTGTCTAAGGTACTCATGGACTCTCCGTCAACCGCTGTGTGATGATTTCTGTTGTGAAACCATTCTCGATTAAACCAAAAACCCCTGCGCCAGTCGCCGCATCAATCGATAGCCCATGCGGTTCCATTCCCGAACACGCCGACTTCGTTGCCGATGCTTTCATATCTTTAAATTCGGGCGGGATCCGGTCCCGTCCACGGGTGAAAAAAAACGGAAGGTAGAGCTTGCGACTTACTATCGGCAGTCGGCCGTTTTGTCAAGAAAAAATCCTTGAAAACAGGCCGTTGACCGGACTCCGTTGGCTGTTGCAAACAGGGGCGGGGAGTCGATTTGTTCCGCATGTGGGGCACCCGGTCGGCATTGCCTGGACCTACCGGGAAACAGGCCATCATCCTCGAGGCATCGGCACGGGCATCCGGCAATAATGGACTTGACATGCGAGTTTCCAATATTATTATTCTCCAGCTTTTGCAGGCCGCTTTTAAAACTTGGGTGCGTATGCCCGCTATGTTCCGACCTGCCTTTACCCTACAATGCATCACCCCCCGTCATTCTGCCGAGCCGCCACCGGCCGTTTGTGCTCGAAGCGGAAACGACAGCGACCGGGTGTTGCCGTTTTGAACCCGTTAATTCGAAAGCCAAGGAGACCGCACATCCATGATTGAGGTAAGGCATCTGACCAAGCAGTTCGGCAATCATCTGGCGGTGGACGACATCTCCTTTACCGCCCAGAAGGGGGAAATACTGGGTTTTTTAGGACCCAACGGCGCGGGAAAGTCCACCACCATGCGGATGATCACCGGGTTTTTCCCACCCACCCGCGGTACGGTAATCATCGGTGGCAGTGACATCTTGAGCCAATCCCTGGCCGCCCGCGGAAAAATCGGTTACCTGCCTGAAAACGCTCCGGTATATCCGGATATGACGGTCGGCCGGTATCTGAATTTCTGTGCCGAGATCCGCGGATTTTCGGGAACCGCCAAGACGCAGCGGGTGGACGAGACCCTGGATCGATGTTTTCTTGCCGGTGTCCGTAATCAGATGGTGAACACCCTGTCCAAGGGATACAAACAGCGGGTCTGCTTTGCCCAAAGCATTCTGCATGACCCCGAATATCTGATCCTCGACGAACCTACCGACGGTCTGGACCCCAACCAGAAACATGAAGTGCGCCTGATGATCCGGGAGATGAGCGCCACTAAGGCCATTATCTTTTCCACCCATATCTTGGACGAGGTCGACTCTGTCTGCAGCCGGGCCATCATTATTGCCGACGGCAAGGTGGTGGCCGACGACACGCCCGACGGGCTCCGGCGTCGGTCCGCCTTTCACGGGTCCGTTGTCCTGACCGTCACGGGTGCGGCGACTGATGGCGCGCGGAAGCGAATAGCGGAACTGCAAGGGATCGCCTCGGTGTCGGTTGTGGAATCCGATGGCGATCGGACGACCTTGCGCATTTTTCCTGACGATCCGGCGGTTTCCGTTGCCGATCGGGTGATCGCTTCGGTAAGCCGGGACGGGGTTGGCATTGACGAGGTGTTCGTTGAGCAGGGCCGGCTGGAAGATGTGTTTCGAGAGATCACCACCGGCAAATGATCTTTATTTATTGGTGAATTTTATCCCCCGGAAGACCCTGGGCGCGTTACGGATTTACCCTTACCAAGCAGCAAGACACCCAAATCCAATGGAGCGGCTCATGCAAAACGGTAATTTTTTGAGAAACATATGGATCATCATGAAGCGCGAATTTGCCGGATACTTCGGTTCTCCGGTGGCCTATGTCTTCATCGTGATCTTTCTCCTTCTGACCGGTTTTTTCACTTTTTACATCAGCAACTTTTTCGAAGCGGGGCAGGCGGACCTGAAAGGATTTTTTCAGTGGCACCCATGGCTGTTCATGTTTCTGGTGCCGGCCGTTGCCATGCGGCTGTGGGCCGAGGAGCGCCGGCTGGGGACCATCGAACTGCTGTTGACCCTGCCTGTGACCGTTACCGATGTGGTTCTGGGCAAATTTCTGGCCGCCTGGTGCTTTATCGGCATCGCGCTGGCCCTAACCTTTCCGTTGGTACTGACCGTCGTATATTTGGGCAACCCCGATCTGGGTGTGATTTTTTGCGCCTATCTGGGCTCCTTTCTCATGGCCGGCACGTTTTTGAGTGTGGGTAGCATGACTTCGGCGCTTACCCGCAGCCAGGTGGTCAGCTTCATCCTGGCCGTGGTGGCCTGCCTGTTTCTTATTCTGGCCGGTTTTGCACCGGTGACGGCCGTGCTGTCCGGGTGGGCACCGATGTGGCTGGTGGATCTGGTCTCCTCGACCAGTGTTCTCTCGCATTTTGCCTCTATTGCCAGAGGGGTGCTGGACGTGAGGGATCTGCTCTACTACCTGTCGGTGATGATCTTCATGATCTTCGTCAACGGCGTTATCCTGCAAAACCGCGAATCGGCATAAAGGAGGCCTGAATCCATGAGCAATGGAAAAAGACGCATTGGAAAAACCGCATTCTCGGCCGGCAGCGCCGTACTGGTACTCGTTATCGTGGTGCTGGTGAACATTCTGATGTCCCACACCACCTTGCGCTGGGACGCTACCGAAGACAATCTTTACTCTTTGTCCCAGGGAACCCGGACCATCCTTGCCGACCTGAATCAGGATGTGGTTGTCAAGGTGTTCTACAGCAAACACGTGGTCAACATCCCCTCCCATATCAAAACTTTTGCCCAGCGGGTGATCGATTTTCTTTCCGAGTACGAGCAGTACGGAAAAGGCCGCATCTCAGTGGAAATATACGACCCCAAACCCGATTCCGAGGAGGAGGAGTGGGCCATCAAGTACGGCATGAAAGGCATCAGTCTGCCGACCGGAGAGCAGGTCTATCTGGGTCTGGTGGCCCTATCCGCCGATCAGGAGGCGGCTATTCCCTTCATCGATCCCACCCAGGAGACGCGGTTGGAGTATGACCTGACCCGTATCATCTCCCGGGTACAGACCACGAAGCGAATGAAGATTGCCGTGTTCAGCAGCCTGCCGGTGTTCGGAAATGCTTCCATGAGCATGGGCGGACCCCGTTCCGGCTCGGAATCGTGGTTTTTTATTCAGGACCTTAGCAAAACCTACGATCTGATCAACGTGCAGCCCGATGCCGACCGCATCGATCCGGAGGCAAATCTGCTGGTGCTGTTTCACCCCAGAAATATGTCCGATACGATGGCCTTTGCGGTGGATCAATACGTTCTGGGCGGCGGCAACGTCATTGTCTTTGCAGATCCGCTTTCCCTGATGGACGATCCGCGTATGGGCGCCGGTGATTCGATCCCCGAGAATCTGTTCAAGGCATGGGGCATCACCATGGCACCGGGAAAGGCCGTTGCCGACTATTCCTACGCCACACGGTTGAGGAATCGCAACAACCAGGTGGAAACCAATCCGCTGTGGCTCTCCGTTCCATCCGGTGGATTCAACGCGGACAACCTGATCACCGCCAACCTGGAATCCATGTTGCTGCCGGTTGCCGGTGCCATCGAGACGCTGCCGGACAGCCCCTACACCGTCGACCCCCTGATTCAGTCCAGCCCCAACAACGAGATGGTGGACGCTGTCGCCCACAATATGGATGTGGAGGCCCTGCGGCGGGATTTCAAATCGTCGGGGACGGTGCGCAATCTGGCGGTGCGCATTTCGGGTACATTTAAAACGGCCTTTCCCAACGGGAAACCGGAGGCTGAACCCAAAGCCGGTAAGCCCGCGTCGGAAACCGACACCACAGGTACGGAAGAACCCCTGAAAGAGGGGAAAGCTGCCGCGGTCATCGTGGTGGTTGCGGACAGCGACCTGCTGTATGACGGCTATTACCTGAGTCAGCAGAACCTGTTGGGCTATACCATCTCGAACATCTTCAACGACAACCTGAATTTCATGCTCAATACCAGCGAGATGCTGACCGGCAATCCTGCCTTGATCAGCATTCGTTCCCGGGGCACCTTCGACCGACCTTTTACACGGGTGCAGGAATTGGAGCGCAAGGCCCAGGACCGCTGGCTGAACCAGGAACAGGTGCTGGTTCGCCAGGTGGAGGAAACCAATCAGAAACTGAGTATGCTCGAGCAGCAAAAGGATGCCTCCCAGCGTGCGATCCTCAGCGAAGAGCAGGAGAAAGAGATCGCCCGTTTCCAGGAAGAAAAGCTCAAGATCAACAAGGAACTCAAGGTCGTGCGGCGCAACCTGCGCGCCGACATCGAACAGCTGGGCACCATGGTCAAGTTTGTCAATATCTTCCTTGTTCCGCTGCTTATCGGCATTGGTGGGATCATTTACGCAATCACTCGAAGAAGAAAGGCATAGTCGATGAAGGGCAAGACGTTTCTGATACTGCTGGCGGCGACCGGCCTTCTGGTTGCCCTATGGTTTTTTCGCTTCGCCGACGACAAGCAGACCGGTGCGGTGAAAATGGGGGGGAAACTATTTGACGATCTGCCGGTGAACGCGGTGGCCAGTGTGACTATCTCCGATTCTGAAAACAGCGTAACCCTGGTCAAGGGTGACAAGGTGTGGCAGGTAGAAGCGCGCAGCGGCTATCCGGCCAATTTCGATGAACTCAGGGAATTGGTGATCAAACTCTCCCGGTTGAAGATCGGTCGCAGTTTTGCCGGTTCAACCGAGAGCCTGGCCCGCCTCTCGCTGATGGCCCCTTCCGCTCCGGATGCGTCGACCCGAGGCAAGCAGATTACCTTGAAAGACCCATCGGGAAAGATCCTTGCCGATGTCATCGTGGGTCAGAGCCGGAAGACCGACGGTGGGGAAAGCGGTGGACAATACCTTAAAAAGGCTGACTCCGACACCGTATTTCTCGTGGACGACAATTTCCGCTTCCTGAAAACAGCGCCGGCCCAGTGGCTGAAAAAAGAAATCCTGAACATCAAAGCCGAGGACGTGGCGTCGGTGGCCTGTTACTCAGGCGGTCAACCGGCCCCGGTTTACACCCTTTCCCGACCGGAGAAGGGGGAAGCGGCCCGGATGGCACCTGTTCCGCCGGGAAGAACTGCCGATTCGGCAAAAATTGACCAGGTTTTAGACGCCCTGGCACCCTTGACCCTGGACGATGTGCAGCCTGGCGACGGAAAGCCCCCGGCGGAGGAATCCGAGCAACCCCGCCTGGTTTACCACCTTTACGACGGCCGGCAGATTTCCATATTTCCCGATGCCGGCGTAAAGGACAGCACTACCTTGCGGGTAACCGTTGCAGATTCAAAAGCGGAAATGCCAGCCGCCGATGCACCCGCGCCACAACCCGTAGACGGAAAAACACCTGCGGGGGAGAAGACTCCGCCTGCCTCTAAAACGGCCCGACAACTCAACGAGGAGTTGAGCCCGTGGGTATTTTCAGTGAAGAAATGGCAGTTTGACAGCTTCATCACCCAGCCGGAGTCGCTGCTGGAAGAAGTGAAAAAGCAAGCAGGCAGTTCGTCCTGATGGAGGCAGAGGACCGAGAAAAGAAAGAGATGCTTGGGAAGTGCCGGGAATTGGGGAGTTGAGGAATTAATAGTGCGGCTATCACGGCAATCAGCTGCGGGCAATTTAAAAAAGCAAACGGCCGGGAGATTCTCTCGGCCGTTTGCTTTTATGAGGAAGACCCTGTCGGCGGGTTGCCTCAATTCCAAAACCCCTGGGCCCCTCAATCCCCAATTGCCGATATCTCAGTCTGCCGACTGCTTTCCCGGCTGTATGATGATGGCCGCCGCCCGCTGGTCGGTCAGGTAGGCGGCCGCCAGCGTGGCAAGCTCTTCGGCGGTCACCGATGCATAGTCTTCCTGGAAGTTTCTTGCCCATTCGAATTGCTGGGCGTGCCGATCGGATTCGGTCATCACACTGTTGAGCCAATATCCGTTGGTTTGCCGCAGCTCTTTGATCGAGGTGAGAATCGGATCGACCGCCCGCGCCAGTTCATCGGCCGAAATTTGATTTCGAGCCAGATCGCCGGCAATGGTTTTGACTTCCTTGAGCACCGTCTCTGTCTGATCAGGGGCCACATTGACGTAGGCCTGAAATACACCGTAGCCTGTGTAAGCCCGGCTGGCACGGTTAAACGCATATGGAGAGTAGGAGGCTCCCAGTTTTTCCCGGATCCGTTGCCTGAGACGGTCGGAAAAGACATCGGCAAGAACGGAAAGCCGTCGGGTCCGGCTGATGTCCCAGAAGTCTCCCGTCTGCCAGGCGGCAACGACCATGGCCTTGGGGATTTGGGTCTCCACATCGATTTGTTTGGCGGTTCCCGTGGGAAGATAGGGCAGATCGGCTCTGGGATTCTTCGGGTTGCGTGTTCTATCGGGCAGGGAACCCAAATAGCGCCTGGCCAGTTCGATGACTTCGTCTTCGTCAAAGTCGCCGACGATAGACAGCTCCAACGGAGCGCTGTCCAACTGGGGGGCGATCCAGTCCCGGATGTCATCCAGACCAATGGCCTGGATTTTCTCATACGGCGGCATGCCGAAGCGGCTGTCGCCCCCGGCCAGAAAACGCAGCCCCTTGATTCTCATCATGCCTTCGATGGAGCGGGAAAAGGACTGATAATCCTGTCGCAACCTTTCCCGGGCCAGTGTCAGGGCGTCATCGCGGAAGCCGGGATCCATTATGTGGGCGTAAATCAACTGAAAAAGCAGCGGCACTTCCCCGGAGACGGTTTCTCCGAACAAATTGAAATAGGTTTCCGTAATTCTGAAATCGATATAGGTGCTTTTGCCGGCCAGCGCACGCTCTATCTCATTGGTGTCCATGGTGCCTAAGCCGCTTTCATTGACCGTCGCTTCGGCCAGCAGGGAGATGCCCGGAAGGGTCTCTGGCTCTGCGGATGTACCATGGCCGAAAATCAGGTTGGCCAGAACCTCATTGGTTTTGTAATTGGTGCGTTTCAAATTAACCTGTATGCCGTTGCCCAGTCGAATACGGGTTATGCCCAGGTCTTTGATGACTTCCCGCGAGGCGATAGTGCCGGTCTTTTCCGGTTCCGGCAGATAGGGAAAGGAGCTAATGGCTTCGACCTCGGGCCGATGGACCACGGTGCTTGCCGATGACAGATAGATATCGCGAATCAGCGATTCCGGGGATTTCGGTGATAATTGCTCCAAATCGGCGTTGCCAGAAATCATGACCAGTCGGTGATCGTCGGGCCAATTCTCGCTAAATGCCTGGTGGACCTCTGCCAGGGTAACGGCTTCCACCATGGGCGCCAGAATGGATTTCTCCTGATCGGGGGACTGGAAAACCCGGTCATCGGCAAGATCCCGGATGATGGTTCTGGCCAACGTCGTGCTGTTTCGGGTGGGCGCTTCCCTGACCGCGTTCTCCAACATCTTCAACCTGTCTTTCCGGACCCGCGCCAGTTCGGCTTCGGTAAACCCATAGAGCCTGGCCCGTCGCAACTCCTGCTCCAGGACTGCCAGCGTCTGCTGCCAGGTTTCAGTCCTGCTGTCCGCAGAAATTTCTGCATAGCGGATGCGATTCAGGTGGATGCCGGAACCAACGGCGGCAGAGGTAAAGGGTGCATCCGGTTCTTTCAGTCGGGCATCCAGGCGATTCTGAACGATCCGGTCCGCCAGCTCCTCCACCATGTGCCGGCGCCGAAGGGCCAGTGAATCCGGAACATGATCGTGGGAACGGATGACTTCTATGCTGACCGTCGTTCCACCCATTTCAGGTTCAAAATGGTGAAAGATCTCCAATCCCTTGTGGTTGACCGTGCCCGGTTCCGGCAGGGCGACGGCCGCTGCCCGAGGCGTTAATCCGCTGAACTGCGCCTTGATCAACTGTTCTGCCAGAGGGACGGAAAAGTCTCCTACCAGGACCAGGACCATATTGTCCGGCCGGTACCACGCATCATAAAACCTTTTAAGGCGTGCCCGGTTCGCATTTTCGATAACCTCCGTCTTGCCGATAGGCAGCCGCTTGGACATCAGGTGATCTGGAAGCTCAAAGCGAAGCGATGCTTTGAACGTTCGGTAATCGGCTGAATCGCGGGAGCGCATTTCTGCAAGAATAACTCCGCTTTCCCGTTTGACCTCCTTTTCCAGAAGCAGCGCACCCGAGGCATAATCGTGCATCACCAGAAGGCCCTTTTTAAGATTTTCCTCATCTCCTGCCGGTAGGATGATGTCATAAACGGTTTCGTCGAACCCCGTGTGGGCGTTGGCGTCGTTACCGAACTGCATGCCGATGCTTTGGAAATAGCGGACCAGTTCACCCGGTGGGAAATGGGTCGACCCGTTGAACAGCATGTGTTCGAGGAAATGAGCCAAACCCCGCTGTTCTTCCGTCTCGTTCAAGCTGCCGGCCCGGATGTAAAGATGGACGCTGACCCTGTCTTCAGGTCTTTTGTTTTCCATCAGCACATATTGGAACCCGTTGGAAAGCCGACCGAAGGTGACGGCTGGATCCGCGGCCAGGTCACTCTTTTCTTGCGGCCATGGCGGGTAGGGTCGCTCATTGCTTGCCGACGGTTCGTCCACAGTAGGAGAAGGCGACGGTATTGATGCAGACAGGGCTGTGTCCAGGACCGGACACAACCATTCTATCAGCACCAGCAGCATTAACCCGGTTGCGATGTTCTGCCAGGCGCTTTTTCTTTTTGTCCCGACCCTCCGCAGGTGAATCATTTTTATTCCTTTTTATCTGTTCGCTTCAATTTAACGATCCAGCTCTTCCGATAACTCTCAGATATTAATACAGCACTGAAGAAAGGCAATCCTATGAAACCATAGCCCATAAAGAGAAAAGCCTTCCGAGCCCATCTGTCAGATGGTGCAACCGGAAGGCTTCTTCCATAAAATAGATGATCCTGTCGCGCGAAGCGTTCTGGATCGATGACAATTATTTCTTTTTAACGTAAACGCCGCGGGAGAGGGTTTCGATTTTACCTTTTTGGGTCAGTTTATACAGCGCGTTGCTCACCTGACGGGCCTCAAGTCCCGCTCTTTTTTTAAGCTTTTCTACGGTGATTCCCCCACGACTTCTGCTGATCATCCCGAAGATATTGTCGAGCATGGTTGGTGCGTCCGCAGCAGCGGGGGAAGGAGTTTGAGCTGTGGCTGGCGCTGATTTTTTAGCCGCCTTTTTTTTAACTGTTTTTTTGGGAGAGGCCGATTTGGTTTTTTTAGCCGATGCTGTGGTCTTCTTGGCAGGTGCTTTTGCTTTCTTGGCTGGTTTCGCCTTCATTTTCGGTGCTGCCATCCCACTTCCTTTTTCAATGGCCTCAGCCATTTTCTCCATCTGCTGAACAAGAGAAGACAGTGTAGTGGAAATCGCTATTAGTTCCTTTTGAACATCTTTCATCAGCTCGAGCCTCCTTATTATAGCGGTTTTGGCTAAGAATTTAGCTAGTTATTTTGAGCCCTAATATATTTCTCTTTTGTTGTCAACCCTGTTTTGCCTGGTTTTGAGCAATTCTTCCTCCACAGGGGCAGTAGAGGATTACCATTCAATCAGATTCCCGGACGCATCCTTTTTCCAGCAGTAAAAAAGGATATCCGGATGGCAGTTTTTGGTGTGCTTGGGATAGGGTAACGAGATGGGAATAGGGGTGCTGAAGCCAGTTTGTGGGAAGCAGTGCGCGGCGGCCGAGAACCAACCGGAAGCAATAAAAAATGTTACGGGAAAGGCGCCTGCCAGACCCTCCGTCAAGTCTCCCTGATAAATGCCCACCAGATGTAAAAGAAGAAGAATAACCATGCCGCGATAGCCGTCGCATATGCTTTCCAATCCGTTTTACGCAGAGCCATCCCGTTTTTGTTGATTTTCCCGACGGGGAGTTTGCAAGACGGACAGA
>JAHLLR010000037.1 GCA_020444075.1 Deltaproteobacteria bacterium
GACGGCTATTTAGGTATCGTAACCATCGGAGATTGAAAAAACAGGTCGCTGATTTCAATGATGAAATACTTCCTCAAATTCGAAGCGTTTGAAATCGCCCTTAACGGGTATTCAAACATTATGGGCGGAATAAAGGAGAAGCAGGTATAGTGATTGTTCACGATTTAAAATATTTGACCCAAAAAGTTGTTTTTTTGCAATCACTTTAATACATTGAAACCGTAAATGGCACGGTTTGTATTTTTTTATAAAATTTGAAAGGTCTAAAGAATGCCTGCAAAACCCTCCTGGGAAGAACTCAATCAGAAGGTTAAAGACCTCGAAAGAAGCATTGAAATCTACCGTCCCTTCGTGGACAACAGTCCGGACCTTTTTTATCGAACAAGTCTGGATGGCAACATCCTGTATATCTCGCCTTCGGTTTATAGGCTCTCGGGTTATACCGTGAATGAAGCCATTGGAATGAATTTGGCTGAGGAGATATACCTTTTTCCTGATGAACGAAAGATTTTCATAGATAAGCTTCAGAAAAAAGGTCAGGTGGTTAATTTCGAGGCGCAATTGAAAAGAAAGGATGGGTCGGTATGGTGGGCATCCACCAGTGCTCATTTCTACAAAGACAAAAACGGTAAAATACTCGGAGTTGAGGGTATAACACGCGATATAACTCGGTTAAAAATTGCGAACCAAGCACTGAAGGCAAGTGAAGAACGGTTTAGGTTGGCATTCCTGACTATTCCTGACGCGATTAATCTGAACAGAGTCTCCGATGGGGTGTATATCGATATCAACGAAGGATTTACTGATCTTACCGGTTATACGCGCGAGGACGTCATTGGAAAGCCATCTCTCGATATCAATATTTGGAAAGTGCCCGATGACAGAAAGCGATTGATAGAGGGTCTGATGAAGACCGGCCATGTAAAAAATCTTGAAGCTCAATTTGTAAGGAAAAATGGGGATATTGGCATTGGCCTTATGTCGGCCCGGATCCTTCATATTAACAGAGAAGAGGTCATTCAATCCATAACTAAGGATATTACTGAACGTAAAAATGCCGAGAAATCCCTGCGGAAAAGTGAGAGACGGTTACGTTTAATCACGGACAACATGGCGGATGTAATCAGTCAAACGGATGCGCAGCTCAAGATTGTTTATACGAGTCCTTCGATAGAGAGAGTTTTCGGGTACCTTCCGCAAGAGATCGAAGGCAAATCTGGAACGGACTTGATTCATCCCGACGACCTCGAACAGATTCTCAAGGTAGCTGCAGAAGCCAGGCAACAGGGCGCTCAATCCGTTCTGCTGCAATACCGTTATCGACATGCAAATGGTAACTATATCTGGGTAGAATCTGCCACTCGCCTGCTTTACGGTGAACAGGGTCAATCGAAAGGGGCCATCTTCGTTACTCGTGACATCTCTGATCGCATGAAAGCCGAAAAAGAAAAGGTCGCACTGGAAAAGCAACTAATACAAGCACAGAAATTAGAATCCTTAGGCCGCCTTGCCGGAGGTGTTGCCCACGATTTGAACAACCTGCTTTCGCCGATACTTGGATACAGCGAACTGCTCTTAGATGATTTTGCAATGCATGATCAACGCAAGGAGAAGTTAGAGCAGATTAACATGGCAGGAATTAGAGCTCGGGATTTAGTGCGCCAACTGTTGGCTTTCAGCCGTAAACAAACGTTGGAATTCAAGTCAGTAAATATTAACAAGGTCCTTACAGATTTTGGGAAACTTCTTCAGCGTACCATTCGCGAAGATATTGAACTTAGCATTTGCCAATCACCCTTCATAAAACCGGTAATGGCCGATATTGGCCAGATCGAGCAAGTGATAATGAACTTAGCATTAAACGCCGCAGACGCTATGCCTGAAGGAGGAAAACTGACAATCGAAACGGCGCTTACGGAATTGGATGAAACGTATACGTCGACTCATCCGGTTGTCCAGTCAGGGGAATATGTAATGTTAAGTTTCACTGATACGGGACACGGAATGGATGAGGGAACCCGGCTAAAAATTTTTGAACCATTTTTTTCAACCAAGGGCAAACAAGGGACCGGATTGGGGCTCGCAACGGTTTACGGTATTGTCAAGCAACACAACGGCAACATCTGGGCCTATAGTGAACCCGGCAAAGGATCGATTTTTAAGGTTTACTTACCAATTACCGAAAAATTACCGACTGATATAACAATTGATAAAAAAACGAGTTCCGAGTTAGAAGGTTCTGAAACTATTTTGCTGGTAGAAGACGATACACAGGTGCGTGACCTTGCCTTTGAAATCCTCATGGAACATGGATATACTGTTTTAAAGGCTCAAAATGGAAAAGAGGCACTGAAAGTCAGTGCGTTGCATGAAGGCTCGATCAATCTGTTACTCACCGATGTGGTTATGCCAGAGATGAATGGTAAAGACCTGTTTTTCAATTTAAGAAAAGCATATCCGAAAATGAAAGTAATCTATATGTCTGGATATACAGAGAATATAATATCCCACCATGGTGTGCTTGATGAAGGATTGCGATTTATCCAAAAGCCTTTCACTGTTTACAATTTGGCGGCAAAAGTGCGGGATGCCCTTACTAAGTAGGAAGTTCCGTACATCTATGACAATTGAACGAGCTCTATATTGAACA
This sequence comes from Deltaproteobacteria bacterium, assembly GCA_020444075.1. Classification (GTDB taxonomy): domain Bacteria; phylum Desulfobacterota; class Desulfobacteria; order Desulfobacterales; family Desulfosarcinaceae; genus Desulfosarcina. The sequence continues at coordinate 2,651 of JAHLLR010000037.1, forward strand.
CTCCCCGCGGTAAGCCGCAGGAAGTGATTGGTCTGAAAAGGCAGTTATGCGCACCAGCGTAGAGAAAAAATCGATTTCCAGTTCGCTCGCCAACCTCGGCGCACCGGTGCCGGTATCGCTGTCACGGTTCACATTCAGGCCAGGATAAATCAGGCGTCGTCCGTCATCTCCAGCTCGTGGGTAATCGTGATCGCCTCGACCACACTCTGGGCGGCCGGGCATAGCGTAATGTAATTGTTGAATGCATCCTCGGCATCCGGGCGCTTGTCCGCCGGCAGCTTGAGATAATAGTGGACGTTGATGCGCACGATTTTCAGCACACCGTTGACATTCTCGATATCGCCGGTGACCGTCGCCATGTAGCGGTCCTGAAAGGTTCGGATCTTTTTTTTGGCCAGCACCGTGGCCAATGTGCCCATCATTCACCCGCCCACCGCGCCCACCAGATGATCCAGGGTGGCGGCGTGTTCCTCTTCCGGGTCGACATTGTAAAATTTTTTGATCCCGCCGTGCACGCCATAATAAACCGGCTGGTCAAATCCCCGGATGTGGGCGATGCGGGTGGGTCCTTTTTCGCGGGTAATCGTGATGTGCGACTGATGAATGATCTCTCCCATGGTGGTTTCCTTTCCGTGAAGTGTTTGTTTTGTATCGCAAAAACGGTGACTCAGAGGTTTCAGCGGGTTGTAGACGCCCGACTTCTGCGTGAGTGACAAGGGCTGGCGCTTTTTCCAATTCCAGCAACCCCGCTCAGGCAAAAAATAGGGATGCCTTGGCCGAATGTAAAATGGTCGCGCCATCCCCTTGAAACCAGAGGAGAAATCATATAGCGTTTATCTGTTTCGGAATTCCGGCAGCCCCGTTCCAATCAGACCCGTTGTGAAAATAAAATGTGAAGCGAGAATTGATCGGCTCATCTCACCATGAATAAAAAACCGGAGGGCTTCAAGCATGACTTCCATAAAAATTGCGGTTATTCCCGGAGATGGCATCGGCAAGGAAGTCATTCCCGAAGGAATGGGTGCCCTGGAAGCCGCCGGGAGCAAGCAGGGCGTCAACTTTGAGTGGACAGAATTTGATTGGTCGTGTGAGACCTATCACAAAACAGGGCGCATGATGCCCGAAGATGGCATCGAGCAGCTGCGGCATTTCGACGCCATCTACCTCGGTGCGGTCGGTTTTCCCGGCGTACCGGACCACATCTCCCTCTGGGGGTTGCTGATACCCATCCGACGCGCCTTCGACCAGTATGTGAACCTTCGTCCGGTGCGCTTGTTCGAAGGCGTACCCTGCCCGCTGGCGGGCAAGAAACCCGGCGACATCGATTTTTATGTGGTGCGGGAAAACGTCGAAGGTGAATACTCTTCCGTCGGCGGCATCCAGTATGAAGGCACCGAGCACGAAGTCGTGTCCCAGGTAAGCCTGTTTTCGCGCCGGGGAACCGACCGTATTCTCAAATACGCATTCGAGCTTGCCCAAAGCCGGCCGGCCAGGCATCTGAGCTCGGCCACCAAATCCAATGGAATCTTCCACTCCATGCCTTACTGGGACAGTCGGGTAAAACAGGTTGCCACGTCCTATCCAGGAGTCGCCGTCGACCAATACCATATCGACATCCTGACTGCGAATTTCGTGCGCATGCCGGAGCATTTCGATGTCGTGGTCGGTTCCAATCTGTTTGGCGATATCCTGTCCGATCTGGGACCCGCCTGTGCCGGTACGATCGCTATCGCTCCCTCGGCGAATATCAACCCCGAGAAGATGTTCCCGTCCATGTTCGAACCGGTGCACGGCTCCGCCCCCGATATTGCCGGCCGTGGTATCGCCAACCCCATCGGTACGGTCTGGGCCGGAGCGATGATGATGCAGCACTTGGGCTATCCCATGATACATGACACGGTGATGGAAGCCATTGAAACTATTCTGCGGGAAGGCAGGACCCTGACGCGTGACATGGGTGGACATGCCAGTACGCATGAACTGGGCCAGGCCCTGGTAGAGGCAATTAAATGATGCAGAGCGATTGTACCGCATCAAACCGGATGAACAGAAAGAAACACAGCAAGCAAAGTTCCTTGTGAGCAGGATCGATCAATAATTGCGCTGCTCCCCCCGTTGATCTCGGTCCCTATCCCCTCCTGAAGCGCCGCCGGCTGCAATTGCATGTTTCTTCAAGATTGTTATTCTTAATTCACTGTAATCATTCACCTCATAATTGGAGAACCCATCCATGGGCACTGTATTATGGTTTTTGATTCTTCTGCTGTTGAGTCTGGGTGCATGGGGGTTTCATCAATACCGGCGCCAGGAGCTAAAGATGCAAACGCTCAAACAATCCCTTCTGGAAATCAATCAAAAAGCCCATGAAAAAGAAGAAGCGCACACGAAAAACCAGGCCCAGTGGGAGCAGACCGAGGAAAAATTGCGCAGCTTCCTTCTGTTGATGGATACCGTGATGAATACCATCCCCAATCCCATCTATTTCAAGGACGCCGAGGGTGTTTACCAGGGATGCAATAAAGTCTTTGCCAAACAGATCCTGGGCCTGACCCGGGACCGGATCATCGGTAAACGCCCCATGGAAATGCCCGATCAGATCCCGGCCGATCTGGCCGCCGCCTATCAACGCGAAGAATACAAGATGATTGACAAGGCCGGCTTTCACACCTTCGAGACCCAGGTCCAGTGCGCCGACGGACAGCGCCGGGATTATCTTTTCAGCCTGGCCCCGGTAATGGATCGCCAGGGCAACCTGAGCGGCAGCGTGGCCGTGCTTTCGGACCTCACCGAAAAAAACCGTGCGGCCCGGCACCGCATGCAAAAGGAGAAGCTGGAAGGCATATTGGAGATCGCCGGGGCTGTCTGTCATGAATTCAACCAGCCCCTGCAGGCCATCTCGGGCTACACCGAGCTGATGGCCATGAAACTGGATGGTCATGAAGCGCATTCTTATATCGACAAACTCACCGACCAGATTGAACGCATGCGTGACATCACCGACAAATTGCAAGGAGTCACCCGCTATGAGACCAAGGATTATGCCGGCAACACCAAGATTATCGATATCAATAAGGCATCTGAAACACAGTAGGCGTGTGGCAAGCCGCTGAATTCCCATGCTTGCAGGACTCGCCGCAGATATCGTGGGCCGAACAGCGGGGTTTCAACCTGGATCAGGCCATCGACTATTCCAGAACGAAATGCCGAACGCCGCCACGCAAGGACGAACCTTTCTACCGGCGGTGTCCCTGCTATGCCGGTGATGATTTTCAGACCCTGCTGGCAAAAATCATCAAGGCCAGATCCCGTTAACCGACAAATCAAGATTGTCAGAAAAACATATCAAGGAATCGACACCCGGCATGAAAGCTGCCACGATAACCAGCTATGGCCCTCCTGACGTACTATCCATCCACGACATGCCGACCCCACGGCCCCGATCGGACGAAGTGCTCGTGCGGGTGCGCGCGGCAGCCATCAACCCCAAAGACACCTTTATTCGCAAGGGGCGCTTCAAGCGCTTTACCGGCAGGCACTTCCCCCTCCTGACGGGCTTCGATTTCGCCGGCGAAGTGGCTGCGGTCGGCGCAGCCGTCACGGATACCACGGTAGGAGAGGCGGTCTATGGCATGCTGGACGGCTGGCAGGGGGGTGCCTGCGCCGAATATGTCGCAGTCAAGGCCGGAAGGTTCTGCAAAAAACCGGAAGGGGTATCTTTCGACGAGGCCGCCGCCCTTCCCCTGGTTTCGCTGACAGCCTTACAGGCCCTGCGCAACCATGCCGGCATCGCGTCGGGAATGCAGGTCTGCGTCAACGGGGCTTCGGGTGGCGTCGGCAGCATGGCCGTACAGATCGCCAAAATTATGGGGGCTGAGGTAACGGCCATCAGCAGCGAGCAGAACCACGACTTTCTGGAATCACTGGGCGCCGACCGCTGCATCGACTACCGGCACGGGGACATTGGCCGCGGGCGTCAATTTGAAATCTTTTTCGATGTCTTCGGCAATCGGCCGTTCAGATCAGTCAAACCGATCTTGAGCCGCCGGGGGGTCTGGGTCTCCACGGTAATCCAGCCGCATGTGTTTCTCAGCGTCGCCCTGACCCGGTTCTTTTCCCACCGCAAAGCCAAACTGGTGGTGGTCAAATCACGCGGCGAAGACCTTGCGCAGGTCCGTCGCTGGGTGGCCGCCGGCCTTCTGAGGCCAATTGTTCACGACGTATTCCCGCTGGAAAAAATCCGGGAGGCCCATGTTCAGCAGGAAACCAAACACACCCGGGGGAAGATCGTCATCCACATTGGATGATCGATTCTATGGGAGGAAAAATCGTTTAACGTTTCAACCGAACATATACCGGAGTTGTTCCATGCGTTGAGCGATCTCGATAATTGCCTGGTCCTTCATCTGCCCGCTGATCCCCAGCGCTTCCATGGAATCGTTTAGGGATTGCGAAGTGGCGTTCCCGAAACCGAATCCGGCCGCCTTGGCAAGCAGGTCGGCCTGTTGAAGCGCCTGCAGGGAATGGGAAGCCGTTTCTCTGTCCCCGAGGTGGTGGTGACGCTTGACAATCGATACAAAAGTATCGGGGTACCCCAGTTTTCCCAGAATGGTTGCTCCAAGGCGTTCATGGTGTTCATCCATCAGCGCTTGAAGGTGGTCAACCTGGACATCCTGTTTGGCATGCGTTCGCTGCTCCAGGTCACCGGATACCTGGATCAGGAACAATTTGCCGATATCATGCAGCAGTCCGATGGAGAAAAGATCCTTATCAACCTGCCATCCAAAGGTTTTAGCCACCATCTCAGTGGTATGGGCACAGGCCAGCGAATGCCACCAGAGGTTCTCCACGATTGCTTTGTAAGTCGGGTTATTGGTGGAAAAATAGCCACGGCAGCAAATGGACATGACCACTTCCCGGGTGCGGTTGAGTCCCAGACGATTGGTGGCCTGGGCAAGGGTCGTATTCTTTTCAATTCCCCGGTAAAATGCTGAATTCGACACGCTGATCAGTTGCGAGGCGACCGACAGGTCCTGCTTGAGCAGATCCACCACGTCTTTTATCTCCGCACCACAGTCGATCAACTGCCGTACTTTCATGGCGATTTTCGGTGCAGGAGGCAGCTTTAAATCCCCGTTTTTCAGCTTCCGGGAGATCGTATCGAGAATCCTGGCGGCGGACACAGCACTTTCGGAGGGACGGGTATCGGTGGTGGCCAATGATTTTCCGGCTGACAGGCGATGATCGTCCAACTTGCCGAGAAGACTGTTTTTATCCAGGGGCTTGGCGAGGAACTCATCGCACCCATTTATCAAACAATCCGTTACTATTTGATGCCCGGAAAGGGCGGTAGCCACAAAAATGCGTGTCCGTTGATTGGATGGAACATCATACTCCTCCTCAATCGATCTGAGCGCCTTGAGGATGGAATCATCACCGGTGTCGGTAACCTGGATATCGACGATAACGAGATGGTATGGCGTCCCGGCATCGATGGCGGACCGAAATCGCGCCAGCGCTGAATCACGGTCCCCGGTCTCCTCGCAAAGCCCAAGATCCTGCATAAGTATTTTAGTATGGGTACAGCTGAATACGTCATCGTCGATGATCAACACCCGCACAGTTACACTCCTTTACGCCCTAGGCGAAATATTGCCGGTGACCGGTTTCACAAAAAACCAGTGTTTATTACCACGGGTGCCTTATTTTGCAAGCCTGTTCGATGTCAATCGCTGGGTTCAACCGGCAAAAAGTTATTGTTTCATAACCGTTAACAGGCTGTTGAAAAGCTATCGGACGGGGCTATACACGATACATTTAATGGTTGGGGTCGTGCATTCAACGCCGATTGCGCCAGTTATCCATAATTGAAATTTATAGGATAAATTTCATTCAAAAAATCTTGTTTTAAAATTATTTATAATGAGCTATGGTTTAATCATGCTGGAATTTGCCCGTTGCGCGGTCCGGCCGGGCGCCACTTAATGAGAGAGTGGAAAGCTTTCGCCAGGGTCCTTCAATGCGAATAACCGCTTCAAGCAGGAGGTGGGAAATGGGAATACATTTCGAATCGATCGCCACACGGCTCGAGGAATCGGTCCTCCACTTTTTTTCGCCGAGCGGTTTGTTGACCGTCGTCACCCTGATACTCTTGAGTGTCGTGCTTTTCAGCGGCAGCAGTATCGAACGGCGCACTCTGGACAGGCCGGATGCTGAATATCACCAGGCCGCCGTCTCTCCGATTCTTGATACGGCCAGGTAATTACTCTTTTTTGCGACTGAAGGAAAGATTGATCACCGCCAGCAAGGACGTGCCCACGATGAGCAGGAAGGAGACGGCGTTGATGACCGGCGTGGAGCCGTCGCGCACCTGAAGATAGAGGGTGATGGGCAAGGTGGTCTGAGAGCCCACCAGAAAGAGGGTGGTGTTAAAGTTTTCGAAAGACATCAGAAATGCCACAGCAAAGGCGCCGATGATGGCGGGACGCAGGAATTTGAGCGTGATGTGCCAGATCACCTGCAGCCGGGTGGCACCGAGGTTGAGGGCCGCCTCTTCCAGGCTGCGGTCGAATTTTTTCAGCCGAGCCGACACGACCAGGGTCACCAGCGTCGATATGAAGGAAAACTGCCCCAGCACCACTAGCCAGAACCCCGGTCGGAAAAGGGGCACATCCATACTTAAGGTGTTTTCGAAGAACATCCCCAGAGTGTTGGCGAACAGCAGGATGGAAATACCTAATATCACGCCGGGGACCACCAGGGGCGCCAGCATCAGAAAATAAAGGGCCTGCTTGAAGCGGAAATTCTCCTGCTCGAAGAGAAATGCTCCGCAGGTGCCGACAAGGGTCGAAAAAATCGACACCCAGAAGGCGACCTTGAAGCTAACCTGGATAGCGGAAAGATTGAGCGAGTCGTGAAAGATTCCCACCCGCTCAGGCAGATCCGCGGTGAACCACTCGAGGGTGAAGCCTTTCCAGGGAAGCGCCGGAAACTGGGAGTCGTTGAAGGCCAGCACACAGGTAACGAACAGCGGGGCGAAAAGGAAAACGAAAAACAAGGCAACGTAGAGCTTGAAGCCCAGCGTGTAAGATCGGGTGTTGGGCAGTGAACGGATCATTGAACCACCTGGCTGAGTTTCTGGCGGGTAAGCTTTAACCCGATCCAGATAATCGAGGAAGAGAGAATCAGCAGGAGGAAGCCGAATGCTGCACCCTGATTCCAGTTGAAGCTGGCGATAAACTGATTGTAGATCTGTTCGGTGAACCACAGGGAATTCTTGCCCCCGATCAGGTTGGGGGTGAGGTAGTTGCCCAGGGTGAGCATGAAGACCACGATTCCCCCGGACACAATGCCGGGCATGGCATGGGGGATGATGATCCGCGTGACAATCGAAAAAACATTTCCCCCCAGATCATAGGCCGCCTCGATGAGGCTGTCATCCAGGCTTTCCAGCACCGATATCAGCGGCACCACCATGAACAGCATGGAGGTGTATACCAGGCCCATGACCATGGTGACATCGTTGTACAGCATTTCCACGGGGCGCTGCAACAGCCCGGCTTTAAGCAGGAAGTGGTTGATGACGCCGCTTTCCCGGAGCAGGATCATCCACCCGTAAACCCGCACCAGTTCGCTGACCCAAAAGGGCATGAGCAGCAGCAGGCTGAGAAAACCGCTGAAGCGTGGCGAAACGACCTTGGTGATGTAAAAAGCTACCGGCAGGGACACGGCGAAGGTGATCATGGTGGTGAGAATGGCATACACGGCGGTGCGGGTGAACGTTCTCCAGTAGACCGGTTCGTCAAAAAAATTCAGGTAATTGACCAGGCTCCACACCGTGGCTCCGGCATCGTCTTCGATCCGAAAGGACATCAGCAGCAGATCGATGTGGGGCAGGACAATAAGCAAAAACAGCCACATGAGCACGGGCGTAACAAAGATCAGGAAAGGCAATGTGATGCGGGCCCGGGCGGCGTTCATGATGCCTTGAAGCAGCTGGCGGAACGGGCGCTCCAGCCGATATCGACACGGTCACCGGCATTCAGGTGATCGTATTGTCGGTTCTGGGGAAGGGCAATCATCAGCTCTTTCTCGCCGTCCACAGGCGTGGCCAGCAGGCGGCTGTTGGCTCCATCGAAGAGGATCGACTTGATGACCACGGGCAGCCGGTTGAAATCGTCCAGTCCGGCATCCGGGGCAATGATGATGGCCTCGGGACGGATAAAAAACGCCACCGGTGTGCCCGAAGGAAGATCAGGGGCGGCGCCGGCGGTGAAGATCTGGCCGTCGGTGGTTTCGATCGTGCAGAGATCCTCCCGGTGATCGGCCACGATACCCTTCCAGGCGTTATTGTCTCCCACAAAACGGGCCACGAAGGGCGTCTTCGGATGGGCGTATAGCTTGCGGGGGGTATCCACCTGTTCGAACCGGCCGTTGTTCATGACGGCCACGTGGTCGGACATGACCAGGGCCTCCGACTGGTCGTGGGTGATGTAGATGAAGGTGGTCCCCACTTGGGCCTGCAGCTTTTTCAGTTCTACTTTCATCTGTTCGCGAAGCTTCAGATCCAGGGCTCCCAAGGGTTCGTCCAGCAGCAGCACGGCAGGGTCCAGCACCAGGCAGCGGGCAATGGCCACCCGCTGTTTCTGCCCGCCGGACAACTGATCGATCTTTTTATTGCCGAACCCCGGTAGTCCCACCCGCTCCAGGATGTCGGCCACTTTTCTATCGATTTCGGGCTTTTTCTCCTTGCGCCGCTGGAGGCCGAAGGCGATGTTCTGAGCCACGTTCATCATTGGAAAAAGGGCCAGGTGCTGGAAGATCAGGTTCACCGGCCGGCGGTTGGGCGGGAGGTTCGCCATGTCGTTGCCGCGGATAAGAATCCGGCCCGCAGTAGGTTCGATAAAGCCGGCGATCATTCTTAATAGTGTGGTTTTTCCGCAGCCCGACGGACCCAAAATGGAAAAAAATCGGCCCTGCTCCACCGCAAAGGAAACCTCATTCACGGCGGTGAAATCGCCAAAGGTTTTGGTCACATTTTCAACGGACAGGTCTAAGGCCATATCAATCGCAGTTCGTTTTAATTCAATGTTACCATCGTGTTTGTCCAGAAGGTGGTAGGTTTAGGTTCAGGCCACGGCCGCAGCGTTTCCGCACCCGCCGGCGTAGCAACGCTTCGTCGAGGATTGCGGAAACGCGAGAACGCCGGCCTGGACTTCAAGATGCCGCTTCCGGATGAACACGCACTAGTTGGCGGCCTTGACCTTATCCAGGATCAACCCTTCAATGGATTCCAGCTTGGCGGGAACCGGTGGATACCATTTAATGTTATCGATATCGGCCTTGGAAAAGGAACGCTGGAAATTGGCTTTGACATCGGCATCATAATAGTCGATGGCCCCGGCGGATGCGGTGGCATATTTTTCCTTGTTGGTGAACACCGCCGCATTCTCCGGCTTCATCATGAAATTGATCCATTTGTATGCCGCCTCGACATTCTTGGCCTTGGCCGGAATGGTAAAGGTGTCGATCCAACCCAGGGCGCCGCTTTTGGGGGCAACGAAGTCGATATCCGGATTTTCGGCATGCATTTTCCATCCGCCATTATCCCAGGCCATGGCCACAAACACCTCTTCCGACCGCATGGACTGCAGCAGTGCGTCTCCATTGGTCCAGTAGTTTTTAACCAGTCCCTTGCCCTCGATCAGCTTTTCACCGACCCGCTCCATCAGCTTTTCATAGCCTTTCGGGTTGGCGTAAAGCACAAAGGGGTCCTGCTTCATGGAATAGGCGATACCGATCAGGGTGGGGCGTTTGAGCCGGTAGCTGATTCTACCTTTATAGGCCGGGTTAAGCAGGTCCTTGTAGTCTGAGGCTTCCGGAGCATATTTACGGTTTACGATGAGTCCCGAAGTGCCGTAAACATGGGGAACGGCATAACTCTTATCACCGACCATGGTGTTTTTCTTCACGGCCTCCAGCATGGAGGGAACGATCTGGGCGGCATCCACCTTTGAATAGTCAATGGGCTGGTAGAGCTTGTACTTGACCTGTACCGATGAAATGCGGTCCTGGCTGGGCTGGGCCAGATCAAACCCCGCTCCGCGGGTGGCACGAAGCTTGGCAATAATCTCTTCGTTGTTTGAATAGGTCGGCTTCACCGTAATTCCCGTCTCTTTTTCGAACTTGTCCATCAGCTCCTTGGGGGCGTACCCTTCCCAGGTAAGCAGTTCGAGGGTTTCGGCCTGGCACGAAAGGGAAAACGCAAAGACCAGTGATACTGCACAACATACAATCGCCAACTTTTTCATTTTTCTCTCCTCCTGTTGTTTTGCGATGTCCGTAACACTGAATTGAACCGCTGAAAAATTAGCACTGAGCGGTTCAACGCCGAATCAGATCGGGGGGATCTTAGAACTGGAAATCACCTTGAAAAAGACAACTGGGATCATGTTTCACTTTATTCCCGGGCCACCGTGGCGTCAACATGAAACCTGAAAAAAGTCAGCGCGTGGTTGTCCTGATTTCCTAAGCAGATTCCGGCGGCATGAACCGAGGTTTCCAGGAAACCCACCGGAGCCTATGCCACACAATTGTTAGACGCCGATGAGAAGACCGTTTTTTAACATCAATCTTAATCGTTGAACCATCTTGTTTGCATTCACGCGCGCTTTTTCGTATGGAAGGGCGCATAAAAAGCACTTAAATTGACGACCAACGTATAAATGATTTCACCGGAATGAATTATCCTTTTGAATACAGAAAATTGTCCGAAGCCCTCTACGACGCCCTGACCGAGGATACCTTCTATATGACCATGGAAGGCAGCGTTTACGGCGGATCGGGCCAACGCCGGGAAGCGATGCTGCGCTACTATGACTACTCGATGAAAGAAGCCTGTAAATATGGCAGGCTCTATAGGCCCAATGGAAAGGCCTTCGGCGCATCAATCTGGACCAAACCAGTCAGCGGAGAACTGTCGAAGCAGATGGCCGATGAGAAAAGAGCCTTTCTCAAGATCCATATGGGCGACGCCAGCCTGGCTAAGTATGCGCAGATCATTGGAGGAATGGCTGAACAGACCGAAACGGTCGTCCCCCCGAACAGCTGGTACCTCTCTATCGTCGGTATTGCCCCGCCATTTCAAGGTCGGGGCCTTGGCGGCACGCTGATCCGGCCGATCCTGGACGAGACGGACGAAATGAGCCTTTATACCTACCTGGAAACCTTCACTCCCCGGAACATGAGTTTCTACCGGCGGCTGGGGTTTCAGGAAGCCGGGGCTTTCGACGAACCAGGCGTGAACGCACGTTACTGGGTGATGATCCGTGAACCTTTTTAGCCGGACACCCTTGTCTTATGTAAAAAACATAGAGGTTGTTTCAAAACGTCTTAGTTCGCCCAACGCCGATATTGGCCGCAATGGGGCGTTCTGAAATTGGCGCCATATAATTATATTTCATTGAGTTACCAAGCAAAGACAGAATACCTATCAGGAGGGTCGACAATGAAAGATTCCCACATGAAACGATTTGGTTTGATTACCCTTGCCGTCATGATGGTGCTTGTCGTGCCGGTTTCAGGCTTTGCCGACAGTCATGCCGACACCATCGCTGTATTTAAAAAATCCCCGGCAGTGATACCGTTTTTTGAATCGGCTTATGGTTACGCAGTATTTCCCGCCGTGGGAAAGGGAGGCATTGTCGTTGGGGGCGCTTACGGCAAGGGGAAAGTATATCGGGGCGGCACAGCCACCGGAACAGCTACGCTGATCAAGATGTCGATCGGCTATCAGCTGGGCGGTCAGGCCTTCCGCGAAATCATCTTTTTTGAAGACAAACGCGCTTACGATGAGTTTACCAGTGGAAGCTTCGAGTTCGACGCCAATGCATCCGCCGTGGCCATCACGGCCGGTGCGCAGGCGCAGGCCGGATCCATGGGCGCCACCGCCGGCGCCAGCGCAGGTCCGTCCACCGGCCAGCAGGCGGGTGCCGGCTATTACAAGGGAATGGCAGTTTTCGTCCATGCCAGGGGAGGCCTGATGGTCGAGGCGGCCATCGGGGGTCAAACCATCACTTTCGAACCATACCAATAGGCGAGGCATCCTCTCCCGGCTAACTTCCTAAGACATGCAAAGCCTTGCCTTGCTTTCAGGAAATATCGCAGGGCATTTTGCATTAAGCCGCGTCGGTGAACCCTTTTCACCTCTTTTGGCATCCGATCCTTCATATCGGAGACGCCGGATAGCTTAAAAAAGTGTAGGGGAAATCATGGGTTGGCTCATGATTTCCCCTATGTTTATTGGAGGGTTCTACAACCGGCAGGTCAATGGCATTTCCTACCGTGGTGAATTTAAAATAGGTTCTCTTCCAGATTGATGCAAGGGTGCAAAGACTATTTTTTCAAATTTTCCTCAAGCGGGTGCCGAAAACCATGAGGCCGGCACCAAATAAAAACATGCTCAGCGGTTCGGACAACAAATTCATCGGGAGGGCACCCTTGCCGATGAAGTCGGCAAACGCCCCTGAATTAATCAGAGGAAAAACCACGAACAAGAATATCAGGGTAAGCAATGCTGCTGTTTTCTTCACGGTTCAGGCTCCTGCCTTGAAAATATATATCTGCTTTCAACAATTAACGTTTCGCGAGCAGTCGGCAGACGTAGTAGCAATGGGGGTGCCAAAGCAGGTTTCGAACAGGTGAGAATTTTAGCAAAATGGAATTATTGTTATAATTAAAAAAGTTAGAAATATAATGGTCTTAAAAGAATACTTATGAATGGGGTTGGCAAGATGATTTCGCTGGAGCACCATTGTGGTGAGAACTTCATCGAAAAAGACGAATTGTGAAAATTATTACACAACCAGTCAGCCATCGAGAAGCTGGTTTTTCCCTCCCAACTGACCACAGGCTGCCATAATCCTCCCCCCTTTTTCCCCACGCCTCCGAACAAACACGTTTTCTGCCACCAGCCAGGCATGAAAGCGTTCGTAGGCTTTTGCCGATGGGGGTTGCCATTCGGAACCGGGCGCCGGGTTGTAGGGAATCAGGTTCAGCTTAACTGTCATGGGAGCCAGGTATCGCGCCAGGGCCCTGGCATGTTCCTGCCGGTCGTTGACACCTTGAATCAGCACATACTCCATAAACAATGCGGATTTTCTGGCCAGCGGATATCCAAGCAGCGACGCTTGCAGTGCTGCCATGGAAATGGATCGATTGATGGGCATGAGCCGGGAACGAATGTCATCGGTGGGGGCATTGAGGGAGACTGCCAGATTCACCGTCGCACCGTCCAACCGGGCAAGGCGGTCGATGCCGGCGGTCAGACCGACGGTGGAAACGGTGATATGGCGCCGGGCAATGTCCAGCCCCCGCTGGTCCGTCAGCACTTGGATGGCATGAATCACGTTGTCCAGATTGTCCAGCGGTTCGCCCATGCCCATGAACACCACATTGCGGATATCGACCCCCAACTGGTGCCGGGCGGCAAACACCTGGCCAACGATTTCCGCTGCGGTGAGATTTCTCAGCAATCCCATCTTGCCGGTCCTGCAGAAGCGGCATCCCATTCGGCACCCCACCTGGCTGGATACACACAGGGTGTGGCGCCTGTACATGGGAATAACCACGGACTCGATGTCCAGGCCATCCTCCAGGCGCATAACAAACTTGACAACATCCCCGTTGGACACCTGCTTAATGATCCTTCCTGGTGACGGCTCCAGGTCGGTTTCCACTTGACCGGCCAGTTCAGACAAATGGGAAAAGGCGGCTAACTTGTGGAGTGACATTTTCCCGGCTTTCATCACATGGCGGTAAACCGGCGTGCTAAAGTGGGTCCCCTTGCGGTATCGCCGGTGAAAAGCTTCGGCAAACTGGTCGTGGGTCTGGTCAACTATTTTCATTCAAGGACACTTTCCCTCTGACTGATTTTTCATCACGTTATGGCCGTTAAATCTGACCGTTTTCGTGGCGACACCGTATTTTATCGGCAGAAAAAAGCAACCACAAGCTACATCCATTGGGTCTGTTTTCAAAATCGACACCATCGTCGGCCGGCAGCCGGATGGGAAGGAGATAATTCGCCTCATGGTTCCTTTCCAGGTTTATCGGTTTGACACCCTTTAGGGTTTTTGCCATATTCAGGGCCGCTCGGCATGCGGATTCCGCAACCGCCTTCCGGATCGGACAACTATTTCAGGCAGCCTGGAATTGCCAGGGGAAAACCAAGGAAAATTAAGATGACGGAAAACGAAACCACACCCGGATCCAACTTTATCACGACCATTATCGAAGCGGATCTGAAGGCGAACAAAAACAACGGCCGGCTGGCCACCCGGTTCCCTCCGGAACCCAACGGCTACCTGCACATCGGCCACGCCAAATCCATCTGCCTGAACTTCGGGGTGGCCAGCACTTACCATGGTACCTGCAACCTTCGCTTTGACGACACCAATCCCACCAAAGAGGACGTAGAGTATGTGGACGCCATCATGGAGGACGTACGCTGGCTGGGATTCGACTGGGATGACCGCCTGCACTACGCCTCGGACTATTTCGAACAGCTTTACGATTTCGCCGTTCAACTCATCCGCAAGGGTAAGGCCTACGTGGACGATCTTAACGCCGACGAAATCCGCCTACATCGCGGCACCCTCACTGAACCGGGCACAGACAGCCCCTGGCGAAACCGCGGTGTAGAAGAGAACCTGGATCTCTTTCAGCGTATGCGTGCCGGTAAATTCGAAGAGGGGTCCCGGGTATTGCGGGCCAAAATCGACATGGCCCACCCCAATCTAATCATGCGCGACCCCACCTTGTACCGGATCCGCAAGACCAGCCACCACCGGACCGGCGACACATGGTGCATCTATCCCATGTACGACTTCACCCACTGTCTTTCCGACAGCATCGAAGGCATCACCCACAGCCTGTGCACCCTGGAGTTCGAAAACAACCGCCCCCTGTACGACTGGGTGCTGGACAATGTGGACGCCCCCTGCCACCCCCGGCAGATCGAGTTTGCCCGCCTGAACCTGAGCTACACGGTGCTGAGCAAACGCAAGCTGATCCAGCTGGTGGAAGAAGGCCATGTGAGCGGGTGGGATGATCCGCGCATACCCACCATCTGCGGCCTGCGGCGCCGCGGGTACACCCCCGAATCCATCCGAAACTTCTGCGACCGCATCGGCCTGGCCAAACGCGACAGCGTGGTGGACGTGGCCCTGCTCGAGTACAGCATCCGTGAAGACCTCAACAGACGGGCCCCCCGTGTCATGGGCGTACTGCGGCCCCTGAAGGTGGTCATTGAAAACTATCCCGCCGGTCACGTTGATGAACTGGAGGCGGTCAACAATCCGGAAGATCCGAATGCCGGCGTACGCAAGGTCCCCTTTTCCAGGGAAATCTACATCGAGCGCGACGACTTCATGGAAAACCCGCCTAAAAAATTCTTCCGGCTGGGACCGGGGCGTGAGGTGCGGCTGCGTTACGCCTTCTTTATCACCTGCACCGGTGTGGTCAAGGATGATACCGGCGAGGTCATTGAGCTGCGCTGTACCTACGACCCGGCCACCCGCGGCGGCGATGCCCCGGACGGACGCAAGGTGAAAGCCACCCTGCACTGGGTGTCGGCCGCCCACGCCGTGGACGCCGAAGTGCGGCTGTACGACCGTCTCTTCAGCAAGGCCAACCCGGACGAAAAGGAAGAAGGCAAAACTTACAAGGATTTCATCAACCCGGACGCGTTAGAAGTGCTTCATGGCTGCAAACTGGAGCCGATTTTAGCCGATGCCGGCCCGGGATACTTCTGCCAGTTCGAGCGCATGGGTTATTTCTGCATGGATGCGAAGGATTCGAAGTCCGGCGCTCTGGTGTTCAACCGTACGGTTACCCTGAGAGATGCCTGGGCCAAACTGCAGAAAAAGGGTTGATCAATTAGTCATGCTTCAAAAACAATGGGCTACGGAAAATCCCGTAGCCCATTGTTTTTATTTGGTGGAGATGAGGGGGATCGAACCCCTGACCTCAGCGTTGCGAAGGGTGTTATCGTTTTATTATTTCATTCATTTCATATAGTTATTTTACAAATTCTTGACCATACATTTTGTATGGTCACTTTCAGCAAAAGTGGGACCTTTCCCCTATTTCCTTTTTCCAAAGGAACGCCGGACCGAGTGATATATGGAGCTACCTATTATTTGTATCACCACGGGCAAAATAGCACAAGATTTCGAACATATCCGGGAGAACCGGTTCTGATATTATCCTGATATAACCAGAAATTTCAAGCGATGGGTTTTGGTCTTAACACTAAAAATTTTTGAATGTTTAAAAATCATAGGTTGTTTGGAACAATGAACGCTGTAGCTGTTTTTTTCTCACGACAGCCTGAATCTTCGACTTCATTGGCGTTAGTGGAATCCGAACAACTGTGGCAACCAGAGCGTTGTGGCCGGCCAATAGGTAATGAGAAAGAGTGTGATAATCTGGGTGCCGATAAATGGCCAGATTTCGTGCACTACTGTATCGAACCTTTCACCAGCCATGCTACTGGTAATGAACAATAGACCTCCCATGGGTGGGGTGTTCATACCGATGTTCAAATTGACAAGCAGAATCAATGCAAAGTGTATAGGATCGACACCTAAAGAAATGGCGAGCGGCGCAAGAATTGGGCTTAATAAAACAACATTGGGGATAATCTCCAATATCATGCCCATGAGCAGCAGGAAAAGATTGATGATAAAAAGCATCAAGTATTTGTTGGTGGTCAGGCCAAGCATGCCTTCAGAAATTTCCTGTGGCAGGCTGATATCGGTAATCAGAAAACCCAGTTGACTGGCGGTCCCGATGATTAAAAATACAACAGATGTGTGGACCATGCTAGACAGCAAAATACCTTTTAAATCCTTGATTTTTACTGTCCGATATAAAAAAAAACCGAGCAAGAAGGCATAAAGTGTAGCGAGTCCGGCGGCTTCGGTAGGGGTGCAGATTCCAAAGACAATCCCGCCAAGGATTATAATAGGGCAACCCAGCGCCGGCATGCTTCGAAATAAGCTCATGCTTACGGTTTTGACCGTCGGCCGAGTACCACGTTTGGGATAATTTCGCTTTTTTGAAATGATGGCTGTCGTTACCATGAGCATTATCCCCATCAATATGCCGGGGATAACACCTGCCAAAAACAAGGCCGCAACCGATTCCCCCATGACATGTGCATAAATCAACATCACTAGGCTGGGAGGAATGATGGGTCCAATTACCGAAGAGGCCGCCGTGATTGCTGCGGCAAAGGGCTTACCGTAACCATCCTTTTCCATGGCCGGAATGAGTATAGATCCTAAAGCCGCCACATCTGCCATGGCTACACCGGTGAGGCCTGCGAACAGGATTGAGGCCACGATATTAACTTGAGCCAATCCGCCCCGAATATGCCCCACCAGGGCGTGGGAAAAGTCCACCAGTGCATCGGTAATTTTGGCCTTATTCATAATATTGCCCGCCAGCATGAATAAGGGCATGGCCATGATGGTGTATGAATCGACGCCTGACACCATCTTTCGCGCAAGTATAAGCAAATATTCGGGTTCCCAAGCTATCCAGACCGCGCCGACGGATACAATTCCAAGGGTGTATCCAATGGGCACACCAAGGGCCACCAAAAAAAGGAAAGAAGCAAGTAGTATAGGTCCCATATATTTTCTCTTACTGGTTCGATATGCCTGTCAGATCATAGTGGCATTCTGATCGCGTCTGTTTTATTTATTGCTTATTCGATGAATGGCTGTTGCTTGAAAAATAACAAAATATCGTTGAGCTAATCGAATTCAATGTGATGCTCTCGCAACGCAAGACTTTTCCCCCAGATTCCGGAGGCGATATCCTCAATCGTCATAAGACCCAGGAAGATGATCTGCAGGATGCAAGTCAAAGGGGTGATGATGAACACCCATACCATGTTAAAACCCATGGTTGGCGAGGTCTGAATGGAAACGAATTGACAAACTTCGATTCCTTTAATGGTCATGACCACCAGGAAAATAGTGATCAAAATTCGGCCGACAATGTCACAAAATAAGGCCACACCACTGGGAAATCTCTTCACCATCAGGGCGATGCCCACGTGCAGGCCTCTTTTAAGTGCAAGGCCAATACCCAAGCAACCGGCATAAATCATCGTATATCGCCCGAGTTCTTCGGACCAGTGGAAGGCCGCATTAAAGCCTGCACGGGAAATTATCCCCGCCAGCACCACAATCACCATTGCGGCTGTGAAAATGATTACCGCCCAATTAAGGACGGCTTCCAGTTTTTCTGATATCAGCCGAGCTGTTTCTGCAATTTTTTCCATGTTCTGTCCCCAGGGTTAGTAAACAGGGGGTATATAACGCCACGGCAATGATTCAGGCCGTGGCGTTATATAGGGAATGTGTGTCTTTGATGTTTACTTTATTTCAGACCTAATACGGTTGACCTCCTCCAGCGCCGCATCTACGAGGTCGCTTTTGGTTTCCTTTTTAACCCATTCAACATAGGCAGGCTGGCCAATCTTTCTGAACGCATTGATCTCATCAGCTGTGGGGTAGTAGACTTCCATACCATTTTTTTGGGCTTCTTCCGCTCCAGTGATGTTTTTGATGACAATAACACCACGGCCAGCCCATTTTGCTTCTTCCATGGCCTCGATAATGACCTTCTGGTATTCCACCGGCAGCTTCTGGTACCATTTTTCGCTAACGAACCAGGTTAAACTGCCGTAGTAGTGCTTGAGCAGAGTGGCATATTTTTGGACTTCCCACAGTTTAGCCCAGGAAATAATACCAAAACCATTGGACTGTCCGTCAACGACACCGGTTTGCAGAGAAATGTAAAGCTCCTCCCACGGAATCGGCGTGGCAGAAACCCCAAGGGATTTCCAGAAAGCCAGTCTGCCAGGGTGTTCCAAATCACGCATTTTGATGTCGCTTAAATCCGAAGGTTTTTTTACAGGATGCTTGCTGTTGGTAAGACATACAAATCCGCCACCGTCATCAGTTTGTCCGATATAGCGGAAGCCCTTCTCACGCGCAGCAGCGAATGTGTCCTTAGCAAAAGCACTGTCGTAAAATTTCCAAGCCTCCAGATGGCTGTTAAACATAAACGGGATATTCAGCGAATACAACTCGGGCACAAATTTACTGGCCGCACCCACCGATGGGCATGCGATTTGGACGGTGCCCATCTGCAACCCTTCCATAGCTTCGGTTTCTGAACCCAATTGACTGTTGGGATAAATCTTAACTTCAATATCACCACCCGTTTGCGCTTCTACGATGTTTTTAAATACGATGGCTGTAGGATAACCTGAATCTTTATAAAGGTCTTCAGAATGTATCAAAGCGATTTTGCAGGTCCATTTTTTTGCCATTGCCACCGACCCGAAGGACACGACTAACATTGCAACACACAGGATAACCAAGTTCTTTTTCATAAGTTCCTCCAGTTAATTGGTTATTAATAAAAACAACTGCCAGAATTGGGATCAAATCATTAACGAGTGATCGGTTCATTAACTAACGGCATCGGACAAGCCCTTTGCATCCAGGTTGGCAAATCCGAGTTTCTCCAGCGTAAGACCGGTTGCATAAAAATCTTGCTGCAACAGGCACCCTCCAAGTGTAACGATGGCCGCGGAAATAGGTGTGGGTACGCCAATGGCCTTTCCTAAAGATGCGAACATAGCCAGTCCATTGGAAATATCCTCCACCAAGTAGCGGCTGTCGACACTTAGCGGCCCTTTTATTCTGCTAAAAACGGGACTGGTGTTGAATAGTTCTTCGTAGGGTGTATCTGGTTCATCCCGTAGGTAGCCGCGCTTGACTCGGGCCTTGCGCCCGGTCTCCAGTTCAAAACCCATCGCTTGGCCCAGAGCCATGCGTTCGCTATCAACGGCACGCATGATGTTGATGGTGTGCGAGGTTACTCCTTCTTTGTAATACCAAAACTCGCCTTTTGAATATTCAATTCGCCCGGCATTGAGGATGCAGGCACAATGGGCTTCAGGATTGCCATTGGTCAGAAAGGTATGCCAGACATTTTTTGCAGGCTGAATACAATCGTAAATCTGCCTTGCCGCAGCCAGCAATTCTTCAGTGTCCTTTGCCGGAAACGCCGCAAAAAATAATTCTTTAACGCGAAGGGAAAGTTCCACCCTACCTTGTTCTGGGAAGGCCCGTGTACCGTAGGCTAAAGTGTTGAGTTCTCCGATTTTATATTGTTTTTTGATTCCCATTTCTTTGGCTATTTGAAGGAATCGACATGCTCCCATGCTGCCAGCGCAGTGGATAATGATGACCTGATCCTCGTGAACCACCGGTGCCAGAACACGTGCGAAATCCTCAATAGCAAAGGCCGGTACAGTCACCAGAATAACTTGAGCGTTTTGAATGGCCTCTTCGATATCGGTTGTCAGTAAATCCGGGATAACCGAAAAGGTCCCGGCATCTTCCTCAACCGTGATTTTTCCATTTGCTTTCAACTTCGCAATGGTATCACCAAACTGAGGCAACTCATAAAGGGCTACCTCTTTGCCTCGATTTTTCAGGTCCGCTGTTGCCGTAATGCCACCATTGCCGGCACCGAGAATCGCTACCCTCTTTACTTCCATTATTAGTATTCCTCCACATTTAATGATAGCTATGGACCTGCACACCGCATCAACATGCGACTGCCTTTGATCCGACAAATGAAGGGAAGCCAATGGCGCCTTGGCGAGATGTACCTTCTTCCAGTCAAAATACAAACACTATGCCAAGGAGATATTACTAAGAAAATGAGACACGAGATCTGGTGTATTAACAAGATGTTGATATGTAAATAAAACGAATGTTGTTCAAAAACTATTATTGGAGGCAGAATAGGAAGTGTAATTTATTTTTACATTAAAAGCGGAAAGAATAAAAGCAGGTATAATAATTACAATATATTAACTATCATGTAACACTTTTTTACAATGTAATAATATTTTACATTATGATTGCCCAGCTTTATAGACGGAGGTTATATTTTTTTAACTTTCGATAGAGCGTGGGGCGTGTTATCCCCAGCATCTTTGAAGCACCAGCGATGTTGTGATTGGTCTTTTTCATAGTTTCCGCGATGATTCTTTTTTCAGCTTCTTCCAACAGTGAACTGCCACATGCTGCCTGATCGAAGTCCGCTTTCTCAGAGACGATTAGATCAAGGTGCTCGGGCGTAATTAGATTTTTGTCAACGAAATTGACGGCGCGTTCCACGACATTCTCCAACTCCCGGACATTTCCTGGCCAAGGGTACTGCCTTAAGATGTTTTCTGCCTCAGACGAGAATTGAACCTTTGGTTTTTTGAAGGTTTGCCGGCATCGATTTAAAATATGGTTGGCCAAAACTGTAATATCTTCTGGTCGATTGCGAAGCGGCGGGATGGGGATGGGAAAAACATTAAGTCGATAGAACAGGTCTTCACGGAAATTGCGGTTAATGACTTCCTTTTGGAGATCGACATGAGTCGCAGCAATGATGCGAACATCAACTGAAAGAGGATTATGCTCACCGACGCGAATCACTTCCCCGGACTGAAGCACACGCAACAACTTGACTTGCATGTCGCGTGGCATATCACCAATCTCATCCAAAAACACTGTTCCGCGGTTGGCTAATTCAAATTTTCCAGGGCGGCCTCCTTTACGTGCTCCTGTGAAAGCACCCCCAGAATAACCGAAAAGTTCGCTTTCCAATAGCTCCCGAGGGATTGCACCGCAGTTTATTGCCACGAAAGGTCTATTGCTACGGTCACTCTGGTTATGGATAGCCTGGGCAAACAATTCTTTGCCGGTACCGGTTTCACCAGTAAGCATTACGGTAGATTTGCTTTGGGCGGCCTGCAGAGCCTTTTTTTTTGCCGCTTGAACAGCCTGGCTGATACCTATTATATCCTCGAACGTAAATTGAGCCTGGGAACCCGCCATCTCGTTGACGATTTTTCGAATCCGGTTAATCTCGTTAAAAACGATTATAAATCCGCGGACTTTCCCCATGGGTCCAAATATTGGTTTGAGAGTTGTGAGGGCTTGGACCAAAGTCCCGAGAGGATTTCGGAAAAAACACTCCTGGTCAAGATAGCGCCCTCGCGAATCCACTTCGGCATCGAGATCCAGACGGTCACGCATCAGCCGATTAACTGGCCAACCGATCGGATCTTCCCGGAGTTGGAGAATCTGTTTACCGTGCGCATTGATCTGATTAATTGTCCCGTCGCGGTTGACGGCCATAACGCCGCTATCTATGGATTCGATGATGGCGTTCATGTAACTGTTGCGAAGCATCAATTCGCGCGATTTATGCAACAGGCTTAGTTGGCTTTCGATAGACCGTGCAGCGGTGATCATCATGCCGAGCGTGTGGGAATGAACTTGCTCGGCCCTGCCCGTGATAACAATCACCCCCATCAATCTATCATCAATACCGAAGATAGGCGATGCGGAATTGGTATACCCTCTTCCCCGTTTACAATATGTCTGGCGTTCGGTAATCTGAACCGGTATCTGTCTCGCATGGGATAGCGCTATGGCAGATGTACCTACATCTTTTTCTGTCCATCGATATCCTGGGCAGCAGTTAATCCGCATCAATTCTTCTAGGAGAGCCCTGTCGCCCACCATCTGCAAAATATACCCATCACAATCAGTGATAGCCATACCGAACCCAGCACCCATAAAAAGGCTGTATAATTCCTCCATCTGTCGTGTTCCAATTTCAAAAAATTCCGGGTTATCTCTTCGGCGTTTTTCTAATTCTTCATGGCTGAGATGCGTGTGGTTCGGTGTAATTAATTTATTTGGATCGATCCCATACTCGCGCGAACGTATATGGGATTGCTGAATTTCGATTTGTAAAACCTTGGGGTCAAATATTGTGTGTGGAGGCATAATGTATCATTGATGCTGGTATGAAAAGTATATCCTTACAGGCATCTTTATAACCTGAAAATTATACTCTTTGCCGCACAGTCAGTTTGTGATCAAATACTGTTATTGTCCACTTTTATTTGTTCTTCCGACCTATCGGTTGCCGTTGGGGGAGTTGGTGTTATCTCCGAGATGGCATCATAAAGCTGATCGGTTAGGTCGATTTCCACCGCCCGTAAGCAATCTTCGAGTTGCTTGACACTTCGGGCGCCGATAATTGGTGCTGTGACTGCTTTGTTCCTGCTGACCCATGCCACGGCTAAACTAACCGGATGGTACCCTGCTTCCATGGCGAACGCATAAAAGTGCTTTGCAGCGTCAAACATCCATCGATCACGGTACCGTTTCTGATACCTGTGGTCGGTGGTCAGTCTGCCTTCCCCCGTCGTGTGAACTTTGCCGTATTTCCCGGCCAACAGGCCCGCACCAATAGGGCTATATGTAATGACACCGAGGTTTTCAGCCTTGGCCATTGGCAAAATTTCCACCTCCGCCTGGCGTTTAACCAAATTGTACATGGGTTGAATGCAGTCGATCGGGGCCCAGTCGTGCTGGGTAGCCAATCCGCAGGCTTTCATGGTTTGCCAGGCGGAAAAGTTGCTGACGCCGAGATAACGCACCTTGCCCTGGGCAACCATATCATTCAAAGCGCGTAGAGAGACCTCTAACGGCGTATAATTATCGAATTTGTGCAGAAAAAAGATATCAACATAATCAGTTTTTAGTCGCTTTAAGCTGGCCTCTATGGATTGAATAATGTTGCGCCGTGAACCACCCTGAGAGTGAATCTCGGAACCAAACGGCGACCCACATTTTGTAGTGATGATAAGCTGCTGTCGGTGATCGGCTATCAATTCCCCCAAAATGGTTTCTGCGATTCCGTCACCGTAAACATTTGCACAGTCAAAAAAATTGATGCCGCTATCCAGACAGCGCTTGAAAATTGCTTCAGATGCAGACTTGTCTGCTTCGCGGCCAAATGTCATCGTTCCCATGCAGAGTTGCGAGACCCGGATACCTGTATTGCCTAAAAGTCCATATTTCATAGCGTCTGCCTAAAAATTGATAAATATGATTTTACATTCAAAGAAACGGTGCTTTGTTAAAAATTATGAGAAGTCCCACATATTGTGATTCGCCTTCGATTAAAAGGCTCCAGATAAAGATAACAACCAGGCTGATTAAATAACAGATACCATTATTCGATACAATATCGTCAAGTTTTCTTATTTTTTTACCAGCTTGGTAAATCAGGCCGTGGATCAGAAAAATTGTCTTGCGTGATAGGTCAGAACCCGCAACTCAGGAGGATTGCATATAGGAGTGGATCCTGATCTGAAAATCCAAGTTTGCTCAGTGTCTTTCATGATTTTTTCACCTCCCGGCCACTTCCGAGTGTCAAATCCTGAAAATACCGGTCCAGGTTGTCGGTATGGGCATAATAGCGGTTGTCGATGATGCGCACCGGCAGTCCCCGTTTGACGAATTTCATGACCGTCATTTCGGTCATCTGCAGGTAATCCATGATCGCCTGCTTGCCGATCAGAATTTTATTGGAGCTGGCTATCATTCTAATCCACCCTGATGTTCAGTTGATGCGGCCCGGAGAAGGCGATTCTTGCATTCCGGGCCGTCTTTTTCATAGCGCCTGACTCATCGGTTCAACCATCGGGGACGCTCGTAGGCGATGCGATGGCTTTCAGGGGGTTCCTCCTGTTTCGGCCTGTCCGCTGTCTTTTTCTCCGGATCATTTTTCCGCCAGAACGAAACCCCCAGCACCTCATGGGCCAGCAATAAAAGCGTTGCGCAGTCCCAGGCATGGTTCGGCCGTTCCTGCGGGTTCTCCCATGCCCCCTTGTCGTTGATCCCCTCCACGGTCATCTGCCGGGCCCAGTCCTGGGTTAATTCCCTGTGGTAGTGCCAGCATCCCGGATCCCCGGGGGCGATCTCCAGGATCCCGGCCAGCTGGTTCTTGAAATAGTTGGTATCGAAGCGCACCAGTTTGATCCCGCCCGGGATCGGTTTTTTGGATCCCGGATAATATTCCCGGTTGGAGTAGGCATAGGGGGTGGCCATGGTCTGCTTGCCCATGGTCGGCAGGATCCTGCCCCGGTGCATGCGGCAGAAATCATAGACCTCGCTGGTGCGGTGCCCCATGGCGTCCAGGAGGGCCAGCCGGACCGGATACACCTTGCCATCGGCATCCTTGTACTGGTGATCCCATAACACCTGGGCCAGGGCCTCGAAGGTCGGCACCTTGCCTTCCCGGATCCCCCATGAAGCACGTTCCATCCCGTAGCCGAAGGCCCGGATCTCGTAGTACAGGCCGTCATCCTGGGTGTCCCCGCCGGCCAGCAGGCAGGCCACCTTTCCGCCGGAAGGAACAACACCCCGCGGCCGGTCGTCGGCCAGGGCCAGGATGCGGTCCTCGCTGCGCTCCAGCGCCACCGTCAGCCACGGCTCGGCCGCATGGCCGTTGCGGAAGTCCTTCATCTTGTTGCGGTTGCCCAGGCCCTCCAGGAAGGCATGGGCCACCTCCCACAGCTTGACGAAGGGGCTCAGCCAGGAGGGGATGTGGAACCCGATGGTCACAGGCCGGATCGAATTCAATGCCGAAGTCAGAGACCGGCCCTTGCCCCGGTCGCGCCACTCTCCCGCCCGCACCGCCAGGTCACGGTCCGCGTCATCCCACTTGGATGAACAGTGGACGCATGCGTACCAGGCCGACTGCTCGGCTTTCATGCGCAGGGGATCGCGCAGGTCCTCCGGCCAGCGGATGTTCTCGAAGGTCATTTTCTGATAGCCACCGCAGCGGGGACAATTCACCCAATAGTCGAACACCAGCTGGCACTCGGTGGTCAGGGCCCGCCAGATAGGCCCGGTCTCCACCGACGGCGAGCTGGTCCGCCAGATCTTTCGCATGTGGGCAAATGTCCGCGTGCGTTTCTTGGCCAGGTCCGTGGGACTGGCCTCTTTTTTGGTGGCCGTCTCCGGATACTTGTCCTCTTCGTCCAGGACCACGTAGGGCAACGGCTTGTTGGCCAGCCTGGCCGCGCTGTTGGCCCAGGCCATGTAGATGATGGCGTTCTGCAGTTTGATCTTGTTGGAGGACAGGTCGTCGGCGTACCCGGTGAGGTAGGAGCGCAGCCGGGGACTGTCTTCGAACATGGGCTTAATCCGGTCGCTGCTGTTCTCCCGGGCCGTGTTCTCGTCGGGCATGACCACCAGGGCGTTGCCGGGCCTGCGGTCGACGGCGTATGCCAGGCAGGTGTAGTTGATCTCCGACTTGGCCGTTTGCGGCGCCGCGCATACCACGATCTCCTGGACCGAGGGGAAGAAACTGGCGTCCAGGATGCCGGCGGCATAGGGCACGGTGGAGTTCTTCCAGCGCCCGGGCACCGCCGCGTCCTTGGGCAGATGCCGGTGGCGCTCGGCCCAGACCGACGGCCGGATTGCCTTTTTCTTCTTCAGCACGCGCCGCTCAGCCCTCGAGAACCGCACGGAGGAAACGCCGCCGCCCAGCCGCTCGAGCTGCTCCTCGGTCAGCCACCGGGTGCCGATCGGTACCGGGTTTTGGAAGAAATCGATCATGGCCATTGGAATGTCTCCCCGTCCTCGAGCATGGTTTGCACATACAGGTGCAGGGCAAAACCGAACTCGAGAACGGCATACTCGATGGTGGGTCCCCACGCCGAGCAGCCCGGGATCTGAGCAGAAGAAACGATATAGCCCTCGTCCTCAGCAGAAAACGCGACGGTCACCGCAAATCTGAATTGATCCGGTGCCATCCCGGATGCCGGCAGAGGCGGTTTTTCTTCGGCGGCTCTGCTTCTTATTTCCTCAAATACTTCAAGCATCGCTTTCTCGAGGTGCAGGGCAAGCCCGTCGCCCGAAACCGATACCAGCCGGTGCTCATGTAATAGCGCATGCTCGGCCTTCAGGTACTGGTACAAAGCCATCATTGCCATAATCAGGCAGGCTATCCAACTCGTTGTCTCAAGCATATTTAGCCTCCGAAGGTTCGAGCACTTGCTACTTTAAAAAAAGGATGTGATTATCTATTCAACTAAAAAATCAAGACGATGAAGGATTATTATGGAGTTCATTGAAATCAAAACGAGACCACAGTTAGAAGACACCTTTGAAATTTTAAAAGAGTTGGTGCCGGAATTAAAAAAAGAAAATTTCTTTGAGTCTTTGAATCATGATCTTATGAAAAATCAAAAACTGTTCGGCATAACATCATCAGGAAAACTTGTATCAGTGGCAGCCGTATGGTTGTTAATGAATGGATTGCTTGAAAAATTTTTATGGATTCATGCATTTGTGACCACCAAAGGTGAACGTTCAAAAGGCTTTGGACAAAAACTGCTTTTAGAACTCGAAAAATATGCTGATAGAGAAAAATTCAATGAAATCAGAATTCATGCCCATCGCGAACGGGCAATTGCTTTTTGGGAGAACAATGCGAAGTTTGAATTATTCTCACATGTGTACAGAAAAAAGATTGAATTAAAATAGAGCAATATCTTTAGGCTAAACAATCATTGATTGTTAAAGAACACCATAGAAGGTTGATTAATTCGATTCATTTCCATTTTCACAGATCTTGAACTTCCATGGGTTAACGACGGTTGAGTTTCTGACTACTCGGTAAATAAGGTTCCCAGTCGGTCGAAATGAAGTCAATATGGTCGACCCGGGCCGCCTCCGGGAAGATTCCGTTGTCGTCCTTGAAATATTTGCGGTTCGGATAGGCTTTCCGGGCCACATACCCCCCGGGCGCACATGCGCGCATCGCCTGCAGCATTTCCATCAGTCCCTCCTTTTCACGATCACATCGATCTCGTCCATGCGGCCGAACTCGTCGAGCAGCTCGTCGATTACCGGGTAAACCTGATCACATAATGCCTGCGATTTGTTCCGGGCCTTTTCGATCGCGGCGATCCAGTCGCTCGCGTTGGTCCGGACCGCATGCTTCAAGCCGGCTTCCAGCGTGGCGATCTTCATGGCCGTGTGCAGCTCGACCTCATCGATCTTGCGGTACAGGCCCCGGTCCCTGGCGTTCTCGAACTCCTTGCGGTCCGCATCCTCCTTGGCCTTGCGCGTTTCGTGGCGCAGCTTCTGAATGTTCAGATCCTCGGCCTCGTCCGCCCGGTTGAACCCGGACTGCATCAGCTGCGCCCGGGCCACATAGGCCATCACCTCGGTCATGGTGATGGCTTTCTTGTCGGCAAAGGACAGCAGTCCGGAGCGCCGGTCCTGGTACACCTTGGATTTTTTAACCGGCTCATCCCTTCCGGGGGCACAATACCCCTCGATCTTCAGCCACCGGGCCACATCGGCAATGGTGCCGACGGTTGCATCCCTTTCCTGCAGGGTGGTACCGGACCCCTCGACATCCGCCACCGCCTCAGCCAGGGCCTTTTCCGAGGCCTGCCAGTCGCGCAGCTTCGACGCCGTGCTGTCCTGGTTGTAGGCCTTGAGGGTGGATACCGTGGCGTTGTACAGGGTCGTCAGCCGTGCCTTGTCACTGTCGCCGACGGTCTTTAAAAGTGTGTCGATCCGGTTGCGGTCGATGTTCATCAACTATTCCTAGACCAGCTTGGGGATCTCGGGCAGTTCCAGGGGCGCAAGCTCCGCGCCCCAGTCCTGCGTGATCTCAAACCCCACGGAGCTTTTGTATTCGGTTTTTTCCAGCTCGTGGAACGTGTGGGGAATGTTCATCTTCTTCGCGAGTATGAGCTCGTTGGCCGTCCCCTTGCTTTTGCCGTCATGGATGAAGATCGCCCGATCCCCGTCGTTGAGCACATCCAGGGACCGGTGCTCAAACGCCCCGCGCAGGTACTTGAAGTTCAGGAAGTGCAGCTTGAGCGGGATCGCCTTTTCCTTGCACAGGTCGCGGGCCACCTTGCACACGCCCTCGGGTTCGGCATGGGTGACGATCTCGGTGATGCCGTAGGTTTCGATTTCTTCCATCAGCAGGATCTTGACCCGTTCATCATTGAGCGTCCGGCTGCCGTGCACGGAGAGTTTCATGCGCTATCCTTCCAATGAGTCATTCAAACCGCCGCATGCGGATTTCGCCGGTGAAGACCAGCCGCAATATCTCCGGTTTGGCATCCAGCAATAAGGCCGCCGCCTCGAACGCCGCCCGGATCAACTTGCCGCCGTCGCCGTTGTCCACGGGCGGGGTGAACCGCATGCTCAACCCGCTTTCACCAGCCAAACCCACCCTGGCCCCAAGCTCCGGATGCGCGTCCAGGTATTCGCGCAGGGCCCTGATCTCAGGGACGCTGCGCCATCCTGGTAATGCATCCACAGTGCCGGCCGCACGCCGGTCCGCCGGGACATCCTCGACACACCGGCCGCACGCCGGGTTGCCGTATTTCTCATTGAGCTTGTCGATGGGGGTTGTCATAAAGATGTTTCCCGTACCTGTAATCCTTGTGGATCATCCCGTCGCCCTTGTTTCCGACAATGCACGGCTGAACCCATGTCCACTTGCCCGGCGCATACTCCCGGGGATGACCGCGGCGCAGGTGAACGCGCGGACTCGCGTGCCTGCCTCCCAGGGACGAACCGGGCCCGCCGCGACCGTTCAGTTCAAGCGTGTAATAGCTGAACAGCGGCATCCTGCCGCGTTTGCTGCGTTTTTTCTGAAGTTTCGGGGGCGGATCGTGACGGACCCTGCGGACATTGGTGCAGTTGATGGCGGAAAGGAAACACTTGATCGCGATAACCAGATTGTTTTCCTCTTCTTCAAACGCCTTGTACCCGGAAATCCCGTATGCATAACCGGCATTACTCTCGCCGAACCGGATAAACGGCGCCTGGGACGCGCCTTTCAGCTTCCAGCGGCCATATGATTTTTCATATAGCATGATCTGGGTTAATGGTTTGTCCGGCATCTGATGCACCAGTACGAGTTTGACGACCTTCCGGTCGTTATGGAGATATTCCGTCGTAAAGCAGCAGCGGTCGTATGGCAGCCGGCTTAATGCATCGACGACCGTGAAGCTTTCAAGCGAATCCAGTTCACCCATATCGAAACAGACAAAGCTTCCGGCGGATCTCATCGTCCAGAGCAACTCTTCCCTTGCGTCGGCATCCACCAGCCCGTGATAGATATCGATTCCGCCAAACTCGACGATCTCATCCAGCAGCTGGTTAAAGTAAGTCATTGCGCCTGCCCCCTCTCCCCTCGTTAACCTCACGCCGCCCAAAGGCCGGTGCCAACGCCGGGCTGATCCGGGTGATCCGGGTTTAATCCAGGTTGGGCGGTGCAACCCGGATCACTTTTCAACCTGTAATTCCAGCCAGTTGTTGCTACCGATCCAGGTGATCCATGTTTTTTTCTATAAAATAGCTCCGGAGGATGTATGACGCGCGCGCACATACACGCGCGCACACGCGCACGCGCAAATATGTTCCTTAAACCCGGATCACCCGGATCACCATACGTAACCTGTTGATATTTTGGGCCGGAAGTGATCCGGGTATACCTGGATCAACCCGGATCAACCCGGATCACCGCCATCCGGTATCAGGGCGATTCCGACCAGGGTCCGGGTAGGCACGCCGCCGACCCTGGGTCGATACTGCCGCAGGTTGGTCACCGCGGCCTGCAGTTCCCTGAAAAAGTTCTCCTTGCCCATTATCGAGTATCCACTTCCGTCGGCATATCGCTTATAGCGGCGATAAATGTCACTCTTGGCAGTCTCGTAGTTCTGTCCGACCATGCATTCGTCCTCGACGAAGCAGAGCACCGGGTTGTTGGCCCGCCGGTGTTCCATCAAGAGTGCCCGTGTCTCGTCATCGTCGGTGAACCCGTTTTGCGACCACAGCCGGTGCAGCCCCACCAGGGCCCAGTGGAAGATATCCGACAGCTCGGCGATCAGTTTCTCCTTGAGCAGCGGATCGCCGTCCTCGAGGAACTGGCGCTTGAACAGTACCGGCAACAGCTTGCGGAACACGCCGTCGCTGTTGTCCAGGATCCGGGGCAGCCGGTTGCCGGCAAAGGCCAGCTTGCAGTGCGGTCTGAAGTGAAATGCATTCATGTGTTTGTAGGCCGCGCTGATCGCATCCCCGGAGGTGATCGCCTTGAAATACGCCGACTCGATGGCCCGGTTGCCGATCTCGGTGCTGATGTTGAGCACCTTGCCGTAGAGGCTGGACCGGTGGAACTCGTTGTCCAGGTCGTTGAAGCTGGTGGCCGAGCAGTTCTCGCTGCCGACCAGGGCCTCGAGGATGGAAAGCAAAGTGCTTTTGCCGTCCGCTCCGGGGCCCAGCAGAAGGAGCGCCTTCTCGTAGCGCACCTCGCGGGTCAGGCAATAGCCGGCGAACTCCTGGACCTGGGCAATCGGCCCGGGCGTCTGGACAGTCTCCTCCAGGAACGTTAAAAACCGGTCGCAGCGGCCCTTGCCGTCCGGATCGAACGTCACCGGCAGCTGGTAGGACGAGAAAAAGTCCTTTTTGTGGGCGACGAGTTCCAGCGACCGCAGGTTGAGCATGCCGTTTTTCAGGCAGACCCAGTTCTCGCGGTCGTTGAGTGTCCGGCCGTGGGGAAGCGATGACAGCCGCTTGGCCTGGAAGGCCGCGTCGCGTACCCGCGACTGCTGGGCCTCGTCGCCCAAAAGCTCGATGCAGCGGCGCTCGATGTAATCGTCGGCGTAGCGCTCGAAATACGCGCCGTTCCACTTGTGCACCAGCCCGCTGTCCGGATCGCAGAGGATCTCCACCTCTGCGCAGATCCGGTCGGCCAAAAGCCGGGGCTTGAACGATACCCGGCCGCCGGGGCCCATATCGAAGAAATCGGTGGCACAGGCGTTTTTGGCCGCATCGGCGGTTACCGTTTCGGCGGCATCGATGAGCGCCTGCAGATCCGCGGGGGATTTGTCGTGCCTGACGAAAAAATCGGTCAGGTCCTGGCCGTGATCCTTTGGCCAGGTCCCATCCTTGTCCCGCCCCATCCATGCCGGCCATTCCAGCAGGCGAACGCTCCCGGCGACCTTCACCAGGCTGTCGCCGGCGTGCCGGGCATATTTCTGTCCGGGCTGGTCGGCATCGTAGGCGATCACCACGTCGCGGCCGGACAGCACCTGCGCCTGTTCCGCAGGCCAGTACTTGGTCTTGCTGGTCTGGGTGATGGCGTCGAAGCCTTGCGATACTGCACAAATGACATCGGACTCGCCCTCGACCACGAGCACCACCTGGTCGCTGGTCATGGGCCGGGCCGGGAACAGCCGGGCCTTGCCGGTGCCGGGGGCGAAGCTGAAGATCTTCATCCGCTTTGCTCCGGGCTTGTAGCAACGGATGTTGCCCAACACCCCGTCGCTGTCGAACACCGGGATGGCCACCCGGTCGGCCCGGTCGATGGCGATCAGCCGGCCGGCGGCCTTGTCCCAGCGCCGGGTCTGCAGGCGCAGGTCGAGCTTTTCGATCGCCTCACCGGACCATCCGCGCTCCCTGCCCAGGCGCTCGCGCCAGCTTTCGGGAAGAGACGGCATCGCCGACCAGGCCTCGGCCAGCTGGGTGATGGTAATCCTGTGGGCTTTTGCAGACGATTTCGCGCCATCGGCCGGCGTCTTCCCGCCGGCGCCGGCGTTCTTGTCCCGTTCGTCCGATCGCGTACGTATGCCGTGACGGCTGCAAAATTCCTTGAAGTCGTCGGTGGTGTTGCCGGCTCCCCTGGTTTTCGACCACAGGCGGATCAGGTCGCCGTGCACCTGGCAGGTGAAGCAGTTGTATACGTCCTTGACGATGTTGTAGGAAAATGAAGGATTGGTCTCTCCATGGAACGGGCAGAGCCCGTGCAGCTCGTCGCCCTGGCGGTCGCCGTGCACCTCGAACAGACCGCGGGCGATGGCCTCGCGCTCGGCCTCGGCCAGTTCAAGCGCCTTACCCATCAATAAGTGTCCCGTGATCGATTGATGACCAAAATTCCATTTTCCATTGCATTTGCAAAATTTAAGTGGACGCGACTGTCGAGCTTTCTTCCACCGCTACATAAAAGGTCTCCGGAAGGACCCGCTGTATATCCAATGATACCATATGGTTACAATTCTGGCGCGCCGGTCCTGTTTTCGGGGGCCGGGGGTGCCGGGATCGCGCAGCCAAAAAGACCGGACATCCCCCGGGGGCGGCCGGTCCGGCGGCTCTTCCCGGAATCTACGGATCGTTTGCGCAATCGGCGGGCGGATCGCCCAGGATCTCGTCGGGCACCATGCCGCTCGTATCCGCGCCGGACTCCAGGAACACCCGGATCAGCTCGCCCTTTTTGCAGGCCTTGAAGGCCCTGCGCTTAAGCGTATCCGCGAGGAAGGCCTGCGCGTGGGGATCCTCGAACAGGCCGAACTGTTTACCGAACGCCATCATCTCGGCTTTGGTTTTCTTATCGAGATATTCGGCGGTAAAACGCCACTCGCCGGCCAGGTCGATGCCGATGTGACGGGCCACCATGCCGCGCTCCTCGGTGGCGTAGTCGTCGGAGAGGATCGCCTGCAGGGCCACGGCATTGATCTCATCTTTCACCTGCAGCATGTCCATGCAGGAGATCAGGGTAAACAGGGCAGCAGTGTCAATGGATCGGAACTCGCTGCCCTCCCAGCGCTGTTTGCCGATTTCAGGATGACGCTCCATGTACCAGTCGTGGATCCTGGCATTGCCCTTGACGATGGTGAACAGGGCCACCTGGTTGGCGGTGAGGCTGCCGGGAACGACGGTCTCGAAGCGCTGGGGCAGCTGCTCCTGGTAGAACACTTCACGGAAGTGGCGGCCATGCCAGGCTACCCGGGGGCCGTCTTTCTTCTCGGGTTTGGACTTGCCGGCGCCGGCGTCGGAGAATTGGCCGCCCTTGGCCGCCTTGAAGCAGGCTTCGTCGCCGAAGCAAGCGCGGTCCTCGCTGGACTCGCCGCTGAGGTACAGGATGGAGAGATGATGCTCGCAGGTCCGGCATTTCTCCGCGATCCGGTCGCTGCCCCAGAAGTGGTGGCAGTCGCTCCAGCCGACCTCGTCGTCGAACCGGAACCCGGTGGTGCCGAATTTCTTCGGGTATCTGGTGCGGCTCCAGGTCTTGAGAAGATGGGCGGATTGTTTCTGCTTGAAGCATTTGGGCCGGTTGCAATGATCATCGCCGTCGCCCATATCGAACAGCCGGATCTGGACGCCGGTGTTCTGGGTGCAGGAGAGGCAGCCCTCCGCCTCGATGTTGAACCGGGCCGACTTCAAAGCCGGAGAGATGCGCCGGATCATTTCCTTGAGGGAGGCGACTGATACCTGACGGTGTTGGCTCTCCTTGATCGTTTTATCGAACACCTGCATCCGCTGCTGCTTGTCGTCCATGCGCGCCAGTTGCTCCAGGTGGCCGTACTTGAGTTCGCCCTTGTCCCAGGCGGCCAGGATCTTTTTGGGCAAACGCAGGATCATCAGCCGCCGGCGGATGTACTGCTCTTTTATGCCGGTGCGCTGGGCCAGCTCCGGGATAGCGTCGACTCCCTTGCGGTCCACGAAGATTTTAAAGGCTTGCGCCTCCTCCAGGCCGTCCAGGTCCTCGCGCTGCAGGTTCTCGATGGTCTGGATATCCAGGGCCGTGTCATCGTCCATCTGCTGGACCATGGCCGGGATCGTGGCCGCCTCGACACCGCCGTTGGCCTCGGCCACCGCCATCCGCGCCCGCCAGCGCCGCTCGCCGGCGACCAGCTCGTAAGGGGTTTCACCGTCCACCGGCCGGACCAGGACCGGTTCCAGGACGCCTACATTGGCGATGGACGCCACCAGTTCGTCGAACCTGGCGCCGCTGAACGCCTTGCGCGGGTTGAACGGCGACGGCGCGATCGCCGTCAGGCTGATCTCCTCGAAGCTTCTTTGCATGCTTGCCTCTCGGTCAGGTTATTGGTTTGCCGGTCATATTCGGGCAGGTTGCTCGGCAGGGTCGGGTGAATGCCGTCGAAGGTGATCCGTCCCCTGGCCGTTTTGGCCATCAGGTTCACACAGATCGCCGCTGTCTGCAGCAACCGCTTGTTGAGTTCGACCCGCCAGTGGGGATTGTCCATGCGGATGGCGTCGATCCTGGCCACGCGCTTGCGGAACATCCGCCGGAACTCTTCCAGGCCGCACTCGCTGTTCATGTCCGCCCAGAGGAATTCCTGGATGCTCCTGGCCGCTTTGATCACATCGGCGATGCAGCGCTCTTCATCGGTCAGGGTCGTTTTCCGGGAAGGACCGAAGAACTGTTCGATGCACGTCGGTATGCCCCCGCCGGATGCGCAGGCGATCTCCTCGACGATCAGCGAGGCCTCGGCCGGATCGATGCCGCAGTCGTCCAGGTGTTCGGTGAACGACTGAAACTCGCGGATCAGAAATCCGGCCACCAGTTTTGCGTCGGTGGGTTTCATGGCTCCTCCTGTCCCTGGGTAGAAAAAAGGGTGTAATCGTTGCCGGGCAAGGCCATGGCCACCCGGTCGGGCGACGGCCGGTCGTACTCGGTCAGGATCCCGGCCAGCCGGCATTCCGGACAGACAAAACCGACCAGCATCTCACGGGGGACGATGAGCCCGCAGCGGCACTTCAATCCTGCGTCGTCATTCATGCTTTTTTTCTTTCCCGAAAATCCGCTGCCACAGCCAGGCCGGTATCACCACCGCACCGGGCGAGAACTGCACCTGGTCGCGCCGCAGCCGTAACGGGCTGCCGGAATCTTCCACCGTTACAGTGATCCAGTCCGGATTCGAGTCATCCAGAATGCCCGATATGGGAACACGCTCCACGCGTTGCATTCTCATCGGTGTTGGACTTTCCATGGCGGCGCCGGGTCCTGGCGGTAATCCCCATGCGCCGCAGGTATCCCGACATCCCGCCCAGGGTGCAGCCGATCGATGCGGCCATGGCCGTAAAGGTCATGTCCGTCTTGACCATGGCCATGATGTCCCGGTGATGTTCTTTAAGGTCGATGCGCCGGGGTCGTTTGACGAACGCCACCGGCTTGCCCTGCGGATCGGAAACGCTCCGGTGGCGGCGCCCGGCGGTTACCGGTACGGGAATCGTGGTGTCTGTAAGCCGGCCGCATTGTTTGCAGACGCAGGCGATCTTAATCGTTTCCATGCAGCGCCTTTTCCGTCCGCAACGGGTATTCCCGGCTGGCGGGACGATAGTCCCTGTCCGTCGGACGCGATGCGCATTCATCGGCGGCTTCCAGAAGCGCCCTGGCAAGCCCCCGCATCTGTGCGGGCGTCATTTCTGCGCCCGGCCCCGGAAGGTCGACTATCGCCAGCGGCCGGTTACCGGCGGTTCTGACGTGACGGACGTTTAAAACCTTCATGGGAAGTCCCTTCAGATTGCCCCGTTGGCAGGCTGATTTATTCAGCCGCTACTTGACCCGTCGGGGCGGCCGGGGAGGAGGCCACCGTTGCCGGCGCCACGCTCGCGAATTACTTCCAGCCGTGCTCGGCCAGCTGCACCATGAACCACCAGAAGGGCAGGCCGATTATGATCGCCAGGGCGATGAACCTGGCGATGATCTCCAGCCAGCAGCGCAAGGGGATATCCGACCATCGTATGGGCGCCATCATCGGGAATACTCCTCCAGCAGCTGGATCAGCTGCCCTAAAAGGTTTTTATCCAGATCGATCGCCGCGGACTTCCCGCCTCCGAAAACAATCAGCGTCACGCTTTCATCCTCGTTTCGGGAAAGTGCGTACAGCAGGCGGTGCCCATCGATGGTGTGCGCCAGCTTCGGCTTCCCCGTCTCGCGGAAATCGCAACGGATGAGATTTCCAAACTCGGCCGCGGCCCGGCGGGCATAGTCGAAATCGGGAAGGGTTTTGACCGGCGTGCGTCTATCGGCGAACCAAAGCAGGGTGTTGCCGACCGGCGCCGCCTCGATATACTGGATCAGCGACACGATCCCCAGGTACAGCCGCTCCAGCAGCGCTTTGCGGATCTTTTTGGGCGGGTTCATTTGCGTTTCCTCTTTCGTCCGGTCTTTTTGCGTTTTCCCGGCTTTTCGATCCTGCCGCGGGCGGCCATCAGTTCCAGGGTCATGCCGGAGGCCGCAAAGCGGTTGAGCATCCGGCGGGTCAGGTTCGCGTCCCGGCCGAGCAGCCGGCACACGGTCCCGAAGGCGGTTACCCACCCTATGGCGTCCGGGTGGTCGTCGTTGACCCACAGCAGCGTGCGCGACTGGAACCGCGGCCGGCCGATGTCCAGGATCGCCTGCCTGAGCATGCCCGCCGCCAGCTTCTTCAGGTCGATAATCGGATCCTGCGTATCCTGGACCGGCGTGATGTATCCGATAATGCTGCCGCCGCCGGCCGAGCCGCTGGAGTCAGCCATGGAGACGGGCATGCGGAATTTCGATCGACTTCAGATGTTCGGCGCTGCTGAGCAGGTCGGCCAGGGCCATGCTTCTGCGGCAATGCTCCGGATACGTGGTCATGATCATCCTGGCCGCGGCCCGGATCAGCATGACGGCATCCGGTTCATCCATGGAAGGAGTCCCCATGATCCTGTCGAACTGCGCGTCCACCTGCCTGCAGGTTTGTACGAAATCGCCCATGGTCGGTTCCCGGTTGAAGCGGCCGCAGTTATCCCTGGTTCAGCAATGAAGCCAGGAACTCCTGCTGTCGGCGGTTGATTTCTTCCAATATGACTTCGATCTCTTCCCGGACGATCCGCCGGATTTTTGCCCCCGGATCCCGGCGCCCGGTTCCATCAGTTTGCTTTTCTTCCATGCCCGCGTTCCTCCCGGGTTGATGTGGCCGGCCTCCGGTTTCAACCGGCGAAGATGAATATCAGCAGCTGTGCACTGGCCTGGCAGACGATCCCGAACAGCACGCCGGACAGGTACGGGTGTTTTTCGTCGAAGGGAAGTCTGATTTTCCTGATTTTCATTTGCATCGCCTCCCCTAGTTATTGGTTGTTAGCCTTGACCTGACGTTCCGAGCCTCGCCGTGCCATGCCATATCCCGCTTTTCCACGCTTGGCCTCGCTGTGACCGTTTCTTGGAGACCTTTTTATGGGCTTGCCTGTAGACGGATCGATGACATCGAGACACGGTTTCTCTTTCCGATCATTCGTGAAGGCGACCGCTTCATAGTCCCGCAACACCCGCCCCAGCTGGACATGGATCGTTTTCATTTCCAGATAGAGCCGGTCCTTGTCGGACAATGGTTTAAGCCCACTCATGATTAAGCTTCCACTTCCCGGAGATCCGGAGCGGCCCATCGTTGAGCGCCCTGGACGGCAACCATAAACGTCACCGTCGACCGGTACCGTGGATGTTGGGCGTCCTGGATATGGAAATGGTAGAGGATTTTTCCGACGGTATGACGTTCATCCTGAACCCCGAGGAATTCCAAAAACTGAGGCGCGACATTGTTGGCCATGGCCGTGCGGTTCAGGATCGTCTGCATCACCCTTCCTCCAGCCATTTATTGACGTTCTGGTCCAGTTCGAAGACCACGGCGTTCCTGGCCAGGTCCACATCCAGTTTCCGGGCCCGGGGAACGGCGGACAGCACTGCATGGAACCGGGCCAGCGCCGGCACGTCGTCCAGGCACTCCTCGGCCAGGGTGGGTTTGTCCGGAAGGTTGTTCTCGGCATTCTTTTTCAGGTGGAAGCCGTCCGGCTCAAGGTATTTGCAGACGGCGGGGTCGCCGTTGGTGGCGATCACGGCCGCGTGGAGGAAATCCAGAGAGAGTTTGATCTCGCCGTCCAGGGTGGCGTAGACGGTGCGCTTGCTGGTGCCCATGATCTCGGCGATGGCCGGGATTACATCGCTGTCGATGTCATCGGAATAGAGCAGGCGGGTTTTCAGGTCGGATGCGATCTCCGGGCAGTCGAACTTGCGTGGGATTTTATGATAAGCCATGGTCACACCTCATTTTTTTTGCATTTTGCGACCTTTGGTTTTCATAGGCTTTGACCGGCGGCCTGATACGCTGCGACCATGAAACGTGGCCCTGATACTGTAATCCCGGTAATATTTTTTCCTTGCCTGATAACTTTGCGGGATTCTGGGATCCGTGCCTGAATCATCCGTTGGAAGCTCTTTGTCGAGGATCGCTTCAATCTCGCCCAGCCGGGCATTGAGCTGCTCCCTGACGGCGTTGAGGGCATACTTGAGGTGAATAACTGTTGGAATATCAGTCATCGCTACTCTTCCTGTGGGTATCCTCAAGAATGGCATTTTTGATTTCATCCGAGCTGCCGTATAGCCATAGGGACGCTTTCACACCGAGAGTCTGTTCAAGATGTTTGGCCCTTTTCCGGCCCGGCCGAATGCGGGCGCATGCATAATCACTGACTTTTGCTGGAGGGAGCTTGGATCTCTCGGATATTTCTTTTAATTTTCCATATGGGAGTTTCATCATTGAGCATCCCTTATATACCTAAATAATGGGTACTATAAAACCCATAAAAAAGGAATGTCAACAATAAAAATTACCTAAATTTAGGAATTGTCCAAATACATACCCGATGATAGGGTAAAAAATTATGGAACCCGTTGAGATTTTCAGAAATAACATCCGACACTTAATTGAGCAGTCTGGCCTAACCCAATTGCATATCGCGGGGGGGATTGGAGAAAGCCCACAAAAGCTAAATGATTATTTGAAAGGACGAATTAATTGGGGGGAACAAAAAAGGCTAAAATTATCAAATTTCCTAAAGGTTGATTATCACAGTCTATATAATGAGAAGTTTACGGCTGGTGTTGTTGCGACAATCGGCATTAGTTCGGAGACTGGTTATGAAATAATAAGGAAACAAACCGGTCCAAAACAAGACACAGGTAGGGAACACCCAAAAGATACGGAAAAACCTGCTCAACCGGATCCTGACCTGCTGGCGCAGGTAATTGAAGGGGTGGAGGGTTATCTTCACGATCATAGGAGAGCGCTCGAACCGAAGTTGAAGGCTCAGCTTGTTTCCTTGCTGTATGATTATTTCTCTAAAACCGGTGAAAAAGTAGATAAAAGGAAAGTCGAAAGCTATCTCAAACTGGTCGCATAGTACCATCCGTTCCCGGAGGTCTCAATGGATCCAGATTTGGATGTCGCATTTCAGGTTCGCCAGTTCATAGAAAGGTCAATGATAATCGGCCCTGAGCCTGTTCCCGAGGTGACCGAACCCCCGGACAGGAAAAAAGGTATTCGCCATAAAATTGCCTTTTATACCGCCATTGCTGCTGTAAGCATGGCGGTATTTTTTTATGGAGCGTTGCGTCTGGCGGTGCATATCCATTCCCCGGATGGTCGGTCGACCGAAACGGCGGTTAAAGCGGCGCCGGTCGAAACCTTGCCGGTCTTCATGCCGGCAGTGCTCAAGGACCCGCAGATCCTGCATAGCGGTAAAATCACCGACCCGCTTCCCCATGCCATCACTGATCGCACCGTTACCATTTCGGGATACACGGCCAACCTGCCCGTCGACACGCCCTTCGTCTGGCTGATCGTGGACGTGCCTTCCATCGGCCGTTGCTGGCCAAAAAGGCCAATGATCCAGCCCAACGGCACCTTCCAAGCCACCATCTTCGAAGGTGGTCCTAATTTGGGTTACACCGTTTCCCTCTACGCAGTGGGATACGGGCTCAATAAAATTATTGAACAATGGCTCGCCGCCGGAACTTTCGGCGGATTGCCGATGGTTCCGCAACAGTATCGATTGGATTCAGTTAGGTTGTCTTTGAATGGAGTGTGATTCTCGATGAAATTGGATAAAGGCGATTTTACCCGAAAACACCCCTAATATCAATTTTCGGGGGCAAACTGACCGAATGTTCAAATAGTTATCCCAAGACAATCCTATCGATTTGCGATAGTGACGATAAAGGATCACAAAAATGAAGATAAACCGTATCGTAATCAAAAACTTTCGATCATTTGAGTTCCTTGATATTCCGGTTACATGTGGCACGACTTGCATTATTGGAGAAAACAACACTGGCAAGACTAATTTACTTCATGCTATTCGGCTCTGCCTCGATGCAGGCCTATCTTCTTCCTACCGCTCACTCATTCAAAATGATGTCCACTCGACAGTTGATATTTCGAATCCAAGCCAAGTGCTAATCGGACTTGAAATTACGGATTTCGAGGGGAAGGTTAATGAAGAAGCATTGGTCGGTGCATGGCAGAGTAAGCCTGGAAGAGCAAGGCTCATGTATCGATTTCGCCCCAAGACAAGCATTCGTGAAGATCTTGATTCGGGCGATATAGCACCAGGCGATCTAACGATAGAAGACTATCATTGGGAGATCA
Organism: Deltaproteobacteria bacterium; assembly: GCA_020444075.1. GTDB lineage: Bacteria > Desulfobacterota > Desulfobacteria > Desulfobacterales > Desulfosarcinaceae > Desulfosarcina. The sequence goes on from JAHLLR010000037.1 coordinate 43,896, forward strand.
GCGGCGGCGGTGATCCTGATTATGATCTTGCTGACATCGAATGGGAAGAAGATATTGGCGCACAAATCAGGTTTTCCGATCTGCAATCGTTTCTGGTTGTATTCCTTCCCGCTCTTCGTGATGTGGAAAGCGATCTGAGGCAATATCGCTTTTCCCCGCTCGCTCGTTTAATAAACGCAATGGGAATCGAACCAGATGAGCAGGAAGAACTGCTCGATAAGCTGCGTGAAGCGAACGTGGGTATAGCTGAATCGCCTTCTGTCGAAGAGATTGCAGAGGCTATAGACAAATCGTTCAAGGTTGTTGCTGGACCGGCCTTCAGTATGGATGTCGGCATAGGTGTCGCTGAGCCGTCCTTTCAGGCCATTGTTAGAGCGCTTCGCATACTAATGTCAAATGATGCAATGAATGAGTTCGACCCGTCCTCAAACGGACTTGGACTAAACAATATTCTCTATGTTTCGATCCTAATCGAATATTTTCATAAACGATTGGCACAACAGAAATCAGCTGGTCAAATCATACTGTTAGAAGAGCCGGAGGCGCATCTGCATCCGCAGCTACAGCTTGCCTTGTTCAATGCGCTAAGCGTGCTTCCTTTTCAGTCTATACTCACGACGCATAGCACCCACATAACAGCCCAAGCCGACTTGAGATCTTATGTCGTGTTGACACAGACCGGGACGCCAGCTGTGGCATCATCAGTGCCAGCCGAACAATGTGGATTCGATGATGACGATATCAGTGATTTGGAGCGCTATCTGGACGCAACAAAGTCGAATCTCCTTTATGCTCGAAAGGTTATGTTGGTTGAAGGTCCAGCCGAGCTGTTCCTAATCCCAGCTCTCATCAAGCAGGTGAATGAAATCGATCTTACGAGAGAAGGTGTCTCAGTCATACCTATCTACGGTGTGCATTTTGATGTTTATGCACGCCTTTTCTCCGAAAACGGACTACCGAAGAAATGTGCTATCATTACTGACGGTGACTTGAAACCTAGCGACGCTGTGCTGGATTTGGAAGGGGAGGACGACTTGCCACCGTCTCCGGATCTTAAAGCATTAGAAAATGACCGAGTAAAAGTTTTTGCATGTAAAACCACATTCGAGCGGGCAATAGTGTTTCCCGGCACCCTTGAGATGTTTGCCAATGCTGCGGAGGAAATTGGTGCGCCTATCGTTGCCCAAAAGCTTTATGATGGTCTGCAAGCGATTGATGATGGCATAGATGGGAGGGAAAGGAAGGCACTCCTAATGAATCTTCGTAAGGCCGTGCTTAATACGGCAAAACGATTTGGAAAGGCTCGCTTTGCACAGGTGACAGCACGTCATGTGGAACTCGCAAAAGTAATCCCAAAATATCTCGACGATGCTGTTAAATGGCTGCTTGAACAATGAGACTTACAACCGAACAAAAACAGGCCGTTCGCTGGGATAAGGACGCATTTATTTCAGCATGCCCTGGCAGTGGAAAAACGAGGGTTATTATTTCTAAGCTTGTCCGGACGATGGATGAGGTCCGCGGCACACCGCGAATGGTTGGTTGTATCACATACACAAACACGGCTGTTCATGAAATTGAGGCGAGGCTTCGACACCATTCACAGCCAGGAGATGAAGACTTTTATGATGTTTGCACCATTCACTCATTCTGCCTCAATCACATTTTTCGCCCTTTTTGTCATCTAATCAAAGGATATAAGCAGGGTTTTAAGGTTCTTACACCCGATAGCAAAGAATTCGCAAATTTTGTTACATCAACATGCGATAGATATGGACGCTACAACCTTAATTTTCAAGATATAGAAGAGTTTTCTAATCTGCGCATGAGCCCGGTTGGTGAGCCGGTTGGGTATACCATAGAGCGTGGTGCGATCACTCCTAACATGGCTAAGCGCTTTTGGAAAACCATTCGATATTCTGGATTTGTCGATTTTGCAAATATCATTTATTACTCGCTCCTGCTTCTTCAGAAACGAGCAGAAATTCAAAACTACATTGCATCCAAATTCGCATGGATTCTGGTTGATGAATTCCAGGACACATCGGATCTTCAGGTTGAAATCCTTTCTCTGATCGCGGATCTTGGCAGGACTCGATTTTATTTGGTTGGAGACCCTTTCCAATCGATATTCCAGTTCGCTGGAGCCAGGCCAGATCTTGCGGACAATTTTGCTAATCGCATCGGGGCGCGGACAGACCTGCCTCTTTCCGGGAATTTCCGTTCAAGCCAACCAATGGTGGAACATGCCGAGTTGATTTTCCCTCGCATACCACCAATGTCTGCTCGTGGCGAAGCAAGGCACTATATAGAACAACCTCAGTGGCGTCACGGGCATTCGTCCTTCGAAGTGCTCACGGATTATTTTTTGCCTGGCCTTGATAGCCTTGGGATTCCACATGGAAATTCTGCAGTTCTGGCCCCGACATGGTTTACCTTATTTCCACTCGGCAGGAAACTTCGTGAGTTTGGGATAAGCATTTTTGGCCCAGGAGCTCGGCCCTATAGGCGGAATCGACAGTTCGCACCACTCGCAGAACAAATATGTGGTTATTTGATGGAATCGAATCCAGACTCGATTATAGGGATCGAACGGACTCTCTTTAACACCCTTCTTGATATAACTGGCCGTGCAAATTTCAGTGTATTTTCATATAAAGGTCGGGTCGTTGTATTCCGCCTTTTGGAAAAGGGCAGTGAGTTGTATCAGATACATATGGGAGCGGTTACCTGGCTGGAGTCGGCAGCCGATGCATTTTCCGATGTACTGATTGACGCAGGATATCTGACAGATGGAGAAAGGCAAATATTTTCAGCTTCTGTCGAGGAGATGAAGGCAGATATGAAAAGAAACCGAGTGGACCTGCCTAACCTTGGGATCTCCGATTTGGGTATCTATTCCAGCCCCAATGCCGCACTCAAGCTTTCAACAATCCATAATGCCAAGGGTCGAGAGTATGATGCAGTCGCCATGATTGATGTCCATGAAGGCCGTTTACCATCCTATTACGCAAAAACCCCAGATGACATCGCCGAGCAAAAGCGTTTGTTTTATGTTGGAACCACCCGTGCAAAGCGCTTTCTCCTCTATGTCACCGATGATGCAGGCCGCAATGGGCCATCCCGGTTTTTGCAAGAGATTAAAAATGGGTTTCATTGATTGATATGCAGCCTTACAAAACAGGGTTAACGAGCGCTTCACAATGACGGCAATTCCGCTGCGCCCATTGCGACCGATGTGCTCGATCATTAAATCCGGTAAAGAGAAAAACGTCCATAAATATATAAGAAATGATTAATTATAATTGGTGAATACTTGTAAAAACTTAGGTTTAACCAAGTACAATTCAAAACAGGTTGCAATTTACGGTGAGCATCCATCAAAAAAAAGACGGCCGTTGGTTCGTCCGAATCCGCGACAAAGAAAGCAGACGGCTCATAGATAAATATTTTGGCCGTGGGATCGAAGCGGAACGCCAAGCCCGCGACTACAATGAATCCCTGGGGTTAAGAGAATGGACTCGCCGGACCCCCAAACAACAGTCACCCTATTTTGTGGAACTGGTCAATGCCTATACATCCGCCAAGACTGGCCAGATCCAGCCAGTCTCAATGCAAAATCTTTTGTATAAACTAACGGGGGTAATCCTTCCAACCCTGGGCCAAGAAACCCAGGCAATGAACATCACCGCCGCCCGATTAGATAAATACGTCAATAAACGACTCAAAACCGGTGTAAAAAGAACGACCGTGCATCGTGAACTCTCCGATATCCGGGCAATCCTGAACTGGTCGGTTAAACGTGGCTACATTACCCGGAACCCCGCCGCCGGATTCGAAATGCCGGAGAGAGATGATGACATCATATCGCCGCCGACCATCGAGGAACTGAATGCTATCATGGCCAACGCTCTTCCGCATCTGACCCGGGCGCTGGCTCTCAGCTACTATACGGGATTGCGTCCAGGAGGTGAATTATACCGCATCTCCTGGAACGATCTCGATTGCAGCAACGCCTCTCTACTGGTCATATCTGCCAAAAAACGCGGTAAGCCGTCCCGACGGGTCCCTATTCATCAAGAATTTTTCGGATCCCTGAAACGATGGTATCATGAGGATATAGATGCGGGCCTGCCCGATGAAATGGCGATTGTCAATTTCAATGGCCAACCCGTCAGATCCTTAAAAAAGGCATTCAACTCGGCAAAGGCCGCCGCCGGCATTACCCGACGCCTTCGGCCCTATGATCTTAGACACGCTTTTGCTTCCTCGATCCTTGCCGAGGGCGGGGACCTGAAATCAACTTCCGAAATGCTGGGCCATTCCCGCACGGGCACAACCCTACGAATCTATCAACATACCAACCCAACCATGCACCGTGCGGCCGTTCAGCACCTCCCAAGATTGACAATCCCAGAAAACAAACACCGATCCAAGGGGCATGGGCTTAAAAGATAAGGGTAGATGATGAGATGTTTTTCTACTGGGGCTTGATTGGGATAACGATCTTTTGGCGCACGAATATTCAGGAAAAGGAGTCAAGACCATTTATCACAACATTATGCAATTATGACCGGCCGAAGCTATTCTCAATTTATCTGCAGTTGGAGGAAATGTTCCATTCCAATATCAATCCGAAAGTTTGGTGGGGGGTATTCTATAGGAGAGATTCAATGCGCTATACATTTATGTAGCGGGGAAGATATATAACAAACTGTTTTATAAATAAATGGTGCGGCGGCGTCCATCAAATTTAAGTCTTAAATATTTTATATAACTAAATAATAATTAGAAATTAAAAAATACCGCCTTAAATACCGTCAAAATCTTTGTGATGCTTACCAAATGGTGTAAGGTCTTTATCGCAATTTGAACATAAAATAATTGCGTTGAACATTTCGAATTGCACCGGCTTAAGCGCATTGTTCAGGAAGTTTCATGTTCAAGATCCTTTGGCTTGCCAAAGAGGTACTTGAAAATGTCATCTCTGTGGTGTTCCATTGCAAGTGGGGTTGTACGCACCTCCACCGGGAGCCAAGCTGGATGTTCTACGATAACACCATCATATGCAGCAGCTAAAAAATTAATCGGCCTGTGCATAATTAGTTGATGGCGAACAAGAGATTCCAGAAGCTGGCAGCCGTTCAAAGAAATTCCAGCACCAATCAATAGATGATGTGGATTAGTTTCGATTTGATCTGACACCGCACTTGAAAAAGTGAGGGTTACCGGT
>JAHLLR010000163.1 GCA_020444075.1 Deltaproteobacteria bacterium
ATGCCAGGATTGAACGCCTGGCAGCGATGATGACGGCCATGCGCACCGACGTCCATATCATGGATGCTGACGCCTGGATCGACACGTTCAAGAAATTGGCCCGGGAGAAGGGCTGGAAACGGCTCCTGTATGGTCCGGAGGCGCCGATCAGCCCGGCAATGGAGACGGCGTGGGCAGACGATGATAGCGGACTGCCGGAATTGGTGGCCTACACCGAGCCGGTGGAGACGTTCAAGGAAGACCTCTTTCAGATCGATGCAGGAATTACCAGCGTCCGCGCGGGGGTGGCCGACACCGGCGCCGTGGTCCTCTGGCCCACCCCGCACGAACCGCGGCTGATGTCCCTGGTGCCTCCGGTCCACGTGGCGGTGCTCAATGCCGACACGATTTACAACTCGCTGGCCGAAATGATGGCTGCGGAAAACTGGGCCGGCGGCATGCCCACCAATGCCCTGTTGATATCCGGTCCGTCCAAGACCGCCGACATCGAGTTTACCCTGGTGTTCGGCGTACATGGTCCCAAAGAGCTGGTTTTGCTGATACGGAAATGAAAATTTCGATAAACCTCGACCATCGAATGATGAATATACAATGATGAAGAAGCAGGCTTTTCTTAACAAAGGGTGTGGCCATGATCGCTGATGTTCTTGTCCGTCAATTCAAAACCATCGTGGGTGACGATAACGCGTGGACCGATGCCACCGATCTGCACACTTACTCTTACGATGCCGCTGTCGTGGATCCGGTCCAGCCCGGGCTGATCGTCCGGCCCACCACGATCGAAGCCCTGGGGAGGACGGTGCGCCTCTGCAACGACAGCGGCTTGCCGCTGACTGTCCGAGGCGCCGGCACCAACCTGAGCGGCGGCACGGTGCCCCTTCCCGGCGGGGTGGTCATCGTCACCAATGGAATGAAATCCATCCTGGAGATCAACGAGGCGGATATGTATGCCGTGGTTCAACCCGGCGTGGTTACGGCCAAACTGGCCGCTGCCGTGGAAGCCAAAGGCCTGTTCTACCCGCCCGATCCCGGCAGCCAGGCCGTCTCCACCATCGGCGGCAATGTGGCCGAAAACGCCGGTGGTCTGCGCGGGTTGAAATATGGTGTCACCCGCGACTACGTGATGGGCATGAGTTTCTTCGATGTGGGGGGCAACCTGGTCAAATCGGGATCCCGGACGGTCAAGTGTGCCACGGGATACAATCTCACCGGAATGATGGTGGGATCGGAAGGGACACTGGGTGTGTTCGCCGAAATCATCCTCAAGCTGATCCCGCTGCCGGCCCACCGCAAGGCCATGATGGCTGTTTTCGAATCCCTGGAAAAAGCCTCCGAGACCGTGGCCGCCATCATAGCCAATCGCATCGTTCCCGCCACTTTGGAGTTTATGGACAACTTCACCATCCGGGCCGTGGAAGATTTCAGCAAGGCCGGCCTGCCCACAGATGCCGCGGCCATGCTGCTCGTGGAGATGGACGGCCATCCGGCGCAGGTGGAAGAAGACGCTGCTCGCGTTGAATCGCTTTGCCGGTCCATGGGAGCGACCTCGGTTCGCGTGGCCAAGGATGCGGCCGAGCGCGACCGGGTATGGGCGGCCCGCCGTGCCGCCCTCTCCGCCCTGGCTCAGCTTAAACCCACCCTGGTGTTGGAAGACGCCACGGTGCCCCGCAGCCGCCTCCCGGAGATGGTTGTCGCCATTCAGCAGATCGCCAGACGCTATGACCTCACCATCGGCACCTTCGGCCACGCCGGCGACGGAAACCTGCACCCCACCATTCTCACGGACAAGCGCAACCACGCCGAATGGGAACGGGTGGAAAAGGCTATCGACGATATCTTCGATGAAGCGCTGAAAATGGGGGGAACGCTTTCCGGCGAGCACGGAACCGGTCTGGCCAAGTGCCGCTACCTGGAAAAAGAGACCAGTGCCGGAACCATCCTGTTCTCTTCCCGGATCAAACGGGCCCTGGATCCCAAGAATATTCTAAACCCCGGCAAGATTATCGCCGCGAAAGCGTAGCTCCGATCATGGCATCAATGGAAGCACTTGCCCGCCTCATGCGGGAACTGGAAGATCAGCTGGTCGTATGCATGCGCTGCGGCATGTGCCAGTCCGTTTGCCCGGTCTTCGACCAGACCGGACGCGAGGCCGATGTGGCCCGGGGCAAGCTGGCCCTGTTAAGCGGGTTGATGGATTCCCTGTTTGATGATCCCGAAGGGGTCTATCAGCGGCTGAACAAGTGCCTGCTGTGCGGATCCTGTGCGGCCAACTGCCCCAGCGGGGTCAGTGTGCAGGAGATTTTTTTCAAGGCCCGGGCTATTCTTACCGGATATATGGGCCTGTCACCGGCCAAGCGGCTGATCCTGAAAGGGATGCTGGCCAATCCGGCGCTTTTCGATCGATTGGTCGAGTGGGGGGCCCGGTTTCAAAGGATTTTCACCCGTCCGGTCAATGACATCATCGGAACGTCCTGCGCCCGGGTGATGTCGCCGTTGATCCAGGACCGCCATTTCAGAACCCTTGCCCCGGTGCCTTTTCACCGGCAAGTGCCGTTCATCGATCGCCCGGCCGGCAAATCGGGCCTCAAGGTGGCCATCTTCACCGGATGCCTCATCGACAAGATGTTTCCGGCGATTGCCCACAGCACCATCAAGGTGTTGAATCATTGCGGAATTGGCATCTTCCTGCCGGAAAACCAGGGATGCTGCGGTATTCCGGCACTGTCCAGCGGCGATCTTCCCACCTTTCAAAAACTGCTGGGCCATAGCCTGGAACGTTTCAAAAGCGGTGAATTCGATTATCTGGTCACCGCCTGCGCCACCTGCACCTCCACCATCCATGAGGTCTGGCCGAAGATGGCGGACGACCGCAACCGCAGCGCCGCCACCCGGCTGGCCCGGCGGACCATGGATATCAATCAGTTCCTGATCAAGGAGGCAAAGCTCCCACCACTGACGAATGCCACGGGCAAATCACATAACGTCACCTATCACGACCCGTGCCATTTGAAGAAAGGCCTGAAGGTATTCAACGAACCCCGCGCCGTGATCGCGGCCACCCCCGGATGCCATCTGACGGAGATGGCCGAACCCGATTGGTGCTGCGGGATGGGAGGGAGTTTCAACCTGCAGTACTATGATATCTCCAAAGGCATCGGGATGAAAAAGGCGGCTCAGATAATAGATACCGATGCCGATGTGCTGGCTACGGGATGCCCGGCCTGCATGATCCAGATTTCGGACATGCTCTCTCAGGCCGGTGCGAAAATCGCCGTGCGTCATCCCATCGAACTTTATGCAGAAGCTCTGGGCGAATGAAAATACGGCTTAAACCCATCAATCCCAAACGTATTTCCGATCAGGTGTTCGACCAGTTGCGGGAGCTGATTTTTCGTGGCGATTACCAACCGGGTCAAAAGATCATGACCGAGCGGGAACTCGCCGAAGCCCTGAATGTCAGCCGGAACTCCGTCCGTGAAGCCATCAACAAACTGGTCACCCTCCGTTTTTTAGAGCAGCGCCAGGGTCAGGGAACCTTCGTGCGTTCAATGGACGAAGCCGTGAAAATTCCGCTGGCCACGGTCATGGAGACCCAGGATGCCAGCCTTATCGATTTGTTGGAAATGCGCATGGGGATTGAGTGCACCGCCGCTTCGCTGGCGGCGCAGCGGGCCAATGCGACGGATCTGGATGCCATTGAAAAAGCCATCGCTGAGATGGAAAACGATACCCGCGCCGGCGGGCTGGGCACCGAGGGAGATCTTTCCTTCCACATGGCCATCGCTTCAGCAACTAAAAACCCCCTGCAGGTCTATATCATGAAGAATGTCTCGGATTTCCTTCATGTGGGGATCCGGGAAAACCTGCTGCACCTTTACGAGGATCCGGACAACGTCGTTGAAATTCTCCAACAGCACAAGGCGATCTACCAGGCCA
>JAHLLR010000164.1 GCA_020444075.1 Deltaproteobacteria bacterium
TGTGATACCAGTGGTTGGTGCCGGCCCCCAAAAAGATCATGGATTTGCCGCGGGTTTTTTCGGCATTGTCGGCGAACTCGCGCGCCACCTGGATGGCATCGGCCGCCGGAACGCCGGTGATGGCTTCCTGCCAAGCGGGGGTGTAGGGTTTGGTATCAGCGTAATCGGTTGGATAGTCTGAAGGTACAGAGGGTGCGTGTTTGGACGGCACACCCAGTTGGGCGGTCATCAGGTCGAGTACTGTGACCACGCGCATTTCGCCCGAGTCGGTGGCCAGGGTTTTAAAAGGCACCAGGCCCGCTTTGGTTCCGGCGCCGACGGCCTCGAAGACGGGGAAGGAGACGGTTTGCCACCCATCCGCCTGTTCCGCAAAACTGAGCAGCGGGTCGATGGGCCGGCCGTCTTCCTCCAACTTCAGATTCCAGCGCCCTTCTTCATTCCAGCGAAACCCGATGCTGCCGTTGGGAACATGGAAATCACCGCTGGTCGCGTCAACCACCACGGTTTTCCAACGGGCGTTATTCGTTTCCAGACCCAAATCCGCGGCCCGCAGGAATCGGCCGGGCACATCCATGCCGCCTCGTTCGTCGAGCACCACCACGAAGGGAAGGTCGGTGTACTGCTTGGCGTAATCGATAAAATAGGGCACCTGGCGGTCGACGTAGCACTCCTTGACGATGACGTGGGTCATGGCCATGGCCATGGCCGCGTCCGTCCCCGCCTTGGCCGGCAGCCAGGTGTCGGCGAACTTGACATACTCGGCGTAATCGGGCGCCACGGCTGCCACCCTGGCGCCCCGATAGCGTGCCTCGGTGTAAAAATGCGCATCGGGTGTGCGCGTCATAGGCAGGTTGGTACCCCAGACGATAAAATAGCTTGATTCATACCAGTCAGCGCTTTCGGGCACATCGGTCTGTTCGCCCCAGATTTGCGGCGATGCCGGCGGCAGGTCGCAGTACCAGTCGTAGAAGCTGATCATGGACGCGCCGATCAGCGACAGGAACCGTGAACCCGAGGCGTAGCACACCATTGACATGGCCGGGATCGGGGAAAACCCGAAAATGCGGTCCGGGCCGTAACGTTTGATCGTGTGGATCAACCCCGCAGCGACTATCGTGGCGGCCTGGTCCCAAGTGGCCCGGACAAAGCCGCCCTTGCCGCGATCCCGGTGAAACCGGCGGCGTTTTTCCTCGTCGTTAACGATGCTCTCCCAGGCAGCCACCGGATCGTTATACTGTTCCAGAGCTTCGCGCCACATCTCCATCAAACAGGATCGGATCAGCGGGTATTTCAATCTGACCGGGCTGTAGGTGTACCACGAGTACGTGGCCCCGCGTGGGCAGCCCCGCGGTTCGTGGTTGGGGAATCCTTCACCGCAGGCAGGGTAGTCCGTCGCCTGGGTTTCCCAGACCACGATGCCGTCCTTGACATAGACATCCCAAGAGCAGGACCCGGTGCAGTTGACCCCATGGGTGGAACGCACTTTCTTGTCATACTGCCAACGGCGGCGATACAGATCCTCCCACCCGCGTTGGCCACAGCGCGTTTCGGCCCAGGAATCGTCAGTTTTTTCTTCTTTGCAACCGGTGGATACTCCCTTAGGGCGGAAAAAGCGAAGCGTGGAAAGGAAGGAACGCTTGGACATGGGCACCTCCATGATGTGGAGTTAGGCTTGTCTTATCGACACTCGACCTGGAACCAGATACAAGCTTGCATATTTGAAAAACTTTATAAAGTCAGCCTTATGCGCCTGATTAGGCGTTCGGCTATATATTCATTTTGCGACGGATGCGTCTGCAAGATCTTGATAAGAGTTTACAAATACAAGTTTGCTGCAGCCATGACTTAAGTCAATTCTCATCGGCTCTGATTTTTTAAGTGAAGCGCTTCCGGTAATATTGAAACAACAAGGTTTTAAATTTCAGAATAGATTTGAAAAGAACAAAGGGTTGCCAGCTACCAGCAACCCTTTGTGCCGGGGTTGAAATAATTATCCCAGTATCGCTTTAAGATCCTCGTCGGCCGTTCCGATGGGCTTTATGTCGAAGTTCTTGACCAGGGTGTCGAGCACGTTGGGCGTCAGGAAGGCTGGCAGTGACGGCCCCAGGCGGATGCCCTTTATGCCCAGGTGCAGCAGCGCCAACAACACGCAGACTGCCTTCTGTTCGTACCAGGAGATGATCAGCGACAAGGGCAGCTCGTTCACTCCAACGCCGAAAGCATCGGCCAGAGCATTAGCGATCTGGACCGCCGAATAGGCGTCGTTGCACTGGCCGGCATCCAGGAGCCGCGGAATACCGCCAATATCGCCCAGTTTCTTGTCGAAAAAGCGGAATTTGCCATTGTCGAGGATGAAGGTTTCCATGGAATACCCGGAACAGTCCAGGGCGACATGTAGACGAATGCGACCCATTCGTTTTTCGAGGTCTCAGCGCTCGACGGCGACCGCCACAATGGTTTTGCCTTCGGCCCCGCGGCCTCGCTTGCCGGGACGTTGACCGCTGATAAAAAACTCATCGACTTCAACGCGGCCGGATAGCTTTTCACGCTCTTTACGAATGGTGCAGCGCCGGAGCTTTTGAAGCCAGGTCCAGGCGGTGCCGTAACTGCCGAAGCCCAGCAGTTCCTTCAGTTTCGTGGCATTGATGCCGGATTTGCGGGTGGTGAACCACCACATGGCTTTGAACCAGTAGGTGATCGGCTTTTTGGAACTGTCCATAATCGTGCCGGCTGTCAGAGAATGCTGGTGTTCGCACTGGGTGCAGATATACAGGTTCCTTGAACTCAGCCAATATTGCTGGTGGCCGCATTTCCTGCACACAAAGCCATCGGGCCATTTGAGCTGAAACAGATACTGGTAACAGGCATCCAGATTAGAGAAACTGGCATCAAACTCAATTTCGGATCTCGGGAAATCTTCGGTAATGGTGAAGTCTGTCATGATGGCCTCCTTTTTTCTTTGGTTGTGAGACCATCATAACCCAGCGACTTGACAGATCCGGTCACAACTGAACTCACTGGAGCTTCATAGAGAACCGCAAAGTTAAATTATCAAAAACCCGCGACGCGGTCCATCAAATTACGCCTTATCATAAAACCCGCAACCTTGACCTGCTTTTGGATTTTATTATTGATAACCCATATGAAACTCGGAAAGATATCATTCAAACGTACGATTATCTTGTTGAACTGCCTTAACCTACAATGGTCAATATCTTCTTTCTGGCATTTTCCCCCGGCACTCCGCTTTATGACACCGCATTAAAAGATGGTTTTATTGAACCTTATGAGGATAAAGCATCCACATTCAAATTTTCCACAAGAGAAAGTATTCGGGTTTGCTATCAGCAAAATTATGAAATGTTCCTTGTATTTCTGGTCCGGCACTTCAGGCTTCGATGCCTTGATCATCAATCACGATGGAGAACATTTATTCCACAATCGTTTTTTCGGATTCTAAGAAGGCGGCCGGTGCGTGCCATTGCTTCTTTTTTCCCGGAATCTTTCTACGAATTTCTCTGCAAAAAATTACAGTAAGGCAACGTTAAGGATTCGTGCCTCTGCCTTGGTGTCGAACTGGCCATCCGTTGCTTTTTTCCGCTAATCTTTTTCAATCTGCTTGCGCTGATCGAAAAGAACGAGCAGACGAGCGTGGGAGAGGTTGCCTGTCTCTCAGCGTCGTCCGGAATCAGGCCCTCGGCCTCTGATTTGCCGGCCGACACTGGAAGGGGGTACGTTTAATGAAAGGGAATGTATGCGGACCGATCAGATCGTGGATCACAACGTCGTTGCGGTTGCTGCAAACCTGGCATGGGGCATGATTCGGACTACTTTTCGGTCTCATCGACATCGCTGTCAATATTTTCAGCGATGAAATCCTGGAACA
>JAHLLR010000038.1 GCA_020444075.1 Deltaproteobacteria bacterium
TTCCAGCCGCGAAAAACAACGGATTTACCTGGATTTCGGCTGGAAGCCGCTCTTACGAATGACCGATACCGTCCGTAAAGACCTTTCCCCGGAGGTGAGGCGCCCTGTCATTCCCGGGATGGCCTGAATCCATCATCGTTCCTGTAACTGCTCGAGGTATTTCTCGTTGCCGGTCTCTCTGAAAATCTTCACGGACCGGTTATAGGCCTCCAGTGCCTTTTCCGGATCCCCCAGATGGCGGTCGTAGATCAGGGCCATGTTCCTCAACGTCAATGCAATCCCCAGTCGATTGCCCGTCTTCTCATCCCACGCGATCAATGTCTGTTAATGCAGGATGGCATCTTCAAAACGACCTTCCCGAGCATAGGTCTGTGAGATGTTGTTCAGCGTCTTTGACACCTCTGGTTTCATGTCGAGTGAACGGTATATGTCCAGTGCCCTGCTCAACTCGCTGCGGGCTGCGTCGAATTCCCCTGCGGTGGTGTGGATGATGGCCAGTTCGTTGAGGTTATGGGCGATACCGGCTACGAAACCTGTTTTCTCGGACAGATCCATGGATTTCTCGAATTTTTTTATGGCCCGCTCAGTTTGCCCTTGATTGGCCAGACTCTGGCCCTGAAGGTAATAATATTCCGCCCGTTTTCTGGCATAGTCACCGGCGCATGCAGATAGCAGAATCGCAATTAAGGCTACTGCCAGAACGATCGATAATGATCGGAAACCGCTATCGGCAAGGAATAAAAAACATTTTTTAATTTGCTGGGTGTTCAATGCTCAATCCTTCAGGTGGCTGTCAACATAACGTGCAAGAATTTCGGCGGTTGCGGCAGGGGGCCGGATGAGAAGATAGTGGTCGATGATTGCGTGGGCGAGCTCATGGGCCAGCATCCCCTCGTGCAAATCGTTGACGTTTACATAGACGCCGTTGGTGCTGTAATGATACCAGGCCCTGATTTTGCACGGGTGCTTGAACAGCCGCACATAGGCGTCGTGCAGGTGATCCCGATCCGGGTGAATAAAAATAGTCGGCATTTCCATGTTGCGCCGCATTTCAAGGATTTCCTGAACCCTTTCAAATAAAGCGTCGACCTTGTCGGCAACCTTTTCCGTTATGCTGCCGGAACGCTGATGCGAAAAAAGGCTTTTCAATCCACGGCTGGCGGGTTCATATTTTAATTGCCGATCGAACCGGACCAGGTCGTCCGGCGTTTGGTACATGATTATCGTATATTTTGATTGGATGGAAAGCCAATGGACCGGATTCTCATCCCCGGCAAACCCCTCATTCAGGACCGCTGCCCATGAGATGAGGCAGCAGCAGCAAATGAGAATATGCTGTTTGACGGCAGGGGTGCGCATCTGCACAAGCGTTGGCCGGAGAATCAAAGTTTGAAGTGATCCCTTATATACAGGCTGAGCCGGCACGCCTGGTGGTTGATAGTGTCCGCGGAATCCGATTGAGATGCGGCATCGGCAATGGCGTCGACCTGTCGTTTAATCTCCGACACGCGCTGATGCAGTGCCGACGTCATCTCATTGACCCGTTCTGCAAATTCAAGCATTTGATCCTTGTTGCGCAGCGTGACGGTTTTTGTCAGGTCTCCCGTCCCAATGCGCTTGATTTCACTTTCCAGACGGAAAATCGGGCCGGCGATCCTATGTGAAATATACAGCGTCACAATGATGGTCGTGACGATGATCAATGCCAGTGAGATCAGGTTGGTATATATGATCGCCGGAAGCATGGCTTCGCCGGTACTTCTGATTACCAGCCGGGAGTGGGAAAACGAGGAGGTCAGGGTATCCTGCGAAAAGAAAAAGAGCAGGGTGGTGGATATCAGGATGCCTGCCAAAAGGATCATACAGAATTTCAGAATGAACCTGAACTGGAAGCCTTTTTTTATGTATACCTGACGCCTTCTGGTTGGTTGTATTTCCGCCATGGTCAGTTTCCTCGTAAATGGTTCAGGGTGTGGCCATCCCCCGAAAGCGTCCGTCACTGTCCGCTATCGTGCCATCGTATTTATGAACAGGGGCACCCAGCCTCCCGTCAACGGCCGGCAAGAAGGGCTTCGTCGATTTTGATCTTAGCCCGGCTCCTCAACTCGCCGATCCATGCATCCAGTTTCACCGTTTTTTTGGACGCCTTTAATTCCTGCTGCAGCTGCTCGTTCAGCTTTTCGGTCAGGGGGCCTATGTTCGGCGCTGATTTTTTTAACTCGGCGTACCGATCGGCAATCTCTTCCTGTGAAATATAGATGGTCTCACTGATCTCCAGGCTTTTCAAAGTAATCAAATCCCTGATCAGCGTTGATTCCCAATATTTTTCGATGGATTTTTTAAATGCTTCTTTGCGATCGAGCTTCAACCGCATCGCTTCCTGAATGAGCAGTTCCTTGCGGATCAGTGTTTCCAGAAACTCTTTTTTTGCATCTTCGGTGAGCTTGTAGTCCTTTTCCAACTCCAGTTCCGATGCCAGTTGACGCTGGAACGCATTCCGCGGGAGGCGGTAATCATTGATCGTTGCCAGTGTTTTACCATCGCCGTCGTTTTCCGGGGAGGGGCTGCATGCATGTATTGCCGTAATCGCAGCCAGCATAATTATGCCGAAGGAAATCGTTTTTGGCATCATGTTAATCCTTTGATCGTTGAATGAACGCTATGCGGACAAATTTTTGCCAGGGTACAAGCTTCGACTAAATTTATCAAATCTTCTCGTGCGACGGCCGACTCGGCCGAAAATGTCTGGGTCGGGAACTTATTCAGGATTGCGTGAAAAGGCGGCGGGACCGGTTTTATAAGATTCCCGTCCGGTCCGTCCTTGGGGCAGGGCATGGGGAGGGGGCGAAAGGGCCGGCATCCAGCAAGGGTCTGCCTTATGGTATGGCTTCGACCCGGATAAACATATGTCGCCGATTGGATTGTTGGACGGTTCCGCTATGAATGAGCCCGGTTTCCGTCCGGTCCGTTCCGGAAAAAAGTCCGCCGATTTCGATCCATTCATTTACTCTTCCCACGACTTGGGTTTGAATCCGCTGGGTGTGGACCACTCCGGGGCTGTCGCCTGAAGGCTGGTCTCGCCGGGTCTCCATCTCCAGGGTGACCCGATTCCCTGAAATACGCGGAGTAACGTGGACACCGGTGAGCCTTTCCCGATACGCCTGGATCTGGTGGTGGCGCATGCCCTGGAAAGTGGGGCTGTCCATGGCTACCGGAACGGACAGACCCATGTAAACGGTCGCCGTTGCGCCATTTTGAACGAGAATCCGCTGGATATCGCTTCCGCGATTGGTGCTGCGGCGGCTTTGGGCACCGACGTTGATGGCGTCGTCCGGTGTTCCCCGGTGATTGCCCGCACCGACGGTCACATTCTCGCCGATGGACACGTTGCCGGAAATATCGACGGAACTCAACTGGTCGACGGCATTTTCGCCCTGGACCACCGTGATGGCCAGTTGCGGCGAGGCCTGATCCAGATGGGCGATGATCGATCGAATCCGAGCGATATTTTCCGGTGTGGTGTTTAAAAAAATAAAGTAATCCTGACTGCTGAGGGTATCTCCCGGGCCGAGAAAGGGGGATATGACAGGGATGACGTCATCCGCCGGGCGGTGCTTGAGCTCGATGACGGCCAATTCTCCGCCATAGGCGACGGCGGAGAGCATGAAAAACAGAGAAAATATTATCAAACGGATCCCGATCCGACGGATTTCAAGGCGAGGGTGCATGATTTATCCCTTCCCCCGGTTCTTTTCCGCCGGGGGTGGTGAACGGTAATGGATGGTTGTGCATGCTTTTATTCGGCCGCCTTGTTGCCGGGTCGCTAACCATACAACCGTCCCAAAAAATAGTTCATCTGCCTGTACCACCATGGCCAGTCGTGGTTGACATCGGTGCCCCAGTAGTCGACCCAGGCGCCAATGCCCTTGTCCCGGAAGATAGCGTCCAGGGCACGGGTATCTTCGATAGCCGCCTCTTCCCAGGCACCTTGACCGACGGCGATGATGATCGTGCTTTCACGATAACGATTCAGGTACCAGGGATCCGAGAGCCCCGGCAGGTAGCTTACCGGTGAGTTGAAGTAGACGGCCTCCAGGTCCGCGGTATTGTTACCGAATTCCTGGCGGTCCAGCCGGTACAGGCCGCTCAGGGCGAGGGTGCCGGCAAACAGGTCCGGATGCCGGAGAAAAAAATTGACGGCATGAAAAGCGCCCATGCTGCATCCGTTGGTCATTATCCGCATATGGTCGTCCTTGCAGTGGCTGCGTACAAATGGAACGACTTCGTCGGTGATGTATTGGTCATATTGCTCGTGGCGTGAATTTCGTTCGGCCGGCGGCACCCCGAAATCGTACCAGGAGTGTGCGTCGATGCTGTCTACGCAAAACAGCTTGATGCGGCCGCTGTCAATGAACGGGGCGATGGCCGCCACCATGCCCATGCCTTCGTAGTCGAAATAGCGTCCCCGGGAGCAGGGGAAGACGATATACGGCTGCCCCCAGTGCCCGTAGACGTTCACGGCCATGTCACGATCGAGGCGGGGGCTGTGCCAGCAGTGTTGTTCGATATGCATTGGTTTTCCTCATCGGGTGTCGTGGATAAAACGGATGATCTCCTGGATCTGTTCCATGTCCGGGGATCGGAAGATGTAGCCGAAATCCCCCAAGGCACTGCTGAAAACCCCGGGGACACCTTCTGCCTGGACCATGAATGTGCCGTACCGGGCTATCACCGCCTCATGGCTGTTGCAATAGGTGTAACGGTTTTTCCGGCTGGCGTAGCAGCAATGGTATTTCCGTTGGTAGTCCAGTGTTGCGCTGCCATTTACCATCACCTGGGCCCACAGCCGGTAAACGTCAATGTCGCAGGCAAAGTTGAACATATCCGTGGTGAATCCCCCCGGGGGGCGCATGTTCACTTCCAGGGCCACATATTTACCCGGCTTGGTTTCGAAAAATTCGATATGGAAAAAGCGTTCCCTTACGTCGAAAGCTTTGACGCACTGGCGCCCCGCCTTCTCCAGGGCCGGCGGGATATCGCGCATGGAGGTGTAGTGGATATGCCGGGCCTGGTTAACGGTTTCCATGATGCCCTGGCTGAAGCGGTGGCCGGTATAGAACACCAGGGCGCCGTTGGCGTCGGCCAGACCGTCGAAGGAGACGATGGTGCCCTTGATGAAGGCTTCCATGATGATGTCCATTTCCGGTTTGGCGGAAAAGAATGCATCGAGATCCGCATCGCTGTCCAGGCGGTAGGTATCCAGGGCCCCGACCCCGGTATCGGGTTTGGCCACCACCGGATATCCGGTTATCTTGATCAGCCCGCGGGCCTCTTCCCGGGTGGATACCACGCGGCCGGCAGCTACGGGAATCCCGGCGGACTGGAAGCGGCCTTTCATCAGGGATTTGCGTTTGATCACGTCGATGTCGCGGCCCCTTACGCCGGGAATGTTAAAATCGTCGCGGATGCGCGCCTCGGTGGCCAGCCAGTATTCGTTGAGGGATTCGAAGCGGTCGATTTTGCCATAGCGGTGGGTGTAGTAGCCGCAGGCGCGTACCAGCTGGTCGTAGTCGCGCATGTCTGTCACCCGGTAGTATTCGGTCAGGGCGTTTTTCACCACCGGATCCAGGTCTTCGCCGGGCGCGTCGGCGATGCCCAGCACGTTGGCACCGAGCTGCTTCAGGTTTTTGCAGAACTGGTGGTAATGGTGGGGGAAGTGAGGGGACAGATAAACCAGATTCATGGGAATTCCTGAATTTAATTTTACGCTTTTGTCCGTTTGATATCGCCGGCCATCTTCAACAGCTTCTGTCGGTTCGTCGACCGGATGATGTAGCGATACCGGCTCATGGCTTCCTGGAAAATTTTCGGATTTTCGCCGAATTCGACCAATGCATCGCCCAGGCGCTTAATCAGCTGGTCGTGGGAGAATACGTAACTCCGGTCCCGGCGGCCCACGTAGGCACAGTAAAATTTCTTGTCTGAGGCCACGGATGCCTGCCCCCGGCCGGTGATCATGCGGGCATAGGCGGCGTAAAGATCATCGTCGACACTGTAGTTCATCATGTCAAGGATGGCTCCGCCGGGCGGGCGGCAGTTGATTTCGATGGGCATGATGGTGTCGCCCGGGTGAAAGAACTCGAAGTGGAAAAATTTCCGGCGAATGTCGAATGTCTCGACCAGCTGGCGGCCGATTTCAATCAGCGGTTTGGGAATATGACGCTCCACATAGAAAAAAGTATCCTTTCCGTGGACATAGTCCAGCACGCCGTCCCCGTAGGTCAGGGAGTTTTCGAACAGCAACCGTCCGTCGCGGTCCACCAGCCCGTCGTAGCTGACGATGGGGGCATCCACAAAAGCCTCCATGAAATACTCCCCATCCAGGCGGTAAAGCAAAGCTTCTAGCTGAGCCGGATCGGTCACTTTGTGGATGTTGCCGGCGCCCACCCCCTCGTCGGGCTTCAGGATCAGGGGAAAACCGATTTCTTTGGCCAGAGCAAGGCCATGAACCGGGTCTTTTAACCGTTCTCCCCGGGCGACAGTCAGGCCGCTGCCCATGAACTGCTGCTTCATGGCCGACTTTTTTTTCAGTCGACCCAGATCCTCCGGGCGGATTCCCGGGATGTTCAGAATTCGGTTGATATGGGCCTCCAGGCCCAGCCAGATCTCGTTGTGGGATTCCACCAGGTCGAACTGCGTTGGCGTTCCCATAGCCGCTTTGGCGTATAGGAGTTCCTCAAGCGCCTTCTCCACCGCTTCGATGGAAGTGAGATCGGTGCGGACATAATATCGAATGGCATTTCTGAGGCGTGAGGGCATGTCATAGAAATTGGCTTCGCCCAGCGCCCACACATTGGCGCCATATTTATCGAGTTGGAAGATAAAATTCGCGAAGTTGGGCGGAAATTCAGGGGAAAGATACAGAAATTCCATGAAATGCCTCGCACCGGCAGAGGACACTGTCCCGCCATCAGGGGCCTGGGCATCGTCGATGATACATGCGACCATTATGGCGATGAAAAATGGTGTTTGCAAGCGATATCCGCCATGCAAAAAACCGATGGAGGCTTCAGGCGGCATCGCCGCTTCAAGGCCCCCATCCCTCACTCTTGTTTTGTGGACCGTCGGCAGGTCGCGACCGGCCGCCTGTTGAAACGGTCGGCATTTTTCGGGAACGGGGCTATTTGATCCGCATATCTCCTGTCTCAATAAACCGCTGGTGGAAACCCAGCGCCTCATTGAGCAGGTGCGGCTCGTGGCCCCCGGCTTCTTTTCTGGCCCGCAGGTAGTAGTCCCACAACAGGTCCCGGTAATCGGGGTGGGCACATTTATGAATGACCTGTTCGGCCACCTGCCTTGGCGTCAGGGGGCGGGTGTCCACCAACCCGTGTTCGGTCACCACAACGGCCACCGAATGTTCGCTGTGGTCCACGTGGGAAACCATGGGCACGATGGACGAGATTTTTCCGTCCTTGGCCGCGCTGGGGGTGACGATGAAGGAGACAGCCCCGTTGCGCATGAAATCGCCGGAGCCGCCGATGCCGTTCATCAACTGTGAGCCCATCACGTGGGTCGAGTTGACCTGCCCGTAGATGTCCACTTCGATGGCGGTGTTGATGGCGATCACTCCCAGGCGCTGTATCACTTCCGGCGCGTTGGAGATCTCCACCGGCCGAAGGATCAGTTTTTCCTTGTAGCGGTATATCTCGTTGTAAAACCGGGTCCGTGCCTTTTCGGACAGGGTCAGCGACGAACCGGACGCGGCCCTGGCTTTGCCCAGATCGATCAGATCCAGCACGCTGTCCTGAAGAACCTCTGAGTAGATGTCCAGGTTGTGGAAAAAGTCGTCCTCTAAAAAGCCGCCCAGCACGGCGTTGGCCACGTCTCCCACTCCGGACTGCCAGGGAAGGGCAGCCGGCTGGCGTCCTTTCTTGATTTCATGCCGGGTGAAGTCGAGAATCTGGGCGGCGATATGCCCGGCGATCGCATTGGGAGGGTTGAATACGGGACAGGTATCCTGCTCCTGGCTGAAAACGATGCCCACCACGCGGTTGGGGTCCATCTCGATGAACGGTTTGCCGATGCGGTCGGCGGTCCGGTATATGGGAATCGGCATCCGATAGGGGGGATCTTCGGGGATGAAGATGTCGTGGATGCCTTCCAGATCCTCGTCATGGGCGGAAATTTCGATGATGATTTTTTCCGCCTCCCGCACGTAAGTGGGGGTGTTGCCCACGGAAGTGGTGGGAATCAGGTGGCCCTTGTCAGTGATGCACAGGGCTTCCACCACCGCCACGTCCACCTTGCCCCAGGCTCCTGAGCGCACCAGGCCCGACAGTCGGGAGAGGTGGTCGTCCTTGAAGAAGATCTCCTCGTTGTTGATCTTCTGCCGCATGAAGCGGTCGCTCATGTAGGGGCGGCGCGATGCCACCAGATCGGCCCTGGCCAGCAGTCCGTCCACCAGTTCACTGGTGGAGGCGCCGGCAAACAGGTTGATCTTGAATCGCTCCCCGGCCTCGGCCCGCCTGACCAGGGCCTGGGGGATGAGCTTGGGATATCCGGCGGTGAACCCGGAAATAAACAGGTTGGTGCCGTCCTGGATGCAGCGGCAGGCCTCATCGGCACTGGTGACTTTGTCCAGCAGAGGTCGGTATCGGATGCGCTCTTTGATCATGGTTCCTCTTCTTGTTTTAATGAACAGGATAATTGGCCAAAAATGAGATTTATAATCCTGCCGCCGGTAAAACTCAAGTCAATCCAGCACCCCGCATGGTTACCCGCGTTTCGTCCGGGGAACCACCATATCGTCATTGAAGCGCTTTGCATCAGGCTTCAGGTATAGCGTATGGACGATCGCCAAGGGTTGTTCACTCAACCCATCCAACTGCAAGCAGTGGCGAACGCACTCGTCAGCAGGGGGCTCCGATACGGGATGCCATTGGTCGAGGTTCCACCAGAACAGGCGTTTACCAAAATATTACCATTCGCAAGACACGTTCCCTTGTACATCGGAGACTCTTGTTTTATACTACTTTTTTTAAAAATTCACACAATGAGGGGGACATGCCCAATTCGATTATCATAACCACCGGAAGCTGCATTCCATCGGAGGCGATACCCAATACCCATTTTTTGAGCCATGAATTCTATAGCCCGGATGGCGTGCGGCTGGAAAAGCCCAATCCGGAGATTATCGAAAAGCTATACAATATCACCGGCATCAGAGAGCGGCGTTATGTCAACAGCGAACTGACCACCACCGACGTTGCCTATGAAGCGGCCGTTCAGGCGCTGGAAGGCGTCGACAGGGAGAGTCTGGATTACATTATCGTGGCTCAGAATTTCGGGGATGTCCGGACCGGCAACCTGCGCACGGACATGGTGCCCACCATTGCCTCGAGGGTCAAACACCGGCTTAAGATCGAAAACCCCTATACGGTGGCCTACGACATTCCCTTTGGCTGCCCGGGCTGGCTCCAGGGAATGATCATGGCCGACTATTACATCCGCTCCGGAGATGCCAAACGGGTGCTGGTTATCGGTGCCGAAATCCTCTCACGGGTATCGGATCCTCATGATGTCGACTGCATGATTTTTGCTGATGGTGCGGGGGCCGCCGTTTTGGAAGCGTCCGACGAGAACGGAGGCATCCTCTCCCACATCACGCGAACGGACACGCTCGACAAAGCCTGGATGCTGCGGCTGGGGAAATCGTACCACCCGGAGCGGTCGGGCAACGATCTGTTCATCAAGATGGACGGCCACGACATCTACAAATATGCCCTGAAAACAGTTCCCCTGGTGGTGAAGCAAGCCCTGGACAAAGCCGGGCTGATGCTTGGGGATGTCAAAAAGATCCTGATGCACCAGGCCAACGCCAAAATGGACGATGCCATCCTGACACGGCTTTTTCAGCTATGTGGCGTCGAAACAATTCCCGCCGGCGTCATGCCCATGATCATCGATTGGGCCGGCAACAGCTCCGTGGCCACCATTCCCACCCTGCTGGATCTGCTCCTGAAAAAGAAGCTGGAGGGCCATCGGCTGGCTCCAGGGGATGTGGCCGTATTCGCTTCCGTGGGTGCGGGGATGAACATCAACGCCATGGTATACCGCATGCCTTGATCCTTACTTTTTGAGTTGGGACATCACCTGGGGTATGATTTTGTCCAGCAGGTCGTTGTATTTGTCGGTGCCCAGCCGGGCCACGACGGCCGATTTGATTTTCATGACCATGTCGGCGGCGGGGGCACCACCGTTGTCTGGCCGGGACAGAGAAGGTGATGGCGATGGCGCAGCAATGATCTTCTGAAGTGGGCCGTCGGCGGCAGGCTTGTTCTTTGTCCGAGCGGCAACGGCCATGCGGGGCATTGGCGTCCCCGGGCGACCGTTGTTCGCCTGTTCCAGCGGGATCAGGTGCATGCCCAGTGCAATGGCTTTTTCACGAGCCACGTCGGTCAGCACCACGTCATCATGGATTTCGATTTCGGCCACGCCGGCCGCGTGCATATCTTCTATATCCCGCACGGTGTAGAATTGTTTCATGCTCCGCCCCCCTTTAGGGCCGCTGAAAAAATTAATTGACCCATCCTGCCTACCCTTTACGTCCCTGAATACCTTCAATCGCAGCAATGGCTGCCATTTTGGCAGTGACCATCTCGGATTCGGTGCCGCACATCCACATGCGGCCAAAACGGCCGACGGATGAGATGTGAATCAATTTAATATTGGCCCGCTTCTCCGCCTCGTTGGCGGCGATGTTGATATAGGCCGCCGGGGCCACCTCGAGCACCAGCAGGGTTTCGCCGGCCACGAGCATGCTGCCCCGTCGGAAACGGTTGAGCAGCTGCGCCTGGTAGGGATCCACATTGGTAATGAGTTGAACCGACGCCACAAACGGTTTGACCCGGCCGGTCTCTTCCAGGTCCAGCCGGTCCAGCACCATGGCGCCGGCTTCGATCACGGCCTGTTGGGAGTGGGAGTGGATTTCGAACATACCGAATTCCCGTTCCACGACCTGGGCACCGGGCCGGGCCTCGGTCGCTTTTACCGCGATGTCCACCAGACGGAAGACCTCGTTGCCGGGGGCCACTTCAATATACAAAGAGGCCATGCCTTCCACCATCAGGTCGCCCTGGGTGACGGTGCCCACGAAGGCGGCGTACTGGGGTTGGGTCCGGTCCAGGTAGCAATAGACGCGCAATTGAAATTCATCGGCCATAATTAACCTCGTTTTTTTCTGGGATGTTATACATTGCCGTGCCGAGCGGGGTTACAAACAGGGGGAAGCCGGGGATGACCGTCCGGATGCCGGTGACCTGTTCCACGACCTTGTCCATCCCGGGAAAACAGGCCGTGCCGCCAACCAGATAAATGGCTTCCACCGCATGCGCCGCTACGTGCCGGGCCACAATGGTTCCAACCTTTTCCATTACCGGACGCACCATCGGAAAGAGCCGCTGGTAATTCTCTCCATTTTTTTTGATTTCCTCCGCCTCCTCGAATTCGATTCCTAACGCTCCGGCAATAACCAGGGAAAAGTGCGTTCCACCGGTCGGCTCGTCAGCCGTGTAAATGGCTTCTCCATCCCGGAAGACGGCAATGCCCGTGGTTCCGCCACCGACATCGACCACCGCACCGTTTCTCACCTGCAGCACCGCATTGGCTGCCGTGGGTTCGTCAATGGTCTGTTCGCATTCAAAACCGGCGGCTCTGACAATATGTTGGGTGGCTCTGACTTCGTTGGGTGAAACGCCGGGCGGAAACGTGGTTGCCGCCGAGGTCAGTTCAAAGCCGATGCGCTTTTCGACGTTGCGCTTTAATTCCTGCAGCAGGCTGATCGCCCCGTGATAATCGACCACCAGGCCGTCGCGGACGATTTGAGCAAAACGGTACTCGCCCGCCAGGGGCTGCAAGTGCTCATCGAGCACGACCAACACCGTATACGCCGTGCCCAGGTCAACACCGACGTGGACCCGGGCGGGCGGTCCATCCCGGAAACGGGAACCCTCCGCCACACTCAAAAGGCGTGGCAATTCCTTGTCCGCCGGTTGGACAGCCTGCTGCGGAGCAGGCCGGCTGCCATCGCGATTACCCGCCGGTTGAACGGGGTCGCCGTGCATAACTGCATAGGCGTTGGCTAAAAAGGTATCGAGATCCGGATTCACTCAGTTTTTTTCCAATGCGCCCGCCTCGGTGCAGGCGGATTTATCCGCAGGGTATCGGTTATTGCGCCTCCCAGTCGGCCGGGAAGGTGACATAAAAGACCCTGGCAAAGCTGGGGGAGCCGAAAAAGATCTCGCTGCCCCGGGGAATGTGAATGACATCGCCGGGATTGCCGACGACCACCTGGCCGCCCTTGCGAATCTCCAGTTGCCCGTCAATGACAAAGTCGATTTCATCATAATCCAGGATCCACGGAAACGAGCCCTTTTTCCAGGTCATGAAACCGGCTGCCATGGGAGAGCCGTGGGCGCCGGTAATCACGTCTGCGAGTTGGATGTTCATCTCCGGCCGGCCGACGTCAACGGCAAACGGTTTCAGGTGGACCGAATCTGCGTTGACCAGCGTAATGGGGTTTCCGGGGCGGGTGTGCCGGCTTATCAGCGGTGGCAGCGACCGTCCATCCGACGGATCGCCCTCACGGTGTATCCGTATTCCCAGGCTCCGGGCAACGTCCATGGCTTCGGACGTGATCCTGTCATCCGGAGCCAGCAGCAGATACCGGCAGCCCTGCGTTTTGGCAAGGCGTCGGATATCGGCCTCCGTGAAAAATTGCCCCATACCACTTTCCCCTGTTGCCTGTCCTTCCGATGGCTATGCTTTTCTGCCGAAACCGCCCTTGGTTTCCTTGGGCAGGATGATTTCCACATCGCCGTGAGGACGGGGGATCACGTGAACCGAAACCAGTTCGCCCACGCGCTTGGCCGCTGCCGCGCCGGCATCGGTGGCCGCTTTGACCGCCCCCACATCGCCGCGCACCATGACGGTGACATATCCGCCACCGATATACTCGCTGCCGATGAGATGAACGTTGGCGGCCTTGACCATGGCGTCCGCCGCCTCAATGGCACCGACCAGACCCTTGCTTTCGACCATTCCCAGAGCAATCATTTGAATGTCAACCATCGTGAACTTCTCCTTTTGTGTTGTGGCGTTGGTTATATTCTTTTTGGTCATGTCTTCTCCCCATGACGGACCAATTCCTCTATTACCGTCCGGACAATAGCTTTTAATTCAGCCGGATCCAGGTCGTTGGCGACGGGTTGAACCGGCGCCGCGCCGACCATTGCCTGGGCCGGCGGGGATTTAATCGGGTAAGCCAGCCGTTTGACGTTGAGCAGGTGGGTGGTCGTAATGTTATCACCGCTGATGGCGCCGCCGATCCCCCCCGATCCCAGGGTCAACGCCGGCATCAGCCCGGTGGTCATTCCCACCGATCCCAGAGTTCCCATGGTGTTCACCAGAAGGCGAAACACCGGTTTCTTGAGGCCAAATTCCATGATTATCCCTTCATCGGCGGCATGGATCACCAGGCTGTGTCCGCGTCCCCCGAAAAGGATCATCTCGATGCAGCGATCACAGCCCGCCTGCCAGCCGTCGACTTCGTACCAGCCCAGCACGGTAGTCAGCTTTTCACCGGAGAGCGGTTCGTCTTTTCCCACCCGGCTTAACGGGGCCACCAGGATGCGGGTGCCTTCGGGGATGCGGATGTCTGCCATGCCGGCCAGCGATTGCGGCGTCTGGCCCACACTGCGGGGGTTGATGGCGCCATTGGGAAAGAAAAGCACCCGGCTCAACGCCGCCGCCTGGGTTGGATTGACGAAATAGGCTCCCAGGCGTTCCATCTCGGCGCGCAAGGGGGCTGCAATGGGCCGGTCCGCCACCACCGCCTGCTCCGTGGCGCAGATCACCGAATTGTCGAAGGATTTGCTGGATACGATCAGGGATGCCGCTGTTTTGATGTCGGCGCTGCGATCGACATAGCAGGGGACGTTTCCGGGCCCGACCCCGTACGCCGGCTTGCCCATGCTGTGGGCCGCCCGGACCATCTCTGAACCGCCCGTAGCCAGGATAACGGCTGTTTTTTCGTGCCGCATCAACTCCTGGGTGCCGGGGAGAGAAATTTTTGACATGCAGCTGACCAGGCCCGAGGGCATGCCTGCCGCCTCGCCGGCGTCCGCGATCACGCGCGTGGCCTCCAGGCAACATCGCCAGGACGACGGATGCGGGGCGTTGACAATGCCGTTGCGGGCTTTGACCGCTATCAGGGTATTGTGGATCAGGGTGGACGTGGGGTTGGTGCTGGGGCTCAGGGCCGCCACCACCCCCATGGGCCAGCCGATTTCGACGACGCCTTTGGCCTTGTCCTCGCGGATAACGCCGACGGTCTTGATGGATTTGATGGATTCCCATACGCCCCGGCTGGCCAGTTGGTTTTTCAGCGTCTTGTGCCGGGGGACACCGAAGGTGGTTTCTTCGGTCGCCATGCGTCCCAGTCGCTCGGCCGCCTGATAGGCCGCATCGGCCATGGCGTTGCAGATGCGATCGACCTGTTCCTGGCTGAAATCGATAAATTTCTCCTGCGCCGTGTAACAGCTTTCTATCAGCCGTCGCGCTTCCTGGATCGATGTCAGGTCTTTATCGAAACCCTGGGTCATGCCATCTCCTTCTTTAAATAAACGCTCAGAAAAAGATTGTGGACGGCGTTATCGCTCGTCGATGTATATCTAACACGTCTTCCTCACGCTGCCTTGCCAAAACCATTTTCTGAACGTCTACAGGATGATCGGGTTGTTGGCCACATCTATCACCGCTTCGCTGAATGCTTTACAGGCGGCCTTGCAGGCGCTCTGGCTGCCGGTGAGCAATCCACCGGAATAGTTGGTTTCCGATGGCGGCTCGAACCACACCTTCATCTCCACATCGGCGGCTTTCAGGGCCGCGTCAAGGCCGAAGGTGGCCTCCAGGGGGCAGGCAATCAGGTATGCCAACGGCTCACCCCCGGCGATGCCGGCCAGCCCGGACAAATAGGATCCGGTGCGGGATATCGTGTGCGCGAAAAACGCATTGGACCCCGTTGCATCGGCGGCGTAGAACCAGGCTTCATTTTCCGCATAGGCCCGGGTTGCGGTCAACGCCGCGCGAACCTCGGCCGGGTCCGGTCCGGCGAAAATGGCGATGATCTCTCCGGACAGCGGCCCGGAGGCATGGGCTGAACCGGCATAGAACGATTTGGCATATACGACCTCTACGTCGGCCATTTTCGTCCCCTCATCGATGGACACGTAAAGCGCATCGTCGATGGTGCAGGTGATCAACCCCAGGCTGCGCTGGTCGTCGCTCAGCTTCAATTTATTCGCTAGACCGCGGTCGACATTGGGAATGATCCTGACCGACAATATCTGCGGTTTTATCGGGTCCATGATGGCCATAAGGGATTTCCAGCAATCAATGCTTCCGTTTTTTCATTCAGTGTGTCCTACCACAAGTGGTGGATCTTGGTTCTGGCCAAGG
Organism: Deltaproteobacteria bacterium; assembly: GCA_020444075.1. Lineage (GTDB taxonomy): Bacteria > Desulfobacterota > Desulfobacteria > Desulfobacterales > Desulfosarcinaceae > Desulfosarcina. The sequence goes on from JAHLLR010000038.1 coordinate 15,517, forward strand.
CCGCAGAGACTTTGAAACCGGAGGCGTAGCACCGCTACGTCGAGGATCTCAAAGGATCGAGAACGCCGGCCTGGGCCAAGAGACGCCGTTTGTGGACGGACACGTTACACCAGTTTGAGTTCTACCCCGCTGGCCCTATCCCTGATCATTCGCTGAATGAGCTGGACGGCATGGGCGCCGGCCTCCAGCGGGTTGAGTCCGCCTTCATAAATGTTGCAGATCGCGTCCCGGTTGGCGTCGGTCGATTCCGGCCGGGGACGGTATCCCAGGTAAATGCTCATGCTCTGCGCCCGGGCAAGGCCCGGTCGCTCGCCGATCAGAATGGCGCAAACCTTTGCGTCGACAATGCCGTTCACGTCGTTGAGCAATCCGACCCGGGCGTTTTTAACAAAAAAGGGTGTTCCCATCGACAGCCCGGCACTGCTGAGGCCCTGTTGAAGGACAGGCATGATCTGCCGCAGGTTATGATCGATGGCCGCTCCGCTCAGACCATCGCCGACAAAGATCTGCACATCGGGGGTTTTGGTGCAGCGGTCGCGCAGAACGGCCTTGGCCGCTTCGGTCAGCTTGCGCCCCAGATCGGGTCGTTTTAAATAGGTCTGGCGGTCCGCGGCCTGGCTTTCGACGGAAAAGAGCCCCAGTTCCTCCAGGAGGTTGGGGTCGACCTCGTGCATCAAGGCGTCCTGGGTGACGCCATGGTCGGCCAGAAAAAGCAGGCTGGCCGCCGTTCGCGGTCGCGGTCCACTCCTCCCCACCCCGATGCGTGCAGGGGTGGCCGCCATCAGGGCGCGCAGGCCATCCGGGTTGATCGGCTTCTCAATTCCGGGCCTTTGGCGTGCCTCCGGGAGGGTGGGATCGTCCAGGTCAATATTCAGGTCGTCGGAATCGGCGGTGCCGGCAGGCTGAGCGGCATCAACCGTTGCCCCTTCAAAGGTTTGAATCTCTGCCAGAACGGCCTTTACAATGGCTTGAATGTCCAGATCCTGCATGGCCTATATCCTAACCCGGAAAAACCGGAAACAACACATTATCGGCTCAGAAAAAATGACGGATCCCCCGCTTTGTCGGTGAGCACGCCATCCTTCATGAGGCCCAGGTCCGCCATCCACCCTTCAAACTCCGGCAACGGACGCAACCCCAATGTCTGCCGCAACGAGGGGGCGTCGTGAAAGCTGGTGCACTGGTAGGCCAGCATGGCATCGTCACCCATGGGCACGCCCATGAAATAGTTGCAGCCGGCCGCGGTGAGCAGCACCGCCAGATTCTCAATGTCATTCTGGGTTGCCCGGGCGTGGTTGGTGTAGCAGGCGTCGCAGCCCATGGGGATGCCGGTCAGCTTGCCCATGAAGTGGTCCTCCAGGCCGGCCCGGGTGATCTGGATGGCGTCGTACAGATATTCCGGGCCGATAAAGCCGACCACGGTGTTGACCTGGTAAGGCTTCCAGCGTTTGGCCAGGCCATAAATCCGGGCTTCCAGGGTGAGCTGATCCCAGCCGTTGTGGGCATTGGCTGAGAGCGCGGAGCCCTGGCCCGACTCAAAGTACATATAGTTGGGGCCCGTCGGCCAGCAGTATTTTTGAGCCATTTCATAGGCTTCGTCCATCATGGCCACATCGATGCCGAAGCTTTGATTGCCCAATTGCGAACCGGACAGGCTCTGAAACACCAGGCCCACCGGCGCCCCTTTTTTCATGGCCTGCATCTGGGTGGTCACATGGGACAGCAGGCAGTTCTGGGTGGGGATCTGCCAGGTCCGGATGATGTCGTAGGTCATATCCAGCAGTCGGGCCACACTGCTCAGGCTGTCATCCACCGGGTTGATGCCGATGACGCTGTCACCGGAACCGTAGGAAAGGCCTTCGTAGACGGCGGCGCGAATACCTTCCGGGCTGTCTACGGGGTGATTGGGCTGGCAGCGGCTGGCCAGGGTTCCGGGAAGACCGGCGGTATTGACGCAGTGGGAGGTGACCCGGATCTTTTTGGCGGCGTAAATCAGGTCGAGATTGGACATCAGCTTGGTTACCGCCGCGACCATTTCACCGGTCAGGGCATTGCTCACGCGGCGGATCATGTCCGTTGTGGTCTTGTCCGCGAGCAGCCATTCCCTGAAATCACCTACCGTCCAGCCTTTGATCTCATCGTAAATCGTTTCGTTGACGGCGTCGTCGATCACCCGGGTGACGTCGTCATGGTCGTAAGGCACCGCCGGATTGGCTCGCAGTGTCTCCAGGGTGACCTCGGCCAGCACGTACTTGGCGGCCACCCGTTCGGCAATCGATGTGGCTGCCAGACCGGCCAGTTCATCACCGGATTTGGGTTCGTTGGCCTTGCCCATGAGTTCGCGAATACTCCGGAATTCAATGGTCTTGCCAAATAGTTTGGTCCGCAGCAGCATGAACGCATTTCCTTGATGGTGAACAGAATCGTTGTCGGGGAGAAAGAATAACACATTCCCCCCAAAAGCTTAATGGTAAAAGATCAGCGTCTTTACACTCAACGGCACGGCCCGGCCGTCCAGCACCGGCCGTCCGATATCAATATAATCACCCTCCCTGAGCCCCACCTGGTCAATGACGAGCAACGGGCGGTCGGGTAACAGATTCTTCACGGTCTGACCCAGTGCGCGGGCATAGTCGTGCTCGATGATGATGATCAGCGGCTGGTCGGCTGCCAGGTGGGCGGCCGTGAAATCAGCCAGGCCGCCGGCCAGCGCGGTCAGACCTGAAAAATCGAGACTCCAGGACAACTCCAGGGCGATGGCAAACGGGGTGCCGGTCGGTTCGACGTCCCATCGGACCACCGCATCGCGGGCTGCCGCCGACACCTGTTGGCGCGACGGCGGGATCTGCGGCCATTGCGGGTGAACGACGGGTACATTTCTGATGGGCAGGATCGCTTCCTCGGCCCAGATGGTGCTGCCGCTCAGGGTTACCGTCTGGGAACTGGCTCCCATCACCGTGGCCTGCAGGGTCTCCGGCGGCCTGCGGATATCAATCGTTTTCAGATCGGGGTGAAGGCGGATCGATTCCGCCAGCAACGGTCCGATATCCCCATGAACGGTCACATCTTCAGTAGAATTGATGGGGATCGGCGCATAAATATAGTGCCCGATGCCGCCCGAAAAAAACACCGTGGTGTTTTTTCCCGATTCCGGCGACGGGTCGGTCAGCATCAAATGCCGGGCCAACGGGCCGCACCGCCCGTCGATCAGTTCGACGGTCAGGTCGGCCATGCAATCCGTAAGCTCACGCAACTGCGCCAGGCTCGGCTTGAATCCAATCGAAAACGGGAGCCCCAGATGATCGATCATGATCCGGGCCGGTTCGGCGATGTGCCGGATCTGCCCGCTGGCCCGGTCTATTTCCAGAATACGCCCGCCATAGTTCATTGCCGCGGCGGAAATCATCCGGCCCTGGCGAAAAATGGCGCTGTTGGCGGATCCGCCGCCGATATCCACGTTGGTGACGGTGGTGAAGTGTTCCCGGGAGAATGCCTCGGCCCCGGATCCTTTTCCGGAAATCATCGATTCCAGGTGCGGTCCGGCCACGGTGACCACAAAGTCTCCGGCCAGGGCCGAGAGTGCATCCAGGATCACGTCGGCGTTGCGCTTTTTGGCGGTTTCGCCGGTAATGATCACCGCGCCGGTCTCGACCTGTTCCGGGGAAATGCCGGCCTGCCGATATTCCCGGCGCAGAATCTGTTCAAGGGCGGATGCATCGATGACGTCCGGCCCGGCCAGGGGCGTGAAATGCATCCCGCTGCGGTAGACCACCTCCTTGTCGACAATGCTGGTCATGCGGGACAGGTTGATCGGCGACTTGGCCAGCGGTGTCGAACCACCCATCATTCCTCCGGCCAGGGTCAATCGGGAAAAGACAACCTGCGTGGTCGTGGTACCCACGTCAATTCCAACGCTGAGCATTTCATGGTTGTCTTTTCCCATATTACCGACTCTTGCGAAAAGTCACCTTTCCGTTCGATTGCAAGGTATCGACGATAGCCATGATTACATTGTCTACGGGCCGGTCGAGGGTGATATCCGTCTGGCGGGCCCCGGAACCCCGGGTCACCAGCACCAGGTCTCCCTCACCGGCGTCCACCGCATCGACGGCAACCATGGGTTGGCCCACGGATTTACCGGCTACGTCGGTTTCTTGAACAATCAGAAGCTTGCTGCCGACCAGCGATTCGTGCTTCATGGTCGCGACGACCAGTCCTGTTACCCGTGCGATGAGCATAACGTGAATCCTTTTTTATTTTCCAAAATATAAATCAGGCAGCCACAGGGCGATCTGGGGAAAAATGATGACAATGGCCAAACCGAGAATCATGACCAGCACGAAGGGTACGATCGAGTTGTAGATATCCATCAGAGTTACCTCCGGTGGTGCCATGGCCTTCATGAGAAACAGATTGTAACCGAAGGGCGGGGTCATGTAGGCGATCTGGCAGGTGATTGTATAGAGCACGCCATACCAGATGGCGTCGAACCCCAGGTTGATCACCAGAGGGACATAAAGGGGGGCAACGATGATGAGCATTGCCGTATCGTCCAGGAACATGCCCATCAGGATGTAGGAGAGCTGCATCATGACCAGCACGCCCCACGGGCTGAGTCCCCACCGGTCGAGAAACAGAGATTTGATCGCATGCACGGCGCCGAGGCCATCGAAGACGGCACCGAAGCAGAGGGCCGCCAGGATGACCCACATGAACATGCAGCTCACGCTCAGCGTATTGCGCAGGGTGTTCTCCAGCACCTTTCGGTTAAAGCGGCCTCTGACCACGGCGGCCAGGGTCGTTGCGGCCGCACCGGCTGCCGAACATTCGACAAGGCTGGTGATGCCCAGCAGGAAAAGCCCCGTCATGGAAAAAATGATCACCAGCGGGATGATGCCTGCCCGGAGCAGCCGGAACTTCTCCCCCCAGGTGATCAGCCGCCGTTCTTCCAGCGCCAGCGCCGGGCCCAGCTGCGGGTTCATTTTGCATCGAATCGTGATGTAGGCGATAAACAGGCCGGCCAGGAGGAGGCCGGGGAAAACTCCGGCCAGCCACAGCCGGCCTACATTCTGCCGGGCGATCATGCCATAGAGAACCAGAACGACGCTGGGCGGAACCATGATGCCTAAGGAACTGCCTGCCTGGATGACGCCGGTGACCATGACTTTGTCATACTTGCGCTTGAGCATTTCCGGCATGGCGATACTGGCGCCGATGGCCATGCCGGCGACACTCAGCCCGTTCATGGCCGCCACGGCAGTCATCAGGCCGATCGTTCCGATGGCCAGTCCCCCGTCGAGGGGGCCCATCCAGACATGGAACATGCGGTAGAGGTCGCTGGCGATGCCTGACTCCGAAAACATGTATCCCATATAGATGAACAGTGGCAAGGTGAGCAGGGGGTACCAGTTCAACAGAACGAAGCTCGCATTGAAGGGCATCTCTATGCCGCCCTCGCCCCACAGGAGCAGGGCGAAAAGGGCGGCGACCCCCCCGATGGCCGCGAAGACGCGTTGCCCGGTGAGCAGCATGAGCAGCATCGAGGTGAATATCAGCAGGGCGATCATTTCGTGGCTCATTATATCGACTCCCCTCTGGCCGTTGCCAGGTCCTTGAAGAATATGGCGATCGCCTGCAGCAGCATCAACGCGATGCCGATGGTCATGATGACCTTGATGGGCGCCAGCGGCGGTGCCCAGGAGGTATAATTCACCTGCCCGTATCTCAGGGCATATTCAAGGCTGGAAATGGCGCCGTAGAGCAGAAGCACCAGGTAGAAGATCAGAACGACGGCGGTAATCATGTCCACTACCGCCCGGGTCTTCAACGACCACCGGCCGTAGAGGAGGTCCATCCTGACATGTCCTTCGAGAATCATGGAATAGCCGCCGCCAAGCAGGTAATAGGCGGCCATGGTGAACTGGGCGATTTCAACGACCCAAATGTGGGGTTGATTGAAAATCGTCCTGGAGAAGGACTCGAAGAGCAACACCCCCATCATGGCGAAGACCAGATATTGGGAGAACTTGCCGACCGCCTTGTTCGTGGCGTCAATGGTGCGCACAAAGATTTTTATTGCTTTGGGCATAATGACCCCTCTGCTTGGGTATGCTGTTTTCGACACCCATTTTTAAGGGGCGCCTTTCCTGTCCAGATCCGCACTGAAGACAGGAAAGGCGCCCCTCGATGCTATAATAATAAAGGTTTTGTCCCCGGTTTTCTAATATCGGTATGGGGGGCCGGCGGCTTCCATGGTTTTGGCGTATTCCTTGAGGATGTTGACCACTTTGGCATTCCTGGGGCTCTTGGCGGCAATCTCGTCCCAGTATTTCAGGGCGGCATCTTCCACGACCTTCCATTCGTCTTTGGGAATGGAGGTGAGTTCCAGTTTGCCGCCCTTGGTGCGATAGTGCGCTTCACCCCACCAGTACCAATGCTGTCGGTAGTAGTGCGAACTGTCCATGGACAGCTTGAACAGCGTCTTGAGGTGTTCGGGCAGGGCCTCCCATTTCTTGGTATTGGCAAAGTAAGAGCCCGCCCAGGCGCCGGATATGGGGTTGGTCAGATAGTACTTGGTGACATCGGCCCAGCCGACCGTGTAATCCTCGGTGATGCCGGACCAGGCTACCCCGTCCAGTTCGCCGGTCTGCAGGGCCATCTGGACGTCTTCATAGGGTAGGGACATGGGCACCACGCCGAACTGTTGCATGAACTTGCCCCCGGTGGGGAACATGTACATTCTCAACCCCTTGAAATCCTCCATGTGCCGGATCGGCTTGCGGGTGGCGAAATTGCACGGGTCCCAGGCCCCCATGCTCAGCCAGGTGACTTCCGGTATCTCCGCGTAGGCTTCTTCCCAGATTTTGTTGAGCCCGTACCAGTTCCACAGCACGGGAACATCGAGTGAGTAGCGCGAGGCAAAGGGAAAGTAGGCGGCGAAGACAGATACGTCCACAGGCGCTGCAATTGAATCGTCGTCACTCTGAACGGCATCGATCGTTCCCTTGGACACGGCTCTGAACAGCTCGCCATGAGGCACGAGCTGATCGGCATTGTACAACTCGATGACCATCTCTCCATTGGCCGCTTTGTTAAACGCATCGATTGAGGGTTTAATAACATGTTCGGCCAGGGCTGGACCGGCATAGGTCTGCATCCGCCACTTGATGGTCGTCTTCTTTGCCGCGTGCACAAAGGGTGCGTTTATCGCTGTGGCTGCCACGGCCGCGGTTCCAACTCCTGCCTTTTTAATAAAATCACGTCTTTTCATTCGACCTGACTCCTTTCATGGGGTTTGGGTTAGCGTCCACTCTTATTTTTGTTCAAGAACAGCAGATCCACATCCGAGTAGCATCTGGCGACGCAACAAGTACCGCAACCGTCATGCCATTCGCTACAAAAACTTAAATATATATTTATAACAGTGGATTAAATTAAAACCGGCCAATACAGCATTCCAAAAAAATGACAATTTCGCAGTTTTAATTTCTATAAATTACAATATGAGGATTTTGAAACGAAACCCGATTTAACCAAATCGACTGATGAGCACCCGTCAGATTGATTTCCGAGGGCGCTGAGCCCGAGCACAAAAGAGACGCTATACATTCCGTTTCGCAGTCATGGCACGCAGCGTGATAAGGGCTGACGTTCCGTCGAATGCATCAGCTGGCAGCAATCGGTCCGTGCTTCTGATGGATCGGTCGCCGTTGACCGACATGGGACATCCTCACCCGTGTGGCCCGGCAAAGATTATTGCCACGCCCGCGGGGTCGGGGGGTAGTCCTGTATTTAAGGTCAGCGGTTTTAATCTGTTCAGGCGCCAAAACCAATACAGGCTCTGTTCTCAGCGTATTGTGAAAGGAATATGTTTAACCGCACCTCAAACAACGGCGGTTTATAAGGTTATAGATTTTGAGGGTGTTCCAGTCAATCTCTTTTTTGGTTCACCATCTCCCGCAAGTGCGCTACAGTTCAATAGCGGCCAGGAACCCGCCGTGGATGGCATCGCTGAGCTTGCCGGGTCTGATACCATCGCCAACGACGGTGTGGGAGATCCCGGCATCCGCCAGGGTCTTCGCCAGGTGATTTTCGGACCGGGAACCGGAAGCCAGGACGACGCTGTCGAAGCGGCCGGATTGCCTCTTGCCATCCTGTTCCCAGATCACTTCACTCCCGTCGATGGACAGCACCGTGGCACCGGTTTTGATTTCAACACCGTATCGCTTGAGCCGATCCATGAGGATCCAGCGGGTTGACTTGCCCACATCCCTGCCCGCCTTGTCGAGCATTTCAAAAACCGTAACCGACGAGGTGCCGGCGAACATCAGTTCCTTGAGCCTTTCCGGCGGTATGGCATCGAAGGCCATCAGGAAGTGGAGCACCTCCGGGGTCAGGGTGCCTTTGGCGGCCACAAATAGAGCGGTCTCCAGGCCTACGGCACCGCCGCCGATGACGGCCACCTGCTTTCCCAGTATGGGGTTTTCCTTGAGCACCTGCCAGGCGTTGAGCACTTCCGGATCCTCCGCCCCGGGGATGGGGGGGATCAGGGCCCGGGCGCCTTCGGCCACGATGACATGGTCAGGTGCATTTTCGCGGATCAGATCCATGTCCACAACGGTGTTCAGGTGCAGGGGGATCCGGTAGCGGTTGACCATGGCCCGGTAGTAGCGGATGAACTCGAGCAGTTCGTGTTTGTGGGGTGGGGCACCGGCAATCCACAACTGGCCGCCAATGTCGCTGTCCCTATCGAAAATCTCAACCCGGTGGCCTCTTTGAGCAGCGGTGACGGCCGCCTCCAGGCCGGCGGCGCCGGCGCCGACCACCATGATTGCTTTGGGTGAGTCGGCGGGAAGCATTTTCCGCTCCGCTTCGAACCCGGCCCGCGGATTGCCCACACAATACACCGGCCTGCCGCTGAAGATTTCGTCCGTGCAGCCCTGGGAGCAGGCCACGCAGGGGCGGATTTCATCGGCCCGGCCATCGAAGGCCTTGGCCGGCCACTGGGGATCGGCAATGAGTACCCGGCCCAGGTTGACCATGTCTGCGTATCCGTCGCGCAGGATCCGCTCCGCATCATCGGGGGAGGCGATGCGGTTGGAGGCCATCACCGGCACGCTGACGGCGTTTTTAATGGTAAGGGCCAAAAAGGCGTAAGCGGTGCGGGGAAGCTCCATGGGCAGCTGGGGTACCCGGGATTCATGCCAGCCGCCGGTGACGTTGATCGCATCCACGCCGGCGGCCTGATAAGCGGCGGCGATCTTCGGTGTCTCGGTATCCGTGTTGCTGCCCGGAACAAAATCGTTGCCGGCCATGCGGATGGTCAGCGGCACATCCGGGCCGACGGCATTTCTCACTTTGGCGATGAGTTCCGTGGGAAAGCGCAGCCGGTTCTCGAAGCTGCCGCCGTATGGGTCCGTGCGCCGGTTTTTTAACGGCGAGAGAAACTGGGTGATGAGGTAGCCGGCGCTGCCGATGATCTCCACGCCGTCGAACCCGGCTGCCACGGCCCGACGGGCGGCGGCGGCAAAGGCCTCCTGAACCTGGTGGATCTCCTCGATAGTCATTTCCCTGGGGGTGGCCTTGGAATATTTCGAGTATACGGCGGACGGAGCGATGGGGTCCTTGCCGTCGATGAGAAAAGGGTGGGAATAGGCTCCGGCGTGAAAAAGCTGGATCCAGGCCCGGGCACCTTCCTCTTTGATGATGGCGGCAACTGTGCTGAAGTCGGGTATGGCCTCGTCCCCGGCGATGGACAGGGCCAGGATTCCCGAACCCAGAAAGTCTACACCCACCGGCCCCACGGTGACGATGCCGGCACCGCCTCTGGCCCGCTCCCGGAAGAAATGGTAGTAACGGTCGTTGAGCTTGCTGTCGTAGGAATAGAGCAGCCCCAGGGAGGGGTAGGCGATCCGGTTCTTGATTTCAAGCCGGTTGATGGTGATGGGACTGAAGAGATAGCGGTACATGTTTCCTCCCGACGGTGCTGGTTGATGTTGAATCCTCATCATGTAAACGTGCAGGATGCCAAGCGGTCACTTCCCGGCTCCCAGATCATGACAAACCCTGAAGTCAGGGCGCCGCAGGTGATGATGCAGGGCCGTTGGTCGGCCAGTTCGATGACAAGGCCCTCAGGTGGAAAGAAGAACCGGATTTTCTTCCCCCTGCGGCTGATTATTTCCGGCTTGTGGCTGTGCCCGCGAAACAGCAGCCCATTGGGGTTCTGCCTGAAAAAGTCCGCGGCTTCGTGTTGGCCCATTGCCCCGATCATGGCTGAAAGCCCCAAGCGCCGCACAAAGGGGCGGGAGTGGACCAGTTTCGCACTGCCGACGGAAAGGCAGAGGGGAAGATTCTCCAGGAACGCAATCGTTTCCCGCCGGATGCCGCTATCCGAGCGTCCCGATGCATCGGCAGCCAGGGTGTGGTCGTTGTTGCCCTTGACGGCGACGATGCCGTGATTTTTTATCTGCGCCACGCAGTCATCGGCGGTCTTCGGCAAGGTGGAGTCGCAGATGTCCCCCAGGTGGTAAAGGGATGTGCAGGCCCGCTGTTTTAGAAAAACAGCACCGGTGGCGATGGCCTCGGGGTCGCCGTGGCTGTCGGCCATGATGCCGATTTTTTCAGGTGTCTTTTGCGGCATGACCTGTACGGTTTTTGGGGGATCAATCCTCACCCCTGGCCTCGCCTGTCATGGGGCGAGGAATGCGAAAAATGCTGCCTTTTCCCACAAGGAGTCAGGGAGCGTTTCAAGGAGAGGCTTTCAGACAACCCCTTTTTCCCTCAGCGCCTTGATTTCTGACTCGCTGCAGCCCAGTTCTTCGAGGATCCGGTCCGTGTCCTCTCCGAAAGCCGCCGGTGCCTTGCGCAGGGATCCCGGTGTTTCACTCAGCCGTACCGGAATGCCTATATCCGGTGTCGTCCGATTCGTTGCCGATACCATTTCGCGTGCTTTGAACAGGGGGTCCTGCAGGGCTTCGGCAACGGTCCGGACCGGCGCCACGCAGACGTCAGATTCCCGGAATTCCTTTTCCCATTCGTCGAGCGGTTTCTGTCTGAACCGCTCTCGCATGAAGGCGATGATTTCCTCCCGTCGGGTTTCGTCAAACTGCAGCGGTCCGTACTCAGGTTTTCCCAGGCGATGGCACAGGTTCTGCCAGAAGTGATTTTCCACCGCCCCCACGGAGAGGTAGCGGCCGTCTGCGGTTTCGTAGGTGTTGTAGCAGGCGTAGCGATGGGAGAGAAAGGTTTCCCCACGCTTCTGCTCGGTGCCGAACAGGGCCTGGAAGAACTGCACCGTGGGCAGCAGGCCCAGCATGCCGTCGGTCATGGAGATGTCGATATGCTGGCCTTTTCCGGAGCGCTGACGGTGGAACAGGGCCATGACGATGCCCAGGGCGCCGTTCATGCCGCCGCCGACCAGGTCCGCCACCTGGATGCCGGGAATGGACGGCGCCCGGCCTTTTTCACCCATCAGGTCGAGCAGGCCCGCGCGGCTCAGGTAGTTGACATCGTGGCCGGCCGCATGACGCATCGGGCCGGTCTGGCCGTAGCCGGTGATCGAGCAGTAGACGATCTTCGGGTTCACCCGGCACACGGCGGGATAATCCACCCCCAGTCGGGTCACCACGCCCGGCCGAAACCCCTCCACCACCACGTCCGCATCCTCGACCAGCCGAAAGAAGATCCCACGCCCGGCCTCGGACTTCAGGTCCAGGGTCATGTGGGATTTGTTGCGGTAGACCGGAAAGACATATTCGCCGCGGTCCCGATAGCGCGGGTCCTCCACGGCGATGACCCGGGCGCCGTGGTCGGCCAGGATCATGGTGCAGTACGGTCCCGGAAGCAGCCGGGAAAGGTCGATGACGGTGATGCCCGCCAGGGTGCCAATTTGGCTCATAGCTTAAAGGTCAAAGGCTTAAGGTTTATGGTCGCAGGTTAACGGTCGAAGCATCGAGAACCAACCTTTGCCAGTTGGCACGAATTACAGGCCCATGAACTTGGCGGCAATACCTTTCATGATCTCGTTGGTGCCGGCGAAGATTGACATCACCCGTACGTCCCGCCAGGCGCGCACCAACGGGCAGGACTCGACGGTGCCGAAATCGCCCAGGATGCTCAGGGCGCGGTCCGCCGTGCGGTTGGCCAGGTCCGTGGTCCAGAACTTGGCCATGGAGGTCTCCACCACGATATTCTTCTTCTCGATGTGGTCGGCCACCAGTTTGTCCACGAAGGTGCGGCCGACCTTTACATCGGCGGCCATCTCCACCAGTTCGAACTGGACCGCCTGGGATTTGGACAGGGGACGGCCGCCGCGGTTGTTTTTGCGGCAGAAGTCCAGGGTCCACTCCAGAATGCGCTCGGCTCCGCATACCGCCCCCAGCGCACAGGTCAGGCGTTCCTGCTGGAGTTTCTCCATGAGCATCAAGAAGCCCATCCCCTTTTCGCCCAGCCGGTTGTCCACGGGAATGCGGCAGTTGCTGAAAAACAGCTCGGCGGTATCCTGACTGTGCCAGCCCATCTTGTCCAGCTTCCGCCCGCGGGTAAACCCCGGGGTGCCGTCTTCGACCACATACAGGGAGACCGCTTCGTATTTGTTCTCCACGGACGGGTCCTTTGCGGCGAACACCAGCAGGTCGCAGTTGATGCCGTTGGAGATAAAGGTCTTGGAACCGTTGACCACCACGGTGTCGCCCGCTTCTTCCGCCGTGGTCTTCATCCCGGCCAGGTCGCTGCCCGCATCCGGCTCGGTCATGCCCACCGCCGTGATGCAGTCGCCGGAGACGCATCCGGGGAGGTATTTCTGCTTCAATGCCTCGCTGCCGTATGATTCGATGTAGGGAACCACCACATCGCTGTGCAGGGCGGCGGCCAGGCCGGTGTGGGCGGTGCGGGAAAGCTCTTCGGTCACGATCACCGAGTAGCGGAAATCGCCGCCAAGCCCTCCGTATGCCGGGTCCACGGTCGGGCACAGGAAACCTCCCGCCCCCATCTTGCGCCAGATGGACTTGGGGACGATATGATCCTCCTCCCAGCGATCCACATGGGGGGTGACGTCGGTTTCACAAAATGCTCTCAGGCGCTGTCTGAAATCTTCATGCTCCGGCGTGTAGTTCAAAATATCCATGTTGGTCCTCAATCCCCGTATCTGCCGATGATGGAGATGCTGCAGATGTTCTGGAACGGGAACCCCCCCAGGTTGTGGGTCAGCCCGAACCGCGGGTCCTCGAGCTGCCGTTCACCGGCCCGTCCCAGCAGCTGCAGGTACATTTCGTAGAGCATGCGCAGGCCCGAAGCGCCGATGGGGTGGCCGAAACACTTGAGTCCCCCGTCCACCTGGCAGGGCACGCCGCCGTCCAGGTCATAGAAGCCGTCCATTACATCGCGAACGGCCTGGCCCCGGGACGAGATGTGCAGGTCCTCGTAGGTGACCAGTTCGGTGATGGAGAAGCAGTCGTGGACCTCCATCATGCTGATTTCTTCCCGGGGATCGGTGATGCCCGCCTCGGCGTAGGCCTTTTTGCTGCACGTGGTGGTGGTCATGAAATGGTCGCCGTCCCACTCGTTGTAGCCCATTTCCTCACCGGAACTCAGGGCCAGCTGCAGGGCTTTCACCGAAACGATGTCGGCCTTTCCAAGGCTCCTGGCGATTTCCGGCGTGGTGACGATGGCGCAGGCCGACCCGTCGCTGACCCCGCAGCAGTCGAAGAGCCCCAGGGGGTGGGCAATGATGGGAGCCGCCATGACCTGCTCCTCGCTGACCTTTTTTCTCAGGTGGGCCTTGGGGTTGAGCAGGCCGTTGTCGTGGCTTTTGACGGACACATGGGCCATGGCCCGTTTCAGGTCGATATCCTTGAACCGGTATTTGGCTGCATAAGCACTGGCCAGCTGGGCGAAAGAGCCCGGAGCCGTCAGGTTGGGCCACCACTGCCAGACCAGCGTTCCGGCACTGGAACCGAAGTTGGGCAGGCCGCCGTAGCCGGTGTCCTTGAGCTTTTCCACACCCAGGGCCAGGCAGATGTCATAGGCCCCGGACGCCACGCCGTAAACCGCACCCCTGAACGCCTCGGTGCCGGTCGCGCAGTAGTTCTCCACGCGGGTCACCGGGATCATGGGCAGCCGCAGGGTAGTGGACAGCGGCATGGCGGTCTTGCCCACGTTGATTTCCTCCAGGCACGAACCGAACCAGGCGGCATCGATCTCCTTTTTTTCGATGCCGGCATCGGCCAGGCACTCTTCGAAGGCCTCCACCATCAACTCTTCGGCCCCCATGTCCCAGCGTTCGCCGAACCGGGTGCACCCCATGCCGATGATCGCCACTTTGTCCTTGATTCCCGTTGCCATGGTTCCTCCTTTATTGACGGGGCCGGTGGAATCCTGCTGGTTTCTCCGAACCCCGACCCTTTTTCCCGAGGGAAGAGGGGGGCTTGATAATAAGTCTGGTTTTACGTGAGTTTGAACAGGCGCTCGATGAGCTGGGATTTCATGATGTCACCTTCGATCTTCAGCTTGCCCGACGTATAGGCCTGCATGGCGGGCAGCTTGCCGGAGATGAGCCGTATAAAGTCGGTGTCGGTTATTTTGAGGGTGCAGGTGGCCTGATCCGTCCGTCCTTGCGACACCTTGCAGGTCTGGTCCTTGATGGCCACGCTCCAGTCGCCGCCGCCGGGCCCGGCGATGCAATATTGGAACACCACGTCGACGCCGGCCGCTGCATCCTTCAAGAAAGCGCCGGGCATTTTTTCAAACACCGCCGCTACGCTCAGGTCCGACTCACCCGCCGGTTGAGCTTTTTTTCCGGCAGCCGTTGACGGTGGCGGTGACGGCGGAGTCATCAGGTCCATAAGGGCTGAAGTCAAGTCCGGAAGTGGTTTGGCGTCTTCCATGGCGTTGATCCGGTCCCAGTTCTCGTGGATCTGTTCTGGCGTGGGCGGATGCTCAAGGTCCCCGAGCAGGGTTCCCGGCCCGGTCATGACGGCCGCCCGGTTCACGAACCCCATGCCCGTATTATAGATCGCACCCGTCCCGGTGCAGCGATCGCTGCACAAGTAGACCACCAGGGGGGCCACCAGCTCCGGTTTCATCTTTGAGAACATCTCCGGCGGCAGAATGTCTTCGGTGAGCCGGGAAGCCGCAAGGGGCGCCACGGTGTTGACCTTGATATCGGATTTGGCACCCTCCAGCTTCAAGGTGTTCATCATCCCCACCAGGGCCATCTTGGCCGCCGAGTAGTTGGTCTGGCCGAAGTTGCCGTAGAGTCCGGCTGCTGAAGTGGTCATGACGATCCGTCCGTAACCCTTCTCCTTCATAGCGGCAAAGGCCGGCCGGGTGACGTTGTAGGCGCCGTTGAGGTGGACGGCCATGACGGCGTCCCAGTTCTCCGGTTCCATCTTGGTGAAGCTCTTGTCCCGCAGGATGCCGGCGTTGTTGATCAGGATGTCCACGGTGCCGAAGGCTCCCAGAGCGGTTTTAATGATGTTCTCGCCGCCTTCGACGGTGGCCACGTTGTCGTAGTTGGACACGGCCTGGCCGCCCGCCGCCTGGATCTCTTCCACCACCCGGTCCGCCGGTGAACGGTCACCGCTGCCCGCGCCGTCGCGGGCGCCGCCGAAATCGTTGACCACCACCCGGGCCCCCCGGTCGGCCAGTTCCAGGGCGTATGCGCGACCCAGCCCGCCGCCGGCACCGGTGATCACGGCGACCTGGCCATCGAAGCGGATCCGGTTCATCAGTTCCCTGGCTCCGGGAACCGGTGCGGCCTTCCAGAAGTAGTTGACGAAGCCCCGTTCCCGGTCCTCGCTGCGTTTGCGAAACACCATGCGCATGGGCAGTCCGACTTTCAGATCATCCATCTGGCAGTCGGTGAAATCGGCCATAAAGCGCCCGCCGCCATCGAACTGAATCATGCCGTAGCAGTGGGGCGGGTCCACGGAGACGGCCAGCAGGTCCGCCGTAAAGGTCTTGATTGTAGCCGGAACGTCGGCAAATTCATAATCCAGTTGCGTCCGCAGGGCTCCGCATCCCGGATTGACGCAGATGTCCATTTTGGGAAACTGGGCGGTGCCGCACGCCTGGCAGCGCCCGCCCACCAGCCCTAAAATCATCTGCCGCTTGCGCCACAGGGCGGTCATGGCCGTCTGGGTGGGGGCCTCGGCGCGGATGCCCATTTCAGTCTGGATCAGATCCCGGAACTTGAGAAACTTCGGGTAATTGTCGATGGTCTTCTTGTTCTCCAGACACCCCTTGACTCCATTGCGGCCCTTCAGGTCGAGAATTTTTTCGGTAACCTTGAAATAGAGAGCGTTGCATCCCTGGCCGAAACCGGCCACCAGGATCCGGTCTCCGGGACTGGCCGTTTCCAGCGCAGCGGACAACATGAGCAGGCTGTGCGCCGTGCCGGTCTCCCCGCAGACCTCGTGCAGGTTGTCCGCCACCTTGTCCTTGTCGGCCCCCAACAGCGCGGCAATTTTACGGTGCTCGGCCTTGAAGAAGCAGGGAAACACCAGTTGGTCCACGTCGTCCATGGTGATGCCCAGCTTGTCCATAAGCCCGTTCACGGCCTCCGGGATGATCTTGGCATAGCCTTCGTCGCGGGCCCAGCGTTCTTCCCACATGTAGTCGAATTTCTTCCCGGTGCCCCGGTAATGGTCCACGAAGTCGTAGGAAACCGAATGGCTGCCCAGAAATTCGGCGATGACATTCTCGTCACCCACGCACAGGGCGGCAGCGCCGTCGCCAAACCACATTTCGTAAAAATAGGCCGCCCGGGTTTCACGGCGGTCGGCGGCGGCTACCAGTACCTGATGTCGGTCGCCGGCCTTGACCGCATCCAGGGCGGTGATCAGGGCGCCGGACCCTGCCTTCTGGGAGGCGGTGAAATCCGCAGTGATGATGTCGTTTCTCAGATTCAGGGCCGTAGCCACAATGCCGGCATTCTGGCGGTCGGCAAAGGGCAGGGTGGTGGAAGCCAGGTAAAGGCCGTCGACCTGTGGTTTGTCCATGCCCGTCAGGCAGTCCCTGGCGGCGGCCACGGCCATGGTGAGGCTGTCTTCGTCCCAGTTGCACATGGACCGCTCGCCCTGGGCCACCATGACCACAGCCGGGGCGAACCAGCCCATGCTCTGGAAAATGGACATCCGGTCCAGCCGGAGTCGGGGAATGTAGGCGCCGTAAGCGGTAATTCCAACCATATCTGCTCCTTATCTATGGTTCATCATTTCGTTTTCATTTTAATTTGAATAACTTTTCGATCAGCTGGGATTTCATGATATCCCCTTCTATTTTCAATTTGCCCGAGGTGTAAGCCTGCATGGGCGGCAACTGGCCGTTCATCATTTTCAGAAAGTCCCCGTCGGCGATCTTCAGGGTGCAGGTGGGGCTGTCGTGGAGGCCGACGGCCACCGTACAGGTCCCCTCCTTGATGGTGCAATGCCATTCCCCGGCACCGGCGATGGCGTACTGGAACACGGCGTTCACCCCGGCTGCCGCTTCAGCCACGAAGGCGCCGGGCATGGCGTCGAAGACTGCCGGCACCGACGAAAACCCTTTCGATTCCTCGACCGGGGATTTCCCCGCCGGCGCCTGGAAGGCTATCAACGCGTCGCCCACCTGGGCATTGAGGTCGTGGTAGATCTTGGCGCCGGTCAGATCCGAGATGGCTTCCAGGTTGGCCATCACCGTTTCGGGGGTGGGAAGCTGATCGTCTTTGGCCAGGACCTTGCCCGGCCCGGTGACCACTGCCGCCCGGTTGAAAAAGCCCATGCCGGCATTGTAGATGTTGCCGCTTACCGGGCATCGGTCCGAGCACAGGTAGAGCACCAGCGGGGCGACGAATTCGGGTTTGGATTTGGCAAACATTTCCGGCGGCATCACGTCTTCGGTGAGCCGGGAGGCGGCGATGGGGGCCACGGTGTTCACCTTGATGCCGTATTTTTCCCCTTCCAGCTTCAAGGTGTTCATCAGGCCCACCAGGCCCATTTTGGCCGCCGCGTAGTTGGTCTGGCCGAAGTTGCCGTACAGTCCGGCGGCCGAGGTGGTCATGATGATGCGTCCGTACCCCTTTTCCTTCATCACTGCAAAGGCGGGCCGGGTGACGTTGTAGGCTCCCTTGAGGTGGACATCCAGCACCGCCTGCCAGATCTCCGCCGACATTTTTACGAAGCTCTTGTCCCTGAGGATGCCGGCGTTGTTGATCAGAATGTCCACGGTGCCGAAGGCGTCCAGGGCGGTCTTGACGATGTTGGCGCCCCCCTCGGCCGTGGCCACGCTGTCATAGTTGGCCACGGCCTCCCCGCCCGCCGCCCGGATCTCTTCCACGACCCGATCCGCCGGCGAGGATGAACCGCCGCCGGCTCCGTCCCGGCTGCCGCCCAGGTCGTTGACCACTACCCGGGCGCCCCGCCGGGCAAGTTCCAGGGCATAGGTCCGGCCCAGCCCCGCACCGGCGCCGGTGACAATGGCTACCCGGTCGTCAAAGCGAATCTCGTCTTTGGGAATGTCACCGTATTCGAATTCGCCGTTGTCGATGACCACCTGGCCGTTTTCGGCATTGACGGTGCGCCAGACCGCCTTGCCGTCGGCGGTTTTCCAGATCAGGGTCCTGATGGGAACGCCAGGGTAGAGGGTCTTGGAAAAACGGCAGGCGAGCCGGCGGACCCGCTCGGGTTGACCCGGCACCAGAGAGGCCATCAGGGCCCGACAGGCAAACCCATGGGTGCACAGGCCGTGCATGATGGGCATGTCGAATCCGGCCATCCTGGCGAATTCCGGGTCCACGTGCAGATGGAAGATGTCACCGGAGAGCCGGTAGAGCAGCGGCTGATCCGGGGAGGGGGCTGCTTCCACAATAAAATCGGGGTCCCGGTCCGGAAAGTCCACCGGGCTTTTTTTGCGGTCCTTGCCGCCGAAGCCGCCGTCAAGGCGCCCGAAGACGGTAATGACGTTGGTGAACAGCTTCTTCCCGCTGGAGTGGACGGTTTCGCTTTCGGCGACGATGAGCGCACCCTTGTCCTTGCCTTTGTCAAAGTAGTCTACGATTCTGCCCGTGGTGATCAGGGTGCCTTCGGGGGGGATGGGGTTGTGGAAAATCAGTTCCTGCTCCCCGTGGAGGATGCCCGCGAGATTCACGCCGGAGGCGATGGCCGCCTGTGACAGGAAATCGAAGATCATCGCGATGGAAAAGCTGGGGATGACTTTCAGGTCCTTTTCATAGCAGTAGTCCAGTTCGGAAAAACCCGCACCGACGCCGAGTGCATAAAGGACGGCATCCTTCCAGGTGTAGTCCCGCTTCATGGGGCCGATGGGTTTACCGATGGCATCCCTGTTTAGCGCCATGATGGTCCCTCCTTGCATTGTTGGGTGAGTATAACAGTCAGTGGCGACTCTCGGTAGCCGTCCGCAGGCTTTTGCCGGCCTTCCGGGCAATCGGTGTCGCCGTTAATTTCATTGGCGATTTCCGGGAGGTGTTGATCCACCCTCGCCAGTTCCGCCTGTAAAGGCCGGAATCAGTAAAAACTTCAGGGTCTCCTTGACCACATCCAGGTAAGCGGTTTTATCCACCCCCAGGATGGGGCGGAAGAAGCTCTCGCCGGAAATAAAGTTGAGCACGGAATTCCAAAGGGTCATGATGCGCGCCTTGGCCTGGGGGGTGACATGCTGCTTATCGGTGGCCAGGCCCATGGCGATGGCGATGTTGGCGATGTGGCCGGCCACCTTTTCGTCCAGGCTCACTTCGTTTTTTGATTTGCTGAAATAGCCCAGGAGCAGCAGGTTCGACACTTCGGGACTTTCGTGAAGGTAGTCGCACATGACGTCGATGGCGATGCCGAGGCGATCGGCCAGGCTCCTGCCTCTGGCTTGTCGCTCGATGATCTTGAACTGGGTTTCGATTCCCTCGTTGAGATCGATGATCACCGCCTCGTAAAGGTCGGCCTTCTCTCCCCAGTGATAGTACAGGGTGGAGATGTCAATGCCCACCGCCTTGGCGATCATGCGGGTGGTGGTGCCCTGGAATCCGTATTCGCCGAACAGCCGCCGGGCGGCAGTCAATATCCTGGCCTTGTTGGAGTCCGGATTTTTTCTGGCTTTCTCGAGGGGGGACGGCATGGGGCTATCGGGCTCCCGGATGTTTGGAAAGGGCTGATCAAATTATCCCAACCAATGTTTCCATCATTTGATGGATCATTAAGCAAGGCGCTGTCAAATGTCAACGATTTTTTCTTTCAAAAAATGAAACTTGTTGGCGAATGGCTTTACTTTTTTGCCAAGGGACTTATAATGCAGCCACCGTAATATTGATGCAAGGAGAGATACATGATCGACCAGAACGACGTTCCCAAAGATCTGATGGGGCCTTTCAAACGTGTTTCACGACGTATTCCCGTGGATCTGAGAAAAGATGAAGAGCTGATTAAAACGGTGGTGGACTATCTGCAACTGGGTGGCGAGAAACTGGCCCGCCAGGCGGTTGAGGCCGCCAAACAGACCCACGAACTGGAAGTGGCCCAGAAAAGGAAAAAGGCCAGGGAGGAAGCGCTTATCCGAGCTGCCGAGGCGCGGCTGGCCGCAACCGATGAAGCCGCCGATAATAAAGAGAGTGGCTTCGATGATAACGATGATGATGACGACGACGATATGAAAGACTTTTGACCCGCGAGACTGAAACCGTCGCGCCATTTCCCACATATCCATTTAAAGCACTTTCCCTGTTCCGGTATGATACCCCCTTGATCCCAAACGGCCGGGTTCGCAGCCGTCGCCGAGCAGCCGCTCCATGGGGAATAACTTTACCAGGTCGCCGATGGTTACCGTATTCCATTCCCTCAACCAGGAACAGGCTAACACCTTCAGCCTGGTACTGAATTCCTCAGGAATCGGCAATCGGGTGACCCGGTCAAGCGATGGCTTCCGCATTGATGTGCCGGAACCCTATGTCGATTCGGCCCGAGACGTCATTTCTCGCTATCAGGCTGAAAATCCTGATACCGAGCCGGATGCATCAGTCTCCCGCACCCATCCGACATTCAACCACTTTTCAGGTATTGCCATAGCGTTTCTGCTGCTTTCCGTTCACCTGGCCGTAGGGGCCAGTTCCGCGCCAGACGACTATCTGGCTGTTTTCGGCGCCAATGCCCGCCGCATTGTGGACGGCGAGGTGTACCGGTGTGCCACCGCCCTCGTGCTGCATGCCGATGCCGCCCACATTGCCGGAAACATGGCGGGAATGGTACTTTTCGGCGGTGCCGTGTGCGGGGTCACCGGCTCTGGTGTCGGGTGGCTGATGATACTGGCCAGCGGAATTTTTGGCAACCTGATGAATGCATTTGCGTATAAAACCGGGCATCTGTCCGTGGGTGCATCCACAGCCGTATTCGGCGCGGTAGGCATCCTGTGTGCTTTTCAGGCGGTGAACACCGCAAAAACCGGTAAGGGATGGAAGCGAACGGCCCTGGTATTTGGCAGTGGTGCGGCGCTGCTGGCGTTTTTGGGAACCAGTGCCCGAAGCGATTTGGGAGCCCATTTGTTCGGTTTTTTTAACGGTGTGCTGATGGGTGGCGCCTATCGGTTGTGGATGGGGTCCCCGCCGGGAAGCACAGGGCAGGTGTTGTGCGGCGTCATTGCCGCATCTACCCTCCTGCTGTCCTGGATTCGGGGGGTGATGAACTAACATCCAACCCGAAATAGCATCTTGGGAGCCCGTATCTGCGTTCCCGGATGATTGAAATCCTCGACGTAGCGCTGCTACGCCTCCGGTTTCAACCATCCTGCGGCCTTGATTCCGGCCCCCAACCTACCATTTCTAGTTGGACGTTATGATTATGGCATTGGGCTCGGTTTATGTGGGGGTCGAATTCGCCGTGGTCGAATTAGTTCGGGGCTACAGCGGGTAAGGGGTAAGGCTTTCAACGCCGGTTTCGGTGACCAGCAGCGTCTGTTCAAACTGGGCCGAAAGGGATCCGTCCTTGGTAACCGCCGTCCACCCGTCGTCAAGGACAAGCAGTTCTTTTTTCCCTAAATTAATCATGGGTTCGATGGTGAATACCATGCCCGGCACCAGGCGCACCCCTGACCCCGGTCTGCCGTAATGGGGGATCTGGGGGGCTTCGTGAAAATCGACGCCCACGCCATGGCCGACAAACTCACGAACCACCGAACACCCCTGACCTTCAGCGTATGACTGGATCGCATATCCGATATCGCCCACGGTGTTGCCCGGCATTACCACGGCCATGCCCTCTGCCAGGCACTGCCGGGAAACATTGACTATTTTTTGGGCGTCGGCACCGGGGTTACCCACAAAAAAGGTCTTGCTGGCATCGGCGTAATAGCCGTCCAGGATGGAGGTGACATCCACATTGACGATGTCGCCATCTTTGAACGCCCGATTTCCGGGAATCCCGTGGCAGATCACTTCATTGATGCTCACACACACGCTTTTGGGGAAGCCCCGATAATTCAACGGAGCGGGAATCGCGCCGTGCCGGATGGTAAATTCGTGAACCATGGTGTTGATTTCATCGGTGGTCACCCCCGGCAGGATGTGGGGCGTCACCAGATCCAGGGTTTCGACAACCAATCGTCCGGCCCGTCTTATGCCTTCGATCTGTTCGGGCGTTTTGATTCGGATCCGGTGCTTTTTTGCGTATTGCATATCCGAGGGCTGCGCGGATGACGGCTGGTTGAGGCAGCAGCGCTTGTATTTTTTTCCGCTGCCGCAGGGGCAGAGGGTATTTCGGCTGATTTTCCCGGGATCACTTCTGTTTTTCACGACTGTTTTCCTCTTTTATGCCGCCGGTTTGGATGGTTTGTGTCTGGCGACCTTGCGTGTGAATATGTACCGGAACCGGTCAGTGGCTGTCAAACCCTATTGTCGAACCCGCCCACGGTAGATGAACATGCACCCAGGTGCGAAGCCCATCGATGACCCGTGACAGCAGCGAGTGCGCTTTCCGCGGATTGCCGCAAGGAGACATCAATCCATCAGGGAAAAAACTTGCGGATTTCCATCCAAACATCATAAAAATAGGGTGGCCCGTAGTCGTGTCAATAAAAAAAGGCGGCCGATTTGGCCGCCTTTTTTCAAGGAAGAGGAGCGGAGAGGAGTATAGCGCAACCGTTTTTGCACTTAACACCATTATCGGTTCCTGCTCTGAAAACTTAAACATTTTTTTTCATGGGTGAGCGGGTTTGTCTGTTTGAGAACCGGTAACGCTTGTGCTATGAACCGCCAACGCGGTCAGTTGCCCTGCTTTTTTCAACTGGAACCAGGGCAAAAAAATCTTTAGGGTGGGGACGGAAAGGCTGTCTCACCATTTTGCTCGTGACAGGAGGCGAAGGATGGCTAAGTCGGAAAGTGAATGGGATCAACGCATTTTGTGCAGTGATGGCAACTGCATCGGCATTATCGGTGCCGACGGCCGTTGCAAGGAGTGCGGCATGCCTTTTGACGGCGAGCTGTCTTCACCGGTGGCCGACACCGATACGGCCGAAGAGGAGGTGCACGGACCACCTGCAGAGCAGCCGTTGACAGAAACCGACGGGCCTGTCGACGACAATCCGGCTGATGACGATGACGGATCCGGTGATTCCTGGGACAATCGCACCCTGTGTGCCGATGAAAGCTGCATCGGCGTCATCGGACCCGACGGCTGCTGCAAAGAATGCGGAAAACCTTATAGCGGATGACACCCATGGATCCCCATCAGACAGTAGATGCCGCCGTGGCCGACGCGTTGGCCACCGTTTCGGATTTCATCCGCCAGGTGACCGGTGTGGAACCGACCCCGGCAGAGATCGCCGATGCCCTGACGCGCTATTTCGTGATGAAGGAGATCAAGGATCACATCCTGATGCTGCGGGAGGGTTCCGATATATAGCTGATCCGCTGGTGGGGGTGTCGGTTAACGCACGATTACTCCCAGCGGTTTCCGCCTTTGTGCTTCAGATCGATGTATTGAACCGTTCCCCGTTCGCTGATAAACGAGGTGAGCAGCCAACTGACGGCACTGATAAAAAGTGCTCCCAGCAGGGCTGAGCCAAAGCCATCCACCTCGAAGCCCCGGATGACACCGGATGCCATCATCAACAGGATGGCATTTATGGCAAAGGTGAACAGCCCTAATGTCAGAATATTCAGGGGAAGGGTGAGCAGCAGCAGGATGGGACGGAAAAAGGCATTCAGTACACCCAGTACGGCGGCGGCCAGGATGGCTGAGGGGAACCCGGATACCCGGATGCCATCGATCATATAGGCTGCCAGGAAGATGGCAACCGTCAAGCACAGCCACCGGACGACGATGCCTTTCATGGCGCTTCTTTCACAAAGGGGATGAGCTTGCCGATAACAATTGCCGTCAGTTGATCTTGTCGCGCAATTTCCCTGAACATTTAAAGGTGACCACCCGCCGTTCGTCCAGCATCATTTCGTCACCCGTGGCCGGGTTTCTGCCTTTGCGCTGCTTTTTGTCCTTTACGCAGAATTTCCCGAAACCACTGACCAGAACGTTTTCCCCGGTAGACAGGGATGCTTTGATGATCTCAAGAAGGGTTTCAACTGTCTCGGTTGCTTTGATTTTGGTGAGTCCGGTTTGATCTTGAATATTTTCTACAATTTGAGCTTTTGTCAGACTCATGCTGCGTGCTCCCCTCTAAATTTTTGTTGCCCATTTCCTGTTCGAGTCGATTGATGCTGCATCCGGCAGCGGCTTTTCTGCTAACCATCTAAATTGTAAATGATAATTGCTGATGTTACGGTTAACTTGATGTCAGGAGTTCGCCCATTTGTCAAGAAAATATAGAAAATTAAGTACTTGTGGCAAAATGGGTTTATGCTGCAATTCCACGAAAAACCACGTAACTAAAAGAAAATATTAAAATAAACGCTAATGCAAGAAAAATGAGGCGGGATGCCCGGCCCGCCGGTTCGGCAGGATCGATGACCGGTGACGGACCATGACAGGCATCGCTTTGAAAATGTAACGAATTCTAACGCGACCCATCTATCTGAATAGTGCAATGGACGCCAAACAACCGAAGGTTGGCGGTGGTCTGACACGCGGGCGAACCATTGCCGGCGTCATGACGTATTTTACAACCCTGTTAAACGATCAACTCCACGCCTAATGAATATTTGGACATGACGTCACAACCGCCTGGAGTGAGGACGATAGGGTTTTCATAGCGAAAGCCGATCGCCTCTTCCGGACAGGCATACTGCATGGCGCAGATCAAGACTTCATTTTCCCGGTATACATGATCCG
Source organism: Deltaproteobacteria bacterium (assembly GCA_020444075.1). Classification (GTDB taxonomy): domain Bacteria; phylum Desulfobacterota; class Desulfobacteria; order Desulfobacterales; family Desulfosarcinaceae; genus Desulfosarcina. The sequence goes on from JAHLLR010000038.1 coordinate 40,770, forward strand.
GATTGGTCCAATAGGGAAAGGGGCCGTCATTAAGGCCGATGCGCCATTCATCCCCCATCATGCCGATGCCATGTTCGAAACCGGGAACCATGTAGTCGGCGAATTCCCGAGATTCGGCGAAATCCATCATTTCTTCGGCAAGTTGTGAGGGGGTTATCCCCGGGCGATAAGCTTCGATCGTTCGTTTGACGATATCGATGAAATTGTTGGCATGCCACCACTGCCGGTCCGTGGCGCTGCCGATGAAGTAGTTATGGGCGTGATCCCCAAGGCCCAGCTTGAACATGGCGTGAATGTCTACCATCAGTGGCTCGCCGGCAACGATTTTCTTCCGGGTGGCCGGTGTGCAGGCCCCACCCATGTAACCGGTGCGATAGCCGCTGGCGATCTCGTTGCCGCCGGTAAACGACCACTCCCACTCGCTTCCGGCCTTGCGCATGGCATAGGCAGCCAGTCCGGCGATCTCCGTTTCAGTCATCTCCTTATACCCGCCATTGGAAAGTGCCTCGAATACCGCCTGATGACCCACATCCACAATGCGTGAGGCTTCCTTAAAACGGTTGATGGTTCCCGGGTCCTTGATCATGGCCAGGCGGTCTATGATGGTGTGGGCGTTGACCAGTTCGGCATCGGGGAGCGCCGCCTTGAATTGCTGGTATTCGTAGTGGGTGAGGTTGCCCTCGGGCAGGTAGTTGGACATGCCGCTTTCTATGCCCACGCGCCCTTTGCCGCCTTTCAACCGGTCCCGGATAAAATCGGAGATCTGTTCGATCTGGTCCTGCCCTCCCATGGGCGCAAAGCCGAACACCTGGTCCTCATCGAGCCACGAATCGTCAGCCACCCGGGCCGCATCGATGACAAAGGTAAAGGCGGTGGGCAGTCCCCGGGCAGGGATGACTATGAAGCTCCTCCAGGGGCAGAAGGCGTCCAGGGTCCACGAGAGGGTCCTGAGGCGCGACCCCAGATAGGCATCGATGTTCAGGTTGGCCATGGCTTCCTGAATGGCCTGGATGCGGCCGGGAAAATCGATATAGTAAGGATCGTTGTTCTGCTTCATGTCGGATCTCCTCGATCAATAGGCTGCGGGTATGGTGGAAAGGACTCTGTTGAGCCGGTCGGCAATGGAAGCCAGCTTCAGGGCTTTGACCATGTTGCCTTTGAGCTTGAGCTTGCCGGTCATGAGCGCACGATGGGACCCCAGCTCCGCCCGTGAAATTCGTGCAAAGGTGTCATAGCTGCCGGTGATTCGAAACTCCGCCCCGGGCGGTTCTCCTTCGCCGATGGAAAGGGTGTCAAGCTTGCCATCGCGAAATCCGAAAAAGAGGTACCGGTCTTTACCGTCGGGACAGCCGGTGTAAATGTTGGACATGGATGATGTGATAAATTTCATCTTTTCCGGTTCCAGTTCGGCCTTGAGGCGCTTTTCGGCCTCATCGCGCCATGCATCGCTTAGATAGGTCAATCTTTCTGCCATTATCGCCTCCTGTTGATGGGGTTGGATGGTTCCCTTATCGAGCCTTCGATGCTGGAAGTTCGACCTTCATAACTTTTTCGACTCCTTCCGGGTGGTTTTAACCAAGCCGACCGCAGTGCGGGGGGCCGGGGATTTCAATTGCCCCATCGGGGCGATCAACCCGTGTGTCATCAGTTCCAGCGCCTGCTCGAACATCTGCTCTATCTGCCTTTTTTCGTTGCGAATATAGCCCCGGATAATCAGCATCTTGTAGATACCGAAAATCGTTTCCGCCGTGGCATCCACATCGACCGAACGAAAACGTTTCTGCCGTATTCCCCGCTTCAGGATGGCTTTGATCATCTCCACGGATGCACGGTTGATGGAGGCATAGGGATCAGCGCCGGCAAACATGGGGAAAATGTCCGGGTCGGCCGCCAGCACCAGTCTCAAGTCCGGGTCTTTGGACAGGTAGGTTACCGCGCTGCGGCACATGACCAGAAACTGGTCGGTCACCTCCGACTCGCCGGCAATGGCACGGCGAACATTGTTCTGCCAGCGGGTCAGCCCCCAGGAGACCGTCTTTTCGTAAAGATCCCGCTTATTCTTCGAATATCGGTAGAGGTTGCCCTTGGTCATGTCCAATTGGTCGGCGATATCCTGGACGGTTGTCTTTTTGAAGCCGAATCGGGCGAACACGGTGAGTGCGGCCTGGAAGATGATGTCGATATCGATTTTTTGTTTCATAGTGAATAAGTGAACATATAAGTTAAAAATTTATTAAAATCAATTCCGGCTGATGTCAAGCATGCCTTGCGATAATCAGGGAAATGGCATGGCATGCTACCTTGAGCGGGTTTTTTGAAGATAGCGTTTGGAAAAAAATACACCTTTTCTCAAAATTTGGGGAAAACTTTTCATGGTTTTTTCGTTCTAATTCCACTACGCTTTCAAAATGGCACTAATCCACGGCCAGTTGGTTAATTGTCGGGTCGATTCTTTGTTGGCTGCCATTTGCGCCAGGCCGAGTTCAGCCTGTGCGGTCGCAGCGTCCAGGGAATCAAAAAAACGATTAGCAAAGTGGTTTCGTCGCAGCACGTTCCAAATCTGATAGAGAAATTGACTCATGTTTTCAGTATTCATCTTCTCGGTGGTCATATAGTCCAGGCAACCGTCCCATGGACTGATAGCGGCATATTCGTAACGAAACTCGCGAACCAGTGCCAAGTTGACGACGGGCCGATGCGGGGACGGCGCCCTACATGCCATCGGGTCGCTCATTCGGCCGAAACGGGCTTCGTTCTGGAACATTAGTCGCATTGGAAGTTGGGCAGTGTTTTTCAAGCCGGCGGCAGCCACAACTTCAGGGATTTTTTTTTGAACTCAGCCTGTTTGGCTGGATCGCTCTTTGGATGTTTGGTGTCTGGCTGTACCTTGCGCCAGCCGTGCCGTGCCAGCAACCGGTAGGTGGTTGACATGGGGGTGTCATGCCCCAACCGTTCTACCAATGCTGCATGAATCGGCAGTACAGACAGAACGCCTCCCGCGGTTGCTTTTTGTTCCCATTGGGCCAAAAACGCCTTTTCCTGTTCAAGGGTCATGGAGCAGCGCCGCCGTCCGCCCCACCTCTTTTGAGAAGCGCCATCTTGATTGCGAATAATAATTAGAGACGGCGACACCGGGTTCGGCGACAGCGACGGTATCGCAACCAGGTGGTCGTCGATCCGGGAGGCTTTGGTGTCGAGGCCGGAACGGGTCCGGCGAATGCGGCGGTCGGCAGCCAGGCCGGAGGAGGCGGCTGTTTCATCAACATCGCCTTCTGTAGAGGAGGTGGCCATTGATATCCGGCCGGCGATCAGATAAACACAGGCGTTGCTTATTGGCGCTGCCATGAAAATATAGTGAACCGGTGCGTGGGTTTTCAGTCAATCTGCCAAATGCGCCTGGAATTTATTGAATGTGGAGACCACAGGAATTTGAAGGCCATGGCAGGATCCTCTGAACATCGCCGATGCCCGTCAGCCTTTTTTAAGGTCGATGGTGCAGGCGCAGCCAAGGTCGGTCTCGAAAAGAATTTGCGTTAAGCATGTAACCTTTCTGGTGCAGCAGCGTTATATATTTAATGTGAACGATTACGACGGCTTTTATATTAAAAACAAAGACAGGCTGTTTGCCTATCTGCTGCGGATGACCGGCGACTATCACCTGGCCTGCGATCTGGTCCAGGAGAGTTTTACCCGTTATCTGGGGCGTTACAGCAATAACGGCGACAGCCGCCCGCTGCTCTACACCATTGCCCGCAACGCTGCCCTCGATGCGATCCGCAAACAAAAAGCGGATGGATTAGATGCGGACGACCAGGAAGATCCGGGCAACGATCCTGAGCAGCAGATGATGGTGCACGAAGCTTTCGAACGCATGCTGGCGGCGATCGGGCAGTTGGCGCCGCCGGATCGGGAACTGATCTCCCTGGTGGCCACCGCCGACCTGACCTATCGGGAGATCGCCGGCGTATTGAACATGAGCGAGGCCAACGTCAAGGTAAAGGTGCACCGGGCCCGTACGAAGTTGAGAGAAATACTGGGTTCAGGAGGTGAATGATGGACTATCTGGCAAGCATGTATATCGACAACGAACTGGATCTCGACGAGAAGGTCAGGTTCGTGGACAAGGTTCATTCGGATCTGCCATTTTATCGGGATACGCGTGCGCTTGTGCTCCAGGAAAAGCTGCTGCGGATGCCGCCGGACACCTCGATGCTTCCGGCCCGGCCGCCGGTGGCTGTCGGGGCCAGCCAGTGGTTCAGGAAAATGCTGCGGCCAATGATTTATGCCGCCACCGGGTTTGCCGCCGCCGGGCTGCTGCTGTTCAACCTGGTCAAGGCTCCGGCCCCAGCCCAATGTTACAACCGATTCGTTATCTATGAACCGGCCGCCCATCAGGTGGAACTGGCCGGATCATTTACCGGCTGGCAGCGAACCCCGATGGAACCCATCGGAAACAGCGGTTACTGGGAGATCCATCTTCACGTGCCTTCCGGTGAGCAACGTTTTGCCTATATCCTCGACGGATCCAGGCAGATAACGGATCCCACCCTGCCCGTACGTGAAATGGATGACTTCGGCGGGGAGAATTCCATCTTGAACGTAAAGGAGCGGGTGTGAAGCACCGATTCCTATTCGTCTCGTTTTTAGGCATCCTTTTATCCGGTTGCGGGACCCACTACTATCGGATCGATGGAAACGATATGACCCTGGTCCTCAGAAAGCCGGAAGCCAAAAGCGTCATGCTGGCCTGTTCCCTGGATGGATTCCATCCCCGACCGGCCCAAAACGTTGCCGGCCGCTGGGAAGTGACGCTGCCGGCGAAGGAAGGCTTTAAATATTTTTACCGGGTGGACGGTGAACCCTTCCTGCCCGACTGTCCGATGAAGGAAAATGATGATTTTGGCTCCGAAACCTGTATATTTGATCCCCGGTTGTAACTTTTCCCGTGCGTGGACGTTATAACAATAAATACGTTCCACAAACAGGAGGTATGACCATGAAGATCGTTCATCTGTTGTTTGCCGTTTTTTTTACTTTTGCCCCGTTGAGCTATGCTGCAGACAACGCGGATCTTCCTGCACAGGTCCGGGATCAGATTGAAACCCAGACCCGGGAAATGAGTGCGGTGGGCGTACCGGCCGACGCTGCCCGACACATGCTCACGGAGATGCACCAAAATCGCTTCAGGGCGGAAAACATTGTCCGGGCCCAGCAGGTGGTGATGAATTGCGCCAAGGAAGGGCTTCCGACGGAACCGGTGATGAGCAAAGCGATGGAAGGCATGGCCAAACAGGCGAAGGCGCAGAGCGTGGTGTCAGCCATGGAGGCGGTGCACAGCCGTCAGGCTTTCAGTTTCCAGATGGCCAGAACTCTCTCAAATGACCCGAAAACGGTCGACAGCATGGCCAAGGCGATTGCAGACAGCATGGCTGCGGGCATGACAAGCCGCGACATGGATCAGATCATGGCTCAGCTTCAGGTTCAGACCCGCCAGCAGACCCGCAACCAGGCCGAGGAGATGGCCATACAGACCATGCAGACGGCACGTACCATGGCAAGGCTGGGCGTGCAGTCTTCCGATGTATCCGATACCCTGTGCCAGGCGCTTCAGAATCGTTACACCTACCAGGAAATGAAGCAGCTGCGCCACCAAATCGCCACGCATGCCCATCAGGCGTCGCCCCAGCATATTGCCAACCAGCATGCCGGTTCCATCGGCAAGGGCGGCAATGCGGGTAATGCCGGCAGCGGCGGATCAGGCAACGGCAGCGGCGGATCAGGCAACGGCAGCGGCGGATCAGGCAACGGCAGCGGCGGATCAGGCAGCGGCAGCGGCGGATCAGGCAGCGGCAGCGGCGGATCGGGCAGCGGCAGCGGCGGATCGGGCAGCGGCAGCG
>JAHLLR010000165.1 GCA_020444075.1 Deltaproteobacteria bacterium
ATGCCAGGATTGAACGCCTGGCAGCGATGATGACGGCCATGCGCACCGACGTCCACATCGTGGATGCCACAAGCTGGGCCGACACGCTCAAGAAATTGGCCCGGGAAAAGGGCTGGAAACGGCTCCTGCATGGTCCGGGGGCGCCGATCGGCCCGTCAATGGAGACGGCGTGGGCAGCCGATGATAGCGGACTACCGGAATTGGTGGCCTACACCGAGCCCGTTGAGACCTTCAAGGAAGACCTCTTTCAGATCGATGCAGGGATTACCAGCGTCCGCGCGGGAGTGGCCGACACCGGCGCCGTTGTCCTATGGCCCACCCCGCACGAACCGCGGTTGATGTCCCTGGTCCCCCCGGTCCATGTGGCGGTGCTCGATGCCGACACGATTTACAACTCGCTGGCCGAAATGATGACTGCGGAAAACTGGGCCGGCGGCATGCCCACCAATGCCCTGCTGATATCCGGTCCGTCCAAGACCGCTGATATCGAATTTACCCTAGTGTTCGGCGTACATGGGCCGAAAGAGTTGATTGTGTTGATTCGAAAATAAGGACCCTAACATGATTGCAGATTCGCTTGTCCGTCAATTCAAAACCATCGTGGGTGACGATAACGCGTGGACCGATGCCACCGATCTGCACACCTACTCCTACGATGCCGCCGTCGTGGAGCCGGTCCAGCCCGGGATAGTCGTGAGGCCCACCACGATCCAAGCCCTGGGGAGGACGGTACGCCTGTGCAACGACAACGGTTTGCCCCTGACTGTTCGAGGCGCCGGTACCAACCTGAGCGGCGGTACGGTGCCCCTTCCCGGCGGGGTGGTCATCGCGACCAACGGGATGAAATCCATCCTGGAGATCAACGAGGCGGATATGTATGTCGTGGTTCAACCCGGCGTGGTTACGGCCAAACTGGCAGCCGCCGTGGAAGCCAAAGGCCTGTTTTATCCGCCCGATCCCGGCAGCCAGGCCGTCTCCACCATCGGCGGCAACGTGGCCGAAAACGCCGGTGGCCTGCGCGGGTTGAAATACGGTGTCACCCGGGACTACGTCATGGGCATGAGTTTTTTCGATGTGGAGGGCAACCTGGTCAAGTCGGGGTCCCGGACGGTCAAGTGTGCCACGGGGTACAATCTCACCGGGATGATGGTGGGATCGGAAGGGACACTGGGCGTGTTTGCTGAAATCATCCTCAAACTGATCCCGCTGCCGGCCCACCGCAAGGCCATGATGGCTGTTTTCGAATCCCTGGAAAAAGCCTCCGAGACCGTGGCCGCCATCATAGCCAATCGCATCGTTCCCGCCACTTTGGAGTTTATGGACAACTTCACCATCCGGGCCGTGGAAGATTTCAGCAAGGCCGGCCTGCCCACAGATGCCGCGGCCATGCTGCTCGTGGAGATGGACGGCCATCCGGCGCAGGTGGAAGAAGACGCTGCTCGCGTTGAATCGCTTTGCCGGTCCATGGGAGCGACCTCGGTTCGCGTGGCCAAGGATGCGGCCGAGCGCGACCGGGTATGGGCGGCCCGCCGTGCCGCCCTCTCCGCCCTGGCTCAGCTTAAACCCACCCTGGTGTTGGAAGACGCCACGGTGCCCCGCAGCCGCCTCCCGGAGATGGTTGTCGCCATTCAGCAGATCGCCAGACGCTATGACCTCACCATCGGCACCTTCGGCCACGCCGGCGACGGAAACCTGCACCCCACCATTCTCACGGACAAGCGCAACCACGCCGAATGGGAACGGGTGGAAAAGGCTATCGACGATATCTTCGATGAAGCGCTGAAAATGGGGGGAACGCTTTCCGGCGAGCACGGAACCGGTCTGGCCAAGTGCCGCTACCTGGAAAAAGAGACCAGTGCCGGAACCATCCTGTTTTCTTCCCGGATCAAACGAGCCCTGGATCCCAAGAATATTCTTAACCCCGGCAAAATAATCGCCGCGAAAGCGTAGCTCCGATCATGGCATCAATGGAAACACTTGCCCGCCTCATGCGGGAACTTGAAGATCAGCTGGTCGTATGCATGCGTTGCGGCATGTGCCAGTCGGTTTGCCCGGTCTTCGACCAGACCGGACGCGAGGCCGACGTGGCCCGGGGCAAGCTGGCCCTGCTAAGCGGTTTGATGGAGTCCATGTTTGAAGATCCCGAAGGGGTCTATCAGCGGCTCAACAAGTGCCTGTTGTGCGGATCCTGTGCGGCCAACTGCCCCAGCGGGGTCAGCGTGCAGGAGATTTTTCTCAAGGCCCGGGCCATCCTCACCGGGACCTTGGGCCTGTCACCCGCCAAGCGGCTGATCCTGAAAGGGATGCTGGCCAATCCGGCGCTTTTCGATCGATTGGTCGAGTGGGGGGCCCGGTTTCAAAGGATTTTCACCCGTCCGGTCAATGACATCATCGGAACGTCCTGTGCCCGGGTGATGTCGCCGTTGATCCAGGACCGCCATTTCAGGACCCTTGCCCCGGTGCCCTTTCACCGGCAAGTGCCGTCCATGGATCGCCCGTCCGGCAAATCGGGCCTCAAAGTGGCCATTTTTACCGGGTGCCTCATCGACAAGATGTTTCCGACCATTGCTCACAGCACCATCAAGGTCTTGAATCATTTGGGAATTGGCATTTTCCTGCCGGAAAACCAGGGGTGCTGCGGTATTCCGGCGCTGTCTAGTGGTGACCTCCCCACCTTTCAAAAACTGCTGAACCATAGCCTGAAACGCTTCAATAGCGGTGAATTCGACTTTCTGGTCACTGCCTGCGCAACCTGCACTTCCACCATCCATGAGGTCTGGCCGAAGATGGCAGACGACCGCAGCCGCAACGCCGCCATCCGGCTGGCCCGGCGAACCATGGACATCAATCAGTTCCTGGTCAAGGAAGCAAAGCTCCAGCCATTGACGAATTCACCGGGAAAGGCTCGTACCGTCACCTACCACGACCCGTGTCATTTGAAGAAAAGCCTGAAGGTGTTCAACGAACCCCGTGCCGTGATCCAGGCCACCCCCGGATGCCATCTGACGGAGATGGCCGAACCCGATTGGTGCTGCGGGATGGGAGGGAGTTTCAACCTGCAGTACTATGATATCTCCAAAGGCATCGGGATGAAAAAGGCGGCTCAGATAATAGATACCGATGCCGATGTGCTGGCTACGGGATGCCCGGCCTGCATGATCCAGATTTCGGACATGCTCTCTCAGGCCGGTGCGAAAATCGCCGTGCGTCATCCCATCGAACTTTATGCAGAAGCTCTGGGCGAATGAAAATACGGCTTAAACCCATCAATCCCAAACGTATTTCCGATCAGGTGTTCGACCAGTTGCGGGAGCTGATTTTTCGTGGCGATTACCAACCGGGTCAAAAGATCATGACCGAGCGGGAACTCGCCGAAGCCCTGAATGTCAGCCGGAACTCCGTCCGTGAAGCCATCAACAAACTGGTCACCCTCCGTTTTTTAGAGCAGCGCCAGGGTCAGGGAACCTTCGTGCGTTCAATGGACGAAGCCGTGAAAATTCCGCTGGCCACGGTCATGGAGACCCAGGATGCCAGCCTTATCGATTTGTTGGAAATGCGCATGGGGATTGAGTGCACCGCCGCTTCCCTGGCGGCGCAGCGGGCCAATGCGACGGATCTGAATGCCATTGAAAAAGCCATTGCCGAGATGGAAATCGATACCCGTGCCGGGGGGTTAGGCACCGAGGGAGATCTTTCCTTTCACATGGCCATCGCTGCGGCAACCAAAAATCCCCTGCAGATCTATATCATGAAGAATGTCTCGGACTTCCTTCATGTGGGGATCCGGGAAAACCTGCTGCACCTGTATGAAGATCCGGACAACGTCGTTGAAATTCTCCAACAGCACAAGGCGATCTACCAGGCCA
>JAHLLR010000039.1 GCA_020444075.1 Deltaproteobacteria bacterium
CCATCATGCGCTGCTCCAGCGGGATGCGGTTCTTGACCCGTGCTATTTCCCGTATTTTTTCTCGATGTACTTCTCGAGATCCTTAATTGCTCCATCGGGCATTCCGGGCTCCTGGTAGTCCTCCAGGATTTCTTTCCACTTGCGATTGGCCGCCCGTTCGATGGGTTCCCCGCCCTTTTCCTTCCAGCCGGCGTAGGCTTCCTTCTGCTCCATAATAGGGGTGTAAAATTCCCGGCGAAAGTTCCGGAAGGTGTGCATGTGGGTCAGGTATTCGCCGCCCGGCCCCACCTGGGCAATCACATCCAGAGCCAGCTTTTCAGGATCGGCCTTCTCACCCCGCTTGATGCGTTTGCACATGCCGCAGATTTCGTCGTCGATGATGAATTTCTCGTAAGACGCCGCCATGTACCCTTCCAGGATACCGGCGGAATGCAGCACGAAATGGACGCCCGACAAGGTGGCCATGAGCTGGCTCATCATGGATTCCATGCCGGCCTGGGCATCGGGCAGCTTCGAATCGGTAATGGCGCCGCCACCCCGGCTGGGAATCCCGTAGAATCGGGCCATCTGGGCCGTGGCCGCGGTGTTCACGGCCATCTCCGGTGCGCCGATACTCAAGGTTCCATAACGCATGGCGGCTGCTGAAGAAGATCCGGAGAATACCACCGGTGTGCCTTCACGGATCAGTTGGGTCAGCACGATACCGGCCAGCACCTCCGCGTTCTGAACCACCAGGGTGCCTTCCATGGTCACCGGCGAGGTGGCCCCGGCAATGGAAAGGGACGAGATCAACTGGGGCATCCCGGCTTTGGCATACGCCATGATCGCACCCAGCATCCGGTCGTCGTAAGCCAGGGGCGTGCGGGTGCACAGGATGCTGATCATGGGCATCTTCTCGGCCAGCGCTGCTTCCGAGCAGCCGAAGACGATGGCTGCCATCTCGATGGTTTCCCGGGCGGCCTCGGCACCAATGGCCCCGCCCATGAAGGGCTTGTCCGAATAGCGCATGGAGGCGAACATCATCTCGGCATTGCGCCGCGCGTGGGGAATATCATTGGGTTCGGCCATCATGCCGCCGGTGATATCCATACTCTTGCTGGCATAGGAGAGCTTGACGAAGTTGGCGTAATCTTCCAGGGTGGATTCGCGGCGGCCCCGGTCCAGGTCGTGGACGAAGGGAGGGCCGTAGCAGGGAATGTAGGCGATGTTGTCACCGCCGATGGCCACGTTCTTGTCCGGGTTGCGAGCCTGCAGGGTGTATTCGGAAGGCGCCTTGGCCACCTGTTCCATTACCATCTTGGGCGACAGAAAGACTCTTTCCCCTTCAACCCGGCAGCCGGCCTTCTTGAATACCTCGACGGCCGGTGCATAGCCGAAGTCAACGCCTACCGATTCCAGCACGTGCAGGGTCGCTTCATGAATCTTCTGGACATCGTCGTCAGTAAAATATTCAAACCGCTGCATGGGGGCCCCTCCTCCTCTTGTTGGAAAAATTAATTTAGTCCATAAAACAGTATGTGTTACATCCCGATTCTGAGCATTTCACGGGCATATTTGATACTCCGGATACAAGCGTCCATCTCTTTTTCCCGGGCCACCGCCAGCGAATCCTCACCTATATCCCATTCAATTTCAAAGGTGATCCGGTCGGTCGGCGACAGCTCGCAAATGGTTTTGTAAACCTTGAAGCAATCGATGTCCCCGTCGCCCAGGGCGACTCCGTGGAATCGGATGCCGAACTGGTCCCTGTCGAGCTTGTGGTCGCAAAAATGGTTGCAGAAGGCGTAAGGGGCCAGCTTATTCACGGCGGTCTCGGGGTTTTCGAGGACGCCCATAGAATTGACCGTATCGACGCAGGCCCCGACAAGGGGGTGATTGATCTTGTCGATGAGCCATAGGATCTCGTCTGCGAAGGTTTCGGTATGGTTTTCCAGCGCCAGTCGGATACCGGTCTGATCCACCAGAGGCAGCGCCGCCTTGACTTCGTCATAGACCGTGCAGAGCTGCTTCATGACGGTTGGATGAAAGCAGCTGCCGTAGAGGGGGCGGGGACGCCGGATATCCAGACTGAGCTTGGCGAGGTCCGCGCCGAGCTTCTGCGCAATGCGGATGCCGTCTTCGATGCGATCGGTCAGACGCGGATCGAACTCTTCGTCCCGGGAAAAATTATACTCCAGGTAAAGGTTGTGGGCCTGGGCGGCCGATTTTACTTGCGCTAAGCGTTCATCGTCCTTGGTTTCCAGATCGCATCCGGTAATGTGGAGCCCGTCCAGCCCCCACTCCACCGCCTTGTCCATCAATTCAATCAGGCTCATCTCCTTAGGACGCGGATCGGCCACGACGCCCCAGTTCTGCCCCAGCCCCCACAGGTGAAGGGTGTAAGTGTGCAGCCCCAGTTTCATTTTTTTGCCCATAACGTATTCTCCTTTGTTCGCCATGCATCCCAGGCTTGACATGCTCTTCGTAGACAAAGGATTCGAGGATTCAAGGGGCCGAGGGGTCCAGTGGCGGTACAGGTGATATGCATAGCCCTATCCCTTGAATCCTTGACACCTCGACCCCTTGAACCCTTTTCAATGGCGGCCGCGCATAAACGCCCCCGGCGGCGTGGCAAGCCCCTCCGCAAACCGGCTCAGGCGAAGCGGGTTCTCCTCTGGCTTCATCTTTCCGGTAACCAGGTCGCAGGTCCAGCGGCCGGCGGCCGCCGACAACATCACTCCCGGCCAGTAGGCGCAGTTCAGGTAAAACCCGGGAATACCGTCAACCGGTCCTATCAGGGGCTGATCGTCGGGGGCATGCACATACTGTCCGGCATAGACCGACAGGTCTTCCTGTTTCAAATCGTCGACCACCTCACTCCAGAAGGGACTCAGACGCGAACACATCTCCAGGGTAAAAGCAGGAAAGTCCCAATCACCCTGGGGGTCTTCCATGGGATCGCTCTTCTGCTCTGCGGGATCGTGCCAGCCGAGCAGGGCGCCGCCGGTTTCGGGCCGCCAGTAGGATTCGTTGTCCACGTCCATGATCAGGGGCGAATCCTGGGGAATTTTGGGATGGGGCGCCACGAAAACGCGCTGACGGCGCATCTGGTAGATGGGCAGGTCCAGGCCGACCCAGCGCCCCACGGTGACGGCGAACGGCCCGGCGGCGTTGACCACCACGCGCGTGTTGATGCGTCCCCGGTCGGTGGTTACCGCGCAAACCCCCTGTTTGTCGGTCTCGATGCCGGTAGCCCGCGTGCGCACGTAAAAACGCGCATTTTCGGCCGCCCGCGCAAAACCCTGAGTGACCTCATGGGCGGAAAACCAGCCATCTTTTGCCCGAAAGGCACCGGCCTTGATTTCCGGGTTCAGCCAGGGCCAGCGTTTTAAAATCTCGTCGCCGCTGAGGTATTCGGAATCGGTTACACCGACCTTGTGGTAGGCATCGACCGTGGCCTTCACCTCCGCCACCATAGCCGCCTCGGTAGTGAGAAACAGGTAGCCGCCGTGGTGCAGGTCGATCGCGTAGCCTTCCAGGCCGGTGGTCTGGGCAAAATTCTCCCACACCTCGATAGACTCCTTGGCCAGGGCGGCCATGGCCGGTTCGGTAAACTGGGCACGAAAGGATTCGATGGAGGCGGTGGTGGTCAGCGTAGACAATCCGTCGCGCATCTCCACCAGGATGGTTGACATGCCGGCACGGGAAAGCCAGAAAGCCGTGGCCACACCGATAATCCCACCACCGATGACCACGGCATCGGCCGTTTCCTGATTGAATGCGTCCGGAGTCAGTATTTTTCTCATGGTCCTATTCTCCCGATTGGTTGGATTGAATACTTAGTGGGTCAGCACACCTTCAGCAGTCAGTTGGTCGGCTACCTCTTCAAGCCCAAGCCGCACCAGGGTTTGCCGGGTGGGGAGGCCGTTGGCATCCCAGCCCCTTTCCGCGTAATACCAGTCCAGCAGCTGGTCCAGGCTTTCCTTGGGAATGAAATAGCCCTCGTTGGGACCGGAGGGAATCGGCTCGGTGGAAAACCGATCCGGCGGGAAATCCCAGCTGCGGCCAAAGCCCTTGATTTCCCTGGCGGAGATTGAACGCGTAAGGTTCCATATCCGTTCGGAGACACCCAGCATCTCCTTCCACGAACGCTTTTTTCCGGTAATGAAATAGAAAAGTGCTTCGTAATTCTCTACCTCGAAGCCCAGCTCCATCAGTTGAAGCCGGCAGATCCCCAGGGCATCGAACAGGGGACGGGTGTGTTGGGAGTCAATCACAAAGCGGGCACTGTCCGCCCTGATCCGGGCCGGGGGCTGCCGCTCCACCGTGCCGCCGCCGCTGACCAGATCGTGAACGTTGGTCCATGCGCCGGCCATGTCGTGGCCCAGCACCCATGCGCGGGAATGGTGGGCGCCGATATCCGCCGTCATATAGGCCAGCATCATGGAAGGCGCGTTGCGGCATTCATAGCCGGTCCATTCCAGGCCTTTGACGTGAATGGCGAAGGCATGGGAGCCCTGCCCCACCTTTTCAGCCGCTTTTTTCACGCCTTCGGCCAGCAAATCGCCGATGCCCTCGCGGGCAACGATCTTATCCAGCAGATAATTAACGGTTTCCAAATCAGAGAATCTCACCGGTCGACCGATCTCCCGTTCGCTGAGCATGCCTTTTTCGAAACACTCGATGGTCCAGGAGATAACCGCGCCTGCTGAAATGGTGTCTACCCCCAGTTCGTCGCACAGGTAATTGGCGTAGGCCACCTCCTCGATGGTCTTGAGTTCGCAGTTGCCGCCGAACAGGGCGATGGTTTCGTACTCGGGACCCTCGACGTAGGCGTTACCCAATCTGGTTTGGGTATGACCGTATTTGCCGCAGGGCGTGGGGCAGCAGTAGCATCCCTTATCGGTGATTTTCAGCTTTTTCAGGATCGCCTTGCCGTTGATCGCCTGGTAGTGGTCGGAAAACGACGTTTTAAAGTTACGAGTGGGAAAGACCCCTACCTCGTTGACCCAGTTGGTGATGCCGGCGGTTCCTTCGGGGGTCCATTCGGTAAAACCGGGTTTGGCGGATACCTTCTTGTAGGCTTCTTTTCCGGCGGCAAAGGCCTTTTTCAGGTCGAACACCGGCAGGCTGCCCGTACCCTTGACGGCAATGGCCTTGATCCGTTTGGAACCCAGCACGGCCCCCACACCGCTCCGTCCGGCCTGACGGCCGAAATCGTGGGAAAGGCAGGCGTAACGCACCCGCTGCTCGCCGGCCGGCCCGATGGTCAAGATCTGGAAATCCTCGCCCAGATCCGTTTTCAGGCTTTTCTCGGCGGTCAGCGCCCCCTGCCCCCAGTAATTCCCGGCCGGACGGATCTCTACCTGGTCGTCGTCGATGAACAGATAGCTGGGCACCGGCGAACACCCGGTAATAATCAGCATGTCGTACCCGGCATATTTCAGTGCCGGTCCGAAATGGCCGCCCATGTTGCTGTCCGCATAGCCGCCGGTCGCCGGCGATTTGGTGCCGAAATGGGTCTTGCCGCTGGCCGGCACCAGGTGGCCGGACAGGGGGCCGGTGGCAGCGATGAACAGGTTCCGCTCATCGTAGGGGTCAATCCCGCGCGGCAATTCGTCGAAAAGCAGCTTGGCCACGAATCCCCGACCACCGATAAATCGCTCCGCCAGGGTCTCATCCAACGGCTGTTTTTCAATTGCACCGCTGGACAGGTCGATCCGAAGAATGGTTCCGGCATATCCGTACATGGATCCGACTCCTTAATTTGAAAAGCTCGGGGCGGCTTCAACCGCAACGGCAGTTTCGGTGGACCGGCTCGTCGATTTGCGTTTTTTGGGTTTTCTGGTGGTTTCGGTCTCGGCCGAAATCGCCTTGATAAAGGAATATGCCATGAAGAGCATCAGAATCATGAAGGGAAAGGAGACCACAAAGGAAACCGTCTGGACGGCTTTCAAGCCCCCGGCAACCAGCAGCATGGCCGCAATGGAGGAGCAGACCAGCCCCCAGAAGACCTTCAGTCCGGTTTTGGGCTCAAGGCTCCCGCCGGAGGTCATCATGCCCACCACGAAAGTGGCCGAATCGGCCGACGTGATGAAAAAAATGGAGACGATGATCATGGAGATGAGCGACAGAAATGCACTCATGCTGAAGTTGTTGTAGAGCGTGAAGATGGCCGTGGTCACATCTTTAAAGGTGGCATCGGCGATGCCCGGCGTGCCGTTGAGTTCCAGGAAAATCGCCGAACCCCCCAAAATGTTGAACCAGATGGCGCACAGCAGAGTCGGTGCCAGAAGGGCGCCCAGAACGAACTCCCGGATTTTTCGGCCGCGGGATATGCGGGCGATGAACACGCCCACAAAAGGCGCCCAGGTAAGCCACCAGGCCCAGTAGAACACCGTCCAGGCGCCGGACCAGTCGTAACCGGTATGTTTGGCCACCCCGCCGCTGGCGTCCACGAAAAAACTGAGCCAGAGGATATTTTGCAGGTAGTTGCCGATGGATTCGATCAACGAGTTTAAAATGTAACGGGTAGGACCGAGGACCAGAACGAGTAACATGAGGCCGAAAGCCATGATCATGTTGATGTTGCTCAGGATACGGATCCCCTTGTTGATCCCGGTGACGGCGGAGGTAATATAAAGGGCTGTCACGACGGCGATGACGGTGATGGAGATTGCGGTACCCTTGCCGATACCGTAAAGCAGGTCCAGGCCGGTGGTCACCTGCAGGGCGCCCAGCCCCAGCGACGTGGCCACACCGAACAGGGTGGTGACCACGGCCAGGGAATCGATGATCTTTCCAGCGGTTCCCTGGGCGGCTTTTTCGCCGATCAGGGGGGTCAGTGTAGCGCTGATCAACCCCGGATATCCTTTGCGAAACTGGAAATAGGCCAGCACCAGGGCCACTGTAGCGTAGCAGGCCCAGGGATGAAGCCCCCAGTGGAAGACGACGGTTCGCATGGCTTCGGATGCAGCCGCCGGTGTTTTGGGGTCGGCAAAAGGAGGACCGGCAAAATGGTAGATCGGCTCGGCGACCCCCCAGAAAACCAGGCCGATGCCCATGCCGGCGGCAAAGAGCATGGCAAACCAGGCGCTGAGGCTGAACTCGGGTTTTTCATCATCCTTGCCCAAGCGAATATTACCGAAGCGCGAAAAAGCCACGGCCAGACAAAAAACCACGAAACCGGCCACGCAGGTCATATAGGCCCAGCCAAAATTGCTGATGAAAAATTTAAAGATCTTGTCGAAAAGGTCCTTGACCTGATCCGGCGAAGCCATCGTCATAAAAACGAAGGCCAGGCAGCAGAGGGCCGAGGTGATGGATACGGTTTTGTCGATGGAGTTGTCGTTCATTCCTTTTCCTTTCTGATCGTCAGTCATACCGTCATCACCTTAGTCAGGCATGCATTGACTCTGTCATCACGATGGCACCGCGCGGGCAGATTTCCGCACAGGCGCCGCACAATATGCATTTTGCCGGTAACTCGGATCCCGGTTGTTCCACCATGACCCCTTTCGGACAGACCTCCACGCAGGTCATGCAACCGGTGCAAAGGTCCGGGTCCACGCGGTAAACCCCGGCTTCCATTGCGATGGCATCCACCGGACAGTTGTCGGCGCACTCGCCGCACTGATCGCAGAAATGGATCTGGTAATCTCCCGGTGCAGGAAAGCGGCCTTCGATCCGCAAAAGCGCCCGGGCGGGCTGAACCGCACTGAAATTTTCCATTGCACAGGCCAGCTTACAGGTCCCGCATCCGGAACATTTTTCGTGGATGACAGTTGGCGTCATGGAAACACTCCCTGGGTAAGGGTTGAACATATGAGATGAACCATCTGAAAGGCGTGGGACGATGGTTATTCGAGAATCTTTGCAACGTCGAGGGGGGTGAGCGATGAAAGCGGGTTGTATCGTCACCGCAAAAGGGGTGAAAGCTGACCCCACCATTGATGAAAGAAAGATTTCAATCTTTATGCCATTGGAACGGTTTTTTTCAGCCCCTTGAAATGAAAGAAAAAGTTTTATTTTTTCCGGTACAGCGGTTTAGAGGGGATTGGACATAAATGTCCTTGTGTGCAGGCAGGAACGGAATTAATCGATTGGAATGTCAGCGTTTTAGTGCGTTAAGACATAAATGTCCTAAATACGGACTACTTTATACCATGCGTTTTCATTTTTCGCTGGAGCGTCTTGTAGTTGAGCTTCAGGGCTTCAGCCGCCCTGCCGCGATGCCATCGATTCGCTTCCAGAGCGCTGAGAAGCATCTTTTTTTCCAGGGCATCCATGCGTTGTCGAAGGCTGTCACCGGCTGAAGAAGGCGGTTCCGTGACCGCCTGTCCTTCGCCCGACCGGTCGGAAATCTGCCCCATCAGGTCCAGTTTCCCCAAGGTAATGTAGGTATGCAGCACATTCTGCAGCTCACGGACATTACCGGGCCAGGTGTAGGTTTCCATGGCCTCGCGAACCCTCACCGGCAAATGCGGGGGTTGCTCATTGCCCCTGGTAAGCGTTGACAAAAAATGATCAATAAGCAGCGGGATATCTCCCTTGCGTTCACGCAGCGGCGGCAACTGGATGGGCAGAATGCGGATACGGTAAAAAAAATCCTCGCGCATCCGTCCATCCTTAACCAGCTTCACCAGGTCCCGGTTGGTGGCGGCAATCACCCGAAAGTCGCTGCGCTTGAGCTTGATCCCGCCTAAAGGGGTGTAACCCACACCGTCCAGCACCCTCAGCAGTTTGACCTGCATATCCTGCCCGATCTCACCGATCTCATCAAGAAACAGGGTCCCCCCGTCTGCCGAATCCAGGAACCCGCCCTTGTCCGCATTGGCTCCGGTAAAAGCGCCCTTCATGTGGCCGAAAAATTCCCGCTCCATCAGATCTTTTGGAATGGCTCCGCAGTTGACGGCAACGAATTCGCCTGCCCGACGATCGCTCAACCGATGGATGGCCCGGGCCACCAGTTCCTTGCCGGAACCGGACTCCCCGAATATGATCACGCTGGCGTCGCTGGCGGCCGCCTTGAGAATCAGGTCATACACCGCCTGCATCGGTTCACTCTTGCCGATAATGTCCCCGAACCGGTAACGGTCGCTGATGGATGAACGCAGACGCAGGTTCTCCTTGCGAAGATCCAGTTCCACCTCTTTATAAGCGGTCACATCGCTGATAAACCCCTCCAGGGCAACCAGCCGGTCATCGTCGTCGAACACCCCTTCGCCCTGCTCCCAGACCCACTTTTCCTCTCCACTGGCCGCGCGGATGCGGTAGATGAAGCTGAATGGCCGCCGCATGGCCACGGTTTCACTCACCAGATTGAGCATGTTTTTGCGATCCTCCGGGTGAACGATCCGCTGATAGGCATGGGGTCCTTTGCCGAGGAGTTCATGCGGTTCGAAGCCCAGCAGCCGCTTGCTGCCCCGGCTGGCAAACTCCATCGTGAATGTCTCGTCCGCCCGGCAGCGATAAACGATCCCCGGCAGGTTGTTCATCAGGGTGCTCAGACGTCTTTCGCTTTCCAGGAGGGCATTTTCGGCGCTTTTTTTTTCGGTGATATCGACGCACAGGCTCAGTTTCGACGTGGACCCGTCCGGATGGACAATAGGCGTGGCCATGTTGTAAAACCAGCGCCCGGTAGTCGGATGCCTGAATTCCCATCGAATCGTCTTTCCGCGGAAAGCATCTTGTTCCGGGCACCACGGGCAGACCTGATCGCTGTCATACAGGGCCTTGTGGCAGGCCTCCCCCACCGGGTCACGCCCCAGCTGCTCAAGGACCTGCCGGTTGACGAATTCGATCCGGTTATCCGGCGAACACACGTAGACCATGCCGTCAAAGGCCTCTACGATGGCTTCGAAATAGGATTGCCGGTGGTGGTCCGTTGCATTCATGACAGATAGTCGTGTCGGTCGATGCGATACTTTTTCATCTTATAGTTGAACAGCTGCCGCGAAATGCCGATGCTTTTTGCCGCCCGGGTGATATTGCCCGCATGGGCGGCCAGGGCATCCGCCACCACGGCCTTCTCCTGATCGGCCTGGGTGGCCAGCAAGCCTTTCCCGCTGTCCGGCGAACGCTGACCGGCACCGGGGGATGGGACCGGCAATCGTTCAGGCCCCTGTCCGTGAACACCGTATCCTTGTGGCGGCGAACCGGCCATGGGTGGCTGAACCGCGTCCGGCTGTCCCCGCAACCGACGCCAGGTGGTCAGGTGGGACTGCAGGTGACGTCGCTCGATGGTCCGGCTGGAAACGACCAGGTTGATGGCCCCCTCGATGACATGCTCCAGTTCACGAACGTTGCCGGGCCAGTCATAATCGTTGAACAAAGCCAGCACGTCACTGGAAATGTCGGAGACCTTGCGGTTCAGCGCCCGGCTATGCTTGTCCAGAAAATGACGCGCCAGCAAAACAATATCCTCTTTGCGTTCACGCAGAGGAGGAATAGGGATGAACACCACGCCCAGCCGGTAGAACAGGTCAGGCCGCAAATTGTTTGCGGCGATGGCCACGTGAGGTTCCTGGTTCACACTGCTGATAATTTTCAGGTCGATCTCCGATTCCCGGAGGGACCCTAAACGACGGACCTTGCGCTCCTGGATGACCCGCAGGATCTTGGCTTGAAGCCCGATGCCCATGGAGTTGAGTTCGTCCAGAAAAATTGTGCCGCCGCTGGCACGCTCGAAAATTCCCATCTTATTTCGCGCCCCGGTAAAGGCGCCGCTGGTGGTTCCGAAAAGCAGTCCTTCGAGCAGGTTTTCCGGTATGGCGGCGCAGTTCACCGCCGTGTAGCGGCCGCTCTTGCGACCGCTGTGGTTGTGAATGGCCTGGGCAAAAAGCTCTTTGCCGGATCCGGTCTCCCCATACAGCATCACCGGCGAAGGGGTTATGGCGGCCATTTTGGCCGTGTTGACCGCCCTGAGAAAATCGATATTGCTGCCCACGATGGCCTCGAAATCAAAGCGGGTATCATTGGGCAGCGATCGTTTGGGCCGGGGAATGGAAATGGATGAAATGGTCTCTTCCAGCACGTTATATTCCCGCACCAGACAGATGGCGCCTTCTAACCGGCCACGCTTGAACAAGGGAAACACGGTATGAATGGTGTTGGCCACCTTTCCCCGCCGCGTTCGATAAAGCAGCGACCGGTCAACAATGGGCTGCCGATCCTTCAGACACTGCATGATCACGCTGCCTTCCTCTGACAGGTCGTATACGTCCACCACTTTCTTTCCGAGCACCTCAGCCGGGTCCAGTTCATCAATGGCGGCCATGGTGGGATTATAGTAGATAATGGTACCGGTCCGATCGACGATGAGCAAACCCTCGCTGAAGCCGTCGAAAAAGGGCAGGAATTCTTCATAGCCGATATCGAGCGTCCGAGCGATGGAATGGCGTGGGAAAGTATTCATGGCCATGACTGCAAAGATTCCGTCAAGGTTGGCGTATCGGTTAACCGGATGATAGGAAGCATGCCATACTTTTAATGGCCAGGCAAACCGGTAGGCTGAAGTCCGAGGCCAGAGTTCTGGAAGCCGCTTTTATTCCTGTTCCCCATCCTCCGTCCTCTGCCTTCCGTGCTCGGTCCTCGGCCTTCAGCCCTCAGTCGTGGGCGTACATGTTGAACAAAATATCGTTTTCCAGGTACATCTGCTCAAGCTTCTCCTGGTGCTCATTGAGCTGCGGGCGCTGACGATTGACCAGTTCCAGCACCAGGTAGTTGATGATACAGGAAATGGTCGTCGGATAACCGATCAGCGGGATGGAACGGGATGGAACCACCAGGGAGAGATGGGCAAAGGGGATTACCGGGCACAGGGTGTTATCGGTGATCACCAGCAGGTTGTGCTGAAGCCGCCGGGCGACCTTTCCCAGTTTGATCAGTTCGTTGGGATAGCGGGATGTGGTGATAATCGTCACCAGGCTGCTGTCGGGCGCATTGGTCAGCCAGTCGATGGCGGTACTGTCACTGCCTTTTAAGATATGGACACCCCGGCGGACTTTGGTCAACGACCACCCGAGGTAATAGGCAAAAGTGTAGGAGACTCTGGAGCCGACCACATAAACGGCGGTACTGTTCTCAAGCTGCTCCACGATCTTGCCCAGCACCTTCATGTCGATGCCCTCATAAAACTGACGCAGGTTGTTCATCTCCTCGAAGACCACCCGGTGAAGCAGGTCGGTGCCGGGCCCCTTCATTCCAGGCAGATCCACCCGGTCCGGCAGGGTCAGTCCTGAATCCACAAAATCCCGCAGCGCCTGAAGAAATTCTCCATAACCGCCGTAGCCCAATTGCCCCACGAACCGAACCACCGTGGCCTCGCTGACCCCGCAGGCTTCGGAAAGTTCTTTGGTGGTCATGAAAACCGCCTTGCGGGGGTTTTGAATAATATAGCTGCCCAGGATTTTTCCTTTGGGGGTAAGTGTGTCCAGTTGATTCACGATGCCCTTGATCACCGGATGTGCCTGGGAATCATTCATAACAAGTTCCTTGGTAGAGGCGATAATGAAATTTTTATTTCATTTTGTTGATTATTCCATAACCCATCTTTTTTTAAATGTATTTATTACTATAAAAAATTATTGTCAAGGCTGTTTGAACATTTTACCATCAATTTATAATTTTTTTATTGACATGTTTCATTTCATTCAGTTACTTTCAGCAACAATTGGGAGTGTATGGTTCTTCGTCACCCACGCATTTTTATCTTAAAATCATGTAGGGAGAGCGTATGTTCTGGAAATCCAAGCCCCTGTGGGGCAACAAAACCAGACTGAAGTCCAGCTACGATGCAGTGATCATCGGCGGCGGCCTTCACGGTCTGGCCACCGCTTACTACCTGGCCAAGGAGCACGGCCTCACGGATGTGGCCATCATTGAAAAACGTTTCATCGGGTTCGGCGGTGCCGGCCGGAACACGGCCATCGTGCGGGCCAACCAGCGCACGCAGTACAACGTTCCGCTTTATAAGGAAGCGCTTGACCTGTGGCCGGTGCTCACCAAAGAGTTGGACTACAACCTGATGTTCAACAACTGCGGCAACCTCAACCTGATGCACAGTGAAGCCGCCATGAAGGCGGCCCGCATGACCATCGCCACCGCCCAGTTCCACGGAGTGGAGAGCCACCTCATCGACGCCAAGCAGGCCAAGGAACTGGTGCCGGCGTTGAACATTTCCGAAGATATCACCTTCCCTATCCACGGGGCCATGTTTCACCCCCCGGGAGGCATCGTGCGCCATGACGCCGTGGTCTGGGGGTTGGCCAAAGGGGCCGCCAAGCACGGCGTAGACATCCACCAGCACACCGAAGCCACCGCCATCCACACCGAAGGCGGAAAAATCACCGGTGTGGAAACCTCCCGCGGCCGTATCCACACCCCCCGCGTGCTGGTGAGTGCCGGTGGCTACAGTGCCGGTCTGATCTACCACATGCTGGGTATCAAGCTGCCCATCGCCGTGCTGACCATTCAGGCGATGGTCACTCAGCCGCTGAAACCCCTGCTCGACCACGTGGTCTCGTCGGGTGCCTACCACTGCTATGCCAACCAGACGCTCAAAGGCGAAATCGCCACCGGCGCCCACATGGACCAGTGGCCCAACTATACGACGCAAAACACGGCCCATTACATCAAGCACCAGGCCGAAGCCCTTTCCGACTGGCTGCCCTGCCTGCGCGGCGTAAAATTCATGCGTATCTGGGGCGGCCTGGCGGACATGACCCCGGACATGGCGCCCATCATGGACGGCAACGATCATTATGAAGGCTTCTACATGGACTGCGGCTGGGGCTACTTCGGCTTCAAATCCTGCAGCGCCGTCGGCAAATACATGGCGCAGTACATGGCCAGTGGTCACTGCCCGGACATGCTCAAGCCGTTCAACCTGCGCCGATACGAAAACCACCAGTTGATGGGTGAAACCGCCGAACTGGTCAGCTATACGCCGAATAATTGATCATGACCATTGTGTATTTTAAAATGACCATCAATTGTATCCGTCCAGAAATGGTAGCTTGGGTTTCGGATCAAGGCCGCAGCGATTTGGAAACCAGAGGCGTAGCAGCGCTACGTCGAGGATTTTCGAATCGTGAGAACGCCGATCCGGGACGCAAAATGCCGTTTCTGGACGGATACCGATAGAAGGAGATTGAATCATGGCCCTAACACTCACCTGCCCCGTCTGCGGCAAACGCAACGGATACGAATTTCGTTACGGGGGAGAAGACAAGGGACCGCGCCCGGTGGAAGCGGGGCTGACCCCTGCCGCCTGGTGCGATTATGTCCATATGAACAAGTGCACGGCCGGCGTCCAGAAAGAGTGGTGGTGTCACCGCGATGGATGCGGATCCTGGTTCACCACCTGGCGTGACACAACCCAAAACCTCGAAGTGGCTAAACCGGAGGCAAGCAAATGAACAGGCTTAACCAATTGCCCACACTCCGCATCACCCCGTCGGAAAAACTGTCCCTGAACTACCGGGGAAAAACCGTCCAGGGAGTTGCCGGAGATACCGTTGCGACGGCCCTTTTTGCCAATGGCGTCCGGGTCTTTGCACGCAGTTTGAAATATCACCGCCCCCGCGGGCTTTACAGTCTTGACGGCGAGTGCAGCAACACCTGCATGGATGTCAACGGCGTTCCCAACGTTCGTACCGAAAACACCCTGCTCAAAGACGGCATGGTGGTCCGGGAGCAGAATGTCAAAGGGTCTGCCGACCGCGACTGGCTGGCCTTCATCGACAAGCTGGACTGGATGATGCCGGCCGGATTCTACTACAAGACCATGCACAAGCCCGCAGCCATCTGGCCCGTGGCGATGAAGCAGATCCGCAAGGCCGCCGGAATCGGCGTCATTTCCGCCGATTACCAGATGAAGGGCCAGTATGACGAGATGTTCATCAAAGCCGAGGTCACCGTCATCGGCGGCGGCGCCGCCGGCATGACCGCAGCCCTGGCCGCCGCCGAATCCGGACAGCGTGTGGTCCTGCTCGAATCCCGCCCCCACCTGGGCGGATGCTTCGACTACCGGGTCAGCACCACCGCCGAGGGCACGCCCCTTTATGAACGGGCACGAGATCTGGCCGAGAAGGTGAAGCTGACCGGCAATATCCGGGTATTCAAGCACACCTCGATGGTTGGGGCTTACAACAACAACCTGATCACCGCTTTTCAGGTGGGCAAGGCCTCGGACACCTTCACCGAACGCTACATCGAGATCCGTTCGGACAGCGTCGTGGTGGCTACCGGCTGCATCGAACGCCCGCTGATCTTCGACCACAACGAACGCCCCGGCGTCATGCAGGTGGGATGCGCCCATCGCATGGCCCGCACCTACGGTCTGCTGCCGGGCAGCGAGGCGGTCTTTTCCGTAGGCCATGATCTGGGCCTCGAAGCCGCTGTCGATCTGTTCGACCTGGGGCTGAAAATCAACTGCGTGGCCGATATCCGTGAAGATGGCCAGAACCCTGAGCTGATGCTGGCCCTGGCCGAACGCAAGATACCGGTCCTCAAGGGATGGGTGGCGGCCAAGGCGCACGGCTGCAAAAAAGTCGAAAAAGTCACCCTGTCCACCGTTGAAGGCACGGTCAAACGACAATTCCCCTGTGACCTGCTGGTGGCATCTGCCGGACTGACCCCGGTAACCGGTCCATTCATTCTGGCCCAGGCCAAGATGGGCTACGACAGCCACACCGGCTACTTCCTGCCCACCGAACTGCCCGAAAAAATGTTCCCCGCCGGCCGGATCACCGGCGTCAACCATCCCGGCGCCATCGAAGCCTCCGGGCGCCTGGCCGGCCTCAAGGCGGCGGCCGCCGCCGGTGCGGACGTGGGCAAAACCGTTGCCGAGGCAGAAAAGGCTGCATCCGTCCTCCCCGGCCCGGAACGCGGCTGCAAGCTGGTCACCGCACCGGTCAAGGGTCGCAAGAGCTTCATCTGCTTCGATGAAGACACCACCATAAAAAATATCAAACAGGCCATCGAGATGGGCTTCGATGTTCCCGAACTGATCAAACGATTTACCTCGGCCGGCACCGGACCGGGTCAGGGCGGCATCCCGGGGCACAACCTGCCCCTGTTCGTGGCCAAGTATACGGCATCCATCAGCACGCCGGTTCCCACCACGGTGCGTCCGCCCCTGGTGCCGACATTTCTGGCCACCTATGCCGGCTATAACCATCACATGTTCAAGCATACGCCGCTGCACGACTCCCAGATTGCCGATGGAGGCATCTTCCGCAACATCGGCGTCTGGCAGCGGGCGCGTTACTTTTCCGCGGACTTCGACTGCAGGGAAGAGATCCTCAACGTCCGCAACAACGTAGGCATGCTGGACGGCTCCACCCTGGGCAAGTTCCGTATCCACGGACCCGATGCCCTCAAGGCCCTTCAGCGGGTGTACGTATCCGACATGAGCAAGGTCAAGGAGGGCCGCATCAAGTATTCGGCCATGTGCAACGACGACGGTTGCGTCATCGATGACGGCGTGGTGGTCAAACTGGGTGAAAACGACTACTACTTCACCACCTCCACCGGACGGGCCGGGCAGACCGTGGAATGGATCCGCTACCATACCCGTTTCGACGGGTGGGATTTTTCCCTAGTCAACCTGACCGACGCCATGGGCGTGATCAACATCTCCGGCCCCAACGCCCGCAAGGTCCTTTCCAAAGTGGTGGACATCGACCTTTCCAGCGAAGCCTTCCCCTTTTCCGGGTACCGGGAGTTTTTGATCAAGGACGCCGTCTTCGTGCGGGCCATGCGCCTGGGTTTTGTGGGCGAGCTTTCCTACGAACTGCACGTACCCTCGTCCTACACCCAGGCAGTCTGGGACCTGCTCAAGGAAGCCGGCGCCGAATTCGGTATCCGCAACTTCGGCGTGGAAGCCCAGAACGTGCTGCGCATGGAGAAATGCCACGTCATTCTCGGCTCCGAATCCGAACAGCGCACCAACCTGCTGGATCTGGGTCTGGGTTTTCTCTGGGACCGCAAGAAGGCCGATGCCAAGACCGTGGGCGCCGTGGCCCTGCGCCAGGCTGAAAAAGACGCCGGCCGGCTCAAGCTGGTGGGCATCCGCATGGAAGATGACGACCGGCCCGCCCGCGACGGCGCGTTGATTGTCGACAACAATGTCCGCGGCTACGTGGCCACCATGCGCAAAAGCTTCACCACCGGCCAGGCCGTGGGTATGGCCCTGGTGGAATCCCAGCTGGCTGACATCGGGACCCGGATCGAGATATTTGAGGATGAATGCAACGGCGTTCGCCTGTATGCGAGGGTGGTTGCCACGCCGTTCTATGATCCCAAAGGCGAACGCATGAAATCCTAATTAAGATACAATGAATCTCAGTGTTAGGTTGCACGTGTTAAGTGTTAAGCAAATGAATTCAATCGATTTTTAATATTAAATCGACCCCATCCACCACTTAACACTTAAAACTTAACACTTAAAACTTCTAAAACATGAGGTACCAGTCATGACTGAGATAAAAAGAGAATCCCCGGTGCAGTTCAAGGTCAGCCCGCTCAAAGTCGAGGCGCGCGACAACTGGACGGTGGCACTGGAATACGACGAAGAGGGCCAGGGCCCCTGGCTGGTGGACCTGGCGCACAAAACCCGCTGGGATCTGCAGGACAGGAAAGTCGGCGAACTGACTCCCTGCGACCTGGCCGTGCCGGAAGCACCGGGCGAATGCACCTTTGCCGACAACACGCTGATCAACCGCATGAACCGCACCCAGGCATCGATCTTCCACCTGGGCGCGGAAGCGCCGGGCCTGCCTGATTTTTCCGGCTATACCGACGTCACCGAGTCCACTGTGTTTCTGGCCCTGTTCGGCCCCAAGGCGTTTTTCATCGCCGAAAAGCTGACCGCCCTGGACTTTTTGGACCCAGCCAAAAAAGCGCCGTTTCTGTATCAGGGCCCTTTCTGCCACGTGCCCTGCCAGATCGTAACCTTGGAAAAGGCCGCCGACGGCAGCGGCGGATTTCTGCTGACATGCAGCCGGGGCTATGGGGACAGCATGGTTCACGCCATACTGGAAGCCGGGTCCGCGCTCGGCCTGAGGCCGGCAGGGGAAAACCGTTTTAATACATGGATTCAAGGGCTTCAGGGGTAGTTATTGTGCAGGAGAGCGTTTACGCAGAAAAACGAGGCTGAAGCGGGGGACTTCCGCTTCGGTCTCCTGCTTGGAATACAGGCGAACAACCGCCCGATGATCAATACCGGATTATCGGGCCAAGGTGAAAAAAAGTTTTCTCAAAATCAGAAAAATATTTTTCTTTTCAGTTAAATTTTTTTTCATTTTTTCACCATGAAGGGACGTTTCATTTGACACCGGCCCACGCATACATAAAATAACTGCCTGTATTCATGAAACAAAAAATTATTCAATAAAAAATTGATATTAAACTTGTATGCGGCGTTTTTTTTGCATTTGTAATTTTTAGGATCGTTATACGATTCACTCAGACCGAACTTTTACGCATCTCACTTGACGGAGGAAACCATGACCAAAAAGTATGACGCCATTATCATCGGGGCCGGCGTGATCGGTGCCCCCATTGCCTACGAGCTTTCCAAGATGGGTTACAAGACCATGAGCGTGGACAAGCTGCCCGATGCCGGAGAAGGCTCCACGGCCGGTTCATGCGCCATCGTCCGCGCCCACTACTCCACTGAAGACGGCGTGGCCTTTGCCTACGAGGGATTCAAATACTGGCTGGACTGGGAGAACTACCTGGATCATGTGAAAGACGAAAAGGGCCTGGCCAAGTTCATGAACACCGGTTCCCTGCTGATCAAATCCCAGGGGCACAAGTGGCAGAACGTGAAAAAACATTACGATGCCGTGGGTGTCAAGTATAAGGAACTGACCAACGAAGAGATCCTGGAGATGGTTCCGGTGCTCGACCTGCACGAGTTCTGGCCGGTCAAACGCCCCGAGGATCCGGCCTTCTGGGAAGAACCCACCAAGATGCTCGAAGGCGGCCTGTTCTGTCCCGAGGGCGGTTATGTGAATGACCCCACCCTGTCCGCGCACAACATCATGCGCGCCGCCGAAGCCAAGGGCGCCACGTTCATGTTCAACGCCGAGGTGGTCAAAATCCGCGCCGCTGAAGGCAAAGTCCAGGGCATCACCCTGGCCGACGGCACCGAAATCGACGCACCGGTCGTGGTCAACTGCGCCGGCCCCCACTCCTTCAAGATCAACCAGATGGCCCCGGGCGTCTGGGAAGGCTGCAACATCAAAACCAAAGCCCTGCGCCATGAGGTCATGTACTGCCCTGCCCCCGAGGATTATGACTACATTAATAAGGGCTACCATCAGAGCGATGGAGACATCGGCTGCTACGTGCGTCCGGAAGTGGGCAACCTTTTTCTCATCGGCTCCGAGGACCCGGAATGCGATCCCAAAGAGTACCCCGATCCGGACGAGTTCTATGCCGGCAGGGGTGGGCATGGCCGTGACAACCAGTTAACCGAAGAGCAGTGGAAGGCCCAGTGCTACCGGCTGGGGAGACGTATCCCCACCCTGAAGGTGCCCAACCAGCCCAAAGGCGTCTGCGACTTGTACGACTGCTCCGACGACTGGATTCCGGTCTATGACAAATCCGATCTGGGCGGTTTCTACATGGCCGTCGGCACCAGCGGCAATCAGTACAAGAATGCCCCGGTGGTGGGCCGCATGATGGCCGAACTGATCGATGCCTGTGAAAAAGGTCTGGATCATGACAAGAAACCCTTCCAGTATAAGATGAAATACATCGGTCGAACCCTGAATGTGGGTTTCTTCTCCCGCAAACGCGAGATCAACTATAACTCCAGCTTTTCCGTCAACGGGTAACGGTGGTGGTATCGACGCTTGAAAGACGGATGAGTTGTTGCTAGATGAAACGGGTCTGCTGTGGCAGGCCCGTTTTTTTTGTAAAACCCGAATCAGGAATGAACCGAAAAATCATGAACATCTACGTCTGCGTGAAGCACGTTCCCGACTCCGCTGCCACCATCACCGTCGAAGGCGGGACCGGTATCAACGAAAAGATCACTTTCCTGCTCAACCCCTACGACGAGCATGCGGTCACCGAAGCGGCCAGAATTAAAACCGGGTTGCCCGACGCCGAGGTCGTGGCCGTCTGTTTAGGCAAACCGACTGCGGAAACCACCCTGCGCGCGGCTATGGCCATGGGGGCGGACCGCGGCATCCTCATCGAGACCGACCGGCCCCAGGACAGTATTTTCACCGCGCTCGCCCTGGCGGCCGCGATACAATCCGATGGCCGTCCGTGGATTATTTTCACCGGAAAGGAATCCATCGACAGCGAAGGCATGCAGACCCAGTTCCGCCTGGCGGAAAACCTGAGCCTTCCCGTGGCCACCAATGTGATCAAGGTCGATATCGACGGTGACGGCGTGCGGGTGGAAAGCGAAAGGGAAGCGGGAACCATCGACGTCATCCGCATGACTGCACCTTGCGTTATCGGCGCAGGCAAGGGCTTGAACACGCCCAATTACCCGACCTTCCCCGACATCGTCAAATCCCGTAAGAAGCCGGTCAGAAGGATCGGCCTGGCTGACCTGGCCATTGAGTCCCCTGCGGCCGGCATGCAGATCCAGGAACTGGTGCCGGCTGTCGAGCAGCGCACCCCCAGGGCGCTGACGGGCAGCGCCGCCGACATCGCCGCGCAGATTGTGGACATCCTGAAAAACGAAGCCAAGGTGATCTGATCATGAATTCTATCGGACTTCTCATCGAGTTCAACGACGGACGCGTCAAGGAAGCCAATTTCGGCATGGCCACAGCCGCCCGTGGAGAAAACCGCAACCTCGTTGCCCTGGTGGCGGACGGACCGGCCGAGGATGCCCAGGCGGTGCTGGAAGCCTATGGGGTGGCCCGTATCGTAAACATCCGCAGCGGCAACCGCAGCTGGGATCCGGCCCGCCAGGCGGCGGCCGTGGCCGCTGCCATGCAAAAATTGGAGATCGACAGCCTGATTGGCCTGACCAGCCCCAGCGGCAGGGAGCTGCTGCCGCGCATCGCCGCCCGCCTGGGCGCCCCGCTGATCATGGACTGCATCGACATCGACCTGGAGGCCCACCGGGTGAGAACCTCCCAGTATTCGGGCAAGACCATCGCCACCATCGCCCTGACCGGCAGTCATTTCATCTATGGCATGCGGGCCAATGTCGTCCCCGCCCTGAAAGAACCGGCGGAAGCGGAAATCATCGATTTCTCCTTCGACGGCTATCAGGACACCGGGTACGAAGTAATCGAGACCCGTACCGACGGCAGCGGCGCCCATTACCTGGCCGAAGCGGACATCATCATTTCCGGAGGGAGAGGATTGAAGCGCGCTGAGAACTTTAAACTGCTCTTTGACTGCGCCAGGCACATGAACGCCTCTGTGGGCGCCTCCCGGGTAGCCGTAGACAACGGCTGGGTGCCCTACGCCATGCAGGTGGGCCAGACCGGCGTCAAGGTGAACCCCAAAGTGTATATGGCCGTAGGCATTTCCGGTTCCGTCCAGCACTTTGCCGGCATGAAAACCGCCAGGATGATCATTGCCATCAACACCGATGAAAACGCCGCCATCATGGCCAACTGCGACTATTTTGCCGTGGGCGACCTGTTTGAAATCCTGCCGGAACTGGAAAAGGCCCTGGCGGCGGCAAAGCGTTCAAAGGAGGTGGCGTGAAGCCCGGTCAGCACCATATTATGATTTAAAACACGCCCCAACCATAATTTTTAATCAAATAAGCCTGACCCCAGCAAAATGGGATCAGGCTTATTCGTCTTGGCAATTAACGCATCAGGCACATTGCCGACCCAACAGGATCAGAAGGTCTCTTCTTAAATAGATTTCCGGCACCTGTCGCGCCCGGCGGTCAATTAGTCCTCCGCTGCCGGGGCGATTTGTTTTTCCCTTTTAGCCTTTTTCTTTACGGGGTCCTGGGCATGTCGCTTTTTAGGAGGCGCCACTTTCGGGGCCGCCAGTTTTTCGGCTTTGATTTCCTTTTTGCGAGCGATCTGGCTTTCCAGTTCCAGAATGCCGGCCAATTGGTGTTTTGCCTGGCGAATCTTTCCTTTGAAATGTCTGACCTGCGCATCCCGTTGAATTTGGCTTTCGGTCATTCCTATTGATTTAAGCGTTTCCACCCGCCCCAGCAACTGTTCTTCCGTTACGGTCTTACGTTCTTCGATGTATGGTTTTTTTTTCAGCATGATTGGATTTCCCTTCATAAATGGATTGGAG
Source organism: Deltaproteobacteria bacterium (assembly GCA_020444075.1). Classification (GTDB taxonomy): domain Bacteria; phylum Desulfobacterota; class Desulfobacteria; order Desulfobacterales; family Desulfosarcinaceae; genus Desulfosarcina. Next base: position 22,237 of record JAHLLR010000039.1, read on the forward strand.
TAAGGCTACGATAGTTGGTGACACGTCCGGTCAATCTTTAAGACCAGCCGTGGACCGCAAAATGAGACAATGCGTCGATCCGGGTATATTAAACAATAAGCGCCGAGGTCCCTTTTCTTTTCGTCCGTCCTCTAAAAAGATCTGATGTTAAGATCTGACAGCGCTGAAATCAATATCAATTGAAAAACCTGTTGATAGTTTATTGGTAGGATCCATAGCCGAGCAGGCAGCGCGTCTCCCATATATGCCAGGTCTTTCGCGATATGGATGATGCCATGGAAGGGCTGGCGGACAAGCGGGTTTAATAGCGTGTCCAGGAAGCCGAAAAGTGCCGGGCGGCCAGAGCGGCCACATGGTCGCCGAACCAGTAATGGGCCACCGGCCAGCGGGTCCCGTCGTAGGTGAGCGTCATGTGGGCGTCGTCGACGACCGCCACCACCCGGCAGTGGGACAGGCCGACCATGCCCTTTCCCACGGCCTTGAGCACGGCCTCCTTGGCGGTCCAGAAGCGGAAAAAGTTATTCCGCCGATTGCCTCCCACCAGTTTCCATTCGTCCTCACTGGCCACCTTCGCCAGCAAGGCGTCGCTCACCGGCCGGATCGTCTCCAGGTCCATACCCACCGGCAAAGCGGCCGCCACACCGCCGACCATGTCGGATTTATGGGTCAGTGACCAGTGGACGCCGCCTACCGGAAGGGGAACGCCCTTCTGGTTCTTGGGGAAGCTGTCCAGGTGAAGCCCGCTTTTTTCACATGATTTCATCAGGGCCGACCGGGCCAGACGGCTCAGCGCCTTGACCTTGTCCCGCCCGCTGAGGCGCTGATCGGCTTCGGAGACCGGCAGGATCACCGGGAAGATTGTCGTCGCTGCTGGCGTCATGGGAATCAATCCGATGCGTCGGTTTCTTTTTGAATCGCCAGGGCCATCTCGTACACCGTTTTCCGGGGCAATTGATAGTGGTGGGCAAAGGCTTTGGACAGACCCGAAAGATGGGCCCCGGGTTGCGCCAGGGCATCGCGAAGCGCATCGGCCAGGTCATCCGTGGAAACTGAATCGGAAGCCGCTGCGCCGTCCACCATCAGCGTGCACTCGCCTTTGACCTCGGGACGATCAGCCAGCACGATCAGGATTTCGGAAAGCGTACCGCGGATGAACTCCTCGTGAAGCTTGGTCATCTCACGGGCCAGCACCGCGCGCCGGTCGCCCATCACCGCGCGGATCTCATCTAAAAAAACCGACACTCGCCGGGGGGATTCGTAAAAAATCAGCGTCCGGGGTTCAGCGGCCAGCGAAGCCAGCAGTTCCATCCGCTTGCCCTTCTTTTTGGGCGTAAATCCCTGAAAAACGAAGGCATCGGTGGGCAGTCCCGATGCACACAGCCCCGTGACTGCCGCCGACACGCCCGGGATGGGAAAGACAGGCAGACCCGATTCTACGGCTGCGCGCACCATCCGGTAACCGGGATCGGAAACCGAGGGTGTGCCGGCATCGGAAACCAGGGCCACGGAGCCACCGGACCGGATCTTGTCGATCAGTTCCGGGGTACGCTGGCGTTCGTTGTGCTCATGGCATGAGATGAGGGGCGTGCGGATGCGGTAGTGGGACAGCAGTCGGGCGGTGTGGCGGGTATCCTCGGCGGCGATCAGGTCAACCCCCTTCAGGGTCTTGATGGCACGCAGGGTGATGTCTTCCAGGTTGCCGATGGGCGTAGCCACCACATACAGGCCGCTTGGGCATCGAACCGGCTCCCGGTCATCCATAGGCAAGGGCAAAGGCATTTTTGACGACCTCGATGTCGATTTTCCCGGAAGCGGTGTCGATGGCCACCACGTCGAAACGGGCGCTGGCGCCGGTCTGTCCGGACCGTTTCAGGTAGTCCAGGGCGGCCATGGATATTTTTCGCTGTTTGGCAGGGGTGACGGCGCCTTTGGGACTGCCGAACCGGCGGGTGTTCCGGGCCTTCACCTCCACGAAAACGATGGTACGCTTTTCCATGGCAATGATGTCGATCTCACCCATTTTGGATCGATAGTTGGTTTCAAGGATGCGGTAGCCCGTCCGCTTGAGAAACTCCTCGGCCAGCCGCTCGCTCTTTTTGCCGAATTGTTGTTGCCGGTTGAGCATATTTTGTTTCGTTGGTTAATTGGTTGGACTAGCTGGATTGGTTATCTCAATCCGCCATGCCGGATTTTTCGCTTTTCCTATCAGCTAAACGCCATCAGCTATGAGCTATTTACTATACTCCCGAACCCCCTTGAAGGTCCGGCGGTGGATGGGGCAGCATCCGTGACGCATGATGGCCGCCCGGTGAGTTTGGGTGGGATACCCTTTATGGCGGCAGAATCCGAATTCGGGGAAAAGGGAATCTACCTGGGTCATGATCCGATCCCGGGTGACCTTGGCCACGATGGAGGCCGCGGCAATGGAGATGCTCAGTGAATCCCCCTTTTTGATGGCCTGCTGGGGCAGATCCGAAGCGATGGTGAAAATGCCGTCGATGAGCAGATGGTCCGGGCGGGGCTGAAGGTTGGCCACCGCCATGGCCATGGAATGCAGGGAGGCCTGCAGGATATTGACGCGATCGATCTCGGACGCGTCCACCACACCGATCCCGATGGCAATGGCAACGGTATACAGCCGGTCGTAAAGGCGGCTGCGCATGGCCGGTGTCAGCTTTTTGGAATCGTCGATCCCGGGAAGGTCAGCACCGTCGGGCAGGATGACCGCGGCGGAAACGACGGGGCCGGCCAGGGGACCCCGGCCGGCCTCATCGATACCTGCAACGATCTGACGGCCCATGTCGCGGGCCTTTTCTTCAAATGCCCAGAGGTCTGATATCATGTGATCCGACCGTTTGCGGGGTTTGCCGACGAACCGACGGCAATGGCCAGGGGCGCGTGGGGGTGGCGGCGACGATTTATTTGAATCGTTTTTCCCGGATTCTGGCAGCTTTTCCGCGCAGTTTGCGCAGGTAGTAGATCTTGGCCCGCCGCACCCGACCGCGGGTAACCACTTCGACCCGGTCGATGATGGGCGAATTCGTCGGGAAGACTCTCTCCACCCCCACCCCGTAGGAGACTTTGCGGACGGTGAAGGTAGCGTTGGCCATCCCTTTTTTCCTGCTGATGACAACGCCCTGGAAGGCCTGGATACGCTCTTTGTTGCCTTCGCGGATCTTCACATGAACGGTGACGGTGTCTCCCGGTGTGAAGTGGGGCAGATCCATGCGGATCTGTTCTCTTTCGATGTTCTTGATGATTTCCATGATAACTCCCGATAATGATGTTATGTTTCAAAGCTGCATTCAGCGTTATACTCGGATTCAGCCGCCCAGCACCCGGTCCAGAATGATTGACACCGCCGACCGCACCGACAGATGATTGTATGTTCCCGTTCCGGTCAACGGATCCAGTATGTAGTCCGTGTCGGCCATGAACGTGTCGGAAAGCCCCCATGCCGTGCCGAAGGCCAGAACAAGTGGCGTCGCATCGACCAGCATTTCACGCAACCGGAGGTATGACAGGCTGCTTGCATGCCTTCTGGCCGTCGTGCCGACGGTCTTGGGCCGACACCCTTCCGCTTCGGCAATTTCTCCGATCATCTCCTCGAAGGTGGCCTTGACCCGGACCAGTTCCAGTGCCTGCCGCCGGTTGGGGTTGTATGTCCCCCCCACCCCGGTACCCCAGTGGTCAAGGATGCGGTTCACGAGCACCATCTGGTCCTTCAGGGGGGTGATGACATAGTAGCCTTTGACCCCATAGGTTCGGCATGCTCTGGCGATGTCGTGCAGATCCAGGTTGGTGACCGCCGAAGCGATCGTTTCCCCGTTCTTGTCGATCACCGGATGATGAATCAGGGCGACGTAAAGCCGTTTACCCGATGAGCCTGTCAATGTCCCGGCGCCATTTTTCCAGTATTGCCCGCTCCTGCGGAGAAAAATCCCGCTGCGCTAAAAGGTCCGGCCGTTTCAGGACAGTCCGGATCAAGGCGGTTTCCCGGCGCCAACGGTCGATCTCCTGGTGATTTCCGGATAACAGCACGCCTGGCACAGGTGCATCTCCGAAGGTCGGCGGCCGCGTAAAGTGCGCGTGCTCTACAAGCCCGTCACTGAAGGTATCGCTGCCGGCGGAATCCTCGTTGCCCAGCACACCGGGAATCAGCCTCGCCACCGCATCGATCACCACCATGGCTCCCAACTCGCCGCCGGTGAGAACGAAGTCACCGATGGAGATCTCCGCGTCTATATGCTGGTCGACAAACCTTTCATCCACGCCTTCATAACGACCGCAGACGAAAATGAGTCCTTCCTCGACGGCCAGGGATTGGGCCAGGGACTGATCGAACCGCTTTCCCTGCGGCGAGAGCAGCAGCGTCGTTGCCGAAGGCACCCTTTTTCTGGCTTCCGCCAGGGCCGCTGCCAGGGGCTCCGGTTTCATCACCATCCCGCAGCCGCCGCCGTATGGCCGGTCATCGGTAACCCGATGCCGCCCTTCGGCATGATCGCGGATATTGATCACAGCAGGGTTTATTTTTAGCCCCTGAACCGCGCGCCGGATGATTCCATGATCCCAGAACGGACCGAACAGTTCAGGGAAAAGGGTGAGTACACAAACGTTCATGGCTCCATCAGCCGCCGGTTCAAAGCCCTTCCGGAGGATCCACGACCATGGTCCTGCCTTCCAGGTCAACCTTCAGGACCACGTCGCCGGTGGCGGGGATCAGCAGTTCCCTTGATTGTCCGTTCCGCTTGCCCTTGACCACGTATATATCGTTGCCAGGGGTGGGAATGACTTCTTCTATGCGACCCAACAGGGTCCCGACGGTATTGTAGACGCTCAGCCCCACCAGATCGAACCAGTAGTAGGTGTCTTCCTCCAACGCCGGCAGGCGCGCTTTGTCCACGAATAGTGTCGAGCCGTTCAGGCTTTCCGCCTGACTGCGGTCGGTCACCGCCTCAAGGGTCATCAGAAGCCCCCGTCCGTGGGGCTGCACCCATTGAACGGTCATGGTTCGTTCTGAACCATCAGGGTGCACAACCAGAATTCCTTTGCCCGTTTCATAGACGGAAAGGGATTCAGCATAGGAGTGAACCTTGACCCCCCCCCGAATGCCATGGGCACCGACCACCCGGCCCACCAGGACGAAGCCGTCCCTGCCGTTTGTGCTACTCGATGATTTCAAGAACCGTACGTTTTTTAATCTTAGCGGACGCCGCGCTCAACAGGGTGCGCATGGCCCGAGCCGTCCGCCCCTGCTTGCCGATCACCTTGCCCAAATCCTCTTTGGCCACTTTCAATTCTATAACGGATGTCTGGTTACCCTCGATCTCCTCAACGGAAACCTGGTCGGGAAAATCAACCAGCTCCCGCGCAATGAATTTGATCAGCTCTTTCATAGCTCCGTCTCCTTTGTTGCGGCTGAGAACCAGGGTCGGTGCAATCCGTTATTCCGCAGCGGTGAAAACACCTTCGCGTTTCAGGATCGTTTTGACCGTATCGCTGGGAGTGGCGCCCTGGCCAATCCAGTATTTGACCCTTTCCTTATCCAGAACCACCTGTGCCGGATCCTGTAGCGGATTGTAAGTACCTAGTTTTTCAAGAAAACGACCGTCCCTGGGGCTGTCACTGTCAGCGGCGACGATCCGGTAAAAGGGTCTCTTTTTTGCCCCGTGCCGGGCCAGTCTGATTTTTACTGCCATTGTTGTTCTCCTTTAGAAGGGCAGCATGCCGCGGCCCAATCCGCGCATACCGCCTTTATTGATTTTCTTCATCATTTTCATCACCTGCGCATAATTTTTCAGCAGGCGGTTTACATCCTGAACCCGGGTTCCGCTTCCGGCGGCGATCCGCTTGCGGCGGCTGCCGTTGATAATTCCGTACTGATGCCGCTCATGGGGCGTCATGGAATTGATGATGGCTTCGATGTGAACCAGCTCCTTTTCGTCCACCTGCAGGTTCTTCATCTGCTTGATTTTTCCCATACCGGGAATCATGCCCAGAATATCCGTCAAGGATCCCATTTTGCGAATCTGGCGCATCTGATCGCGGAAATCCTCCAGCGTGAACTGGTTTTTGCGCAACTTTTTTTCAAGCTCGACGGCTTTTTTCTCGTCCACCACCTCCTGGGCCTTCTCGATCATGGTGAGGACGTCACCCATGCCGAGGATCCGGGAGGCCATGCGATCCGGATGAAAGGCTTCCAGCTGGCTGAGCTTTTCACCCACGCCGATGAACTTGATGGGCTTACCGGTAATGAACCGGATCGACAGGGCCGCACCGCCCCGGGCGTCACCGTCCATTTTAGTGAGCACCACGCCGCCGATGTCCAGGCGTTCGTCAAAGGATTTGGCGATATTCACCGCATCCTGGCCGGTCATGGCGTCGGCCACCAGCAGGATGTCCGTAGGCTTCACCGCCGCGCGAATACGCGACAGCTCATCCATCAGGGTTTCATCGATATGAAGCCGTCCGGCGGTGTCCAGCAAGAGCGTGTCGCAGCCCGCCTTTTGGGCCGCCACCCGGGCATCCTGGCAGATCTTCACCGGATCCATGTCCGGTGTGGAATCGTAAACCGGCACGCCTAGTTGGCCGCCCAACGTTTTCAACTGGTCGATGGCCGCGGGCCGGTAGACGTCTGCCGGCACCAGGTAGGGCAGTTTTCCGGATTTTCGCAGCATCACGGAAAGTTTTCCCGCCGTGGTGGTCTTACCCGAGCCCTGAAGGCCCACCAGCATAACTGCGACCGGCTTTTCCCCAGACAGGTTCAGCCCCTGATGGGTTTCCCCCATGAGCTGGGTCAGCGATTCGTTGACGATCTTCACCACCTGCTGGCCAGGCGTGAGGCTGCCCATAACCTCCTTGCCAAGCGCCCGCGCCTTGATGTCGGCCACCAGCTTCTTGGCCACCTGGTAGTGGACATCGGCCTCCAGAAGCGCCATACGCACCGCACGCAGCCCGTCGGCAATATTCTTTTCAGAAAGCTTGCCCTGTCCCTTGAGCTGCTTGAAGACCGAATTTAGCTTGTCGCTGAGCGTGTCAAACATGACATTCCACCGGCATATCAACTAAAACCTTGAAAGTAGATTTTTTTAAATGGTATGTCAAGACAATAAAAAAGGCCCAAAGGCCCCGTATTCCTGTTCAACCGATGGGCACGGGCAGATCCGAGCCCTTGCATTTCCCATGTACCCCTTGACAACCCCGGTCCGACAACCCGGTCCGGCACGTGGATCCCACATCATGGCCCCAGAATCAAGCAAAATCGACATCAAAGACCTGTCCCGGCAGCAGTTGTCCGACTGGCTGAAGGGCCAGGGCAGACGTCCCTTTCGCGCCGACCAGATTTTAAGGTGGGTGTACCTGCGCCAGGTCGACCGGTTTGACGACATGACCAACCTGGGAAAACCGCTGCGGGCGGACCTGGAAACGGCCTTCGTCAACCCCCGCCTGCAGGTGGAAAGCGAGGCCGTCTCCCGGGACGGATCCCGCAAGCTGCTGTTCAGGCTTCATGACGGCCTTCACATCGAAACGGTCATCATCCCCGAAAAGGAGCATTTCACCCTGTGCGTCTCCAGCCAGGTGGGATGCAGCCAGGGATGCAGCTTCTGCATGACGGCCAAAGGGGGCTTTGCGCGCAACCTGTCTGCCGGGGAGATCATTTCGCAGGTACGCGATGTCCAGCATCAGGTGAGTATGCAAGGCGGCATGCCCCTGACCAATATCGTCTTCATGGGCATGGGAGAACCGCTGGCCAATTATAAAAATGTGGTCCAGGCCCTGGATGTGATCACCGACGGCGATTTCGGCCTCAAGATCTCCACACGGCGGGTCACCGTATCCACTGCGGGACTGGTCCCTAAAATGGCCGACCTGGGGCGTGACACGCAGGTAAATCTGGCCGTATCCCTCAACGCCACCGACGACGACACCCGCAGCCGGCTGATGCCCATCAACCGCAAGTACCCCATCGCCGACCTGATCGGGGCCTGCCGATGCTATCCCTTGCCGCCCCGCCGAAAGATCACCTTCGAATACATCCTGATGAAAGGCGTCAACGACAGCATAGCCGACGCCGAACGGCTGGTGAAACTGCTGCGTCCCATCAAAGCCAAGATCAACCTGATCCCTTTCAACGAACACCCGGGAAGCGATTTCAAACGCCCGGATGCATCCCGGATCAGCCAGTTCCAGGAATTGCTGGCCGACCATCATTACACGGTGATCGTCCGCCACAGCAAGGGGCAGGACATTGGCGCCGCCTGCGGGCAACTGAGTGCCGAGGTCCGAGGACTGAAAACGCAAGACTGATCTCCGGGGGCTGAGGACCGCATTCGGTTTTCGAAATTTCTGCATTCCCCGACCTCGGACAGTTGTCCGCTATCCTCGGTCTTTACCTATATCATATACCGTTTAGTCTCTGCCGGTGGAATCCCCAAGACCATCACCTGGCGGCGATTCAGACCCATCTGCACGTTCACCGCCACCGGGGTGTGGTTCGGCGCCTTGCTGTAGCCGGCACAGATGCCGGCGGCCAGCATCACCATCGGCTCACTGCCGCCGCCGGGAATCACCACCACCGGGCCGGGAAAATCATCCACCTTCAACACCATGTCCGTTTCCGGAACGATGCAGTGATTGATCTGTTCGTTATCCTGGCGGGTGCGGCCCACAACGATCTTGGTCTTTGGATCCAGGCGCATGTGACGGCCGAATTTGAGCAGGTCGAGGTCTTTTTCCGGACAGTCGGCCTGGTGGTCCAAAAGATCCTTGAGCCGGCGGCTGAAAATCTTGTCGGTCAGCAGACACCCGCCGGCCGGCGCCGGAAAATCGGTCACCCCGAATTTTTCGGCCAGCTGCAACTGCGGTTTCCGGGACCGGCCGGAAATATCCAGCAACCGTTCCCGGTCCACAAGCCCTTCTTTTTCCGGGAGGGTCTCCGGCAGATGTTTTGCGGAAAGGGGCCTTACGATGGCCCCATCGTATCCGGAGTGCTTTTCCACATAACGCAGAGAGGTGCGGGTCTGGCTCATGGGGCGCTGCCCCAGCACCTCTCCGGAAAAGAGGAAATCGAAACCCTGCTCGGTCATGATCCCGCCGGCCAGGCGAAACATCAGCGTATGGCAGTCCATGCACGGATTCATGTTCTTGCCGTATTTCACCGACGGCGACCGCATCATCTCCATGTATACCGGGGTAATCTTGCGCACCATGAGCGGAATGCCGGTTTTTTCAGAGGCCTTTTTTGCCTTTACCGATGAAAAGAAGGGAGTCTCAAAGGATACCCAGTGCACATCAATCCCCTGTTCCCGCAAAACCAGCGCACTTAAAATACTGTCCAGCCCCCCGGAGCAGAGCCCCAGGGCACGTACAACCTTGTTTTCTGAAGACATGATTTCCTTTCTGTTAAATTAGGCACCGCACTTCACAATATTTTGGCGCCTGCTTCAAAACGCTTCGGTCTGGACCGATCAGGTCGGACGATCATTTCAACCGAAGGCGGACATGGCATAGATCGAAAACTGAAAGGTGAACCCACCCTCTTATTGATCGCAACGGGGCATTTAATAATTGACCGTTCAATAAGGGTAAAGATGCACCACCTCCCTGTCAAGCGACTGCCGCGACGCTGCCGGGGCATGGCATTTGACACCCGCTTCCCACCCATCAAGCCGGGGCCACCGTTTCTGCACGAAGTGACCGGAAAAATCAAGTCCGGGATCTATGATTTGGGTTTAGGCCTTGACGGAATACATAACAGCTATGATATAGCTTCAATAACCCGGATTCTGGAATTGGGCATTTTGGAATCAAGGGATTGAGATACCGCTTGCTGCCGGCGTTATCCCTTGATGATCGACAATTCCTGAACCGCTAAAGCGAGCCCATTGCCCACTGCTTGCAGCGGGGTTGGCGAGCAAGCTGAAAATAGACATCGATCCTTACGGTGAACCCTCCCCGCGGCAAGCCGCGGGGAGGGTTCAATTCCACAATTCCAGCATTGCCAATTTTATTTCCGGAGCCACCCATGAAACATGACATCAGTCTGACGGTCAACGGCGACACCTACCATCTGTCCGTGGAGCCCTGGCGTACGCTCAACGAGGTGCTGCGCGAGGATCTTAACCTGACGGGAACCAAGCTGGGCTGCGGATCGGGAGACTGCGGCGCCTGCACGGTGATGGTGGATGGCAAAAGCGTCAGTTCCTGCCTCACTCTGGCCGTGGAGATGGATGGCAGACAGATCCTCACCGTGGAAGGGCTGGCCCCCTCCGGTGAAACGCTGCATCCCATCCAGGAGGCCTTCATCGAAAAAGGGGCCATCCAGTGCGGATTCTGCACCCCCGGCATGGAACTCTCCGCCCTGAACCTGCTGAAAACCAACCCGTCTCCCAGCGACGCCCAGATCCGATCGGCCATCTCCGGCAACCTTTGCCGCTGTACCGGTTACAACAAAATCGTGGATGCCATCGCCGAAGCCGGCCGACGCATCAAACACCCATCCAAAGCCAGGAGGTGACGGTCATGCCAGCAGCCCGATTTGATTATATCGCCCCAACAACCGTGGAGGCGGCGGTGGCCGCTCTCGTCGAGGGCGGCAGGGACACCCGGGTCATGGCCGGCGGCACCGACCTGCTGGTCAAGATTCGTCATCGGATGCTATCTCCCAAACGCATCCTGAGCCTCAAGCAGATCGCGGGACTGGATGCCATCACCGTTGATAAAAAAAATGGGCTGACCATCGGCGCCACCGCCCTGCTGGCGGACGTGGCCGCTCACAAAGGCATCCACCGCTACTATCCCACCGTGGCCGAAGCGGCCGGTGGTACCGCCAACGTGCAGGTGCGCAACATGGGCACCGTAGTGGGCAACCTGTGCAACGCCTCTCCGTCGGCGGACAATGCCCCTACCCTGATGGCCATGGGGGCGATCGTAGACATCGCCGGCCCCACGGGCTGCCGGAGCATGGCATTGGACCAATTCTTCCAGGGGCCGGGCCTGACCGCGCTCAAGCCCGGTGAGATCGTCACCGCCATCCGCGTGCCGCCTCCCGCTGCCGGATCGGGCACGGCCTACCACAGCCTCTCCCAGCGGGGAAAACTGGACTGCTCCGCGGTAGGCGTAGGCACCCTGGTTGTTCTCAAAGCCGACCGCTGCAAGGATGCACGGATCATCGTCGGCGCCTGCGCCCCGGTGCCCATGCGCACCCAGGCGGCGGAAAAGATGCTGATCGGGAAAAAAATGACCGACACCCTGATTCGCCAGGCGGCCCGGACGGCATCGGAAGAGACGTCGCCCATCACCGACGTACGGGCCAGCGCCCCCTATCGCTGGAAGATGGTCTCGGTGCTGGTCATACGAGCCCTTACCGACGCCCGGAAAATGGCGGTCCGCAAACAGTAGGACCGGCATCGCGTACATTTTTTGCACCGGCGGCACGCGCCGATTCTAACAAAGGATTGCCCATGAACGCGCACAGCATCATCGGAAAAGATATCCCCCGGACCGACGGCCGGGCCAAAGCCACCGGCCAGGCTATTTATGCCGACGACATCAAACTGCCCGGTATGCTTCACGGCAAACTGCTCAGAAGCCCGCTGCCCCACGCCAGAATACTTAGCATCGACACTCGCCGAGCGGCTTCCATGCCCGGTGTGCACTGCATCATTACCGGACAGGACATCCCCCGGGTCACCTACGGGAATTGGCGGCTATTCCCCGGCACGCAGGACGAATATGCCCTGGCCATGGACAAGGTGCGCTTCATCGGCGATGAAGTCGCCGCAGTGGCCGCCGTGGACCGGGATGCCGCCGAGGCGGCCATCGAACAGATTAAAGTGGAATACGAAGAACTTCCCGGCGTCTTCGATGTGGCATCCGCATTGGCCACGGGTGCGCCGGTGGTCCACGACACGTCACCCACCAATATCAGCATCGACCGCAAGATCGCCTACGGGGATATCGATGCGGGATTTGCCGCATCGGACTATGTGCGCGAGGACACCTTCACCGTCCACGCCGTCAGCCACGCTTACATGGAGCCCTGCGCCTGCGTCGCCCAGAGCGACCTGGACGGCCGCATCACCCTGTGGACCTCCACCCAGACCCCTTACATCGTGCAGTGCCTGCTGGCGTCCACCCTGAACATGCGCGAAAATGACATCCGGGTGATCAAGCCCAATGTGGGCGGCGGATTCGGCGGCAAGATGGAGCTGCGGCCCTGGGAGTTCTGCGCGGCGTTCATGGCCCGTCAGACCGGCCGGCCGGTGAAGTTCACCCTCACCCGCGAAGAAGAGCTGGCTTTCGGGCGCCGGCGCCACCCCATGACCGTGCGCTCCAAGGTGGGCTTTAAAAACGACGGCACCCTGGTGGCCAAGGACCTGCACATCTATCTGGACGGCGGCGCTTACAACGCCATGGGCCCCACGGCCACCTTCCTTTCCGGCAACTTCGGCGCCATGCTCTACCGCTACCCCAACTACCGCTACCTGGGCGAACACGTTTATACCAACAAACCTCCGGCCAGCGCCATGCGCGGATTCGGCGCCCCCCAGACACTCTTTGCCGCTGAAACCCAGATGAACATCGCCGCGGAAGAACTCGGCATCGACCCCGTAGAGATCCGCCTGAAAAACGCCATGGTTTCCGGCGACGAGCTGCCCGGTGTCGCCACGATCAGTTCCTGCGGTTTCATCGAATCCCTCAAGGAAGTCAGGCGTATCAGCGGCTGGTCACGCAAGCGCAAGACCTTGAAACCCGGCCGGGGTGTGGGCATCGGCTGCTACAGCTTCATCTCCGGCGGTGTCTTCAACTGGTTCAACACCCAGTATCCCTTCTCAGCCGCCGAAATAAGGGCTTTTGACGACGGCACCGTCCATCTCCTCACCATGGCCTCGGATATCGGCCAGGGATCGGACACGGTGCTCAAGCAGATCCTGGCTGAAACCCTGGGCCTGCGGATGGAAGACGTCCGGCTCACCGCCGCCGACACAGCCATGACCCCCCAGGCGGACCTGGGGACATGGGGCAGCCGGGTGACGCTGATGGCCGGCAACGCGGTTCTGGACGCGGCCGGAAAAATCAAAGAACGATTGGCCGGCGCCGTTTCGGCCCGGTTCGACCTCAACGTGATCTTCGACATTGAATTTGCAGACGGGCGGGTGTTTGCGGCAGGCAAGCCGGACCGGGGAATGACGTTTGGCGAGGCGGTGGCCTTTGTCCAGAAGACCCAGCGGGGTGAACCGCTGGTGGCCAGGGGGTCCTACACCCCCCGGGGCAAAGGGCTGGTGAGCCCGGCCTTCAGCTTCGGCGCCCAGGTGGCTGAAGTAAAGGTGGACACCGATACCGGCCTGGTTCAGGTGGAAAAGATGTGGACCGCCCACGACTGCGGCACGGTGCTCAACCCCATGGCCGTGGAGGGCCAGTTGGAGGGATCCGTGCAGATGGGGCTGGGCTACGCCCTGTCCGAGCAGTTCGTCATGGACGGCGGAAAGACATTGAATACGACCTTCCTGGACTATAAAATCCCCAACGCCGCGGACATGCCGCCGGGTGAGTCGGTGTGCATCGACACCTTTGAACCCGAAGGTCCCATGGGCGCCAAGGAGGCCGGCGAGGGACTGGTTTCCCCCACGGCGCCGGCCATCGCCGAGGCGGTGTTTCATGCCACCGGCTACCGATGCAAAGACCTGCCTATCACGCCTGAGAAAGTGCTCAAGGGATTGGGGAAGCTGTAGGACGGAGGTCAACGATCCGAGTTCAGAGGACCGAAGGCTGACTTCCGGCATCTGCCATCAGACGGCTGTCTTTATTTCCTCCCCAACTTCGGGGTCAGTTCCACCTGAAACGTATGCCCCAGCACCTCGGCGATGGCATGAACCGTGTTGTGAAACCTCGCGTAGGTCATCGCCAGGCCGATGATTCCCGCCAGGATCTGCAGCGATTCCAGATCCTGGTCCGACACTTTCCACGGTTCGTAGTGATAGAGCCGAAGCACGCCCACGACCTCCCCAAGATGAACGATGGGCAGGGACACGATGGCGGCGATTCCCTCCTTGCGCGCTTCCTCCGGATATTGCAGGCTCCTGTTCTTTTTGCTGATGTCCGAGATCACCACCGCGTTGCCCTGAAAGGTTTCATTGATGCTCTTGGGCGCACTCAGCGGCCCTTTGGTGAGGTACTTGGCGGACAGGCCGAAGCTGGCCAGAATCTCCAGCTCCTCGGTGACCGCATTGAGAACGAAAATGGCGCATCCCTTGATATCCAGGCCGGCGGTGAGCAGTTGGGCCAGGTGGTTGGTCATCACGTCCAGGTCCTCGCTGTGAGCGATGGACCGGGTCACGGCCTTGAAAATGTCGATGTTGATCCTGTTTTCAGATGCCATGTCCTCCTCCTTTCAGGTGGCAACGCAGATAGTGACGCCTCGCAGGGTGGTCACCACGCGGGCGTATATGCTCCGGGTGAAAAAATGGGTGACTTTGCCCGCACCCCGGCTAAGCACCAGAACATTGCAGCCGGCAACCTTGTCAACGATCTCTTCGGCTGCGCTCTTGACCCGTTTTTTAAACACGCAGCTGACGGCGTCGCTATGGAATCCGCTCTCCACCAGCATATCCCCAACCAGCTTCAAGGCCTCCTCCTTTTCCTTGAGCTCTGTCGCCAGGTAAGTCATGCCGCTTCTCATCTTGACATTCTCCGGACTGGCGGTCACATCGATGGTCGGCAGCGGGGTGTATGCATGAAAGAGGGTGACGCTGGTCTCCTTTCGCCCGGCAAAAGCATCGATGGCGAACCGGATGGCCTTTTGATCGTTGGGTGAATAGTTGTAGGGCAGTAGTATCCGAAACGTTGCCATGGCGCCCTCCTTTCCTGTTGAAAAGGGTTATGGGTCAACCGCAAACCGAAAGCGGAACCGGGCACATGGGACGGGCGCAGGCAAAACTGAAAAATCGAAATCAACTGAAACGAAGCGATGGCAGTTGCTGAAGATCCAAAAAGGAACCGGAAGGTCCGCCTCGACAGCGGCGACCAGAACAAGCCGATCATGAAGGCTTTTCTTCAATGCTAAATGGGTCCCGGGCAGCTGTCAAATAAAAAACGCCTACAGACCGTAAAGTTCCACCGGCTCACGTTTTCCTTTGAGGGTGGTTGGCGGCAGGCTGCGCAAAGGAAACTCCCTGGAGAGGCGTCGGTAGGTCTCGGCGCTGACAATGATGCTGGTGCCATGCTGTTTGTTGGCATCCTGGAGCCGGGAAGCGACGTTGACCGTGTCCCCCACCAGTGCATAGGAAAGGCGGGAGGGACTGCCGATGGTGGCCGCCACCACTTTTCCCGAGTGGATTCCGATACCGTGCTGAAGCGGAAAATGCCCTCGATCGGCAAAGACCTTGTTCACCGCCGCCAGTCCATCGTTCATGTTCATTGCCGCGATCATGGCTTGGGTGGCATGATCGGAAAGGGGTATCGGTGCACCGAATACCGCTTCGATCTCGTCGCCGATAAACTGCAGGACCAACCCTCCCTGGGCGCGAATGGCGGCCTCCATCTCCTCGAAATACCGATTGATGATTCGCACCACCTCCTGGGGCGTTGTCCGTTCGACAAAGGGGGTAAAGTTGCGCAGGTCCGCGAACAGCACCGATACTTCGCGGACCTCACCGTCCAGGGGGATGTTGCGCGAGAGCACTTCGTCCCTGACCTCTCTGGAAACATACTTTCCGAAGGTCTCCTTGATGAACTCTCTTTCCTTGAGTCCGGTGGCCATCTCGTTGACCACATCGCCCACGTAGCCCAGTTCATCGTTGGAGGTCACACTGACCCTGGCGTCGAAATGCCCGTTTCGTATTCGTTTCAACACGGATGTGATGTCCGTCAGCGGACGTGTCAGGTTGCTGCTGACCAGAAAGGCGAGCCAGACGCCCACCGAGGAAAAAATGGCCGCATGACTGAAAATCATGGTCTGCATCGCCGACAGGGCCTGGCCGGTATCGGAAAACGTTTGGGCAATGCCCCAGCTCCCCCGTGCCAGGGTATACATGGGAATCAGGTTGATCGCGGCAAAAAAGGCAATCAGGCGGGTCCGAATACGGATGCGGATGGTTTTCGAAACAGCAGACATACCGCCGTTGGGAAAAAAATAAGGAATCATGCGGCGCTGCAAGAAAAATTCGATCACGAAAAAGGCAACGGTCACGGAGACCAGGCCAACCTGCAGGTTCAGTGAGAAGGCGCCAATAATCGCCTTCCGGCCCAATCCCAATCTCCAAAAGTAGAGCGCATAGGTAACGGCGGCGGAAATCCAGACAAGCGCATTCAGCGCCATTAAGAAAAACGGCTCATTGAGCAACCTCTGGTGGACCTTATCCGTAAGAAGGTCGGACGCGGCTGGATCGTTGCTGCGAAGGGCTATATAGTTCCTGATTGGACGTTCGTAAATCAGCGTGATGGCAATGGGTATGATAAAGCTGAGCGGGATAAAAATAAGATCAATGGTAGCAAATAGATTGCTTCGTAAATCGCTATGCAGCGCCCCCGTGCGGCTGAACAGGTAAAAGACAACCGTCACGCCGATGATGTTGGAGATCACATTGGCGATAAGCAGCGTGTTTCTGAATCGAAATCGGTTGATCGGATTCATTTCAACCCCTATTCGCCGGACGCGCACGGCAACGGGTTACAGAAGTCGCGGCGGTCATTCAGGACTGCATAAAATGGCGCCTCATGCGCCCGCTATCAGCCTTGCAAGCGCGAAGGAGAAGAGGATACCCCGCATTCACAGATAGACCGCAGGTTAGCTGTCTTCCGGTTCGGCTGGCGGCAGGCTTATCAGTCTTTCGTATAGTAGACACCGGGGATCCAGCTTTTTTTCAATTTTGCCGTTTTGTCACCCGGATCGGCGGATTCATCGATGAACTTGAACGTATGTTTGCCGATTCGGATGACATCGCCGTGCACCAGTTTCTTCCGGTTGATGGGGGCCCCGTTGATGTAGGTGTGGTTCGTGCTCTTCAGGTCTTCGATAAAATAGTCCGGCCCGTTCGAATCTTCCGTGTTCTCGATCACTTCAATTTTTGCATGGTTCTGGCTGGCCAGCATGTCGTCGATGAAAATATCCGAATCGGTCTTCCTGCCGATCCGCATCTCGGCCTTATCAAGAGGAATTCTCTTAATGGTCAGACCTTCATGGGTAAGAACGAGCATCGCCATTTCTCTTCTCCTTTTTAAACATTACCCGTTCATGACGGGTAAGCCTTATTTCAGTTTTTCCATACACGCTTCGATGTCCGCTTTTGCCTTGGCAGCAGAAGCATATCGTTTGGTTGTCCGCTTGGCCAGCAGCCGGTTGATAATCGCCTTCACGCAGTCCGGCAGGTCCGAAGCCACCTGGGCCATCGGCGTAGGCGCATTATGGGAAATCGCATACAAAATGGCGGACATCGAATCGCCCCTGAAGGGTCTGGCACCGGTGAACAATTCGTAAGCGACGATCCCCAGGGAAAAAAGGTCGGAGCGACCATCTACAGGCTTTCCGTTCACCTGCTCCGGAGACATGTAACTCGGTGTTCCCAGAATCGTCCCGGTACGCGTCTGGGAGGCATCGACGACCTGGGCAATACTGAAGTCGGTGACTTTGACGCGGCCGTCTTTCAGCATCATGATGTTGGCCGGTTTGATATCGCGGTGCACCACGCCCAGGTTGTGGGCATAGTCCAAAGCGGCCGTGACTTCGGCGACAACGGCCAAAGCCCGGAGGATCGGCAGCCGGTTGTCCTTACTGCAATATCGGGTCAGGGTTTCACCGGTGAGCAGTTCCATGGCGATATAGGCCATGTCATGTTCTTCACCGACATCGTAGATTGAAACGATATTGGGATGGGACAACTTGCCGGCCGCCTCGGCTTCCCGGGAAAACCGCATTTTAACTTCGGCCAGTTCCGCCGGTTCGACCTCCGAATACTCCAGCGTCTTGATCGCGACATCGCGGTTGATTTTGGGATCGCGGGCCAGATAAACCGTCCCCATGGCGCCGCGGCCGATTTCCCTGAGAATTTCATAGCGTCCGAACGTCGGTTTGGCGCTTCCGTCCCCTATCCTCAACGGGGTTTCGCCTCTGCCGCCGGCAACCATCGTGCTGTCCAGTTCGGTAAGCCGGCGGGTGCGCTTGTCGACATCCTTGAAGGCACCGGCCGTCCGGATGTGACGGTAAATGTCCAGGGCCTTGTTGAACATGCGTTTGCGTTCGAAATCCAGCGCCAGATTGTAAAGCAGGTTTTTAACCGTCCGATCCTGCAATGGGCACTGCATAAACTTCTCATAGGCCATGTCAAGCATTCCCTGCCCCTGGAAGGAGAGCCCCAATGTCTTGCAGGCGTCCATTTTGTCCGCCTGCAGCCTGCGGGAAGCGAGCGTAAACTGGAGCAGGAGGAAGCCCCCCGCCGCGAGAACCACCGGGCCCAGCACCTCGATCTTGTACCCATATCCCAGCAGAAGCCCGACGGCAACGGCATACCATGTCGCCAGGAAGATAAGCAGGATGGTGGCGCCGACCCGGGTGTTCACACGCGGAATCACGACGGCAAGGAAAAAGGCGAAATAGAGAAGAACCACAATCTCAAGCAACCGGGCCCACGATGGCCGTAAAAGTCTCTCGGCGGCGAGTATTCCGGCCAGCGCGTTGGCCATGATCTCGACATCCGGCGCCCGGTTGTCCGATCCCACCCGATAAGATCGGGCAGCCGATTCGGCGGTAACCCCGATCAATACGATTTTATCCTTGAAAACAACCGGATCGATCTCCCCATTGAATATCTCGGAACTGGAGAAAAACCGTTGCCGCGTCCATCCACGGTCACGGTTCAGCAGCATCCGGTAGACGCCATCGGTGGTCAGGTCGAGATGCTTGATGCGAAGGTGGGGTTGTCCGAAAAAATCCAGATCCACCGAGATGTCGTTCAACCGCCCGCCGATATGTTTGAGGGCGATCTGGAAGGGGAGCGCAGGAATCAGCCGTCCCTTGAAGTCGATGAGCAAAGGCAACCATCGGACCCTGCCGTCGGAATCCTCCTGCAGGTTCATGTGCCCTAGTGCCCCGGCTTTACCCGCGAGGGCCTCGAAAGGTTCCAGCACCCCATGGGCGGCCAGGGGTCCTTGCAACCCGGCACCGATAACCCTGGCTGCCGCCAACGGCGTATCGGTGCTGCCGGTGGGCAGCACTGTGGCATTCAGGGAGTTGATGATCACCATTCCCGATGGATCGGCGCTATCGTCTCCGGACGCTGGTTTCATGGTAAGATGCATGGGCAGAACTACGTTCCTGCCCCGACGGATGGCGGCAATCAACCGGTCATCCTGGTTCAACCTGGCTTCGGCCCCGCCGAACAGGCCGTCCAACCGCTGCCTGAACGGCCCGTCACCCTTCCACTGCAAGTCGTTGAGTTGGGTTTTAAGTTCCCGGATTTCCATCAACCCGGGACTTTGGTCCGGTTGGGTGTAGAGGATGCAGATGCCCAGGGCTTCGGCGCCTTGCTCCGATATCAGATTGACCAGGTCGGCAATCCGCGAGCGGGGCCAGGGCCAGTCGCCGAACTGCCGGATGCTTTTTTCATCGATGGCCACAATGGCAATGGGCTGTTCTTCCGCATGGTGATAACGGTCAACCCAGAAATCGTAGTTCCTGTTTTCAAAATGCCCCCAGGGATCCAATGGCGACACCATGCCGGCCAGCACCAGCGCAGTCAGCAAGACGACCTGGATCAATGGCGCCATGAGAATCTTTTTCAACATATGCCGCGTTCGTTTCGGTTCATGATCGGGTGATGGCGCTGTATACAGAAGGCGTCACAACCCGTATGGTCATTTGCAATGCGTTGCATGCAATTCGGCTTTCATCCGCATAAGGTCTGCGTTCAACCTGTAAATCATTGAACGTTATGCAAAATCAATGCAATTTTGAATTTTTTTGTAGGAGCTGACGTCTATCAATTAAGTCACTTTATGAAATATAGGAAATATAGTGGGACAGCCTTAATTATCTAACTAACTTGATCGATCAATCGAAGCTGATGTTGCTTGACTATTTTTTCGCCTCTTCGAACCGCATATCCGACTCCCGATACGGTCATCTCCAGTTCCCGGGCAAGGTCGGTCTGGAGAAGCCCCAACTCGGCGCAGCACCAGTAACAGAATAGCCCCCTGGCAGCTGAACGCAATTTCTGGCGCCCCTTTTGGAATATGTCATCCTTCTCGATTGAATAAATCCTGGCGACCGTGTCAGCAACGCGAGACATATCATAGCCAAGGCGTTTGAGTTCATAACCTCGCTCAAACTGCTCATCGGCTTGAGAAAGAACAGACATCACGAAGTCCGAATCACCTAAAATGCGCTCATCGCCTTTGATCCGGTCCATCCCCTTCAGGCGCAGCTTCTTCACCTCCGACCATCCACCGAGACTGCGGATCAATCCACCGCCAACCAGTTCAGGGCACCGGCCCATATCAATCCCCGCTTTGACATAGGCAAGGTATTGTTTGCGGGCGGTTGTTTCATTTTGGGCAAAGCAACCCAAAACATACGCGTCATCCTGCCAGTCGCATGCACCTTTTTCTACAAGCGACCGGTGGCCACAAAACGAATAGTCGTTCAAGGCCTTGAGGTCTTCAACCAACCCGGCCCGCAGGGGATTCAGGTGAATATAACGCACCAGTTCCTTGAGATAGGCATCTTCCTGGCAAATTATCGATTTATACCGGTTCTGAAACAGCTGCCCATGGCGTTTATGGCGGCGGTTGAAGCTGACGGCGTGGCCGGTCAGCAGTCGCTGCATCAAACCGGCCAGCCCGTCAGGTCCTGAGCGAAACAGAAAATGCGCATGGTTGGTCATTAATACCCAGGCATAACAACTGGTCCGGGTTTCAGGGATCAAGGTTGACAAACGGTCCACGAAACCTTCCTGATCGGTTTGAACTTGGTCACGGCCCCGCCGGTACTCTTCTCGATCATGTTGCCGTTGAGGTCGTAGTCGTAGGTAACATCATCGTAACCGCCCAGCTCGTTGTCCTCGTTGTAGGCCCACTCGCTGAATGTATCGTTTGATGTCAGCCGGTTACCCACATCGTCGTAGGTAAAGGCCTCGTCGGCCTGAACCGGGTTGTCCACATCGGTCAAGCGGTACCGGTCGTCATAGGCGTAACCGTAATCCCCATGCTCGGTGGCCTTGGCGGTGATGTTGTCCATCCTGTCATACTCAAAGGCGTAGTTCAAGACCGGGTTGGACGCCGGGTCCTTGGCAGTGATCTGCTTGACCCGCATGAGCGGATCGTAGTCGAATTCTTTAGTTCCGCCGCCGGGCAGCAACATGGATGCCGGACGGTTCCACTTATACTCGCCGATGGTCAGCATGCCCGCATTGGGAATCTGCACGGCAGCAAGCTGGTTGTTGGCGTCGTACAGGTAGCCGTAAGCAATGCCGTCCGGACCGGTGTAGGTCTTTTTCAGTCCGTTATCGTAATAGGTGTACCCGCTGCTCAGGCTGAAAGCACCGTAGTTCACGGTCTCGCCAGTCTTGCGGTACAAGGTGTCGTAAGTGTAGACCGCGGATGTAGTGCCGTCGTCGTAGCCGGTGAGGTTGCCCAGCTTGTCGTAGGTGAAAACAACGGTTTTGACAGGATTGACATGATCGACAGGATTGAAATAGCGGATTTCGGCCAGGCGGCCGGCATCATCATAGATGTATGCGGTCCGCTGGTTCTTGGCGTCGATCTTCTCCACCAGGTTGCCGGCGTCATCGTAGGCGTACCGGGTTTGGGAGCCGCGCGGCCGAGTCTCTTTGACCAGGCGGTTATTGGCGTCGTATTCGAACCCTCGTCCGAAATTCGGTTTGTAATTTTAGACTTGTCGGTTGATTTTCCAACAAGGTTTTTGAACGATTACAGTTTCCCCTTTTTGATAATCGCCACCAGCAGCCAGATACCCATGACGGCGGCGGCGAGAAAACCGATGATGCCGATGAGGGAGATGCCGTAGAACAGCGGCGGGGTCTTGGAGATGACGATCAGCGCCGAACCGATGATCAGTGAGGCGATGATGATGGAAAAGGAGATGCGGTTGCTGATCTGATCGTGGGTGTGGAGCATGCTCTCCATGCTTTTCAGCTCCAGCATGAAGGTGAATTTCTTCTGGCGGATCGTGCGGGTGATCTCCAGCAGGTCTTTGGGGAACTCCTGCACGAAGTCCATGTACTGGGCGAAAATACTCAAGGCGTCGCTGCCCAGACGTTTGGGAGAAAAGCGTGAGAGTTTGACCTGCCGGATAAAGGGCTCGGCGTGGGCGATCATGTCGAAATCGGGATCCAGCGACAGGCCCACCCCTTCGACGGTGCTGAGGGCCTTCATCATCAGGAAAATTTCCGGCGGAATGCGCAGCCGGTGCTGGGCGGCAAGCTCCAGCATGCTCTGCAGCAGCCGGCCGATCTGGATATCCTTGAGCGGCTTGTAGAGATGCTCTCCCATGAAGTCGGCCACGTCCTTTCCCAGCAGTCGCAGGTCGGGTTCCTCGTCCCACAGGGTCAGCTTGAGCAGTACCTGGGAGGTACGCGGTTCATCCCGTCGCACCACGGCGTCCACCAGTTCCACAAAGTTCTCGCGGGTATTGCGGTCCACGGTGCCCATCATGCCGAAATCCAGCAGGCAGATCACGTTGTTGGGCAGGACGAAGAGATTGCCGGGGTGGGGATCGGCGTGGAAGAAGCCGTGCTGGAAAATCTGGGTCAGCAGGATGTCGGCGCCTCGCCGCGTGATCAGCTGACGGTCGTAGCCGTTCTGATCAAGCCGGTCCAGCAGGGAAACCTTGATGCCGTCCACGTATTCGGTGGTCAGCACACGCTGGGTGGTGATTTCCCGGTACACCTTGGGAATGTATACCGTGTCGTCGTGCAGGAAAGCACCGGCCACCCGCTCCATGCTGGTCGCCTCGAGGGTGTAATCCATTTCCTTTTCGATGGATCGGGCGAACTCCTCGACAATTTTCACCGGACGGTGGTGGGCCAGCTCTTCGATGTGGCGTTCGGCCAGGGTGGCCAG
>JAHLLR010000040.1 GCA_020444075.1 Deltaproteobacteria bacterium
CCATCGCCCTGGCATCGCTGCGGGTCATGGCCGGCTGGTCCGAGGTCACCATGGGCGGCGGTGTGGAGTCCATGACATTCGTGCCCATGGGCGGCAACCTGCCGCGCCCTCACCCCGAGCATGCCAAAGCCCACGCGGACCTCTATGCATCCATGGGCATTACGGCTGAAAACGTGGCCAATCGTTACAAGGTCACCCGCGAAGACCAGGATGCCTTTGCATATGAGTCCCAGATGAAGGCGGTCAAGGCCCAAAAAGAGAGACTGTTCACCGAGATTGTGCCCACGCCGGCGGCCAAGTATGTGCTTCAGGAAAACGGAACCTACAAGAAAGAGACTTTCATTCAGGATTTCGATGACGGCGTTCGCGACACCACCACCAAAGAAGGCCTGGCAAAATTGCGTGCCGTATTCGCGGTCAACGGATCAGTCACCGCGGGTAACTCTTCTCAGACCACGGATGGGGCGGCGGCAACCATGATTGCCAGCGGTGAAGCGGTAAAAAAATATGGACTGAAACCCATTGCCAAGCTGAAGATGTACACTACCGTCGGCTGCGAACCCGATGAAATGGGTGTGGGACCGGCAGTGGCCATTCCCAAGCTGCTGGATCTGGCTAAAATGAAAACCAGCGATATCGGTCTGTGGGAAATCAACGAAGCATTCGCCTCACAGGCACTATACAGCATCCGCACCATCGGCATCGAGGATCAGATGGACCGCATCAACATCAACGGCGGCGCCATCGCTCTGGGTCACCCCCTTGGATGTACCGGCGCCAAACTGTGCGCCACCTTGCTGGCTAACATGCAGCGCAAGGGTGTGAAATACGGTGTCGAGTCCATGTGCATCGGCGGCGGCATGGGTGCGGCCGCCCTGTTCGAACTTTGCGATTGAACCAGTTGAGGATCGATTGAAGAAAAAAAGGTCGCTCGTTGCAGCGGCCTTTTTTCATTTTGGGGTTTGCATCTTTGAAAACCCTGTGTTACAGGCATACCATCTGAACGAAAAGGCGATTTTTATAATGTGTAAAGAGGCAGTCACCAGCGCAACTTATTTCGGTTTTTATTTTTATTTCAGCCGAGGTGCGCCTGTGGTCTGCTGAACCCGTGAAAACAAGGAAAAAGCAAGAGCCGCAGGCGAAACCGTCTGCGGCTCTTTTTGTTTGTGGAGTCCAGAATTAGAACCTCTATCTTCGATCGGAAAGGAAAATCAGCATGGAAAAGACTTACGACATTCGCGTGGAAAAATTTGACCCGCTCATTTCACCGTCCCAGTTGAAAGACCAGCTTCCGCTCAATGAAACCTCTCATCGAACGGTGGTGGAGGGGCGCCGGGCCATTTCGAACATCCTCGACGGAACTGATCCCCGGTTGCTGGTAATCACCGGGCCCTGCTCCATCCATGACGAGGCGGCGGCCCTGGACTATGCCCGGCGGCTCAAAGCCTTGAGTGATACGGTTGCGGAAACCATGCTGCTGGTGATGCGGGTCTACTTTGAAAAGCCCCGCACCAATGTGGGCTGGAAAGGATTGATCAACGATCCCTGGCTCAACGGCAGCTACGACATCAACACCGGTCTTCAGAAAGCCCGCAGCCTTCTGATCCGGGTTACGGGAATGGGCATACCTACCGCCACCGAGATGCTGGACCCCATCGTCCCCCAGTACATTGCCGGAATGGTGTGCTGGGCTGCCGTCGGGGCGCGGACCACCGAATCCCAGACTCACCGTGAAATGGCCAGCGGCCTTTCCATGCCCGTTGGGTTTAAAAACTGCACCGACGGGGACCTGTCCACCGCCATCAATGCCATGATTGCCGCCGCCTCTCCCCAGCATTTTTTAGGCATCGATCCGGACGGTCAGACCTGTATCGTTAAAACCACCGGAAACCCCTATGCCCACATTGTGCTGCGTGGCGGATCCAGGCCCAACTACGATACCGTCAGCATCAATGAAGCCAGAGCCATGCTGGAGGCCAAAGGACTGACCCGGGCGATCATGGTGGATTGCTCTCACGACAATTCGAGAAAAAACCACACCCTTCAAGCATCGGTGTGGCAGGATGTGATCAATCAGCGCATCGACGGAAACGACAGCATCATCGGCATGATGCTGGAAAGCAACCTGAAGGCGGGAAATCAGAAAAACACGGGTAATCTGGAAACCATGCAATACGGGGTTTCCATTACCGACGCCTGCATCGACTGGGAGACCACCGAGCAGTTGATTCTTTCCGCCCACGATCAGTTGGTCAGCCTCGGGAACTCAGCTGTGAACGGTGGGCTCGGGCGGTATAAGGTGGGGTGATCTTTTGTTGAAGAGGTACCTCTGAAAAGGTGTTACGCCGATTGCCGGCATCATCGTATATTCAATGCGTTAGGGGTGGATAAACCGGAAAGATGAATGGCGCCCTAAATCACTGATCCCGCGAGTGGAGAACTCTCGTTGGCAGGGTCTTCCGGCAGGCTTCAAGTGGTTCACACAGGCCGTCGATCAGCAGTGCGGTTTCATTCGGTAATTGCTGTTTTTTCAACCGCGTAACGGTTTCAACCATCTGCTCCATGCGCATGCTGAGTTCTTGGGCGTCGGTATTGAACCGGTCGATGATGGCATTTACCCGGGCGGCCTCGGCTTTAAGAAAGTCATTTTTGCGCAGGTGTACCTTGCGGGAATAATCGCCTTGAAGCCATTCTGTCGAAGGTGTGACCGAAGTTGACCAGCGGCCCGCAAAAGCGGTGGGACAGGATCATCTGGTGGACTGCGGCCATGACCAGGATCAGCAGCATGGCCAAGCCGATGCGCCGCAGCAGGATCAGAAACAGGTTGCCGGAAACGTGCTGGACCCACAGGTCCTTGGCGTTGAGCATGTCATTGTACAACGGGGAGAGCAGGACGGCGATGAGTACGGTGGCGACGATGGCCAGAAACGCAAGATTTGCAGTGATGATGGGTGCTGTACATCCTTGCGAACCAGAAAATTTTTCCAGCTTCGGTTGTCGGGCTTATCTGTCATGGCGATGTAATCCTTTGGCATTTCTGGAGGTGGCTATTTAAAAGCGGGGTTGTAGATCGGTTCGGGGTTTGTTCGGATCCAATAAACCCCTGTTTGGTTTTTCATCCAGATAGTGCCGCCGTTTTGACCCACGTAGTGAAAACTGAGTTGGTAGTCTGTCGAGGCCATGTCAACGTAGCGGAGGTGGACCAGTGTGCTATTTCCCGCCGGTTCGCTGTCAAGCTCGTCAATGGCATAGGCGCCGGCGTCCGCTTCCCCCCATCCGAAGGCAACCGTAGCGTCGGAAAATTGAAGAAACCGGTCCTGGTATTGAGGATGGGTGGTGGTCCAGACCCCTTGCAGGTCGGCCAAGGATACCGGGTAGAGCAACCTCGCTTTGTCGGGTGCGAGGAGCCAGTATATCGCGACGAGCGTGATGCCGAGCAATATGACATCGCGAATCGTATCGGCCAGGGTGCTTTTTTTGGGGTTTGTTGGTTGCATAATTTTTATCGTGCGGCTAACCGCGACGGCGGGCGATTTTATGCCGCCAGTGCAGATTTTTCTTGGATCAATTCCAAAAATGCCTCCACCACCGCGGGATCAAATTGATGCCCGGCTTCAGATTTCATGATGGAGAAAACGCGCTCACGCTCCATGCCTTTGCGATAAGGCCGGTCGGAGGTCATGGCGTCATAGACGTCGGCCACGGCCATAATGCGCGCCTCCAGCGTGATGACATCGCCGGACAGGCCGTCCGGGTAACCCTTGCCGTCCCAGCGTTCGTGGTGCTGGCGGATCATGGGGATGATCTCCTTGAATGCCGTGATGGGTGTGAGAATTCTATTTCCGATAACCGGGTGGGATTTAATGATATCGAACTCTTCATCGGTCAACCGGCCGGGCTTATCCAGAATTTTCGATGAAATGCCGATTTTACCGATGTCGTGCAGCAGGGCGGCTCGTTCCAACCGGTCGATTCTTTCCGGGGGCAACCCCATGTGACGACCAATACTCAGGGAAATTTGCATGACCCGGGCCGAATGGCCGGCGGTCCATGGCGATTTGGCATCCACGGTGCCGGCCAGGGCCTGCAGGGAACCGATAGTTAATCGCCGCAGGTCCCGGATCAGGTTGACATTGGACCAGGCTACGGCCAGATGATCGGCGATCTGGCGTACCAACGGAAAGGTCTCTTTCCCCGGACCCTCTCCGGGACGACACGAAACGAAAAGCAGAGCAAACAGCTTATCCTCGATATAGACTGGAAAGAAGATCGCCGTTCCGGCTGGCGAAAAAAAGTCTGCTGGCAGGTAATGGGAAATTTCCGCAGGGTCATCCTCGACAACCCACGGCTGCTCCTGATGGAATCGGCTTAAATGCTTTTCCGAAATATGAAAGGGCTGGCTGGTTATAAAATCAGGCGTTACCCGATGAGCTGCATATATCAGCGCTTCATCGGGTTCGTCCACGTTGACCCGGGAGATCCCAACCCGGTCAAATCTGAAATCTTTCAAGAGGCGCACAATGGTGAGTCCGGAAATGTGGGTGAAATCCTTGTCTGACAAGGTGGCGTGATCAATCTTGGCCCGTGTGGCCATAAATCGGAACTGTCGTCCCAACTGGCCGGACATGGTGTTGAAGCTTTCTGCCAATTCCTGGAACTCGTCGCGACTGGAGACATGCACACGGTGGTCGAAATCTCTTTTTGCAATTCGTTGGGCACCCTTTTTTAGGGCATCGAGAGGCCCCAGGGAGCGGCGCAGGTTAAAAAGGCTCAGTACCACTACCAGCAGCAGCGCCAGGACCACCACCAGGACGAAGATGAGCTTGAAACGGGCAATGGGGGCCAGCACATGCTCTTCCGGTTGAAGCACGACCAAGGACCAGCTGTCTGCGCCGAATTTGGGTTTGAGGAACAGGGACCCGTTGGCAACAAACCAGTCGGTGTCTGCAAGGTGCACCCGGACCTTATTTTCAGATGTGAGCCGGTTAAGCGCAGCGGGCCGCAAGGGCCAATTAAATGATCGATACAGGGACAATCCCGTTGCGTCAACCACGGCGAACTCAGACAGCGGCGGCAAGTTGTTTCCATTTTGGATGCCCCACAGATAGTCACCGCGAACCGTTCCCATCAGGATCTCCGGCGAACCGCTGCCAACATCAACGTAGCGGACCAGGGTAATGGCAATGGTGTCGCTTCTGGTCACAACCAGCAGGGATGCGCCGCTATTCAGGTGGGTCTGCTCCTCGGGGCTTAACCGGGTGATGGGAATCAGATTGCCAAATATGGCCTCGTAACGGCCGTCGGGAAATCGCCGGCCGATGGCGCTGAACCTTTCCTGCTGAAGCTCGATGTCCACAGGTGATCGAAAGTCCATCATCTTTAACTCGTCTTCGCAAAACATGAGGTGCTCATAAATGGAGAGCCCGTGGTTTTTGGCGGCGCGGCGCAGTCGTAGATGGGCCTGTGCCTTCAACTGGTCGCTCACCTGGTAGAGGGAGAGGACGGCCAGGATGATTACCGGAATCATGGCGCAGGCGATGAAGGTGGCAAAGATCCGCTTGGCCAGCCTGCTGTTGAAGACGTTCAATTCCACTCTCATCGGTTGTTCACTATCCCTGCAGGATCACATATCCGAAACTTTTCCGTAATAGCCTCCATCGAAGGCCCGTACGATATCGTCCCGGCTGTCCTTGGCCGTGAAGGGGGGTCTGCTTGCCCCATCCGGGCCCTGGCTATAGAGATCGAAGTCGGTGTTCACCGGTACCATGAAGTGGTCTTTTCGGCGTTGACCCATGGATGCCGGTGGCCCGCCATCAATCCTTAGATACACAAAGGGCCTGCCCCACGGGTCGAGGATGTTTTCCATGCCGATTTGGCCCAGCGTATCCGGTAGTGATGCATTATTGGCGACGAAATTGACTATAGCCACTTCGATGTGTTTCATGTCGGCGATGGCAACGGTCATGCGTGCTTTTTCCCGATAGCCTAAATAAAAAGGGGTGGAAATGGCGGAGAGCACCCCGATGATGCACACGGATATCATCACCTCGATCAGGGTGAAGCCGAAGATATTTACCTTTGGCGTCGCACAACCCCTTTTTTGTGCCAGCCCAAAAAGTGACCGGGTGGTTGATTCAATAGGCACGTGTATTGCCATCGCTGATGATATATTTAGCTGCCGGTTGCATTCAGAGTTTGCCGACATGATTTCCAGACGGTGGTAATATCGGCAACAATGGCCAAAAGGATTAGCAGAGAGTGATTATAACTTAAGGAAAACGGTTTGCGGATGGCGGGAAAAATGAAGCACTCCCGTGGTTTAGGGCCCGGCGACGGGATAACGAACCAATGATGTTGTGGCTTGGGACGACGGGCGGGTCTTTTGCTGGCGCGGGATTAACCGTCTCGGAGTAGCAAAGATCCTTCATTCTTGAGGTTGGCGGTGAAGTCGCCTCACCCTTTCACCGTCAGTCTGGTTGGCTATTGCATCACCTTGATACTGATAAAATTGGGTCGAACGGTGATGAGTTCAAACCTGATGCCGGCCACCTCGAACCTGTTAAGCGATGAGCTTCCGCATACCGGACCAGGCGAACAGGCAGGAGAAGACGATGAGACAGACGGCACAGGTGCCGATCAAAATGCGGTAACCCCGGTCGGAGAGCAGCCGCCGGCCTTTCCAGATGGCGGTGGACACGGCCGCATACCAGAACAGGTCTCCCAGGATGTGGCCGGTGAAAAAGGCCACCACGCCCAAGGCGCCGGCGTTCATGCTATGAAGAATGTAGCCCAGACCAATGGTGGCCCACCAGATGCTCCAGTAGGGGTTGACCAAGCTCATGATGATGCCGGACAGAATCAGATTCTTTCCTCCGGTGTCACTGCCATCGGTGACTAGGGTCATGGTTGGCAGTGATTTTAGCATGCCGATGCCCATCCACAGCAGAACCGCTGAACCGGCCAGGGCGATGACGATAAATACCGGCTCCATTTTCAACAAAGGGGCCAGGCCCATGAGCAGGGCCAGCACCAGGACCAGTTCCAGAAGGGCGTGACCGGCGATGAGCAGCGGGCCGGTCATCACTCCCCGCCGGGAGCTTTCGGTGATGGTGACGGTCAGCAGCGGGCCGGGCATGACGGCGCCGGAAAGGGCCACGATGAACGATGTCACAAAAAGGGTGATGAATAGAGCCATTCGGTTACCCTGATATTGGGTCAGTTTAACGGCGGCGTGGCTTGCCGCGGCGTGAAAAGCGCCTTGATCCTGGCGGCCAGCATTTTGATGCCCCGCCACAATTTGGGCAGCATCCAGATCATCAGCAGGATGAAAATGGCCAGCAGGACGAAAAACAGCCAGGGGTGGTTAACCGCCGCCCAGATGCCGCCGATGACCATGAGGTCTTCCACGATGGAGGCCGTCCAGTTGGTGAAGGGTTCGGGCGAGGTGTTGATCAGCAGACGGGAGCCGGCTTTCATGCCGTGCGTGCCGGCGGCCAGGGTTCCGCCCAGGAGAGCGGCGGCCAGGCTCACCGCAGGATTCAATTCGCCCACGGCCCCGGCGGCCAGCAGGGCACCTGCCGGGATCCGGATAAAGGTGTGAAGCGTATCCCAGCCGGTGTCCACCCCGGGCATTTTGTCGGCGATGAACTCCACGGCAAACATCAGGCAGGCGGCGCCGATGACCAGGGGGTTGGCCAGCACCTGCAGGTCCGGCGGCAGGGTCATGTTGCCGGTCACGCTCAAAATACCCAAGGTGGCGATGGCCGCATACAGATTGATGCCCGCCGCCCAGGCTGCGCCCATGGTCAGGGCGATGATATGGGTAATGTCGTTGACTTGTTGCATGGTTGATGACCTCCGTAAGGTCCAGCCGTTTTTCAGACGTCCATGACCAGCCGGTTGGCAGCCGATCGATCAAGTTCCGATCGGAATGCCGTCAGGGTTTCGGATAGCGTTGCCACATCGGGCAGATGGGTCAGCGGCTGGCCGTTTTTCCCCACATCCTCCAATGCGGCAACCACGGCGTTGACCGTCAGTCCGCCGATATCCCGGGCCGGCTGCAGGGCCTGTCCATCGTCTGAATCACTGTCGATTCGCACCAGGATCTTTGCTCTTACCAGAAGATCGGACAGGTTGTCCACCAGGGCCGGTGAAAGGGCCAGTTCTTCGGCAATCTGCGTTGTCGTCTGGGCCGGTAGACCCTGCTGAAACAATTTAACCACATGGCGGCAGACAATCAGCGCTATAAGCCTGGTTTGAAAAATGCTCATCTCCCGGCTGCCGGCCGAATCATCCACATGGTCCGAATGCTGGTACGCATGGGAAATCTCCGCACCGATGAGAACGATAAACCAGCTGATCTGCAGCCACAACAAGAACAGGGGCAGGGCGGCAAAGCTGCCGTAGATGGCGTTGTACTTAGACACGATGATCTGAAAGTGGATGTAGGCGGCCTGAACGGCCTGGTAGGCGCTGCCGGCGATTACACCAGCCAGCAGGGCACCATCGAAGCGCACCCGGGTGTTGGGCATGATCATATAAATCAGGGTGAACAATATCCAGATGAGCGTGTAGGGCAGCAGCTTGAGCCCCACATAAATGACCGGACCCACCATTTGCAACAGCTCGAACCGGCCGGAGATGGCCGTAACCTGAGAAGTGATGAAAACGGTGAGGCTGCCGGACATGATCACCAGCACCGGGCAGACCAGCATGATGGTCAGGTAATCGCTCAGTTTGCGGATAAATTTGCGTGAGCGAACTCCCCAGATGTGATT
This sequence comes from Deltaproteobacteria bacterium, assembly GCA_020444075.1. GTDB lineage: Bacteria > Desulfobacterota > Desulfobacteria > Desulfobacterales > Desulfosarcinaceae > Desulfosarcina. The sequence continues at coordinate 8,778 of JAHLLR010000040.1, forward strand.
GAAGGAGCTTTCAATGTTGCTGAGCACCTTGATAACCGCCCAAAACAGGACGATGACGCCGATGCCGGCAATCATGCCGCCTTTGGTATTGTTCAGCATATTCTGGGCGAATCCGATGACCTGCTGGACGACCTCCTGCTGGGCGGAAAAATTATCCAGCAGCTCCTGCTGCAGCCTTCGCTCGAATCCGAACCCCTTGGCAATGCCAAACGCCATGGCGGCCACCGGTACCAGTGACAGCAGGGTGAAAAAGGTCAGCGCCGATGCCCGCAGGGGGCCATGATTCCGTGCAAAGCCCTTGATCGAGAGAATCATGGTTCTCAACAGCCGGATCAGCAGCCACTGGGCGGCCGAGCGTTCACGGCGGCGGGCATGCCAGATGGTGGTGGTGAAAAATCCGACGAACCGGGCTATCAGCGTCCTGAATTTTTCCATGAGAACCCATCCGTTTTTCTGGTGTTAGGAAGCCGGCTGACCACCTATGGAGCGGCAGACTGACGGGCGTTGTAGACCCATCCGCCACGATCCACGTAGTGCTTGAGCACAGCCACCGCATCCCTTCGGGCGACGTCCCGGAGCACGGCGATGCCCCGTTTTTCCAGTGCAACGGTCCAGTTGCTCGGTTTGGGGCCTTCGTCAAAGCCGATGCCGCGGGCATCCTCATCCCGGCCACCGCAAACCAGCCGACGCACGCCGGACCACACCACGGCGCCCAGGCACATGGCGCAGGGTTCGGTGCTGGAGACCAATTCCATAGGCGGCAATCCCTCCTCCCCCAGGTCGAAGGTCCCCATTATTTTCTGGGCCACCATGATGGCGGTGATTTCCGCGTGGGCCACCGAACAGTTGCCGGGGATTACCATGTTAACACCCGGTGCCACCAGCCGACCCGACTGCAGCTCGAAGATGCCTGCCCCGAAAGGCCCGCCGGTTTCTGATTCCACGTTTCTGCGCGCCAGTTCGATCACCAGGGCCATGCGGTCCGCCACAGTGGGATACGGATGATTCCTGTCGGTCAGGGCGTCATCCATCCAGGCGGGCAGGGTTATTTCGACCGTTGGAAAAGGCATGTTTCAGATTCTGGAATTGGGGATCGAGGAATTAAGCAATTTGAGGGCTGTTCAATCCTTCAATTCCAAAATCCCATTGTTTTGCAATCATTAATCACCGGGTCAGCTGCCGGTATTTAATCCGATGGGGCTGATCGGCAGCAGTGCCCAGGCGGTTTTTACGGTCTTTTTCGTAGTCCGAGTAGTTGCCCTCGAACCAGACCACCTGGCTGTTACCCTCAAAGGCCAGGATGTGGGTGGCGATGCGGTCTAAAAACCAGCGGTCGTGGCTGATAACCACGGCGCATCCGCCGAAGTTCTCAAGAGCCTCTTCCAGTGCCCGCATGGTGTTCACATCCAGATCATTGGTGGGTTCGTCCAGCAACAGCACGTTGGCCCCGGATTTGAGGATGCGGGCCAGGTGTACCCGGTTGCGCTCGCCGCCGGAGAGCATCCCCACCTTTTTCTGCTGATCGGATCCGGAAAAGTTGAAGCGTGACACGTAAGCCCGGGAGTTGATCTGGCGACTCCCCAGTTCGATGGTATCCTGGCCGCCGGAAACCATTTCCCAGATATTTTTTTCCGGATCCAGGACATCACGGCTTTGGTCCACATAGGCCAGACTCACCGTTTCACCGATAACAATCGATCCTTTATCCGGCTGATCCTGACCGGTAATCATGCGAAACAGGGTGGTCTTGCCGGCGCCGTTGGGCCCGATGACGCCCACGATGCCCCCGGGCGGCAGGGAGAATTCCATGTTCTCCACCAGCAGCTTGTCTCCATATCCTTTGGTGACGCCCTTTGCCTGGATGACGATGTTTCCCAGCCGGGGACCGGGCGGGATATAGATTTCCAGATCCTTGGCCAGGCGATCGTTCTCCTGATCCATCAGTTTCTCGTAGGAGGTGATGCGCGCCTTGGATTTAGCCCGGCGGCCCTTGGGTGCCATGCGGATCCATTCCAGCTCCCGTTTCAATGTTTTCTGGCGTTCGCTTTCGGATTTCTCTTCGTTGGCCAGTCGATTCTGCTTTTGCTCCAGCCACGAGCTGTAGTTGCCCTTCCATGGAATGCCCTGGCCTCGATCCAGTTCCAGAATCCAGCCGGCTACGTTGTCGAGGAAGTACCGGTCATGGGTGACGGCGATGATGGTGCCGACGTACTGCTGTAAATGCTGCTCCAGCCAGGCTACCGATTCGGCGTCCAGGTGGTTGGTGGGTTCATCCAGCAGCAGGATGTCCGGTTTTTTAAGCAGCAGGCGACAAAGGGCCACCCGGCGACGCTCTCCGCCGGAGATGACGTTTACCGGGGTGTCACCCGGGGGGCAGCGCAAGGCGTCCATGGCCATTTCAAGACGGGAATCCAGATCCCATGCATCCATAGCGTCGAGCTTCTCCTGAACTTCACCCTGGCGCTGGATCAGTTTGTCCATTTCATCATCCGACATGGGTTCGGCAAAGCGTTCATTGATCCGGTTGAATTCATTCAACAGGTCAACGGTTTCCTGAACCCCTTCCTGGACAATTTCCAGAACGGTTTTGGTTTCGTCAACCAGCGGTTCCTGTTCGAGATAGCCGATGGTGTAGCCCTTGGACAGGATGGTTTCACCGTTGAAGTCCTTGTCCACGCCGGCCATAATTTTCAGCAATGTGCTTTTTCCGGAGCCATTGAGACCCAGTACGCCAATTTTCGCTCCATAGAAATAACTCAGGGAAATATCCTTGATAACCGGCTTTTTATGGTAGAATTTGCTGACTCGCATCATGGAATAGATGATTTTATTGGGATCGGTGCTCATCGATCGTTTTTCCTCTCAATGAAAAAGGTTGTATCGGGTAAAGTGGTTAATCAACCCGGAATCCTATCATATTTTGTGACAATTTGAACGTGGATTTTGCAGTAGAGATAAACGGTGGGCGGATGAGCGGAGGTGAAGTGTGGAAATAGAAGAAGCCGGATCGGTAATTGGACCGGGTCCGGCTTCTTTAAATGTATTATCCCTCGAACATGCCGGCCCGAAAGGCCTTGAGATAGTTCATGCAGAAGTTGTCCCGGCCGGCCAGCGCCTCGGCGGCGATAATATTGGCCATCATCTTCTTGTCCAGCGGGTTGATGATCGCCCCGTCCAGCCCCTTGGCAATCGCCATGGTCATGAAGGTCTGGTTCATGAACTTGCGCGCCGGCAGCCCGTAGGAGATGTTGCTCAGCCCGCAGGCCGTGTGGATGCCCGGAAAAGCCGCCACGATCCGTTCGATGGCGTTGATGAATCCCGTCCCGAAGGCCTTGTCCACCGATACCGGCTGTACCAGCGGGTCCACAAAGATGTTCTCCACCGGGATGTCGTTCTTGACTAATCCATTGACCAGCGTGTCGGCGATCTTCATGCGGTCGTCCACGGTCTGGGGCATGCCGTCGTCGCTCATGCACAGGGCGATCACTTTCATCTGTGTCCCGGCGATGATCGGCATGAGCTTGTCATAGCGATCCTTTTCCAGGCTGATGGAGTTGATCATGGGCGTGCCCCGGTGAGCGGCAAGGGCTGCCTCGATGGCGGACGGGTCCGGGCTGTCGATGGCGCAGGGCTTGTCGGTGACCTGCTGCACGGTCTCGACCAGCCACTTGAGGTATTCGGGCTCCTGGCCCACGAAAATACCCGCGTTGACGTCGATGTAGTCCGCACCGGCCTCGGCCTGGTCCTTGGCCACCTGCTGGATGGCAGCCGCATCCCCGGCCTCGATGGCCGCCTTGATCGCCTTGCGACTGGCGTTGATCAGTTCTCCGATAATGATCATGGTTTTTGCTCCTGTTTTCCTGCTTCAGTTTTTCACTAGGAGCGGCTTCCAGCCGCGATGACAACCGTCCGGGAACCGATCGCGACTGGAAGCCGCTCCTACCGCCTAAACGCCTTAACGCATACTGCCTTCAGCCTACCAGCTGTTTCACCAGCTTGACCGCCCCGGGGGCGTCGGCGCTGTAGCCGTCGGCACCGATCTGGTCGGCAAAGGACTGGGTCACCGGCGCGCCGCCGATGATCGTCCGGGTCGTCATGCCTGCTTCTTTGACTGCTTTGACCGTGCTCTCCATCGACGGCATTGTCGTGGTCAGCAGCGCCGACAGGGCAATCACGTCCGCGCTCTTTTCTGCCGCCGTTTTGACAAACTTTTCGCTGTCCACGTCCACCCCCAGGTCCACTACCTCGAACCCGGCCCCTTCCATCATCATCGACACCAGGTTCTTGCCGATATCATGCAGGTCGCCCTTGACGGTGCCGATGACCACCACGCCCTTGCTCTTGCTCTGGCCGGCACTCAGGTGGGGCTTCAAGATCTTCAGGCCCGCCTTCATGGCCTGGGCGGCCATAAGCATCTCGGGCACGAACAGTTCGCCGGCGGAAAAGCGCTCGCCGACTTCGTCCATGGCGCTGATCAGCCCGTCGTTTAGGATGGTTCCAATATCCGTGCCGCCGTCCAGTTCCGCCTGGGTCCTGGCCTTTACCGTCTCTTCATCAAAGGCGATGACTGCATTAAAAATGTCCTGGGTTGCCATAAATGATCCTCCTGAATGTAGGTGATAGGATTTAAACGCTGTTATTGCTGTATCCGTTACATTTTATAATATTTCAATTAGCAGAATTGAAATTCTATATTTTAGGTCGATCCATAGGTCAACTGATGTTTGCCGTCAAGATTTATTCTTACGTCCGGCAACGAAGGCAGCCAAGGCCATTTCTACATCCGGATCGATGGGCGGCTTTTCATAAGCAGCCAGGCGGTGGCTCAGGCTTTCCGTGGCGACCTGGTCAATACGCTTAGAACCGGCAGCCTTCCAGGCTGCATAATTCTGCCGGTTTAAAAAGTCGGTCATGTAAAATTCCGTGCGGCACAGCTTGAATGTTTTTGGCTGGGTCAGGTACTGACCACCGATGCCTACGGTTTTAATCATCTTTACATCGATGGCGGCATCGGAAACATCGATGGGTTTGATCAGTTTGCGAACAACGCCGCACATCTCTTCGTCCATCAGGAATTTTTCAAAACTCATGGCAATGTAAGATCCCAGGATGCCGGCCGAATGGAGAATGAAGTTGATACCGCTGCGGGCGGCGGTAGACAGGGCCAGAACAGATTCCCCTGCGGCCTGGCCGTCGGGGAAATGGGCATCGGTCAGGCTGCCCCCGCTGCGGCTGGGAAGTTTGTAAAAGCGTGCCATCTGCGCGGTGGCCGAAACCACCATGGAAAGTTCCGGACAGCCGATTGCCAGTCCGCCGGTCCGCATATCCATGGCTGAGGATGTGGACCCGTAGATCACCGGTGCACCGGGATTGACCAACTGCGCCAGGGTAACGCCCGCCAGGATCTCGGCATTCTGCAGGGCCAGCACGCCGGAGAGGGTCACCGGTCCGGACGAACCCGCCATGATCAGCGAGGCAATCACACAAGCCTGGTTGGCCCGGGCCAGTTCAATCAGTGCGCCTGCCATCTCGTCGGAAAACTGAAGCGGAGACAGGGAATTGATCAGGGACACCGAAACCGGTCCCGCGGCGGCGAGGTTGTCCGGGCCGCCCCACAACAGGCTTGCCATCTGAATGCAGTCCCGGGCACCCGCTTTGGATACCGGACTGCCCATAAAGGGTTTATCGCACAATACGATGCTGGAGAACATCATGTCCAGATGGGCGGTTTCAGGCGGCACGTCGCCGGGTTCCACCATCATGAACCCGTTCATGTCAATGGTTTTGGAGGTCTGGATCAGTTTGCAGAGATTGTCATAGTCCGCCATGATGGCTCCCCGCTGGCTACCGTCCGGAAGAGCGATGAAGGGCGCGCCATAACCGGGCGCAAAAACGAAATCATCTTCTCCCACGGCAACGCTTTTTTCCGGATTCCGGGCGGTCACCATGAACCGTGACGGGGCGGTATCGAGCGCTTTTTGGATCTGGGTTTCGGTCATGAAAACCGTTTTCCCTTCCACCTTGAACCCGTTGGATGAGAAAATCTCCAGGGCTTCGGGTTCATTGAAGGCGACACCGACACTGGACAGCAACACCATGGATGCATCGTGAATCCGGGTTATCTGGTCAGTGGTGAACGTTTGCATTCGGTCATACATGATCGATCCTCCTTCTTATCTTCAGGTTGTCCCGGTCTGATTCGACCAAAGTTTTCACCCATGAGGGCAAAACAGCCGATAACCAGCAATCTATTGCCCGATTTGCAGAGCAGGTTGTATGCCAGGGGGCACCATTTTTAAAAAAAAGTCGTCAATTCCTCCTGCATGGGTTTGAGTATGAGGAACTTTTCACATAAAATTCTGAAAAAACAATATTAATCACATTTTCCGGTAAGACGGGACGATTGATAGCCTTGACGTTTTGCAGGGTGGCCGGTAATTGGGGTGGCTGAACCGACAAAAAATATTACACTATTCATCGAAAAAAAGCTTTCACCGACCGTAAATTTTACATATAGATGGGAGGTCTACGATTTTATTAACGTCCAGCCATGGAGACGTCCCTTGCCTGATCACCCAGCGCACCGATCGATTCCGTCGGACCTTGGCATTCTCGATTTTCTGCCGGTGTTAGAGGCTTTTGACGAAGGCATCCTTATTACGGACACCAGCGGCCGAATCCTTTTTTACAACGAAACCCAGGCAGGCATCGACGACCTGCGTCCGGGAAATGTCATTGGTAAACGGGTCGCCGACATCTATCGACTGGATTGGCATGACAGCATGATCTTCAGATGCATTCATGCCAATGCACCCGTCATCGGCAGGCTGTTTTTTTATCGTACCTGCAAGGGGAAACTAGCCAATACAATCCACAGTGTCTTTCCGCTGCAGCGCAATGGAACACTGGTTGGCGCCATCTGCTTCGTAAAAAATTACAACCTGCTGGAAAAGGTCATGTCCGGCTTTTCCACACTGGCACCCAATACCCCCCCGGAATTGACCAATGGCACCCGCTATCAGTTCACCGATATTGTGGGGGTGGATAAAAGCTTCCTTCACGCCTTGTCCATGGCCCGTCTGGCAGCGGAGAGCACCTCGCCGGTGATGCTTTTCGGTGAAACCGGATCGGGAAAAGAGATGTTTGCCCAGAGCATCCACAACTACAGTCCCCGCCGGGACAACCCTTTTGTCGGCATCAATTGTGCGGCGATTCCGGAAACCCTTCTGGAGGGCGTGCTTTTCGGTACAGTCAAGGGGGCCTTCACCGGAGCCGTGGACAAGATGGGCCTTTTCGAACAGGCTAACGGTGGGACCCTTTTCCTGGACGAGATCAATTCGATGCCCATCGCGCTCCAGTCCAAACTGCTGCGGGTGCTTCAGGAGAAAAAAATCAGGCGTGTCGGCGCCTCCGTTGAAGTGCCCGTCGCCCTGAAGATCATCAGTTCAGTGAACCTGCCGGCCCACAAGGCCATTCGGGAAGGTCAGTTGCGGATGGACCTGTTTTATCGTCTGGCCGTGGTTTTCATCAGCATCCCTTCGCTTCGTGACCAGCCTGAAGGAATGGAGACCCTGGTCCGCCATTTCATCTACAAAAACAATCTGGCCCTGGGGAAACGGGTTCAGGGTGTCAGCGAGCCGGTCATGCAGTTCTTTCGAAGCTATCACTGGCCTGGAAACGTCCGTGAACTTGAACATCTCATTGAAGGGGCCATGAATACCATGGGGCCGGACACGATCCTGCGCATCTCCCACCTGCCGCCGCATCTGCTTCTCGATCAGATCCGCGATGAGGATCCGCCGCTGCATGTACTACCGGCCAGACACGCTGGAAAGGAAGCCGTTGAAGCAACCGACATCCCAAACGTTGAGATGGCCCGCTCCGGAACCGGTGTGAGGGATCTGCGGCAGCAGCGACAGGAAAAAGAACGGAAGATGATCGATGAGGCGCTGACGGCTGCCGGTGGCAACGTCTCCGAAGCCGCCCGGATGCTCCATGTATCGCGACAACTGATCCACTACAAAATGCGTAATTATGGATTGGTAAGGCAACAGTATCGGGGGGATGTAAAAAAAGGCCGGATCGGGTAACTTGCCTGGCAATACCGAGGGTGAAGATGCGGTTCGATTTTTCGCAAACACCCATGGATCAAGGTCCAAACGTCAGATTGTCCAGGTATAATGTCCGTGGGGCGGGAAGGCTGATGGCAAACAGGTTGAATTCGGTAATGTGCTCCAGGTCCATTTTACGATCAATCGGTGCATTTTCCACATCCTCCATGGGGACCTGGATGTGATTCCATCCTGGTTTAATGAACAAGGACCGGTTGAATCGGTCTTCATAGCGGTATCCTGAGATGTCGTGGCGGTGGTCGTTGATTTTGCAGGTCAGGCGCACCGGTTCGCTGTCAGGATTATAAATACTGCCTGAGATCCACCCCCAACCCTTCCAGTTACCCGGGAAATAATTGAAAGCCGCGCCGGAATACCGGTCCGTATTCAGATCGATTCGAAGTGATGCCCGGCCGGAAAGGGCGATTATCTCATTGACGGACAAACCCGCATTCCCCGACCAGCGGTCCAGTTCGAAGGGGGTTTCGAAATCGGCCAGGACTGGAAACTGCCGCCATGCCGTCCATTCGTCAATCAGGGCGCGGGATACCGGAATCAGGGCGCTCAGAAAAAAGCACGAGGGTGACGGTCTGAAGCAGGCGTCGCAGCGATTGATCCAGGGACAGCCGTTTGGGAAACAGGAAGAACAGGGCTATCAGGCAGCCGATAATATCTCGCCCCACGTCGTCGAAGGAGGGATATCGGCCCAAGGCCCCTTGGGCAACTTCCACCGATCCGCCGGCAACCAGGCAAAACACGATGACGATGATTGCCTGCTTGCGAAATGAACCCGATGACAGCCATGACCACCTGTGAATCAGCAGCAGCGACCATGCCAGAAACGCCGCAATATGCCCCGGATCCCAGGCGTGTTTGAAGGATCGGCAGTGGATCAGGTCCGGGCCCCCCAAAAACAATAGCACCAGGCAGGCAGCTGAGAAAAGCAGAAGGGCCCTTTGCTTCCAACCGGAAACAGGTGACATGGTTACCATGTCACACTCATCATGGAGCAGTTAAGGCCGCTGCCGATCCCCATGAGCGCTACGTGGTCGTTCGATCGGATGCGGCCGGATTCGGCCGCCTGGCATAAGGTGATGGGTACCGCCGCCGGACCGATGTTGCCCAGGGTCGGAAAGTTCAGATGTTGTTTTTCCGGGGTCAGGCCCAGTTTTTCGTTGAGCACCTCCATATTTCGCCGGCTGACCTGGTGGGGCATGTAGGCGTCGATCTGCGCATCGCTCCAGTTGGCCAGGGAACTGCTGGCCAGGTCCCAGGTTTTCTTGGCCAACTCCACCCCGAAGATCAGCACTTTGGACGCATCGGCACTCATCCGGTCCCGTTGTCCCAGACAGAGACGACTGTGGCGTGTGGCCGCGCGGGTCACCGATCCGTTGATGGCGTGACCGGAGGTTGACAGGTCCCGGCGGCAGACGACCATGGCTACTGCTCCGGAGCCCAGGGTGAGTGTGGCGAACTGGTCCCTGAAGTCTTCCGGTTTGGCATCCGGTTGCCTCAATCGTTCAATGGTCGCCTCTACGACTTCCCGTGAATTTTCCCCATCCACGATGAGTCCGTAGTCGACGAGACCGGCGTCGATCATCATGCCCACGCTGGACATGGCGTTGACAAAACCCAGGCAGGCATTGCCGATGTCATAGTTGATGCAGTCATCGGCAAGGCCCAGATTGCCGTGCACCAGGCTGGCCACGGAGGGCTCGATATAGTCTTTGGAGACCGACGTGCTGATCAGGCATCCGATGGCTTCTCGGGGAATGCCGGATTCTTCCAGGACTTTTTCAGCAGCCAGGGTGGCCACGTCGCTGGCCGGTTGGTCGATGTCCCAGAACCGCCGCTCCCGGATGCCGGAGAGTCCTTCGATAATCCCGGGCTTGATGCCCATGCGTTCCAACGTGGCCGAAAGCTGCGATTCAATATCGGCAGAGGTGATGATCGTCTTCGGCAGCGCACAGGCCACCGCTTCGATGACCACATTCTTAAAAAATATCGGTTTCATGATTGTCCTTCCGGAAACTGATCGTCCAAAGGTCGTGTGTGTAACAACAATTGGCTCGAATTGGCTCGGTTTCCGGTCCATATCATGGTTGGTATGTCAGGAAAACAGTTAAGATGTGCCCACAACCGGCGATAATTTCCCATTCTACCGTTTTAGGAGGAGTTCGTTGGCCGCAGCAAGGATTCGAACGGTGTTGGGCAGCGCCTGTTTCTCCATTTCAGGACTGTAGGGAATCGTTGATTCGACGCAAACCCTGCCGTATTTGGCCTGAATGCCCGACTCCAGGACAACGGCAGCCAACTCGCCGGATAATCCGAAGGCTTGATAGTCTTCATCCACCACCAGCATCCGCCCGGTTTTGGAAACAGACGCACACAGCCCCTCCCTGTCCAGTGGAGAAACCGTTCGCAGATCGATCACCTCCGCGGAATAACCGTTCTGAGCCAAGATGGTGGCTGCCTCCAGGGCCCGATGAATGCCTACGCCAACCCCAACCACGGTGATGTCCGATCCGTTGCGGCGAATGGCCATTTTGCCAATGGGGACTGGCTGCCATGGATCCGGAACCGGTCCCGTGGCACCCATCATTGGGATGTCATAGGTTACCGTGTCTCTTCCGCCGGCACCGAGGTAATCCAGCCAGTAGTCAGCAAGCAATTTGTGTTCGAGGAAGATTACCGGTTCCTCATGGGACAATGCGGACAGCATCAATCCGCCCGCATCCGCGGGGGTGGACGGCACCACAACCGTCAATCCCGGAATATGCGCCAACCAGCCCCAGAGGCTTTGTTCGTGCTGACCACCATCCCCGTATCCCCCGCCGCAGGCTGCCCGAACAACCAACGGGACATGCCAGTTTCCGCCTGAAAACGCGAATGTTTTGGCTGCATGATTGAGCAATGCATCCATGGCAACCCCGATGAAATCCACAAGCATGACCTCTACAACGGGGCGCAGGCCTCCCATGGCGGCGGCTACCGCAGCCCCAACGAAAGCACTTTCACTGATGGGTGCGGCAAGCACGCGGTCCCTGCCAAACCGGGAAAGCAGGTTTACCCGTAACAGGTGAACATCTTCCCCGATGATGATGATGCGTTCATCTGTTGCCATTGCTGTGGCCAGCGCATCCTCAATGGCGTCGGCGAATGACATGGTTTTCATGGTTTCATTCGTTTTCATGTTTCACCCCTAACGTGCCGCCAGCGCCCGGTTGATCACTGCCTGGTTTTTGTTGATGAGCTCGTTTTCCAGCTTTTCCAGGCGCCCATTTTCTTTTTTAAGCTGCCGACGCAACCGGCTCAATGGATCTTTGCCTGAAAAATGCTGATCTCTGGCGGTCTTGCCGATCAGCGTGGTGACCGTGGCCAGACTGCCAGACCGTTTCAGTATGGACGCACCCTGAAGGTGAATGGCGGATTTAATCATTGGCCCGGCAACCTTTTTCATCTCCTTGACCGGGTGCCTGGCGATTCTCAACAGCGGGTCACCCAGAAAATGGCCTTCCGGGTGGGTGCAGGTTGCATGGATAAATGACGGACCTTTGCCCTTGCGTGCCCGTATCAGTGATTTGCTGGCTGTCTTCCACACGGCCTCGACATCGGTTCCGTCAATGCTGGTGGCGGGCATCCCCATACCAATTGCGCGGTTAACGAGTTTGCCGCCAGTCACCGACGCGGATAGGGTCGTAATGGCCCACTTGCTGTCTTTGCAGATAAAAACGACGGGTAGCCGCCATGCCACCGCAAGGTTCATCGATTCAAGCAGCATGCCTTGATTCATGGCTCCGTCACCGAAAAATGCCAGGGCGACGCTGCCGGGTCTGAGGGCCCTGTTGGCAAGGGCAAAACCGGCTGCCGCCGGTCCCGTGGCTCCCACGATGCCAGACGAAGCGGCGAGATGTCGCTTCGAGAACAAGTGCATGTGCCCTCCTTGTCCGTGGCAGAGTCCATCGCTTTTGCCCATGAATTCTCTCAGCAGGCGGAACGGGTCCACTCCCCGCATCAACATGGCCGAGGTCCCGCGATGATCCAGTGCCATGGCATCACCCGCTTGAAGCTGAAGTACCGTACCGGCCGTGATCGCCTCTTCGCCGGTACTCAGGTGCATTTCACCTGAAATTTTCCCACTGCGCCAGACGGTGGTCACCGACGCTTCGAACTGGCGACTGGAGAACATGTTTTCATAACAATGCCAATGATTGATTTCCATTTTTTCGCCTCAACAGGTGTTTCGGAACTTTTCATCCGACTGAAAATGGGATAACAACGGCTCTGCCTATTCGTTCAGGCGATCGCTAAACACACATACTGTATTTGCATGATATGAAGGGTTTCGACGATTTTCCATATATGTCTCCGGTGGCCGAGGGCATCTGGCTTGCCAAAGGCTCCGGAAAAAGCCGGTTTCCATTTTGCAACGGGTTCCTGATGCTCGGGGACCGGACCGTGTTGATCGATGCCGGTATCGGTGCCGACCGAATCCGTGAGATCGATCGCCGGAAGCGCATCGACGCACTGATCATCAGCCACCCCCATCCCGACCATATTCTGTCATGGCACGTGCTGAACGATCGGCAGCTGTTTTTACCGGCCCAGACCCCGGCGTCCGTGGGCGACCTGCGACTTCTCGGGCAGCGTTTCGTCGAGGGTCGGCAGGAGGCCCAATACTGGACCTGGGTGGCCTCAAGCCGGCTGGGCATCCATCCCCTGCGCCGGCCGGACCACCAATTTGACGACGGGGACATCCTCGATTTCGGAGCCATTCAACTCCAGGCGATTCGGGCTCCGGGCCACCTGGAGGATCATTATTGTTTCCTGGAGAAGCATTCGGGGACGCTGTTTTCCATCGATATCGATTTCACCGGATTCGGTCCCTGGTACGGCAACCCGGAAGGCGACATCCGCCGGTTTCGGGACAGTGTAATGATGCTCCGCAACCTGCCCTACCGTCAGATCTGTTCATCCCATAAACTGCCGATCGACCGACCGGATGCCGATGAGGCCTTCGATCGGTACTTGAATGCATTTGACCGGCAGAAGGCGGCGGTTTTCGATTTGTGCCGCAAGGGGATGGATCTGACGGCGATGGTCAGGCACTCACCCCTTTACAGGAACCGGATGCCCGACGGCACGCTTCAACAGATATTCGAAACCCAGATGATCCGTAAGAATCTGGCCCTGTTGGTTCGGGAGGGCCGAATCATTGAAGAGAAAGGGAAATATCGTCCGGTTGGCTGTCGCCCACCCCATCGACCGGTATCAGAGGGTGAATCGACAAGACTATTGTCTTAACGCGCCGTTGATGTCTCCGGCCAGCTTCCGGGCGGCGGCACGGGCGTCCTCTCCCAGAGCGTCCGGTGTCGTGCAGAAAGGGATGACGGTCTTGTTCACGGCCCGGGCCTTGCCATATTGACATACCCGACTGAAAACTGTCTGGATGACATCGGCGTTGCCTTTCACCGGCCCGCCGCAGGTCACAAGCAGGGCTGTGGGTTTGTCGGCGATCAGGGAGCGATGGTTGGCTGTGCCGTAACCCGTGACCAGGCAGAAGTGGCGGTCGATGAGGGCCTTCATCTGGGCGGAGAAATCCCAGCAGTAGAGAGGGCTGCTGTAAATCACGGCATCGGCGGCCATCATACGTTCGAATATGGCGACGGCGTCATCTTTCTGCACGCACCCGGGCTGGTCCGCCACCTTCTGGCACGCCCCGCATCCCAGGCAGCCGTTGACTTTCATGGAGCAGATGGCGAGACGTTCCACCTGGTGCCGGTCGGACAGTTCCTTTTCAACCATTTCCAATACGCCTGCCGTGTTGCCATTTTTTCGTGGGCTTCCCAAAATGGTGAGGATGTTCATCCGCGGCCTCCGGGTGACATTTTTGTATTAGGTTTGATTCAATCCTAAAAAATAGGGTGGGAAGGGTTTGGTTTTTCCCGTTGGATCCATTCGCCGGTGTCAGGCGTTTTTTATCTGTTCCCCACCATACAGAGCCTTTACCGCCTCCCGATCGATGGTGCCGTTTTTTTCCGGAAGAGATTCCACGAATTGAACGTACTGGGGTTTTTTATAGCGGGCGATGCGGCTGCCGACGAATTCCATCAACTCCCTTTCGGTCAGCTGCCGGCCGGGGTTTAACACACATACCGCCTTGATGCCTTCCTTCCATTTGGGGTCGGGCACCCCAAACACGATCGTCTGAGAGACCGCCGGATGCTCAAGGATCACCTTTTCCACCTCCGCCGGATACACATTTTCACCACCGGGTTTGATCAGCTCTTTTTCGGGCTTGCGACCGGCGTACCACAGGAATCCGTCTTCGTCGAAGCGACCCAGATCACCGGTGTGATGCCGCCCGTTGCGGAAGGTCTGTGTATTATCCGCGTCGAGATTCCAGTATCCTTTGAACACCATGGGGCCTTTTAGGGTAATTTCACCCACCAGGCCCGTCGGCACCGGGTGGTCCGCATCATCCACCAGTTCCACCCGTCCCATTGGGATCGGCCGTCCGGCTGAGCCGGGCCGGTCATCGTAGCGGCCCATGGTGGTGAGGCAGGAGGTCTCCGTCTGGCCGTACATATTGTAGAAACAGCCGCCGGTTGTCTTCTGGTAACGCGCGATGGTATCCGGTGCATCCAGGCCCATGACCGACTGCAGCGAAGAAATATCGGCGCCACACTTTTCCTGTGCGTCGAGGATGGATCCGAGAATCGGCGAGAAATCGAAAAGTACGGAGACCTTGTGAGACTGGATCAGGTCCACGGCTTTTTCGGCGTCGAACTTGCTCATGTTGACATTCAGTGCCCCGGCATGAAAGGCATTGACGGCCATGAACAAGCCGCCCACGTGGAACAGGGGCAGCAGGTTCAGGTGGACGTCATCAGGCGACAGGCCGAAGCAGTAGTTGAGGTGCAGGCTGGCACACAGCAGATTGATATGACTCACCAGCGCCCCCCGCGGCCGGCCGGCAACGGCTGCCGTGTGGATGATCACCAGGCCGGCGTCGTCAGCTACTGGTTCGACGGAAAAAGGTGCATCGCCTATCAGTGGGTCGAAGGCATCCAAAGGACCGGTATTGTTCAGGTTAAAAAATCGCCTGACCGAAGGGAGCCGATCCCGGACGCCTGATACGGCGTCGCCGAATTCATCATCGGCAAATACTACCGCCGGCGTGCAGTCGTTAAGGTTAAATGCCATCTCATCGACGGAAAGGCGCCAGTTGATGGGCAGCACAATAGCCCCTAAAGCGGCAGCCGCGCCATATATCTGGAAAAAGGGCAGGCTGTTTTTTCCCACGATGCCGACCCGGTCTCCGGTTTTGATTCCGGCTCTCTGCAGGCCTGAGGCCAGTCGGTCCACCTGCCCCTTGAATTGCCCGAAGGTTGTCGTCTCGCCGGTGTCGGCTTCGAACCAGGCCGGCCGGTTCCGGAAACACTGGGCATTGCGACAAATCAAATCATAAAGGGAGAAATCGTAAAGCCCCATGGTTTTTACTCCTTGTGCGGTCGTTAGGCGTTGCGTTGCATGCGGAAAAAACAGTCCACCGGTATGAGGCGACCACCCTTCTCGGACAGAGCCTCCTCATCAGTTGCGCGTCAATGGCATTTGCCGGATTGGTTTGCGGTCGCAGGTTACTTGATGGTGGTCACCGGACAGGCCGCTTTCAGAATTATGTATTGTGCCGTTGAGCCGAGTAACAGTTTCCGGGTCCTGGATTTTTTTTCGATGCCCACGAAAATCTGGTCGATACTGTTCTCCTGTGCAAAAATCACAATATCCTCACCCGGAGAAAGCCCTCTCGCCATCTCATGGACTTCGTGTTCCGCCCCGGCGTCCTCGAGCTTCTGTCGAACCCGCTTCAGCTCCTGGTTCACCCGCGCGATGTCCTCGGGCTTTTCGCTGTGGCCGCCTTCCATGCTGGTGATGACAAAAACCTTGGCCTTGAAGGTCGACGCATGCTTAATCGCCAGATCGAGGGCTGCCCTGGACTCTGCTGAACCGTTGTAGGCAACGAGAAACTTCATGATTGTATGCCCTTTCCCCATCGGCGAGACGCTGTCGTCCGGAACACCTACATCCAGCGCTTGCGCCGCTTATAGGACTTGACTTCTTTGAAGGATTTCCGTCCGCCGCCCTGGGTGATGCCCATGTAAAACTCTTTGACATCCGGGTTGTTCTTGAGTTCCCTGGACGGGCCCTCCAGGACGATCTTGCCTGACTCCATGATATAGGCATAATCGGACACCTGCAGGGCGATCTTGGCATTCTGTTCAACCACCAGAATGGTGGTGCCCAACTCCCGGTTGATGGTCTGGACGTTTTCGAATATCTCTTTTACCAGCAGCGGTGCCAAGCCCAGGGAGGGTTCGTCCAGCATGAGCATGACCGGTGATGCCATCAGGGCCCGGGCAATGGCGATCATCTGCTGCTCCCCGCCGGAGCAGTACCCGGCCAGCCGGTTGGTGATTTTGGCCAGCCGGGGGAAGTGATCGTACATTTTATCGTGGTCTGCGTGAATTTTTTGAGATCCGTCTTTACGGGTGATGGATCCCACCCGTATATTTTCTTCCACCGTGAGATGTTTGAATACCCGGCGCCCTTCCGGCACCATGATTGCGCCAAGCCTGACCACCTGGGTACCCAGGACATTGGTGATGTCACTGCCTGCAAATTTGATATACCCATCGCGGATATAGCCGTTTTCCGGTTTGAGCAGGCCGCTGATGGCTCGCAACGTGGTGGTTTTACCGGCGCCGTTGGTGCCCAGCAGGGCGACGATGCCGCCTTGGGTGACATGCAGGCTGACACCTCGCAATACCTGGATGATATCGTTGTACACCACTTCAATGTTGTTGACTTCGAGCAGACTTCCGGATTTTTGTTTGTCCATAAGGCCGTTTTCTAATTCCAGGTGAAACCTTTTCGCCTTCACCTAATTAACTTGAGCGCAGCAAATCTTGCGCCTTCTTCTATCCGGCACAAGCGGTGTAAAAACGGCCGACCGGCCCGGACAGCCGGGCCGGTCGATGCCGATTTATTTAATTTTTCCCGTGTATTCCGGAATAAACGGTTTGCCCACTGACTTGAACTCTCCGTTTTTCACCGCGTAAAGCTGCAGGGTGTCGACACCTTGCTTGTCGGTCTTGGAATAGGTTACCGGTCCTACCGTTGTGACCGTCTTGAATTCATTGGCGCCATTCATGGCCAGCAATTCTTCATAAAGGCTTTCTTTGGTGATTTTCAGGCCCTTCTTTTTGGCCCGCAGGATGCATTCGGAAGCGACCTGGGCCACCATCGCCCCATTGATGTAATTGTGGGAGTTGGCCGTCTTCTCGTCACGCCCGTATTTCTTGGCCAGGGAAAGCTGGAAATCCGTTCCAGGACCGGGTTCGGAGGTGACGATGTAGGAGGTCGTCCAGAAGAAATTCTCCGCGGCCGGTCCGGCCAGGGCCACCAGGTCGTTGCCGCCGGTGTAGTGACATCCGAGGAACGTGATCTTGCCCTTTTCTCCAAAGGTTTTGGCGATCAGTCCAAGGCGGCTGGCATCCTTGAGCATGGTGGCAACCGGGGACTGGATGGTCTGGCTGATGATGTATTGGACACCCTTGCTCTTAAGGCGCTGGAGCATGGCGGTGTTGTCCAGATCTGTGCCGTGCTCGACCACTTCCACAATCTCCATTTTGAGGCCGGCGGCAACCGCTTTTTCCACATCGGAGACAGGCCCCCTGCCAAAGGCTGAGGGATGGATGTACATCGCCACTTTCGGTGTGTCCCCTTTGTGGTTTTTGACGATATATTCAGCCAGTCCGATGGCCTGGGCCGAATAGGTGGCGATGGGCAAAAAGATATACGTGGACCCTTCCAGGTTTCCGGCATGGAAGGAGGCCGGGATGGTGGGCATCTTCTCCTCGTCAAAATCCTTTTTCAGGGCCATGGTGCTGCCGGTGGAGTAGTTGAGGTAAAAAACGATGCCCATATCCAGGAAATCTTCAAAATTCCGTTTGGTGACATCCGTCTTGTACTGGTCGTCCCGGATGGTGCAATCGATTTTGTCATCCCCCAGAAGCTTCATGTCGTTGACATAATTAAAATAGTCTTCAACGCCTTTCGAATACGGGTCGCCTGCGTCCGAGGTCGGTCCGGTTATGGCTAGAGAGAGGCCCAGCTTGTAGGTCTCTCCGGCCTGGGCTTGAAAAGTGAATGCAAATAGCACAATCAGCGTAAGCGATACGGCAACTGTCATCCTCTTCCTGTTTTTCATAACTCCCCCTTTTAGTTGTTTGGGTGTTGATTAGTGGGCTGAACAAAACGGATATTTACTCGTTTACCGGCCTTTTGGACTGCCCGCAAGCCGCTGGTCCCCGCAGGTTCAATAGCGGAACGGCCATAGTTTGGTGTACGAGCGTACGATGCGCCACCAGTTGGCGATTCCTCTCGGTTCAAACATTAAAAACAGAACGATCACCAGGCCAAAAGAAAAAGGTTTTAAGGCAGTGGCAAGATTCCAGCTCGACGGAAATATCTGGCCGGCGTGTTCGGCCAGGGTTTCCACCTGAAGCTCGAGCGTTATTATCGCGGCCGGCCCCCAGAACGATCCGTTGAGTGTTCCCAGGCCGCCCACGATGGCCATGGCCAGATAGGTGATCGAGTGATGCAGGGTAAAGGATTCAAAACCAGCACCCCGGTATACGTAGGCGTGCAGGGCTCCGGCCATACCGGCAAAAAAGCCGGCCAGACCGAAGGCGTACACTTTGGTCAGACCGGGATGCATTCCCATGGCATCGGCGGCCCGGTCATTGTCCCTCACGGCGCTCAGGCAGCGCCCATAACGGGTTCTAAGCAGGTTTCGTACCATGAATCCCGAAAGAACCACCACCACGAGAAGTACGTAATACCAGAAGAGGTAGTGCTCGTCCCTGTCCAGTTTGCCGGTGAACCAGAATACCCGGCTGACAGGGATGGTTTGCCCCTGGTTAAAGAACTCCAGAAAATTGATCGTCCATGAAAATATCATCTGAAAGCTCAGGGTCGCGATGGCCAGGTAAAGATGCTTCAACCGCATGGCGGGAAGTCCGACGATGGCCCCGAAAATTGCACCCATCAACCCGGAAAGGATAATCATCAGCGGCCAGGCGTGCGTGATGATCACATGACTGTCACCCAGGGTTCTTGAAAACGATGCGACCGTATATGCGCCGATACCCACAAAGGCGGCATGTCCGATGGATATCAAGCCGGCAAATCCGGTTACGATGTTAAGGCCGATGATGGCAACGATGGCAATGAGGATGTTGTCTATTACCAGCATGTACTTGTTGCTCACCGCAAAAAGCAAGGGCCAGACAAAAAGAAGGGAGAGGAAAAAGGTGAAAATGGTCCGATCCAGATGCGTAAAAAAGATTCTCTGTTCGTCCCGGTACGATGTAAAGTAGTTGCCGGTGGCTAACCAACGATTGGTTGACATGATCTATACCCGTTCTATTTCATGGATGCCGAAAAGTCCGTGGGGTTTGAAAAGCAGGATGATTAACAAAATGATATAGGGCAACACCTCGGCGGTACCGTTGAGCCCCCAGTTGCCGTCCAGATAGCCGCTGGCGAACTGCTGGATGATGCCCATGATGATACCGGCCACAACCGCGCCTAAAATGGAATCCAATCCTCCTAGAATAACCACGGGGAAAACGGTAATGCCAAAGGCTTGGAGCGTCTCAAAATTGAGACCGGTGATATTGCCGATGATGACACCGGCGGCAGCGGCGCTCAACCCGGCCGTGGCCCAGGCGAGACCGAACACCCGTGGCACGGAAATGCCGACAGACATGGAAGCGAACTGGTCGTCCGATACCGCCCGCATGGAGATGCCCACCGTTGATTTTTTAAAAAACCATGAAAATCCCCCGATCATGACAGCCGTCACGATTACGCCCACAAGCTGGGTCCAGGAGATGGACACCCCGCCGAAGGATATCAGCGTCCGGGGTAGAAATCTTGGAAAAGAGAAGTTTACCGACCCGAATGGTGTTAAAAAAATCAACCCGTCGAGGATGGACATCAATCCGATCGTCACCATGATCACAGAAATGATCGGCTCTCCGATCAGGCGACGCAAAAATATCCGCTCCACGCTCATGGCCAGGAAAAAAGTAATCACCATGCTCAGAAAAAAGGATAGGTAAATCGGAATCCCCGCCATGCCGGTTAACGCGTAGGCGATAAATGCACCGGCGGCAATAATTTGTCCGTGAGCGATATTGAGTACCTTGCTTGATTTATAGATCAGGACAAATCCAAGGGCCGCCAAGGCATAAATGGAGCCCACCACGATGCCGCTGACCACCAGTTGAAAAAAATAACTCATCAGAGCCCTTCCATGGTATAAAATGAAATCTTGGTTTTCACCGTGGTTGATTGCCCGTCCTGGTACTGGAAGAAGGCCTCGACCTCCTTTTCGCTGATGCTCTCATCGTATAGGGCATCGTACAAGTCCTGGTATTTCTCCCTTACGAATTTCCTGCGGATTTTTCCCGTTTTGGTCAACTCGCCGTCGTCCATATCCAAAAGCTTGTATAAAACGGCAAATCGTTTGATCCTGAAGTGATCTTTTTCGGCCCGTGAATTGATTTCGGCCACCTGTTCCTTAACCAGTGCGGCCACTTCGGGTTTGGCCGACAGATCCATGAAGGTGGTGTAGGAGATTCCCCGATCTTCCGCCCATTTGCCCACCACGATGGGGTCGATGTTGATCAGGGCGGCTACATAATCGCGCTTGTCGCCGAAGATGACCGCCTCTTTTATATAGGGGCTGAATTTAAGCTTGTTCTCCAGAAACATGGGACTGAACATCTCACCATTGGCATTGTGCATCACATCCGCCAAACGGTCGATGACCACCAGGTGACCGTGTTCATCGATGTATCCGGCGTCGCCGGAGTGCAGCCAGCCGCCGGCCAGCAGTTCCTTTGTCTTTTCGGGCAGTTTGTAATAGCCGGGGGTTACCGAGGGCGATCGGGAGAGAATTTCCCCCTCTTCTGAAATCTTGCATTCGGTGTTGGGCAGGGGCTTGCCCACCGTATCGGGCCGCACGTCGCCGTCCCTGTGCATGTAGGCGATACCCACGATTTCGGTCTGGCCGTAGATCTGCTTCAGGTTGACGCCGATGGCCTGGTAGAAGGTGAACAGTTCGGGACCCAGGGCGGCGCCACCGGTATACGCCCGTCGCAGACGCAGCAGGCCGATCTGGTTGATCAGGGGCCGGAACATTATCTGGTACCCAAGCCAGGCCTTGAATCTCAGACCGGGCGGCATGGATTTTCCCGACATGCGGTAACCGGCAGCCTTTTCGCCGATTTTAATGAAATAATAATAGAGTTTTCGATTGAGCCAGTACGACTCGTCGATTTTGAGCCAGATCTGGGAGCGGATGGTCTCATAAATCCGGGGTGCGCCGAACATGAAGTGGGGACCGATCTCCTTCAGGTCTTCCATGGCCGTTTCGACCGATTCGGGAAAATTGATGGTGATTCCGGTGGCCATGGCCACACCAAAGGAGTTCATCTGTTCGCCGATCCAGGCAAAGGGCAGGAAAGAGAGGTACTCGTCGGTATCCTCCAGGGGATCCGCTTCGGTGAGCTGCAACCCCATGCTGATAAAGTTTTTATGGGTCAGCATAGTTCCCTTGGACAACCCGGTGGTGCCCGAGGTCAGGCAGAGATGGCAGACCTGGTCGGGGGTGCCTTCATCCACCAGCGACTCGTACAGATCCGGGCTTTGATCATGGACGTCATCGCCTAGCCGATAGAGGTCTTCGATGAAAACGAACCAGTCGTCTGACCGGTAGCCCCGCATGCCGCGGGGGTCTTCGTAGATCACGTGCTTGACCTCCGGAACCCGCTCGCGGATCTCGACGATCTTGTCGACCTGCTCCTGATTGTCGCAAAAGACCATGGTGACGTTCATGTAGGCCAGCAGCTGGGCGATTTCGTCCGGCATGGTGGTCTGGTAGATGGCTGCGGAAATGCCGCCCACCGCCTGGGCCCCGATGGCGGTGAACAGCATTTCCGGAATGTTGTCGCCGATCAGGGCGATGGCATCGCCTTTTTTCAAGCCGAGCTTCTGCAGGCCCAGCCCTGTCTTTCGAACCAGATGGTAATAGTCGTTCCAGGTGTAACTGTTCCAGCGACCGAATTCCTTTTCCCGCAAGGCGACTTTGTCGCCGGTGCTTTCGACGCGCCAGCGCAGCAATTGTGGAATGGTCAGTGACTGAAGGAGTTGCGTGTCTTTCTTGTCCAATTAATCTTCTCCGATGTAAGCCTCGATAACTTTTGGATTCGCAGCCACTTCTTTCGGTGTCCCCGATCCGATAACTTCCCCGAAATCCAGCACATTGATGCGATCGGAAATATCCATG
This sequence comes from Deltaproteobacteria bacterium, assembly GCA_020444075.1. Lineage (GTDB taxonomy): Bacteria > Desulfobacterota > Desulfobacteria > Desulfobacterales > Desulfosarcinaceae > Desulfosarcina. The sequence continues at coordinate 31,308 of JAHLLR010000040.1, forward strand.
ACAACACCCAGATCATGTTCGACCAGAATGATCGTTGTCTTGCGCTCCTTTTTGATGTCCATGATGAATCGTACGATATCTTCCTTTTCTTCAATATTCATACCCGCCATGGGCTCGTCCAGCAGCAGCAGTCGGGGGTCCAGCGTCAGGGCCCTGGCGACCTCGACCCGCTTCTGAATACCGTAGGCCAGATTGCCCACCGTGCTTTTGCGATAGGGTTCGAGTTCCATGAAATCGATGACATCTTCCACGTAGGCGCGGTTTTCGGCCTCCAGCCGGGAGGCCTTGCCGACGTAAATCATGGCCTGGAAAAAATTGTATTTCAGGTTGGTATGGCGGGCCAGCAGCAGGTTGTCGAGAACGGAAAGGCCTCTGAACAGTTCCAGATTCTGGAACGCCCGGGCGATGCCCAGTTTGGTCAGCTGATGGGGGGGGGCCTGGGTCAGGCGCTTGTCGCCATATCGGATCTCCCCTGATGTCGGGTGGTAAAACCCTGAGATGCAGTTCAGGATGCTGGTTTTGCCGGCACCGTTGGGACCGATGATGGAAGTGATCAGCCCCGGCTCGATGGTCATATTTACTTCGGAAAGCGCATTCAATCCGCCGAAAGTCAGCGTAACATTCTCAATGGATAAGGTGGTCATATAAGCTCAACCTGGTTTGTGTGACAGCTGAAGATGTTGCCGGATTCAATTTCTTATACCACGGCGATGCTGATTTAAAAAGATACCTTAATATTTCGCTTGGTAATTAAATAAATAAATTAGATTCATATTATTGTAACTATTTTAACATATGCTTATAATCATTTTAATTTTAATATGTTATATTGATTATCCCAAGGTCTTGAAGTGGTGGGGCGATCCGTTAGCATTCATTATTGATTTAACGAACAAGAATGTCAAGTTGATAAGATAGTAGGTAAGTAGTGGGTAATAACCACTATTCTTCATATGAGAGCAGATGGGTTCTGAGATTGATTTTCTTGTTTTTGAGTCCCAGCTTGGTACGGATGTGGTGACGGTGAAATAAAACCGTGTTTTTTGAAATAAGCAGCAATTCGGCGATCTCCTTATTTGTTTTTCCTTCTTTGATCAGGTTGGCCACGCGGATTTCGGTGGGAGTGAAGCTCAGGTATCGTGAAGAGAGCTTGCTGATAAAGGGCGAAATAATATTGTCCAGGTTGGACTGCAGGATTTCAAGCATGGTTTCCTGGTGGGGTTCCAGGTGCCCTCGCTTCAGCCGGATCAGATAGGGAGAAACCAGCTCCTTGACATTGGACAGTACATTTTCCTGCATTTCCCGTTTGTCTTCTTCGCGTTTTTTGAGAAGCACCTGCAAAGCGGTGTTCACCTCTTCCAGATAACTGGATTGAGCCCTCAACGCCGCTTCCGCCCGCTTGCGTTCTTCAATCTGCTGCTTCAACTGGCGGTTGGTGTCGGCCAGTTCCGCGGTACGTTCCTGGACCAGTTCCTCCAACTGGCCGTGGTATTGCTGGAGGGCATCTTCCGCCCGCTTGCGGGCACTGATATCCCGAAGGGTGACGATATTGCCAACCGGTCGGCCGTTTTGGTTCTGGAACAGGGTGGAACTGATCTGAACATCGAGAACCCGACCATCTTTGGCCAGCCGTTTGGTTTCGAACATGGTGATCTTTTTGCCGCTGAGCATGCGATCAATGGCCGCTTTGGTCTCCGGCCAGCATTCTGCGGGAACGAAATCGATCTGTTTGCCCAGCAATTCGTGGCGGGATAGACCGAAGGTCTGCTCAAAGGCAGGGTTGACGTAGGTGGCCACGCCTTTCATGTTGTATGCGACAATGGGATCAGGGGAAGACTCAAGGAAAGACCGGTACCGCTGTTCGCTCTCACGGATGCGGGACTCGGCTTTTTTCCGTTCGGCCAGCTCGCGGGTGACTTTGCTGTACAGGGTGGCCTTTTCCAGTGCCAGCAGCGCCAGCGCGGCAAAGCGTTCAAGGACAATCACATCCTCCTGGTCGAAGCGCTTTTCCGGATCCACGTGGGCCAGGCCGATGACACCCTGGACCTGCCGATCGGATTTTAACGGGATCCCCACGATGCAGCGCAGGCCGTCAAGGGCCGGGTCGTTCAGCCGCCCTGACCAGCTGCTGTAATCCGCCACGAGCACGGGGGCTTCTTTCTGCCAGACACACCCGCCCATACCTTCGCCCTTGCGGACGGACCGCCCCAGCTGTTCGGCAAAAAAACCCTTGCCCAGACGCATCTGCATTACCTGTTTGTCCGGCTCCAACAGGTAGATGTAGCCATGCTGGGTGCCGGTCAGAGCCGCCGCACGCTCGATAATCGTCTCCAGCACTTCTTCTTTATCGATTTTATCCAGAAGGCCTAAAGCGGTTTCGTGAAGGGCCCGCAGGGACGCGTTCTGGCGCCGGACGGTTGGATCGGCCGGATTCGTGGACAAGGATTCCCCGGATTCGCTGCCCTGCTGTTCAGAATTCGACATCGACACACTGGCTGATTAAGGGGTGCGGTCGTCAGACGACCAGGATTTTACGGACCGTGCTTACAATATCCTCGGGATCATCCAGCACCTGAATGATGTCCATGTCTTTGGGAGAAATCAGGGACTGGGCCAGCAACTGGTTGCGGATCCACTCCAGCAGGCCGCTCCAATGGTCGGTCCCCACCATGATGATGGGAAAGGGCCGAATGCGACGGGTCTGCACCAGGGTCATAACTTCGAAAAGCTCATCCATGGTGCCGAAGCCTCCGGGCATGACCACGTAGGCGGCCGCATATTTGATGAACATGACCTTGCGGATGAAAAAATACTTGAACTCCATCTGGAGGGTTGCATATGGGTTGGGCTTTTGCTCGAAGGGAAGCCGGATGTTCAGGCCGACCGAGGTGCCGCCGGCTTCCGCGGCGCCCTTGTTGGCCGCCTCCATGATGCCGCCGCCCCCACCGGTTATAACCCCGAATCCGTTGTTAACGAAAAGGGCCGCGATGGCTTCCGCTTTTTTATATTGCGGATCGTCGGGCTGGGTTCTGGCGGATCCGAAAATGCTGACCGCAGGGCCCAGGTCGTGAAGCCCCTCCACCCCTTCTACAAATTCCCCCATGATTTTGAACAGTCGCCAGGATTCTCCCAGCTTCAGATCGTCGATTAAAAACTGCTTCTCCATTCACTTCCTCTTTGCTGTCGATGGCCGGCAGGGAAAACCATTTTTGGGGCGGTTATCTGCTAAGGGGCGGCGTCCCGCCGCCGGATTCAAACCGTTCACCCCTTTCCCTGAAAACCCACCGTGACCCGTTCACCCTCTACGATCACGGGAATCTTTCGCCGGCCCTTGGAGAGAACCAGCATTTTTTCCAATGCATCAGGATCATCGATCACGCTGACGTAGTCAACCGGTCTGTTTTCCCTGGCATAGGCCTCACGGGCCGCTGTGGTATGCGGTCACGAGTTTTTTCCGAAGATCGTCACCTGTGCGGTCATGGCCGTCTCCCATGGGTTAAGCATAGTATGGCCGTCGGTGAAAAGATGCGACGCATGCCTGAATTTATTGGCAATCAACATATCTCCACGGGCCGGTATTGTCAATGTTTACACATTGACATCAGTACCGGCGGTTGATAAATAAATTAGGTTCTAATAAAGGGATCATTCCCTTTTTTTGTTTGCGGGATGGCCCGGCAGGCCGGTTTTGACGACTTTCTGCGGTTTCCTTTAATGAGTCGTGGTCATCAGACTATAGGGACAACGTGAATACCGCCCAATCCAAAACCATTCGGATCGTCAATGATCTCGGGCTGCATGCCCGATCCGCCGCCAAGTTGGCCAAACTGGCCGCCCAGGCCGGCGGCGGGGTATGGATTATGAAAAACGGCAGCACGGCAGACGCTACCTCCATGCTGGATATCCTGACGCTGGCCTGTCCCAAGGGCACGGAGATCACCGTCAGTGTCGACGATGAAGCTGATCTGGACATCCTGGAGCACATCGCGGCGTTGGTTCGTTCCGGGTTTGGAGAATAATTGTTCATGGAAAATCAGGACCACCAGGAAATCATCCTCAGGGGGATCGGCGGATCCCCTGGAATATGTATCGGCAAAGCCTACCTCGTCGATAAGGAAGGGGTGGACGTCGTCAAAAAGTATTATATCCGTAAAGAATCACGGCCTGCCGAAGTGGGCCGCTTCAAGACGGCGGTGAAAAAAGCCCGGGAAGCGCTGCGCCGGATCATCGAAAATACACCCGAAGAATTTCGCCAGCATGCTCAGATTTTAGAGACCCACATGCTGCTTCTTGAAGACAAGATGCTCTACGACCGGACGATCGAGGTGATCGAGAAGGAGCGGGTCAACGCCGAGTGGGCGTTGAAAAAGGTGGTTGCCCTGGTCAAACCCATGTTCGAGAACATGTCCGATGACTACCTCAAACAGCGGGCCGAGGATATCACCCATGTGTCGGACCGCATCATGGAAAACCTGGTGGGCGCGGACCAGGTGAACATCGCCCGCATCGACAAACGCGTGATCCTGGTGGCGCGGGACCTGTCTCCGGCAGAGACCAGCCAGATCCAGTTGGAGCGGATCAAGGGCTTTGTCACCAATCGCGGCGGCCGGGCTTCGCATACCGGAATTATCGCCCGTACCCTTGAAATTCCCGCCGTTTTGGGGGTGGGCAACGCCACCTTAACGATCAAGAACGATGACATTATCATTGTGGACGGCGAGGCGGGCATCGTTGTGGTCAACCCCACCGAGCAGACGCTGCTGGAAACCGAGGAGCGCCGGGAGCATTACGAAATTCAAAAGGCGCTGATGGCCAGAAAAAGCCATCTGCCCGCCCGGACCAGGGATGGCGTCCGGATTTCAGTCATGGGCAACATCGAACTTCCCGAAGAGGTTGTTTCCGTGCTGGATCACGGCGGCGACGGTATCGGTCTTTACCGGACTGAATTTCAGTATCTCAGCCGGCCGGATTTTCCCGGCGAAGAGATGCTGTTTGAAAACTACAAGGACGTGCTCGACGTGATGGGCAAGCATCCGGTGACCATCCGGACCCTTGACATCAACGGTGATAAGGCAGTGAATTATATCCGGGACAATCATGAACTGAATCCGGCCCTGGGCCTTCGCGCTATCCGCTACTGTCTCCAGAAGCCGGAAATCTTCAAAACCCAGCTTCGGGCCATCCTGAGGGCCGCGGCTTTCGGCAATGTCCGTATCCTCATCCCCATGATTTCCGGAATCGAAGAGGTGGAACAGGCCATCGATCTGCTGGACGAGGCCGCCCGATGCCTGGAAAAGCAGGGGGTGCCTCACAACCGGGAAGTCCCCGTGGGAATTATGATCGAAGTGCCGTCGGCGGTGGTTACCGCCGACATTCTGGCTGAAAAGGTCGATTTTTTCAGCATCGGCACCAACGACCTGATCCAGTATACGCTGGCCATCGACCGGGGCAACCGGCATGTGGCCCATCTTCACCAGCCGTTGCATCCGGCCATCCTGCGGATGATCAAGCGAACCTGCGATGTGGGCCGGGAAAAAGGCATCAAAACCTATATGTGCGGTGAAATGGCCGGCGAGCCGCTTTTTGCTCCCCTTTTGTTGGGCCTGGGCGTGGACGAACTGAGCATGAACCCCCAGGCTATCCCCATGGTGAAGAACGCCATCCGGTCAATCAATACCGAAGATCTGGGCGATTTTATGGATGCGGTAATGCGCCTGACTACCGCAAGCGAAGTTCAGGTGCTGGTGGAGCGGCATTTCGGCGCCGTGGTTTCGAAGATCGAGCCCGAACAACAGGAGCAGTAACCCCGTGGAAAAGAACCCGATCAAAATAGTGGCGGAAAACCGCAAGGCCCGACACGATTACATTATCGAAGACAAGTATGAAGCCGGGATCGTGCTGGCCGGCACCGAGGTTAAATCCCTGCGAATGGGCAAGGCCAATCTCAAGGATTCATACGCCCGCATCAAGAACGGGGAGGTCTTCGTCTACCAGATGCATATCGGCGCCTATCCCTTTGCCTACTTCGACAATCACGATCCCCTGCGTCCCAGGAAGCTATTGCTCCACAATTACGAAATTAAAAAGCTCTACGGCAAAGTTAATGAAAAGGGCTATTCACTTATTCCCTTGAGACTCTATTTCAAGGCTGGCAAGGCCAAGCTCAGCCTGGCCCTGGCCAAGGGAAAGCAGAGTCACGACAAACGTGAAACCATCCGGCGTCGGGATCAGAAGCGGGAGCTGGATCGGGAACGCAAAAACAACCGATGATACCGGAAACAGAACCCTACCCGGTGCTTCCGACGGGGACACTTAGAGCCTTATATGCAGGGACGGTTGCCAGAACCATGAATTCAAAGCGTGTGCCATACAAGAAAAAACCGCCTGTTTTTACGGGCCCCCGGGAACGCTTCGGCCAGATGCTGGTCCGCATGCGTCAACTGGAGGGCAGTCCCCACTATCTCGCCCTGGGCATGGCGGTGGGCATTTTCGTCTCCATCACCCCCATCATTCCCCTGCAGACCATCGTTGCCGTTTTCCTGGCCTTTCTGGTCCGGGGAAGCAAATCGGCCGCTGCCCTGGGCACATGGCTGAGCAACCCGCTCACCATCCCCGTGGTCTACTATGCCAACTACAAGCTGGGGTGCATGCTGCTGGGATACCAGAAAACACTGGACAGCATCGCCTTTGACTCTTTTTCCCAGTTGATGGGACTGGGGCTGGAGGTCACCTGGGCCATGATCGTCGGCGGCGTGGTCATCGGGGCAGTTCTTGGCGTAGCAGCCTATTTCATCACCTTTCACGTATTCATCACCATCCGACGCCGGGCCCGGCCGGTCGATACCGGTTCAGGGCCACGGCCATGACATCTCCGCGGGCGCTGCTGACCGCCTGGAACATCCAGGCCAAAAAGCAGCTGGGGCAGAATTTTCTCAACGACCCCAACGTAGCCCGGGCCATCGTGAACAAAGCCGGTATCGCCGGTGACGATGTGGTGCTGGAGATCGGCCCCGGACTGGGGGCCATGACTGTTCCCGCCGCCGCTGTTGCCTGCCGGGTTATAGCCGTGGATAAGGACGACCGTCTTATCGACCTGCTCCGGACTGAGCTGCTGGCCGCCGGCATCGAAAATGTCGAGATTCGGGAGGCAGATATTCTGAGGGTGGATCTGGACGCGATCGCCCGTGAGGCCGGACGGCCGCTGGTGGTTCTGGGAAATCTGCCCTACAATATTTCATCCCAGGTCGTCGTCCAGTTGATCCATGCCAGACGCCGGATCGACCGGGCGGTGCTCATGCTGCAGAAAGAGATGGCCCAGCGCATATGTGCCGGTCCCGGATCCAAGGACTACGGCCGGCTGTCCGTCATGCTGGGGTATTGTGCCGAAACGAAGGTACTGATGCAGGTGCGGGCGCCCCTTTTTTTTCCTGCCCCCAAGGTGGACTCAACCGTGGTCGGCATCCGGTTTGCCGGTCCACCTCCCTTGCCGGCCGATGATGAAGCCCTTCTTTTTCGCGTGGTTAAGGCGGCCTTCGGCAAGCGGCGCAAAACCCTGAGAAACGCCTTGTCCCAGAGTGATCTGAAACTTGAACCCGCCATCTGCGAGCAACTTTTGGAGAAGGCTCGGATCGATCACCAACGGCGGGCCGAGAGTCTTTCCGTTGCGGAATTCGTCCGCTTGAGCAACGGGATCGGCAGCTATCGGAAAATTGTCGAAGCCGGTGGGTAAAGCCTGAGTCCGGATGATCCGTTTTCGCAGGGGAATTTGCCGAAGGTTTCATACCTGTCCGGTCGAACCCGTTGACGGCAACGACGTTCCGAAGAGGCGGCATCGATTACTGTGCCAAGGCCTGAAGTGATTTTGCATGATTGTCAATTAGCTGTCTGGAATGGGGTTGATCGGTACTAAGTTGGGGTTATCTTACGTTTTGTTATTCATATTTATTTATATGATATTATGAACGTGAACTAATATTTCAAAGTGTTAAGGAAACAACCTCCTCCTCCGCCATCGTTAGTATCCACGTCGATTTCCGGAGAATCTAACATATAAAGAACGGGTCGTTCACTTCCTACCCAATATGGATTCTTGGGAGACCTGAATGAATGATTACAATCATCAATACGTGACGGGTATTCTATTCGCGTGGCCCCATCGCCGCGGCTTTTCGTTTTTGTGTTGTTACCGATATTCACCATTTCCCTTTCTGATGGCGACTGCATGGTGCAACCCCGTCCAGGATCACGGAAATCGGTTTGGCATTGACGGTAGATGGTCAATTTGATTTGATGGGAGGCCGCTGACTCCTGCCGGTTGCTGTTTTGCACCGGGCAATCAGCCTCGATTCATTTTAACATACCGGAACGGAACCTCACTTTTGTCCCAAATCGATGTCCATGGCCTCGCTAAACACTATCGGGTCCACCGCAAAGCCGCCGGATTCATGGGATCGGTGCGCAGTTTCTTCCAACGCCAATACCAGAACGTGAAGGCCGTCGATGACATTGGCTTTCAGATAGAAGAAGGGGAGGTTGTCGGCTTTTTAGGGCCCAACGGTGCCGGCAAGACCACAACCCTGAAGGTTCTCTCCGGCCTTCTGCATCCGACCGCCGGCAGGGCGCGCATTCTCGGCTTCACCCCCCACGAGCGCCAATCATCGTTCCTCAAGCAGATCACCCTGGTCATGGGTCAGAAAAACCAGCTTAACTGGGACCTTCCCGCCATGGAAAGCTTTATCGTCAACCAGGCCATCTACGACATTCCCGTCGACGCCTTTCGCCAAACCCTGGCCGAACTGACCGAACTGCTCGATCTCGACCCGCTGGTCGACAAACAGGTGCGCAAGCTTTCGCTGGGCGAGCGCATGAAGTGCGAACTGGCGGCAGCCCTGCTGCATCGCCCCCGGGTCCTGTTCCTGGACGAGCCGACGATCGGGCTGGACGTCGTCATGCAGACGCGCATCCGCCAGTTCGTGGCCGAGTACAACCGCCGCTACGGGGCCACGGTGATTTTGACAAGCCACTACATGGCGGACGTGACCGCCCTGTGCAAACGGGTGCTCGTCATCGACCACGGAAAATTGATCTATGACGGCGATCTGCGGGCCATGATCGCCCGGTTGGCCCCCTACAAGGTCCTCAAGCTGATTTTGCGCAGCCCGGTGACCTGCGAGGCGCTGTCACCCTACGGACAGGTGGTGGACTGCAACGGCTTGCGGGCGGTGATCCGGGTACCCCGCGAGACGGCCACCCGAGCCGCTGCGCAGCTGCTCGGCGCTGTGGACGTGGACGATGTCACCATCGAGGAACCGCCCGTGGAAGCGATTGTTTCGGAGCTGTTCGATCGTGGCCAGGTGGACGACGCGCCGACGCAGAGGGAGGGCGCAGGCAATGCTCCATAAATACTGGGTGCTGCTGAAGGTCAACTGGAGTCTGCTTCTCGAGTACCGGGCCGGCATGATCATCTGGGTGCTGGCCAACACTTTGCCGTTGGTGATGCTGGCCGTGTGGATCTCCATCGCCGATGCGGGACCCGTGGGCAATTACGGTGCCGCTGAGTTCACGGCCTACTACCTGGCGCTGCTGCTTGTGCGCCAGATGACCTCGGTCTGGGTCGCATGGGAGCTCGACTACGATATCCGCCTGGGCGAACTCTCCCCGAAACTGCTGCGCCCCATCGACCCGATCCACAACCACCTGGCGCTGCACCTGGCCGATAAGATTTTCCGTCTCTTCACGGTGGTACCCCTGATCCTGCTGGCCGCGGCGGTCGTGCCCGGTGTCGCCTATCCCACCGATCCGGTCACCGTGGCCCTGTTTCTTGTTTCCACGGCATGTGCCCTGGCCATTCGCTTCATGATGCAATACAGCGTGGGACTGCTCAGCTTCTGGATCACCCAGTCGCTGGCCATCAACGAGATGCTCTACGCCGGCATGGTGATGTTCGGGGGCGTCATCGCGCCGTTGGAGCTCTTTCCACCCGGAGCAGCCCGACTGGCGGCGGTTCTGCCGTTTCGCTACATGCTGTCCCTGCCCGTGGAACTTCTGCTCGGACGGCTCGCCGGGCCGGAGCGCCTGGCCGCCTTGGGTATTCAGATCCTGTGGCTGGGAGTTTTTATCGCAATCTATCGCCTGCTCTGGCGGATCGGTCTTAAACATTACAGCGCCGTCGGTGCCTGACGGCAGGAGAGATGGACGTCAATGCGCTACCTCAGGCTGTTGAGCATCTTCTACCGCAACTCCCTTTACACCGAAATGGAGTATCGGGCCAATTTCATCGCCAACTTTTTCATGAGCGCCTTCTGGCTGGCCTTTGCCATCCTGGGCCTGCATGTTTTCTTCTATCATCGCGATCAGATCGGCGCGTGGGGCTATTACGAGGCCATGCTGGTGGTGGGATTCTACTCCCTCTTCAACGGCCTCATCGAGGCGTTGTTGCAGCCGAATCTGAGCCGCGTCATCGAGCAGATTCGCATGGGCACGTTCGACTTCGTCCTGATCAAGCCGGTCAACAGTCAGTTCATGGCCTCGCTGCGGCACCTGTCCATCTGGAAACTGGCGGATGTCGCCATGGGCCTGGGCATCTGCGTCTATGCCATGGTCCGCCTCGGCCTGGTACCGTCGATGGGGGATTTGATCGCCGGGGCCGGTTTCGTTTTGTGCGGCGCCGTGATCCTCTACAGCATCTGGCTGATGATGGTGACCTCCGCGTTCTGGTTTGTGCGCATCGACAACATCAGCGAACTCTTCACAGCCATTTACGAAACCGGACGGTTCCCGGTTTCCGTGTATCCCTCCTGGATGCGCGGCGTGCTGACCTTTGTGGTGCCCATCGCCTTCATCACCACCTTCCCGGCAGCCGCCCTCCTGGGCCGTGCGAAGGTGCCGTTGTTGTGGGTGGCTTTACTGCTGGCCGCCGGACTCTTTTGCGGCTGCGTGTGCTTCTGGCGCTATGCGGTCAAGCGTTACAGCAGCGCAAGCAGCTAAGACGGCTGCCCTGCCCGGTGCGTGTCTGATCCGGCAGAGACCTTGTCGATGGAATCCACGACGATGGCGCCTTCATGGACGGACCATCGAATATTGCGGTCATACAGGCGCAGGCCGAAGGCTGTTCTATCGGAGCGGTTTTCCAGGTAGGCGGGACGGGGGTCGGCGCAAAGCACCTGGATCACCAGTTCAGTGAACCCCGGATAGGTGCTTTCCGCCTCGGTACATGCGTTCTGTCCCCGGATCGAAAATTCAATCGAGACCGACGGCCGGGGTGGTTCGTTTGCATAGCCGCCGTTCGCATCCGGAATCGAATCCGCATAGGGCAGATAGGGCTTGATGTCCAGAACCGGGGTTCGATCCAGCAGGTCGATGCCGGACAGGTCCAGCAGCATTTTTCCACGCTCCCGCCGGATGCCTTTCAGGGTTACACAGGACATTCCGATGGGATTGGGACGGAATCCGGACCGGCTGGCAAACACGCCGATCCGCGTGTTGCCCCCCAGCCGCGGCGGCCGCACAGTGGGCTGCCATTGGTTGCCGTCGATGGCATGAAAGACAAAGACGATCCACAGATGCGAAAAGTCACTGAGCCCCCTGAAAGCTTCATCCCGATCATAGGGCGGCAGCATCTCCAGGGTGGCCCGGGCGGCAGGCGCCAGCCCCGGCTGTCGCGGAATGCCGAATTTCTCGGAAAAGCAGGAGTGGATAATGCCGATGGGGTGAAAGGTGAAATTTGTATCCATAAGGGCCTCGATCGTGCCTGAACGGCGGTTTGGCAATGCGTGCTTCGATCCTGGTTTGTAGCATACCCGGCTGCTGATGAACAGCGCGTTAAGGGGCATTGAATTTGACCTTGACAGGGCACCGCCGCTCCTTCAGAATCCGGTTCAGCAGCTAAGCGGCGTGTGCTGTCGGCGACCTTTTTCTCATCATCCATATGACAGGGGGAGACCATCATGTTTAATCCTGAAAAACTGCTTGGCGGCCTGATCCGCAGCAGCACCCGGGGCAGCCGAGGTGGACTCGGAGGCCTGATTTCCAGTGGAGCCGCATTAGGTGTGCTGGGTGTGGCCATGGAGGCCGTTGAACATTTCATGAACCCGTCCCAGAGTGCGGGCCGCCCACCTCAAACGCCCGGAACTCCGCCGCCCATGCCCGGCTCGTCGCCACTTCCCCCACCGCCATCGGGGCGCGCTTCGGCTACTCCGCCACCGCCGCCCATGCCGGGGAAACCGGTGCCGGTTGCTCCGCCATCGGCGGCCGCCGAACCGGTCGGCAATCCGGAGGCGATAATTCTGATCCGGGCCATGATTGCGGCGGCCAATGCCGACGGCGTCATCGACCAGACGGAGCGGAACCATATTCTGGAACGCCTGCAGACCATTGATCTTTCGCCGGAGGAGCACACCTTTATCGTCCGCGAGCTGCTTTCTCCGGTGGATCTGGAAACCATTGCGGGCGGCGTCACCTCCCCGGAAATGGCCCGACAGGTGTACACCGTATCGCTCATGGCCATTGAGGTGGACACCGAACCAGAGCGCCGGTACATGAATACCCTGGCCAGTCGGCTGGGGCTGGATGAGTCGACCGTTGGACAAATCCACCGCAGCCTAAAATCACAATAATGGTTGGTACAATGGATTTAAGGGGTCCCGGGTTCGAGGGATCAAGAGAAGAACAGCAATCCCGACCCCTTGATCCCTCGAATCCTTGAACCCTTTCTTTAAAGGAGGTACCCTAAATGACCCAATGGTATCTAAGCTTTGACGGAAAGCAGGCGGGCCCCATGGACCTGTCCCAGGCCATCGGTCAGGTCCGGCAGAATCCCAACGGTTTCGCGTGGCGGGACGGCTTTGCCGAATGGCAGCCCATCGCCAGCATCGCCGAGCTCAATCCGGCATCCGGTGTGTCGGTGCCCGCACCGCCGCCGGCCGCTTTTCCCCGTGCGGGCGCGGACGAAATCGACTTCAAGATCTTCGGTGCCGAGATGCAGTTCGTGGAGGTGGAACTGGACCCCGGCGAAAGCGCCGTGGCAGAAGCCGGCGCCATGATGTACAAGGACAGCGCCATCGACATGCAGAGCGTATTCGGTGATGCGTCAACGCCCTCCGGCGGCGGGGGCGGATTCATGGACAAGCTCATGGGGGCGGGGAAAAGATTGCTCACCGGCGAAAGCCTTTTCATTACCGTGTTCACCCATACGGGCCAGGGCAAGGGCCACGTGGCCTTCGGCGCCCCTTATCCGGGCAACATCATTCCGGTTCCCCTGACCAGCGTCAATGGCTGCCTGATCTGCCAGAAGGACAGCTTTTTGTGTGCGGCCAAGGGGGTGTCCATCGGCATCTTCCTGCAGAAGAAAATTCTCACCGGTCTCTTCGGCGGCGAGGGCTTCATTATGCAGAAACTGGAGGGGGACGGCATGGTTTTCGTTCATGCCGGCGGTACCGTGGTCGAGCGCCAGCTCAAGTCCGGGGAGGTGCTGGATGTGGACACCGGCTGCATCGTGGCTCTGGAAAAAACCGTGAACTTCGATATCCGCCAGGCGGGCAACATCAAGACGGCCCTGTTCGGCGGCGAGGGGCTCTTCTTTGCCACCCTCCATGGGCCGGGCAAGATCTGGCTCCAGTCCCTGCCATTTTCACGCCTGGCCGGAAGGATGCTCCAGGCCGCTCCCCAGCGAGGCGGCAGCCGGGGTGAAGGATCCCTTCTGGGATCGCTGGGCGGGCTTATTGATGGCGACAACCGGTTTTAAAAAGAAGTCCTCTCAAAAAGGTCTTTGGGTCCAATCTCCGTGTTGGTGCCACGTTTCAATTCCTCGACATACCCACGTATGCCTGCGGATTGAAACGCGGCACCGCCTTGACCTTGAACCCAAATCCTATTTTTCAGAGGGATTCTATCCATGGAAGGATTTAGGAATTCGGGGATTAGGGGATTGGAAAAGCGGTGGGGCGCCGCCAATTCCCTAATCCACAA
>JAHLLR010000041.1 GCA_020444075.1 Deltaproteobacteria bacterium
TCTCGTTTTCAGCGGTATCGGGAACTCGTTTTACACAAACCAGAATCTCCATGTTTTTCCTCCCTGATTATAATTTTGCTTATTGCATGTGTTGAGCAATTAGTTCCGACAGATCAATGGCCTCCATTTTGCCCTCCAGGCCGGCCACCTTGATGGCGTCTTCCATATTGACCAGGCAGAAGGGACAGGCTGTGACAATAACGTTGGCACCCGCTTTTGCGGCCATCTCCACGCGCAGGACCCCCATGCGCTGTTCTTCCTCGGGTTCGTAGAAAAGCATCAGACCGCCGCCGCCGCAGCAGAAGGAGCGGTCACGGCAACGCTCCATCTCCACCCGTTTCAATCCGGCGATGGCATCCAGAGCCGACCTCGGATCATCGTATACGTCATTGTGGCGTCCCAGGTAGCAGGGGTCGTGATAGGTATAAACCTTTCCGTCACCGTTGGCCGCGGTCAGCCGGATGGTGCCCGATTTGACATTGCGGGCGATGAACTGACTGATATGTTCAATCGGCGGCAGCCCCTGGTAGTCATTTTTCAGGGCGTTGTAGGCATGGGGGTCGGCGGTGATGATGTGCTTCACGCCGCTGTTCAGGATGGCTTCGGTATTGGTCTCCTTCATGGTCTGAAACAACATCTCTTCACCGAATCGCCGGATCTCGTTGCCGCTGTCTTTCTCCTCCTTACCCAGGATCCCGAAATCCGAACCGGCCCTGGAAAGAATCGTCGCTGTGGCCTTGCCGATCGACTGCATGCGGTCGTCGTAGGAGGTGATGCTGTCTACAAAGTAGAGGGCGTCGGCCGAGTCCTTGGCCAGATCCTTGACGACTACATCGTCGGGCAGATCCTTGGTCCAGTCGGCGCGTTTCTTTTCCATCTTGCCCCAGGGGTTGCCGCGCTTCTCCAAAGCACTGAGGGGTTTTTGAAGGCTCTGGGGCACCATCCCCTCGTCCACCATCCCGCGGCGCAGATCGACGATCTTGTCGATGTACTCGATCCCGATGGGGCACTCCTGTTCACAGGCTCCGCAGGTGGTGCAGGACCAGATCTCGTCTTCTTCGTAGGTGGTGCCGATCAGGTTGTCGCTTTTCTTAAAGGGGCTGCCGTATGGATAGATGGGGTAATTCTTGAAGGCCAGGTCGCGCCCCTTGATGGAGATAAAACGCGGCGACAGGGGCCGGCCCACGGCGTTGGCCGGGCAGTTGTCCGAGCATCGGCCGCAGTCGGCGCACGAGTAAAAGTCCAGGATGTGTTTCCAGGTAAAGTCTTCCAGCCGTTTGACACCGAAGGATTCAAGGTCATCCAGGTCTTCATCCTTGATACCGTGAACAACCGGTTTAACGTTGCCCCGATCGATGCGCATAAAGAACACGTTGAACAGTGAAGTGATGACGTGGAAGTGTTTACCCAGGGGCAGAAAGCAGAGGAAGAAGAAAAAGGTCAGGTCGTGAATGTAGTAGGCCACGATGTGGATGGCCTGGAGCGTGCCCGCCGATGTGGACAGCAGGGACTGCTTGAACAGCCATGCCAGACTCAGCGGCGCCAGGAACTCGGCATGCAGTCCCGCCTGTGTGTTGGCTGCCACGCTGCTGGCTTCAAACAGGCTTTCGGAGATCATCAGCGTCGAGATCAGGCCCAGCACGAACAGCGCTTCAGCGGTGTGATCCTTACCGTATTTGGCGGGAACGGCATAGCGCGCCGGCTTGACCACGGCACGCCGGTAAGCGGCAACGGCACAGGCGGCCAGGACCATAGTGGCGGCGTAATCCTTCAATATACTGTAGATGTCGCCCAGCAGTCCGCCGAATCCCGGCATGACGAAGCTTTCGGATATACCCATGACCACCAAGGAACAGGATCGGACGCTGAGAATGAGAAACCCGGCGAAAATCATGATATGCACCACGCCAGCCATCATGTACCGAGGCTGGCGATATTGGCCCAGCCAGATTTTCAGCACATTGAGGATGCGTTGGGGAATGCGGTCCAATCGGCTGTCCGGTGCGGCTTTCACCAAGGGTGCCATGCGAATGGCCATAATATAAGTAAAAACCGCTATTCCCGCTATGGGAATCAAGATCGAAAAAACCACCGTGGGAATAAAAAGAAAAAAATACTTAGCCGGAGCGATCAACGCGTTTTCCATATTTTACCCTTGTTCTCCCTTCGGTTTCGTATTAAGATGAATAAAAAATGAATGAGGATTCATTCAGTTTTTACCCATTGATTCCAATCCTGTCAAGAAAAAATTTTGGTTGCTATGCCCACAAAGCCCCTGCTGACAGCAGCGGAGGTGATTTTTCAGCGGATACTTTTTCGCGGGTTTTGCACAGCCGGACAGCTGTCGGCAAAACCCAATTAACCATCAGGATTTCTTGACAAAAGCGGATTTTCCGAATAGATGCTAATATAAGAGTCAGCAGTTTTATCCCCACTCGACAGGCATGAAGGCCTCATTTATTATGACTACCAATGAAAAACAAGGAAAAAGGAGGTTCATGTGAGTACAGACAGTCCCTATCTGGCAAAACCGTGGCTGAAACACTATGAGGGTGGCGTTCCCGAACATGTCCCATACGAAAACATCTGCCTTCCGGACTGCCTGAAGCGGTCGGCCAAGACATTCCCGGACAAAATGGCCCTGACATTTCAAGGATATCAAGTCAGCTTTGCCAAGTTGAACGATATGGTGGATCGATTTGCCGCCTGCCTCACCGATTTCGGTGTGAGGAAAGGAGACAGCGTGGCCATCCTGCTGCCCAATGTGATCCCTTGTGTGGCGGCCTACTATGCCACCCTGCGCATCGGCGCCATCACCGTCATGAACAACCCCTTGTATTCCGACCGTGAGTTGGAACATCAGTTCAACGATTCCGGATCCAAAGTGCTGATCACATTGGATCTGCTCGGCAACCGAATGATCGACCTTCGACCCAGAACTCAAATTAAACAAATTGTCTACACCAGTATCGGCGACTATCTTCCATTTCCCAAAAGTTTGCTTTTCCCGCTGGTGGGCAAAAAAAAAGGACTGGCCGCCGACGTCAAGACAGCGGACAATCTGTACAAATGGAAAACCCTCATCAAGCAATTCTCGCCCACCCCGCCACAGGTGGCGCTGGATTTTGAAGACGTGGCCATGTACCAATATACCGGAGGTACAACGGGCGTTTCCAAGGGCGTCATGCTCACTCATGGCAACTTGAGCAAACAGACCCAGCATGTATCGGCCTGGTTCCCCGCCTTCGGTAGCGATGAAATCATGCTCGGCGCCCTTCCTTTTTTCCACGTCTTCGGCCTCTCCACCGCCATGAACCTTGCCATTTTTAAGGGATGGGGAAACATCCTGGTACCCAAACCCCAGCCCCCGCAACTGTTGGAGGCCATCGGCAAATTCAAACCCACTTTTGCACCACTGGTGCCGACGATGTACATCGGCATGCTTGAACACCCTGATATTGCAAAAACCGACCTCACTTCCATCAAAGGTTGTTTTTCCGGCAGCGCCCCGCTGCCGGTGGAGGTTATCAGCGCATTCGAAAAGAAAACCGGTGCGGTCATCGTCGAGGGCTTCGGGATGACCGAATCCTGCCCGGTTACCCACATCAATCCCTTTAAGGGCAATCGCAAAATAGGCAGCGTGGGTATTCCCATTTCTGATACCGAAAGCCGCATTGTGGATCTCAGCGACGGGGCTACCGACGTTCCCGTTGGCGAGACCGGCGAGCTTCTGGTCAGGGGACCTCAGGTCATGAAGGGCTACTGGAACCGTCCCGACGCCACCGCCGAGACCCTTACCGACGGATGGCTGCACACCGGCGATATCGCCAAGATGGATGAAGACGGCTATTTTTACATCGTTGATCGCAAGAAAGACATGATCATCTCAGGTGGTTTCAATGTTTATCCCCGGGATATCGAAGAGGTTTTCTTCGAACATCCCAAGGTAATGGAGGCCACGGTCATCGGCATTCCTCATCCCAAACGCGGCGAGGCGGTTAAGGTGTTCGTCGTCTTAAAGGAAGGCCAGACAGCCACCGCCGAAGAACTGCTGAAATACTGCGAAGACAAGTTGGCCAAATACAAATGGCCCACGGAAATCGAATTCCGCAAAGAACTGCCCAAAACCAATGTTGGCAAGGTTCTCAAAAAAGATCTCAGAGCCATGGAGCAACAAAAAAAGCAATAGACGGTGGGCTGTGTCGGTTTGAACGCTGCGGTCATAAAACCAAAAAAAAGGGGGGATGCAATTCAATGCACCCCCCCTTTTTTCATTTAGAATTCTTTTAGTTACAGGCGCTTATTTGCCGCCGAACGCGTCTTCGGTGATTTCTACGGCCGCCTCGCAGGTGTTCATGATGGCGTCCATTTTGCCCATGGTGATGGGAAGCACCGCCTGCGTGAAATACTGCACGCTTTTCAGCTGCCCTTCATAGAACGCCTGATCTTTTTTCTTGGCCCCTTTTTCCAGTTGGGTGGCAGCAATAACCCCTCGCCATAGAAGCATCCAGGCCGTCACCACATCACCGGAGGCTTCCATGAACGGATGGGCGAAAGCAAAGGCGCTCATTACCTTGGGAGACATGGCGGTGGCTCCCAGGTGCATGGCAATTTCGCCCAATCGGTTCAAGGCCTTTTCCACTCTGGCCGCATAATCCTTCAGATTGTCGATGGCCTTGGCTTGAGCGATGGTTTTTTGGATCTCAACCATCAGATCCATAATCGGTTTGCCCTTGTTCATGCCCAGCTTTCGGCCCAGCAGATCCATGGCCTGAATGCCGTTGGTGCCTTCATAGATCATGGTGATGCGGCAGTCCCGCAGAAGCTGCTCCTGGGGGTACTCTTTGATGAAACCGTATCCGCCGTACACCTGCACACCCGTGCTGCAAACCTCAAAAGCCTTGTCGGTAACGTACCCCTTGCAGATGGGAATGAGCAGATCCAGCATTCCCTGCAGCCTGGCTTTTTCCGCCTCGTCATCACTAACAGCCACCTGGTCAGAGAGGTAGCCGGCGTAATACAGCAGGCTGCGCATCCCCTCAACATATGACTTCATAGAGATAAGCATTCGGCGCACGTCCGGATGCTGGATAATGGGGACAGAAGGTGCGTTTGGATCCATCATCTGCAGAAGATTCTTGCCCTGTACCCGCTCCCTGGCATAATTGACCGCATTCATGAAGGAAGCGCTGGCGCAGCAGAATCCCTGCATCCCCACCAGCAGACGTGCTTCGTTCATCATCAGGAACATGGCCCGCATGCCCTTGTTCGCCTCACCCAGCAATTCGCCCACGCACTGGCCTTTGCCGCCTAAGGTCAGCGAGCAGGTGGCGTTTCCGTTGATGCCCATCTTATGCTCGATGCCGGTGCAGACCACATCGTTGAACTCACCCAGGCTACCGTCTTCATTAACCCGGTACTTGGGAACCAGAAAAAGTGAAATTCCCTTGGTGCCTGCTGGGGCTCCTTCGATGCGGGCCAACACCGGATGAACGATATTTTCCACCAAGTCATGCTCGCCGGCCGAGATGAATATCTTGTTTCCGGTAATGCTATAGGTCCCGTCTTCATTTTTCACTGCGCTGGTGGTCAGGTTACCCACATCAGATCCGGCTTCAGGTTCGGTGAGCAACATGGTGCCGGTCCATTTTCCGGTAAACATATTCTTTAAAAATAATTTCTTCTGACGTTCCGTGCCGAATGCTTCCACCAGCAGGGCCGCCCCGTGGGTCAACCCCGGATACATCATGAAGGCATAATTGGCGCCGTTGAAATAGTCGGCGGCAGCCAAAGAAATAGTCCTGGGCATCCCCTGCCCACCGTATTCAGGATCCTCGGGCATGGCCAGCCATTCGCCTTCGACGAACAGGTCATATGCGCGTTTGAAACTTTCCGGAACGGATACCTGGCCGTTCTCAAGGCGACACCCCTGCTCGTCACCTTCCTTGAAGGTGGGAAGAATTTCCTTTATCGCAAGGTTACGGGCCTCACTGATGATCAAATCGACGGTTTTCTTGTTGAATTCTGCGTACTTTTCATGTTCGCTCAACGCACCGACGTTCAGCTGTTCATGAAGCACAAAATCAACATCTCTTCTGTCAGCGATTACCTGTGCCATGGTCTATCCTCTCCTTGTTGACTGGTGGATCCGCCGTCGAACAGAGTTCGCACGGCGATATCCGGTTATGTATTCAATCCGTTAATTCTGCTTCACTGGAACCGCCGATACCTTTGATAAAAAGGTCAACCAACGGATCGGCCATGGTTACCAGATCGTATTGCCCCCCTGAATGAATCCAGGAGTTGATCACCTCATCCACGGCACCGTTAATGAACCGCTTTACCAGGCCCATGTATAGATCCTTACGAATGGTCCCCTCATCCTGGCCCAGTTCGACCACCTCGGATATAATATCCCGATACATCTTGGACATCTCTTTGATCTGTTCGTTTCCGAGCCGCCGATTCTGGTGGGTTTCCGCCTGATAAACGATGGCCATGTTGCGGTCTTTCTGAAACTCCTGGAGATGGACGCGAATCAAACACCGCAGCTTCTCTTCGGCGGTTGTCGGCTGGCCTACCGCATCCCGAAACCGCTCGAAAATCTGACGGGTCTTGTACTGGTAGAACTGAACCAGTATGTCGTCCTTGTTCTTGAAATAGAGGTAGATGGTTCCGTCCGCCACCCCAGCCTCTTTAGCGATCTGGGCGATCGTCGACTGAAAAAACCCCTGTTCGGCAAATACTGAAATGGCCGCATCCAGGATACGTTGGTATTTGTCCATATTTTTCTTTTTGGTGCTGATGGCGAACCTCCTGAAAACGGCAGTTTATGAATGAACATTCATTCATTTATCAAAGGCAAAATCGCCCTGTCAAGCTTTTCCATCAAAAAATCAGAAAAAGCGGCCATGACAAGTTAAACCCCATCTATATCTAAAATTCAGATATTTGATATCTCTGGTCTGAGGTATGTCGACGATAGCAGGCCTGCTCGATTCGGCCATGCAACTGAATGAGTGTACATTCATTTCATATTGACTTTGCTGCGGACAGGCAATAAAGGGATTTGGACTCTGGATGCAGATTGCATCCTTTATATATTGACATAATTGATATGCTAAGGTTAATTCTGCTCTTTGGCTCACATCGTACATTTCACGCTCACCCCTAATCCATGCGTGATCTGTATCACCCATCATGGCATCGACCCCATGCCATGATAAACAGGAGGAATGTCAAATGATTGTTGCGGAAAGAAAACCCTTTGAAGAGGTCAGGGCCATGGTCAAGGACTTTAAAAAGGTCCTCACCGTGGGATGCGGCACCTGCGTGGCGGTTTGCCTGGCGGGCGGTGAAAAGGAGGTCGGCGTGCTCAACTCCGAACTGAAAATCGCCCGCCGCATGGAAGGCAGCCCCATCCAAACCGGCGGTGTTACCGTGGAGCGGCAGTGTGACATGGAGTTTCTGGAAGAGTTGGACGGTATCGTGGATGAATACGATGCGATCATCTCCATGGCCTGCGGCGCCGGCATTCAATTTATTGCCGAACGGTTCCCCGATATCCCCGTGTTCCCCGGTGTCGATACCAGCTTTATCGGCGTCAACCGTGAAGTGGGCTGGTATGAAGAAAAATGCCGAGCCTGCGGCACCTGCGTTTTAGGCATGACTGCCGGAATCTGCCCGGTCACCATGTGCGCCAAGGGACTTTTCAACGGCCCTTGTGGCGGTACCAACAAGGGCAGCTGTGAAATCAATTCCGACCAACCCTGCGCCTGGCACCGCATTCATGAACGACTGGCCAAGCAGAACCGGCTGCAAAACATCCTCGACATCTGTCCGCCCAACGACTGGCGGAATCAGACGCCCAGAACCATCGTTCAACCGGGCTATAAAGATCGACTTGCCGCATTCGGTATCAAATAGCCAAATCGCCAGATAACAACCACGAAAACGGAAAAAGCCAAAAGAGGGATTCCCATATGAAATCAGGAAGCAATCTTGAAAAAATTCTGCGTGCCGGACATTTTGCCTTTACCGGGGAACTTGGGCCGCCCCGCGGGACCAATGTGGCGGTGGTCCGGGAAAAGGCCAAACATTTGGTCGGCATGGTCGATGCCGTAAATATTACCGACAACCAGACTGCCATGGTGAGAATGTCCAGTTGGGCCGCCTCGTTGATTGCCATCGAAGAGGGTCTGGAACCCAATTACCAGATGGTCTGCCGGGACCGCAACCGCCTGGCCATGCAGGCTGACATCCTCGGCGCATCGGCCCTGGGCATTCGGAATATGCTTTGCCTGTCCGGTGACCACCAGCAGTTCGGAGACCATCCCCAGGCCAAGGGTGTGTTCGACATCGATTCCACCCAACTGATCGGGATGGTGAAAAAAATGCGGGACGAATCCAAATTCCTGGGTGGCGCGGACATTGATGAACCACCCAAGATCTTCATTGGCGGTGCTGCCAACCCCTTTGCCGAACCTCACGAATGGCGGGTGCATCGCCTGGCCAAAAAAGTCAGGGCCGGCGTTGATTTCGTCCAGACCCAGTGCATCTACAACATGGAGAGAATGCGTCAGTGGGTCAAAGAATCCGTGGACATGGGACTCACCGAAAAGGTCTATATCCTGGCTGGTGTGACCCCGATGAAGAGCGTCGGTATGGCGCGCTACATGCAGCTCAAGGTTCCCGGCATGGACGTTCCCAACGCGATCATCAAACGACTCCAGGGTGTGGATAAAAAGAAGGTAGCCGACGAAGGCATCAAAATCGCCTGCGAACAGATCGAGGAGTTCAAAGAGATGAAAGGCGTCGCCGGCGTTCACCTCATGCCCATCGAATGGGAGCACAAGGTGCCGGAAATTGCCGAACGGGCAAAAGTCCTGCCCAGACCCGTGGTCTGATCAGCGCCGCACATCCATTGTCAACCAACGATCACCAAAGGAGTTTTCAAGTGAGTACTGAATCTAAAAAAGTCATGGTCATTGGGGGCGGGATCGCCGGCCTGACCGCAGCCTGGGAGCTTGCCGGCCTTGGCGCGCAGGTCGCGCTGGTGGAAAAAGCCGACTTCCTTGGCGGGCACGCTATCCAATATGCCTGCAAGGCCACGGACGAATGCCGCCAATGCGGCGCCTGCGCCGTGGAAAGCATGCTCAAAAACGTGGTCAACGAACCGTCCATCACCGTCCATCTGGCCACTGAGGTGGCCGGCATCAATAAAAACGGAAATTTTCAAATAAGCCTGAAAAAAACAACGCCAGCCAAAGATATGAAAGCGTGCGAGGCCGGTTATACGGCCAATCCGACGGGTTGTTCGGCCGTCAGGGGCTATTCGTTGAACAACAACCGATACTATCTGGCCGACGGGAGCCTGAACCCGGAAACAACCGGCAGTTCTGACACCCTCGAAGTGGACGCCGTGGTCGTGGCGACCGGTTTTACGCCCTTCGATCCACGGATTAAGTCCACCTACCGCTACGACGATCTGGAAAACGTGGTCAGCGGCATGGACCTTGAGTCCGGCAAGCGGGCCAACGGCACCGTGCTGAGACCTTCAGACGGAAAACCGCCCAAGAAGATAGCCTTTATCCAGTGTGTGGGCAGCCGTGATGAACGCCTGGGCAACCTGTGGTGCTCCCAAGTCTGCTGCCCCTATGCCCTGAGGACCGCCCAGGCCATGAAATACAAAGACCCGGACCTGGATATCACCATTTTCTATATGGACATCCAGAATACGGGAAACGACTTTCCCGTCTTTTATCAGAAATGCAAAGATGAAATGAAATTCGTGCGCAACATTCCCGTGGATATGTACAAGACCGAGGACGACCGTATCCAGACCCGGTTCATGGCCGCCGACGGCAGCAGTGAAGCGGTGGACGATGTGTTCGACCTCGTGGTGCTCTCGATAGGCATCATGCCGGCAGTCGACAACGCCTCGCTGTCCGAATTGGTGGGCGCACCGCTCAACGGTGACGGCTTTTTTGCCTGCAGCGACAAGTTGAACCGGGCAGCCACCGGCCAGGAGGGTATTTTTGTGGCCGGCACGGCATCGGGACCGAAAACCATTGCAGAATCCATCGTCCACGCCGGTCAGTCTGCCGGCGAGGTGATGAAATATCTGGGGAGGGCCTCATGACACAACAGACACAAATGGAAACCATCAACCTGTCTACCGACGTATTGGTAGTCGGTGCCGGAATGACCGGTGTAAAGGCCGCTGCCGAGATTGCCGCCAGCGGATACCGGGTGGTGCTGATCGACGAGGGTACCGGGTTGGGTAAGGAGGCAGGTTCCTCCGTTGCCGATCTGGACGGTGAAGAACTGGCGACATTGGACGCATTGGTGGAATCGGTAAACGGATCGGAGATGATCGAGGTGATGACCGGCACTCGCATTGACGGCGCTGCCGGCGTTCCCGGCGACTTTCGGGTGTGGCTCTCAGGCAATGACGACATCGTCGAAAAATCCATCGGCGCCATCGTGGTGGCCTCCGAACTGGTCGCCTGCCCGCTGAATGAAGCATATGGATTGAACTTGTCCGACACGGTCATTACCCAGAGCCAAATGGAAGCCGCCCTTTGCGAAAACCCGGCCGCATTTGCCGGAAAATCGGTTGCCTTCATGCTGGGTCTGGCCCAGGACGGCAATCCCCTGGTTCTGGAGCGGGTCCTGAAAAGTGTGCTGGCCATGGAAAACATGGACGACGCCAGTGCTTATGTGTTTGCCGGGGATCTGAAAGTAGCCGAAGACGGATTGGAGCGCCTCTACCTGGAATGCCGTGACAAGGGCGCCATGACCGTCAAGCTTACCGAAATGCCCGCAATAATGCAGGAGGACGGCACCCTTTCCATCACCTACGACGATCCGGTCCTCCAGCGCAAAGTGGAACTGTCTCCCGACATCATAGTTGTCGAAGAAGCCATCGGTGCCGACCAGGTCAACGCAGCACTGGCCGACATGCTCAAAATCGATATGGGTTCCATGGGATTTTTGCAGACCGAGAACGTTCACCGTTATCCGGTTTCAACCAACCGAGAAGGAATTTTTGTGGTGGGCGGCAGCCGTCGGGTGAAAAAACGCTACGGGGCCCTGATGGATGCGGAAAATGCAGCCATCAAGGTTCGCAACCTGCTGGGCGACGGCACCATCACCATTCCGGCCAATAAGGCGGTACTGGACATCGGCAAGTGCACCTTCTGTCTCACCTGTTATCGATGCTGCCCCCATGGAGCGATCTACTGGTCCGCCGACAACAAACCGGTAATCTCCAAGGTGGCCTGCCAGGGCTGCGGCATATGCGCCTCTGAATGCCCAATGGATGCTATCCAAATTGGTGATTTCAACGATGCCGACATGATCGACCAGGTTACCCGATCATCGACGGCCAAGGCTGACGGCGCCCCCACCATCGTGGCTTTCTGCTGCCAGAACAGCGGACTCGAAGCCGCCCGCATGGCCGAGTTATTTGGCATGCCCCTGCCCAAGGGGCTGAAAACGGTGGCTGTTCCCTGCGCCGGCAAGGTGGATATCGATTACGTCATGCATGCACTGGCCGAAGGCGCAGACGGTGTGGTGATCATGGCTTGCCACAACGGTAATTGCAAATCAGAAAAGGGCAGCCTCTATGCCAGTTGGCGGGCCGCCAACGCACAGGGTATGCTGGAAGCTATCGGGATCGAAAAGGACCGAATCTGCTTTGCTACCACCGCGTCGAATATGGGCGCGGATTTTTCCGGCATTCTCATGAGTATGGAAGAGACACTGACAGGCAAATAGGCCGACCAACGAAGCCGGCAGGTCTTTGCAAGATCTTTCAAAGACCTGCCGGCTTTATTGACCAGGTATTCACGATACCTGTCTCCGGAGAGATATGGATGCATGCCGGTTGTCGGTCTATGACGCTGTAAGGGCTGCCGATTTCAATTTTTTCCTTGTATTTTATGGATGACTCGATAATAAATGGGTTCTTGATTATTTTTATCGCATTGGAATCGTCGGTGGTAAACCAACTACGGAGGAATTAACAGTATGGCTGATGAAGCGATCAAGCTCGGCGGAAAAAAGCGATCCGTTTTCATCGACAAGGTGAAGGAGATCCTCCCCGAAGGGGGAAACCTGAACCTGTGCCTGACCTGCGGCGCCTGTTCTTCAGGTTGTCCGGCAACGGGTCTGGAGGGAATGGATCCCCGAAAATTTTTGAGAATGGCCGCTCTGGGCATGGACGAAGAGGTCCTGAGCACCAAATGGGTGTGGATGTGCAGCATGTGTACCCGCTGCATGTATGTCTGCCCCATGAAAATCAATATCCCCCAACTGGTATTCAACGCACGGGCTGCCTGGCCCCGTGACCAGCGACCCAAGGGTATTTTGGGATCATGTGATATGGCCCTTCGCAATGACACCTGCAGTGCCATGGGTGCCACGGAAGAGGACTTCCAGTTCGTCGTCGAAGACGTTCTGGAGGAGTATCAGGAAGCCCAACCTGAATTTGCGGAGATGCAGGCGCCCGTTAACAAAAAAGGCGCCGAATTCTTCCTGAACCAGAACTCCAGGGAGCCGGTAACCGAGCCCGACGAGATGGTGCCGCTGTGGAAGATCCTGCATTTGGTGGGTGCGGACTGGACATACGGCACCAAAGGCTGGGCCGCCGAGAACTACTGCATGTTCCTGGGGGACAACGAAGCCTGGAAGCACATCGTCGAAGTGAAGAAAAAAGCCGTGGAGGATCTGGGCTGCAAGGTCTGGCTCAATACGGAGTGAGGGCACGAACTCTTCGCAGTCCGGTTCGGACTGGAAAAATTCAAGCTCGACCACAACTTTGAAATCAAAAGCATCATTCAATATTACGCCCAGTGGATTCGCGAGGGCAAGCTGAAGCCCAGTTCCGAGTGGAACAAGGAACGCAAGATCAAGTTCACTGTCCAGGATCCCTGCCAGCTGGTACGCAAATCATTCGGCGATCCGGTCGCCGAGGACCTGCGGTTCGTGGTCAAGGCGGTGGTCGGTGAAGAGAACTTCATCGACATGCACCCCAACCGCTCCAACAACTTCTGCTGCGGCGGCGGCGGCGGGTTCCTGCAGTCCGGATATCCGGACGAACGCCGGGCCTACGGCAAGCTCAAGGCCGACCAGATTCTGGCCACCAAGGCTGATTACGCCATCACCCCCTGCCACAACTGCCATGCCCAGATCCATGATCTGAGCGACCAGTTGGACCACCCCTGGCAGACCGTCCACCTCTGGACCCTGCTCTGCCTCTCCCTGGGAATCCTCGGACCGAACGAGCGGGAATACCTGGGTGACGACCTCAAGGATGTGGATGTGTTCCACCCGGAGTCATCCAATATGTAAGCGTCGTTTGAAATCAAACCAAAAAGGCCGGCTGCCCTTTGGGCACCGGCCTTTTTTCATTAGGTAGGGTCCGCATGAGCGGAGTTTATCCCCGCCCCCTTTATACCCCCTTGGAGAGTTTCACCGCACACACTTTGTACTCCGGAATACCGGATATGGGGTCAAGAGCCGCATTGGTCAGCTTGTTGGCTGCCGCCTGGGCAAAATGAAAGGGAATGAAAACGGTTCCAGCCACGGCTTTTCGGGAAATCCGGACCATGGCCTGGATCTCTCCCCGTCGGGAAGCGATGGTTACCCGATCACCATTTTCAATACCCATGCCCAGGGCATCGCCCCGCGTGATCTCCACAAATGACTCCGGCGCCCGTTCGTTCAATCCGTCAGTCTTCATGGTCATGGTACCGGTATGGTAGTGATAGAGAACCCGGCCGGTGGTCAGGTACATGGGGTAGTCGTCATCGGCCACTTCCGCCGGGGCGATCCATTCGATGGCATGAAACATCCCTTTTCCGCGGGTAAACTGGGCTCCGTGCAAAATGGGGGTGCCGGGATGCTCCGGGGTGGGACAGGGCCAGTGAAGGCCCTCGTGTTCGATGCGCGGGTAGCTGATGCCGGCATAGGACGGGGTGACGCCGGCCAGCTCGTTAAAAATGGTCTCGCTGTCCATGTAGGACATGGGGTAACCCATGCGCGTGGCAATGTCGCAGGTAATCTTCCAGTCATCCTTGGCCGTTCCCGGCGGATCGACCGCCTTTCTCACCCGCTGCACCCGCCGCTCCGTATTGGAGAATGTGCCGTCCTTTTCGGCGAAGCACTTGGATGGCAGAACCACATCCGCCATCCGGGCGGTTTCGGTAAGAAAGATATCCTGAACCACCAATAACTCGAGGTTGCTCAGGCTCTTTTCGGCATGGTTCAGGTCGGGGTCGGACACCAGCGGGTTCTCGCCGATAATGTACAGGGCCTTGATTTCTCCGCTGTGGGCTTTCGGCACCATTTCCGTGACCTTGAGTCCCGGTTTGGTTGGCAGGCCGGTAACGTTCCAGGTCCGCTCCATTTTTTTGATGGCATCCAGGTTGTCCACCGACTGGTAGCCGGTGAGTACATTGGGAAGCCCTCCCATGTCGCAGGCTCCCTGGACGTTGTTCTGGCCGCGCAGGGGATTGACCCCGCCACCCCGGATCCCCATGTTGCCGCAAAGCATGGCAAGGTTGGCCAGGGATTTGACGTTGTCGGTGCCCGTGGTGTGCTGGGTAATTCCCATGCAATAGAGGATGCTTCCCGCCGGCGCCTTGGCGTATAGCCGCGCCGCTTCGATGAGCTGCCGGGCCGGAATACCGGTGATGGTTTCCACGTGTTCCGGGGTGTAGCGTTCGACCATCGTCTTCAGCTCGTCGAACTTTTCCGTACGCGCCTCGATGAAGGTTTTGTCGTGGAGGTCCTCTTTGATGATGACATGCATCATGCCGTTGATCCACGCCACGTCAGTCCCCAGGTTGGGTCTCAGCCAATGCTCGGAAAACTCCGTGATCTTGATCCGGCGCGGGTCCACCACGATCAGCTTGGCCCCCCGTCGGGTGACCGCCCGCTTGACGAAGGTGGAAAGCACGGGGTGGTTTTCCGTGGTGTTGGAACCGGTGATGAGGATGACATCGGCCTCCTCGATATCGGCAATGGTGTTTGTCATTGCGCCACTTCCGAATGCTGCGGCCAGACCGGCCACTGTGGAGCTGTGTCAGAGCCGGGCGCAATGATCAATATTGTTCGTCTTGAGCACCGCCCGGGTGAATTTGTGGGCGATGTAGTTCTCCTCGTTGGTGATGCGGGCCGAGGTGAGCACGCCGATGCTATCCCCTCCGTGGGTGTCGCGAATGCTCTTGAGTTTGCCGGCCACCAGACCGATGGCCTCTTCCCAGGTCGCTTTGCGAAAAGCACCGTTTTCCTTGATCAGGGGATCGGTGAGTCGCTGATCGCTGCCGATGAAATCGAAACCGAACCGCCCCTTGACGCACAGGCTGCCGAAATTGGGGGCCTCGCCCTCGACCCCGCTGACCTTGACCACCCGGTTGTCACGAACATGAAGGTGCAACTGACAGCCCACACCGCAGTAGCTGCAGGTGGTGCGCACCTTTTGGGTCTCCCAGGGGCGGACATGATAGCGCACATCCTTTTCCACCAGGGCTCCTACCGGGCAGACCTGCACACACTCGCCACAGAAGACACAGTCGGAATCCTTCAGCGGCCGGTCGCCGGCAGCGATGATTTTTGTGTCCGCACCCCGGTAACCGAAGCTGATGGCATTGTTCACCTGCACCTCGTTACAGGCCTGGACGCAGCGCCCGCACAGGATGCAGCGGGAAAAATCCCGCACGATAAAAGGGTTGACCGTCTCCATGGGATAGCGGGCCGGGGTCCCCTGAAAGCCTTCGCCGGTCACCTGATAACGGTAGGCCAGATCCTGAAGGCGACAGTCTCCCCACACCGGACACAGTCCATCGCTGCCGTCATCTTTTTCGACACCCAGTTGGAATTGGGTCCAGTCGCTGTCGTCCCGTCCACGAACCGCACAATTGTGATTCCCCGAAGATAGCATGAGTCGCAGGATTTCTTTGCGGGATGACACCACTTCCGGCGATTCAGTGCGCACCACCATGTTGGGGGAGGCGGGTGTGGAACAGGCCGGCAGCAGTGTCCGGGCCCCCTTTACCTCAACCACGCAGATCCGACAGGCGCCGGTGGGCGTAGTTCCCTTCAAGTGACACAAGGTCGGAATATCGATGTGGCCCCGCCGGGCCACCTCCAGGATCGTATCCCCCGGTTCAATGGGAAGTTCGTTTCCATTAATCACCATCAGGTTCGTCTGTTCCATATGCTGCTGCTCCTTTGGGGAGAGTCCGTTGGCAGTGGCTCAAAAAAGGGCACAATCGCCGATTCGTCACCTATTTTTCCTATAGAAAATCGGCCCTTTTGTCAATCCGGGAATGCATGTCCGAACAAGTCTCCGGCGAGTCAGGTTGCATCGGCGATCGAATGCCATCGTATTTATGAATAGGGGTACTTAAACCGGGATCTGTTGTATACGACCCCTGGACAGGGAAAACCCGACGCCGATGGCACATAGAGCCGCGAAAATCCCGAAACAGATCCGGACGCTGTGAAGAAACAAGGGGTAACTGGCGGGATCGATTTGTCGATGTCCCATCGAAAGGGCCAGCACCACGGTGGCGATGGCCATGCTGACCATTTGGCCCAGCAGCCGCATGGTGGCGGTGGCGCCTGAAGCAATGCCGTATAACCGCCGGTCCACCGAACCCATGATTGCACTCATGTTGGGCGATGAAAACAGGGCGAAGCCGAACCCCATCAGCACAAGGTTGCCAATGATCAACGGGAGGCGGGTTTCTGGTTTCAGCAGCACAAAATTGAACAGGCCTATTGCCGTGATGCCCATCCCGGTCGAGGCGATCCGCCGGGGCTCCATACGATCGGCGTACCGACCGGCAAGAGGAGAAAAAACCGCCATCACCAGCGGTTGAGCCATAAGGACCGCCCCCGCCGTCTGCGGCGACATCCCTTTCAAATATTGGAGATAGAGGCTGATCAGAAAGGTGACGGCAAACGTGGCCGAATAGTTGATCAGGGCGGCGATGCTGGAAAAGGCAAAGATCCGGTTTTTTTGAAAAAGCGAAACGTCGAACACCGGATGCACCGTTCGTATCTCCAGCCGGAAAAAAGCGATGGCCCCGATGACGCCGATCCCTGTTAAGATGATGGCGCGGGGCTTGGGCAGGAACGTGGCCCCGTAAACGAGCAGAAAAATGGATGCAGCATAAAGAAGGCTTCCGGCAAGGTCGAAGCGGGTCTGCCGGTCGTCGGCCCACTCCCCCTTGAGATACCTCAAGGCCGCGAAAATAGATGCAGCCCCCAGGGGCAACATCAGCGCGAAAATACTCCGCCAGCCGATCCACTGGGTCAGGATGCCGCCGGCAAAAGGACCCACGGAAAGGCCGATGTAGACCGCCGCCACATAAATACCGATGACCCGTCCACGCCGTTCGGGAGGAAAGACCGATGTCAGAATCGCCATGCCGGTGGTAATGAACATCGCGGCGCCGAATCCCTGGATGACACGCATACCGATCAGCCATGCAATGGAAGGGACAAAAGCGGCTAAGGTCGAAGCGGCTGTGTATAGCCAAAGTCCGGTCGTAAAAATCTTCTTTCTGCCGTGGATGTCAGCCAGCTTTCCGGCTGGAAGCAAGACTACCGCGGTGGATAGAAGATAGGCCGTCGAGATCCAACTCAACCCGACGGCATCCACCGCCCATTCTGCCTGGATCGCGGGCAGAGCGACATTGACCGCGGAGATCATGAACGGTCCGATAAAAGAAGTCAGGGTGGCTATGAACAGGGCGGATTTTTCAAGCGCAGGATCGTGGTGCATGCCTTTCAATCCTTAAGTGATGGAAACGCTGCACCAGGATGGCGAGACATCGCTTTCATGTATCCCAGGGCACCGATGACGCCGCCCAAAAAATCCGCTAGCACATCATACCCATCAGCTTGACGCGCCGCCACGAAAGATTGATGGAATTCATCGCTTACGCCAAAAAAGGTGGCAAAACATACACTGACCACGATCAATTGCACGGTGGACCATCGATCGGACCAACTGGCCCGGCAGGCCCGGAAAACGAGAGCGGCCAGCAGGCCATAGGCCGCCATGTGCAGCACTTTGTCTTTCATTGGGAAAGAAGGACCTATTTCAGGCGATGGAAAACTGGATTGGACAGCTATCGCCGCACATAAAGCCATTACCGGCATCCAGTATAGCAAAAATTTTCTCGGTGCGGTTTTCATGGAGCAGCAGGAAAGGCCTCAGGGGAAGTCGCTGCAGCCTTCCCAGGATTCCGGGGATGGCTGCAGCGGCAGTTGTGAATCGGACTATTCGTCGAACATATCCAGGTGCAGGCGTCTGTCAGCCACGTGGGCCGTCACCTGCGTCATAAAGTGGGCCATGGGGATACCGTAGCGGACAGTACCGTCCAGCGTACGGACGGATATGGTGCCGGCCTCCTGTTCTTTGGCGCCGCAGGTCAGAATCAGCGGCGTCCTGGCCAGTTGGGCTTCACGAATTTTACGGTTGAGGCTTTCCGTCCGGTCATCCACTTCAACCCGAAGACCCGCGGCAGTCATGGTTTTGGCGACATCCTGGGCAAAGGGAATCAGGTTATCGTTGATTGGCAGCAAAACAGCCTGAACCGGCGCCAGCCAGAGGGGAAACTTGCCTTCGAAGTGTTCAATAAGGATTCCCAGAAACCGTTCGATGGAACCGAACACCGTCCGGTGGAGCATGATGGGCCGGTGTTTTTCATTGTCTTTTCCCACATAGGTCAGGTCGAACCGCTCGGGCAGGCTCATGTCCAGTTGAATGGTTCCGCACTGCCAGGTCCGCCCCAGAGCATCCTTGATATGCAGGTCGATCTTGGGGCCGTAGAAGGCGCCGTCTCCCTCGTTGATGCGGTATTCCTGGCCGTACGCATCCAGCGCTGAGCGAAGCCCGTCGGTAGCCAGTTCCCACTGCTCGTCGGTACCGATCGATTTTTCCGGCCGGGTGGACAGCTCCAGATGAAAACCGAGGCCGAATTGGCTATATACCCGCTCCTCCAGCCTCAGCAGGTCCAGAATCTCATCCTGGATCTGTTCCGGCATCATGAAAAGGTGGGCATCATCCTGGTGAAAAGCCCGCACCCGGAATAATCCGTTGAGCACCCCGGACAGCTCGTGGCGGTGCACCAAACCAATTTCTGCGGCGCGGATGGGAAGCTCCCGGTAAGAGTGCGGCCGGGTGCTGTAAAGCAGCATGCCGCCGGGACAGTTCATGGGCTTGATGGCGTAAGCCTGTTCATCCACTGCGGTGGTGTACATGTTCTCACGATAGTTCTCCCAGTGACCGCTTTTCTCCCACAAGGTGCGCTGGAGGATAATGGGCGTTTTGGTTTCCACGTATCCGGCCTCCCGGTGGGCGTCGCGCCAGAAGTCCAGCAGGGCGTTCCACACCTCCATGCCCTTGGGATGGAAAAAGGGCATGCCCGGCGCATCGTCATGGAAGCTGAACAGGTCCATGGCCGCACCGATCTTGCGGTGGTTGCGTTTTTTGGCCTCTTCCAGAAAGTTGAGATAAGCCTTGAGCTGCTTCTTGTCGAAAAAGGCCGTGCCGTAGATCCGCTGGAGCTGAGCCTTGGATTGGTCCGCCCGCCAGTAGGCACCGGACACCCGCATCAGTTTGACCGCCCGCACAAACCCGGTGTGCGGCACGTGGGGCCCCCGGCACAGGTCGGTAAACTCACCCTGTTTGTAGAACGAGATGGTACCGTCGGCCAGGTCGGAAATCATTTCGGTCTTGTAGGGCTCCTCCTTGTAAAATTCCAGGGCATCGGCCTTGGACACCTCATGGCGTTCGACGGGAATCTTCGCCTTGATGATACGGTTCATTTCCGCTTCGATCTTGGGAAAGGCCTCCTCGGACAGCGGCTCCATATCGATGTCGTAATAAAACCCGTCCTCCACCACCGGCCCGATGGTGAGTTTGGCCTGGGGGTAGAGATTCAGCACCGCCTGGGCCATGACGTGCGCGGCGCTGTGGCGCATGATTTCCAGC
Source organism: Deltaproteobacteria bacterium (assembly GCA_020444075.1). GTDB lineage: Bacteria > Desulfobacterota > Desulfobacteria > Desulfobacterales > Desulfosarcinaceae > Desulfosarcina. The sequence continues at coordinate 20,018 of JAHLLR010000041.1, forward strand.
GCTTCGGGGTCCCGGGTGGTAATCAGCCGGACGGCGGCATCCCGCGTGATGGTCCGGTTCAAATCTACCAGGTTGCCTTCGATTTCCATGGCCACGCAATCCCGGGCCAGGCCCTCGGAGATGCTCTTGGCCACAACCATTCCCGTGGGATAATCGTCAAAGGGTTTTCGACTTCCATCGGGAAGTGTGATATGAATCATTTTTTTATCTGCCTTCCTTAAATAGGTTGTGCATTACGTCAAGAATGGATATCCACCAGTTCCCCAATAATTCAGTGATAAAAAAACAACTTATGAAAAGTAGGGAAAAACCCTCTCCGGGTCAAGCAAAAAATATGAACGCCCTTTCCGATCCCTCCTACCGTTTTATCAGATCGCCGGCCGAACTGAAACAATTTGTCGACCGGATCAGCCGTGAGGAAATCCTTGCCGTGGATCTTGAGGCGGACTCCATGTTTCACTACCAGGAGAAAGTCTGCCTGGTGCAGATGGCCGGCAACGGTGAGAATGTGGTCATCGATCCCCTTGAAGTCAACGACCTTTCACCCTTGGCCCCCGTATTCATGGACAAGGCCATCTGCAAAGTGTTTCATGGTTCGGACTATGACGTACGTTCCCTCTACCGCGATTTTTCTATCGAGATCAACAACCTGTTCGATACTCAGCTGGCAAGCATGTTTATGGGTGAACGGGAGACCAGCCTGGGGGCCGTGGTCAACAAGCGCTTCGGCATTCAACTGGACAAGCGCTACCAGAAAAAGGACTGGTCTCAACGCCCCCTGCCCGACGGAATGATCGAATACGCTGCATCAGACGTGCATCACCTGATCCCGCTGGCCCGTCTGCTCATGGAGGAACTGGAAGAAAAAGGACGTCTGGACTGGGTCAGGGAGGAGTGCGATTACCTGTCCGAGGTCAGGCCGATGGAAAACGGCGGCGATCCGTTGTTCCTTCGGTTCCGCGGTGCCGGCCGTCTGCCGCGGCGCAACCTGGCGGCACTGGAGGGGCTGCTGCAGTATCGTCGGGAATTGGCCGAAAAAAAGGACCGTCCCCTGTTCAAGGTCTTTTCCAATACCGCCATGCTGAAAATCGCCACTGAAATGCCCGAAACGCCTCAGGCCATGGAGGCGGCTCACTGCATGAGCACCAAGCAGATCCGTATTTACGGCAAATCGTTAACTGCCATCGTAAAAAAGGCCAACGCCATGGATGCAAAGGACCTGCCCACCTATCCGCGGAAACGGCGGACACCCGTGTCACCCACGGTGCCCGAACGGATCAGGGCCATCAAGGCCTGGCGCGATCGGCTGGCCGACCGGTTGGATATCGATCCCACCCTGCTGTTCAATAAAGCCCTGATGACCGCCATTGCCGTTCATAAGCCTTCGGATATCCCGGGTCTGCGAACGGTCGAGGGCATCCGCAACTGGCAGGTGGAGGCCTTTGGCGTGGAGGTCCTGGAAACCTTATCCGCCCTGCCCTGAGACCCCGCCATCGGCCCTGATTAGCCACTGACGGGCAGCGGGCCGGAGCGTGCCCCGGCCAGGCTTTTTTCTTTTCGATGGTAATACGTCGCCCAGCCATCCAACCGCGGGAATGGGGATTTCAATATCGGATGCACGGCGGGTCATTGATCAGGCGGCAGCATCCGACAAACCGGCGCTGATCGGCCATCATAGCGAATCAGTGCGCCGCCGGACCGCCCCATGGCGCAGTTGACCACGGTCGTTTTCCCGAGGGTTTCCACACCGGCCTGTTCGTGAATATGCCCGCAGATGACCAGCGCCGGCGAACAGCGGTCCACCAGCCGTCTGACGGCCCGGCTTCCTGCGTGGAATTTACCCAGCACCCGATCCCTGATGCCGTAAGGCGGGGGGTGGACCACCAGCACACTGTGGGCCTGCAACATGGCGGATACCCGGGTCACGGCTCCAGTCTCTCTGAAGCCTAATCGGGAATGAAAGGGCAGCGGCAGGGTGCCCCCGATGCCGACAATATCGACGCCGTCAAAACGCGCCGCAGACAGATGAATGGATCGAAACCGGGGAAACGATTGCAGCCGGCGCCCTATATCCCGGCAGTCACTGTTGCCCCGGATGAGCAGCACCGGCACATCCAATCGACTCAATCCGTCAAGCATGACATCCGGCTGCCGGCGCCGTGAGATGTCCCCGGCCAGGACCAGCAAATCCGGTCGGTGGACGGCGATCTGCCTTTCAATACTTCGAATCCTTTCCCGATGGCCGTGGATATCGGCTGCAGCAAAAATCAGCATTGTTGGTATCCCCTTTCCGCGGAAGCAATGGACGATGGGGTAATCTATAATAATTGCCTTGACAGGTAAACGGATTTGATGAAATCAGAATGAATCGTTGACATGCCCTTCATTCGGCAGGCGGAAAGCAATCCCATGTCCCTGAGACGTTTTTTTATGGCACCGGAAATGGTCAACCATCCGCACCCGGAAATTTCCGGCTCGGATGCCGGCCACATCTGCCGGGTGCTTCGCCTGTCCGCCGGTGATATCGTGGAACTTTTTGACGGTACCGGAAACGGATACCTGGCGCAGATCGTTTCAGCTTCCCCCAAGCGGGTTTCGTTTATTATCAAGGAATCGTTTCCGATGCTGTCCGAATCGTCCGTTCAGATCTCCCTGGCCCAGGGATTTCTCAAGGACCGCAAAATGGACGACCTGATCCGTCAATTGACGGAACTGGGCATCCATCGCTGGATGCCTTTCTATGCGGCCCGGTCGGTACCCGTGCCGGGCAAAAAAGGTATGGGGGCAAGGTTGAACCGATGGGAGAAAATTGCCATCGAAGCGGTCAAGCAGTGCCGGCGCGGACAGGTTCCCCGAATAACACCGGCAGGCAATTTCGACGATATGCTGTTGGCAGCGGCCGACAGCGATCTTAAAATCATCTTCTGGGAAGGCGCACCGCAGGCGTTTGAAATTCCCGGGACGGTACCGCCGCAGCCCAAAAAAATAACGGTGGCGGTAGGCCCGGAGGGCGGCTTCGAGCCCGGCGAAATTCAGCGTGCCCGGGAGCACGGATTTCTCACCACGGGTCTGGGTCCCCGAATTCTCCGGGCGGAGACCGCCACCCTGGCCGCCTGCACCCTGGTGCAGTATCGCTTTGGCGATATGGGCATCACCCATTGACCGCTAACGGAAACGATCTTGAACCGGAGAGAAAAATGAGTCCGCCCCCTGGAAGATTCACAATCCTGAAGGAACATTCCGAGCATCGTCAACACTGGCGCCTTGGGATGGCGTGGAAAACGGGATTGATTTTTTTGTTTCAATAGTATGTCCGATAAGTGTGGCCGGAAACCAGCCATTGAAAATTTATCATTGACAAGGTAACCGTTTAGCCATGGAAAAGATCGACCAGAGCATCTACGATGGTTACATCAAAGCCCTCACGGACATCAGCCGGGCCATCACCTCGGATTTGTTTCTGGAAGATCTGCTCAAGCTCATCGTCATGGTCACGGCCAAGGTCACCGGCGTGGAAATATGCTCCCTGTGGCTCATCGATGAGAATGAAAAGCCGACTAAAATCAGGCTCAAGGCTACCCAGTCCATCGATCCGGAATATATCAAAGACCGCTCCCTGAACCTCAACGAAGGGGTCGTCGGGGTTGTGGTCACCACCAAACGCCCCATCACCATCAAAAACGTGCTTCGCAGCAAACGATTCAAAGAGAAGGAGATGGCCCGTAAGCTCAAATTGATCTCCATGGTCGGTGTTCCGCTCCAGTTGAAAAATGAGAAAATCATCGGCGTGCTTAACTGCTTTACCGCATCCCCGCATACGTTTTCCCTTACCGAGATCAACCTGCTGACGGCCGTGGCCAACCAGGCGGCAGTGGCCATCATGAATACGGAGTTGATGCTCAAAGCCAAGATCATCCAGGAGGAATTGGAAACGCGCAAGCTCATCGAACGGGCCAAGGAGATCCTGGTTCGCCGACGGAGCCTGGATGTCGACAGCGCATTTCGGTGGATACAGAAGCGAAGCATGGATAGCCGCAAATCCATGCGCGAGGTCGCCGAAGCAATCTTGCTGTCAGAGGATTTGGGATACTACTCGAGCATTCCCCACGCGTTGAAAAAAGAAAACAAATAAGTTATACTTAACTTCATCCTTGACATTAACCATTTCCGCTGATATCGATCAGTCAAACAATGATCAGCGTTGCACACAACGGTGTGTGTAACGGCTATACAACCGACAAAGGCGTCCGTTGTCCTGTATCAGGGGAAAGAATGCCTTTTTGTGCGTTTGGTAAGGCGACATTTCCCCGGTGAGGGAACGTCGCCTTTTTTATTGGCTTCTCAAAAAAAATGGATGGCCAGGATTCGAATAGATGGAATTGCGGTTGAACTCTTAACGGTTGAGGAATGGAAAAATGAATCTTCAGAGACCCAATGCAAACGAGGCACTTGAAACAAAAAATCGTTCACGTAATGTCGCCCCCCAGTCGGGGTTGTGCAGCCGTTGCATCGACGGCTGCAAGGGAAACTGTGATCTGTTCCGCGCCACATTCAGGGGCCGGGAGCTGCTGTACCCCCAACCGTTCGGTAGTATCACCGCCGGTGCCGACAAGGACTATCCCGTTGACTATTCCCATCTGAATATCAACGGGTATGCCCTGGGCGCACATGGAATTGAGCCGAATCCGGATATGGCGACATTCCCCAGCGTGGACACGGAAACAGCCTTCGGCGTCGACAGCAAGGTAAAAATGAAGTTGCCGATCTTCACGGGAGCCCTCGGCAGCACCGATATTGCCCGAAAGAATTGGGAGCATTTTGCCATTGGGGCGGCCATCAGCGGCATTACCCTGGTGTGCGGGGAAAACGTCTGCGGTATCGATCCTGCACTTGAATTCAATGGCAACGGGAAAGTGGCCAAATCGCCGGAAATGGATCGCCGGGTCAGAGAGTACCGTCGGTATCATGAAGGTTATGGCGACATCCTGGTCCAGATGAACGTGGAAGACACCCGCAACGGCGTGGCGGAATACGTCATCGATAAACTCGGGGTCGAAACCATTGAATTGAAATGGGGACAGGGGGCCAAATGCATCGGTGGTGAAATCAAGGTCAACTCGCTTGAGAGGGCCATTGAACTGAAGAAACGCGGCTATATTGTCACCCCGGATCCGGAAAGCCCGGCTTTCCAGGCAGCATTCAAGGCCGGTCCGTTGAAACAGTTCGAACGTCACTCCCGACTGGGGTTCATTGATCAGGAAGGATTCATGAATGAAGTGGAACGCCTGCGCAAAATGGGCGCCAAACGGGTCACCTTGAAGACCGGGGCCTATCCCATGCGGGAACTGGCCATGGCCATCCGCTGGTCCAGTGATGCCAAAATCGATCTCCTCACCATAGACGGAGCGCCGGGCGGCACCGGCATGAGCCCCTGGAGAATGATGTGCGAATGGGGTGTTCCGTCCATTTACCTGCATTCAATGGCTTACGAGTTGTGCGACCGCCTGGCCAAGCGGGGAAGACCGGTACCGGACATTGCCTTTGCGGGCGGCTTTTCATCAGAGGATCATGTGTTCAAAGCGCTGGCCCTCGGCGCCCCCTACTGCAAAGCCGTTTGCATGGGTCGTGCATTGATGATTCCCGGGATGGTCGGCAAAAACACCGAGCGATGGTTAAGGGGTGAACAGGGCGGACTCCCATCAACGGTATCCATGTTCGGGTCGACCAAGGAAGAGATCTTCATGAATTATGAAGTACTCAAGGAAAAATACGGTTCCGAAGTGGCCAATCTTCCCCTCGGGGCGGTGGGCATCTTCAGTGCGGTGGACAAAATCAAGGTCGGCCTCCAGCAAATTATGGCCGGCGCCAGAAACTGGAAGGTGGAATACATTTCCAGAAAGGACATCTTTTCGCTGACCGAAGAGTGCGCAAAGGTGACGGGAATCCCCTATGTTATGGATGCTTACCGGGAGGAGGCCCTCCAAATCATCGACGCTTGATGGGCCTGGCTCACAGATAGCATGAATGCCCACACGGGGCGGTACCCTACCGCCCCTTTTTTATTTAATCAGCCATACTCATATTTTGCATATTTTTTTAGTATAAGTTATACAGACGGTCTATATCCTTTTCCAATCTTTCGTGGATGATTAACCGCATCGGGTCAATCGAAACGTTGACGAGGCCGCATGATTGTAACTGAAACCCCGATCCCCCGGGAATTCTATTCCCATTTCAAGCTGTTCCATGAAATGATGGCCATAAAGGTGAAAGAGATCCTTTTGGTGTCGAGCCCTTACGATGCCTTCATCATGGAGGAAGATGGCAGTCTTGCGTCTCGTATAATAAATGAATACAGTGGATTGAACTTAAGCCATCCGCCACGGGTCACCCAAACCGCCTCGGCATTGGAAGCCCTTTCGATTCTTGGGCGAAAAGAGTTTGACCTGGTCATTACCACGCCCTACCTGGAGGAGATGGATGCCTTTTCCCTGTCCAGAAAGATCAAGCATGCCCGCCCGACCTTGCCCGTCATTCTTCTGAGTCATACCCCCCGAGGTGTTTTTCCACTGCCTGAAAACAGGGATTGCAGCGGCATCGACAAGGTCTTCATCTGGTCAGGCAATTCGGATCTGCTCCTGGCGCTGGTTAAAAATACCGAAGACCATCTGAATGTGGCCAACGACACATTGAATGCCAAGGTTCGAGTATTGATTCTGGTGGAAGACTCACCGGTCTACTACTCATCATTCCTGCCCCTGATATACAAGGAAGTTGTCAAACAGACCCAGGCAGTTCTCGGTGTCGGCCTGAATGAAGAGCATCGGTTGCTGAGGATGCGTTCCAGGCCTAAAATACTATTGGCCAACACCTACGAGGATGCATTAACGCTCTATGACAGGTACCGGTCCTATCTGCTTGGAATCATCTCCGACACCCGAATCCCTAAAGATGGCACATTGACTGAAAACGCCGGTTTCCTGCTGCTTTCCCAAATTAAAAAGGACATTCCGGATCTGCCGATGGTGCTGCTCAGTTCCGAACCGGGAAACCGCGACCTCGCCATGCGCATACCAGCGGTGTTCCTCGACAAGAACGCACCCCACCTGCTGTCCGAACTACACGATTTTTTTATGAACGATTTGGGATTCGGCGATTTTATCTTCCGCATGCCCGACCAAAGGGAAATCGCCAGGGCCGCAGATCTTCGATCGCTCCAGGCGCAGCTGCCCCAAATACCCGATGAATCCTTGTGGTACCATGCCCGGCGAAACCATTTTTCCAGTTGGATCATGGGCCGGTCAGAAATTGCCCTTGCGTCTAAATTCAGGGAGGTCAAGGCCAGTGATTTCAATGATGCCGAATCCCTGCGCGGCTACATCATCTCCAGCATCAATGACATGCGTAAATGGCAGCAAAAAGGCGTCGTCGCCAAGTTCAACAAAAACTCCTTCGACGCGGAAATAATGGATTTCGTTAAGATCGGCCATGGCTCACTGGGCGGCAAAGCCCGCGGCCTGGCTTTCATGGCGGCACTGTTGCATCAGAACATGGGGATTTATGAAAAGTACCCCGACGTCACCATCAGGATTCCCAAGACGCTGGTTATCAGCACGGACAGCTTCGAGGCGTTCATTCAGATGAACAGCCTGAAAGGGTTGGCCAACCAGTCGATCCCCGATGAAAAGATAAAGGAACGTTTTCTCGGCGGCGAATTGCCGGATTGGCTGGTCAGCGACCTGAAAGTCTACCTGTCACAGGTCAACACCCCCCTTTCCATACGTTCGTCCAGCCTGCTGGAGGATGCCCAGTTCCAGCCCTATGCCGGGTTGTATAAGACATATATGATCCCAAACAATCATTCTTCGTTCAGCAGGCGGCTTGATCACCTCTTAACGGCGGTAAAACTTGTCTACGCCTCCACGTATTACGAGGGTCCCCGGGCATTCGCCAGGTCGACGTCCAACAACCCCCAGGAAGAAGTAATGGCGGTGATCATCCAGGAGCTTGCCGGCGACACCTACGGCGATTTTTTCTACCCGGCTGTCTCCGGGGTGGCCCAATCCCACAATTTCTATCCGATTGCGCCGATGACGCCTGAAGAAGGCATTGTCCATATTGCCTTGGGACTTGGAAAAACGGTGGTCGAAGGAGAGAAAACCCTTCGGTTTTCCCCCAAATATCCGACTGTTCTCCCCCAGTTCTCGATGGTCGATGATATCCTGAAAAATTCCCAGCGCCATTTTTATGCCTTGCAGATCAGCAACTATCCGGAGACGCTGAACTTCGAACAACATGGCAATTTGAATAAACGGGATCTGAATGACGCCCAGAAGGAATATCCCGTTATCTCGTTGGCCAGTACCTATGTCCCCGATGAGCACCGCATCCGGGATACCAGTACCGTAAACGGTACCAAGGTGCTGACATTCGCCCAGATCCTCAAATATGGATCTTTCCCGCTGCCCGAATTGCTCATGGACATGCAGGACCTGGGGAAAAAAGGGATGGGGTGCCCGGTGGAAATTGAGTTTTCGGTTAACCTGGGTTCACCTGCCAGAAAAAAGACCGTTTTCAACTTTCTCCAGATCAGGCCCATGGTGGCTGGCAATGACTGTTTCGACGTTCAGATCGATTCCGAGGATATCCGTAAGGCCTTCTGCTGTTCCCGGCAGGCGTTAGGAAATGGGAAAAATGAGGAGATTGCAGACATCATTTATGTAAAACCGGATACCTTCAAGGCAGAGGCGACTGTTCAGATGGCCGCCGAAATCGGCCAGATGAACGCCGAGTTGATCAAATCAAATCGCCGATACCTGCTCGCAGGTCCCGGACGATGGGGGTCATCCGACCGTTGGCTGGGCATCCCGGTTCAATGGCAGCACATCTCAGGAGCAGGGGCGATCATTGAACTGAGAAATGACAAGTTGAAGGCCGACCCATCCCAGGGGTCTCATTTTTTTCAGAATATTACATCGCAGGGTGTTTTTTACATCACGGTCACCGAAGGCTCGGAGGATTTTTGGGATTGGCACTGGCTCAATGGGCTTCCGGTAATTCGTGAAATGACCTTTATGCGACATGTCCGTCTGGATTACCCCATGACCATTAAAATTGACGGGAAAGCGTCCCGATGCGTCATGGTCAAACCCGATTGAAACGCCATGATCAGCAGGAAGCATCGCTGCAGAACTGCATGCGTTTCTCCGGTTTATGTTTCCCCAGGCAACATATCTTTCGCAAACTAGTGAGTGTTTCCATTCATCAACATTTGAAAAGGAGGTGTTTATGTCAGACATCCTGAAAACGATCGAAGCCAGAGATCCTTCTGAAAAGGAATTCCAGCAAGCGGTGCACGAGGTCATTGAATCGGTCAAGCCGGTTTTGGATCGAAACCCTGAGTATCGGCACAACGCTGTTCTTGAAAGAATCACGGAACCCGAACGCGTGATCATGTTTAGGGTACCCTGGATGGATGATCAGGGAATGGTGCATGTCAACCGTGGATTCAGAATCGAAATGAACAGCGCCATCGGTCCCTATAAAGGGGGGCTTCGTTTCCACCCCTCCGTCAATTTGAGTATTCTCAAGTTTCTGGCTTTCGAACAGGTATTCAAGAATGCACTCACGACCTTGTCCATGGGGGGGGGGAAAGGAGGTTCCGACTTCGATCCCAAAGGCAAATCCGACAATGAAGTAATGCGGTTCTGCCAAAACTTCATGGCGGAGCTCTTCCGCCACATCGGACCCAATACGGATGTGCCGGCAGGCGATATCGGTGTGGGTGCCAGGGAAATCGGCTTTCTTTTCGGCATGTACAAAAAACTGCGCAACGAGTTCACCGGGGTGCTCACCGGCAAGAGCCTGGGGTGGGGGGGAAGCTTGATCCGGCCTGAAGCCACGGGCTATGGCGCTGTCTATTTTGCATCGGAAATGCTGGCCACGCGCAATGATACCCTGGAGGGCAAGACCTGCCTGGTTTCGGGTTCAGGGAATGTAGCCCAATACACCGTTGAAAAAATCATCGATCTGGGCGGCAAGGTAGTCACTTTTTCGGACTCTTCGGGCTACATTTTCGATGAGGAGGGCATCGATCGGGACAAACTGGACTACGTCAAACGCATTAAGAACCTGAGAAGAGGTCGAATCCGGGAATACATCGACAAATACTCGGCGGCGGTCTATACGGAGGCGGATTCTACCCTGGGGCACAATCCCTTGTGGAACCATGCGGCCGATTCCGCCTTCCCCTGCGCCACCCAGAACGAGATCAACGAAAATGATGCCAGAAACCTGATCCGCAACGGGGTGACGCTGGTGTGCGAAGGGGCCAACATGCCCTGCACGCCCGCTGCCATCGACAGTTTCCTGGACAAGAAGATTCTCTATGCGCCGGGGAAAGCGGCCAACGCCGGCGGAGTTGCCGTTTCCGGACTCGAAATGGCCCAGAACAGCATGCGGCTCAATTGGCCCCGAGAAGAGGTCGATGAACGTCTCAAAATCATCATGAAAAGCATCCACCAGACCTGCTTAGATGCTTCAGCGGAATATGGAGAACCGGGAAACTATTTTATCGGTGCCAACATTGCCGGCTTTGTTAAAGTGGTCAATGCCATGCTCGATCAGGGACTGGTATAAAGAGATTTCCGCACTTGGCGTAGTCTCACGGGTGCACCGTGGGCAATGTCGAATTGCCTGCGCGCAATGCACCGGACGGTTTTCCGCTGGGAATGCCTTTCTGAGGATGCTGCAAGGTCTCTCCCAGCGGAATTCCAGACCGCCGCCTAAAAGAGTTGTTCGGCAATTACCCTCTCCACTCGGTATCATCCACGGTGGTCTTGAAATCGGGTTCAATCACATCGGGCAGTTCTTCTCCGGCAACGGCGAGAATGTCTTTATCGGACGGGATGCCAACGAAGACCAGCCGGTTTCTGGGGCATTTTTTGGCTGCCGTCAGGCCGGACGCCAGATTTTCTAATGTGTAGTTCTCGTAATCGATGGTGGACAGGTTGTTTACCACGGTAAACATTCCCGATGTGCGTTCACAGGCCCGGCAGCCCAGACAGCCCACCTTGCAGACCGCTTTGACGTCCTTACCGGCATCGCGGTTGGAGCATTCCACCACCAGCATCCGCTCGCTTTTGAAGGGTGCCATGGTGATGATGTTGCGGGGGCAGACCTTGGCACAGGCGCCGCAGCCCACGCACTTTTCGTAATCCACACGGGCCAGCCCGTCTTCAATATGGATCGCGTCGAAATTACAGGCCCGGGTGCAGTCCCCGAAGCCTAAACAGCCGTAAGTGCACCCCTGGACATCGGTGACCAGGTTGGCCGGTCCGCAGCGCTGTTCACCGATGTAGGGGCTTCGACCCAGCCGATCGCTGGTGCGGGCGCCGCAGTGGATCACCGGACGCCAGGGATAGCTGACGGCGACCGCCACTCCCATAACCGAAGCCAGGGCTTCCGTGCAGCTTTTGCCGCCCACGGTACAAAGGTTCACCGGTGCATCATCCAGCACGATGGCCTCGGCATATTCACCACAGCCCACATACCCGCAACCGCCGCAGTTGGCCCCCGGAAGCACATCGATGGCTGCATCCACCCGCGGATCCACTTCCACATAAAAGGCCCGGTTGGCCCAGCCCAATACAAATGACAGCGCCAGCGCCATGATGAGCATGGTGGCGGCGGCCAATCCGATAATTACCCAGGACATGATTCCCCCAGCACGATATGAGCCGAATCTTCGACCGAACGGGAAGGCGGATGAAGATCCAAAGCCTGTGAAAGGGCCTTCCCCTGTTGGGATACGGGAGAAGACAGGGATGTGGATGTTTCCGTCACCGCCGGCCTGGCGGTCATGGCCTCCCGGAGGCCCGAATCCACGCCGGTAAACCCCATGAAGGCCATGGCCAGAATGCCTCCCACCACCAGGGTGATGGCGGCGCCCTTAAATGGTTTGGGCACATCGCATAACTCCAGTTCCTCCCGGATGCCCGCCATGATAACAATGGCCAGGGTAAACCCCACCCCGCCGAAGAGGGCCAGGGTCAGGGCCCGGCCCAGGTCCCACCGGTCCGCCGGATTCTCCGCGCCCACCACGTGGCTCATGATGGTCAGACAGGCGAAAAGGATGGCGCAGTTGGTGGTGATCAGTGGCAAAAACACACCGAAGGCCTTGTAGAGCATGGGGAAAAACCGACGCACATACATTTCCACAAACTGCACCGACGAACTGATCGCGAAGATGTAGACGATGTAGCTCAAAATGGTCAGGTCCACCCGGGCCGCCGCCTCGGCCGGCATGAACAGGCCCGCCGCCAGCCGGGTGAGCGGGGCGCCGGGCATGAGCACGAAGGTAGTGATGGTCCATGAGATAAAGGCCGCGATGGTAATGACGAAGGTCACCGCACAGCCCATGCCCACGGCCATTCCCACATGCCGGGAAACACCGATAAAGGGGCAGATGCCCACGAAATAGTAAAGGACGAAGTTGTTGATCAGGGCCGCGCCCAGGGCGATGAGCAGGATGTCGATGAGGTAGTTCATTGGATCGTCCGCTCCTTAAGCTGTCTTTTTGCCGCCTCTGCGGGCGGTAATCCAGTTAACGGTTCCCAGCAGCAGGCCGAAGGTGAGAAAGGCGCCGGGAGGAAGCACCATGATCACCCAGTCCGGCCAGGATGCCGGCATGATCCGAAGGCCCAACAGGGCTCCGGTACCCAGAATCTCCCTGATGGCGGCGATGCTGGACAGGGCGATTCCGAATCCCAGGCTCTGGCCCACGGCGTCTGTCGCCGCCACCAAAGGCGACTGTTTGGAAGCACATACCTCACAGCGGCAGATGATGATGCAGTTGACGATGATCAGCGGGATATAGGGCCCTAAGGTCTTGCTCATCTGGTAAAGGTAGGCGGCCAGAAAACGATCCGCGATGGTCACGAAGGTGGCGATGGTAAGGGTGAATACAACAATACGCAGGTGCGGCTTGAGCAGGTTCCGGATCAGGCTGGTGATGACGTTGGCGCACAGCAGCACAAACCCGACGGCCCCGGCCATGGTGATGGCCGCCTTGAGGCTGTTGGTTACCGCCAGGGTGGGACATAATCCCAGCAGTTGACGATAGACCGGATTCTCCGGCAGAATGCCGTTGATGAACCGTTCAGTCGCGGTAGGCAGATCAGCCATTGTTCTTGCCCCCTTTCCCTGCCGAAGACGGACCGGTGGTCAATGGCTTCCGAAGGTCGCCGACGGTCGTGTTGATCATGGCGGTCACGCTTTTGGATGAGATCGTGGCACCGGTCACCGCATCGATTTCACCGGGCCGGGAAGCCCCGGTCTTGATGACGACCAGGGAACGGTCCGCCGGCGCATCGACAAACTGGCTCCGCCACGCGTCGGTAATAATCTTGTTGCCCAGGCCGGGGGTCTCCTTCTGATCCAGGACAAACAGCCCGGTGATGGTGTGAAGATCCGGCGAAAGCCCCAGCAGCAGTTCGATGGTGTCCGCATAGCCCTGGCCTTTGGTTTTCACCACCCACCCCTTCAGGTCACCCTGGTAACGCGCCTCGTATACGCTGTAAAATTTGTTCCGGCCCGGCTTTTCAACGGTCACCTGACGCGGAACAATCTCCAGGGTCTGGTTCTCGCCGGCCATCTTGGCAGCCAGCAGGTTTCCCAGCACCAGTTCAGGCACCTTTTCAAGGGTTTCATTGAGTTTGTTGCCCTCGATTACCGGCCCCAGCATCAGCTGTACGCCGGCCAGGGAAACACCGAACCCGACCGCCAGCACCAGTACCAGCCAGGCCTGCACAAGATTGCTCGATTTCAGGCCGCCGGCAGACTTATTTTTTTCATCGTCGACATTCATTGCATTACCATTCCTACATCCGGATGCGCAGGAGAATATAGGTTACTATATCTGAATAGGATGCCGCTTCCAATTATTTACCACCAAACGGAGTGGGGATGCTCCAGCGGTTGATCAGCGGCGTCAGGGCGTTCATGAACAGCACGGCAAACATCACCCCTTCCGGGTAACCGGAAAAAAGCCGCAGGACCATGATCAGCATCCCCGTGCCTGCGCCGAAAATAAACTTTCCCGTAGGAGTCAAGGGGCTGGTGACCGGGTCCGTGGCAATGAAAAAGGCCCCGAAAAGCAAAGATCCGCCCAGGATATGGTGCAGCACCGTCCACCCGTCCGCAGGACCGGCAAGATCGGCGACACCTCCGAGAACGAGGACGGCAGCGATCAGCCCTGCGGGGATCTCCCAGGAGGCGGTGCGCCGGATAACCAGGTATAGGCCCCCCAGCAGGCAGGCCAGGGCACTGGTCTCACCCAGACTGCCGTTGGTGGTCCCCCAGAAGAGGTGGGTCAAGGGTGTGACCACACCGTTTATTTTATAGGCATTCATGGGGGTGGCCTGGGAAATGGCGTCCACGGCGCTGCGTACGTCTTCGAATCCCGATGCGGCCAACGCGCCGGCAAAGGAAATCATGACAAATGCACGGCCCACCATGGCCGGATTGAACAGGTTCATGCCCATCCCGCCGAAAATGATCTTGCCGATGCCGATGGCCACGAAGGCGGCGATAGTCCCCACGTACCAGGGTGCCGTACCGGGCAGGGACATGGCCAGGATAATGCCGGTGACGATGGCCGAGCCGTCTTTGAGGGTCGACGGCCGTCCGCGCATCTTTACAAAGACCAGTTCCGCCAGCAGGCACCCTCCCAGGCAGACGGCCAGCTGGAAAAGGGCGTAGCCGCGGAAGACGAACAGGGACATGGCCACCACCGGCACCAGGGCGATCAGCACGTCCACCATCATCCGCCGGGTGCTGGACGCCGTTTGAACCAGATGGGGTGACGGCGATACATGAATTACCGGCGCCGTCGGTAAAATTTCATCGATGGGCTTCACTTTTTTTCCTGCATGTGGGTTTGGTTTTCATTAGCCCTGCCTTCAACTTCGATCCGCGACAGCCACCCGGGCCTTCCCAGCCCTGATCAGTTGAACCAGGGGAATGTGGGCCGGGCACGTGTAAGCACAGGAGCCGCACTCGAAACAGGCCATGATGTTATATCGCCGGGACAGGGCGATGTCCTGATGTCTCGAGGCCATGGCAATTTTGGTGGGGACCAGGTTCATGGGGCACACATCCACACATTTCCCGCAGCGGATACAGGCAGTTTCCTCGCCGGCCTTGACCTCGTCCCGGGTCATCACGGTTAGGCCGCTGGTGCCTTTGGTAACCGGGGTACCGGGATTGGAAAAGGCAAAGCCCATCATGGGGCCGCCGGCAATCATGCGGGCGGCGTCGGGGGTCAGGCCGCCGCAGAAATCGACCAGCGCCCCGAACGAAACGCCGATGGGCGCCAGCACGTTGGACGGGTTGACGATGCCGCCGCCGGTAACGCTGATCACCCGATGAGTGAGGGGCTTTTTATAGATCACGGCCCGGGCCACGGCGGCCATGGTCCCCACATTGCTCATCGCCACACCCACATCCGAAGGAAGCCCGCCCAAAGGCACCTGGCGTTTGATCACCGCTTGAATCAAATGTTTTTCACTGCCCTGGGGGTATTTGGTCTTGACGACGGCCACCTTGATGCCGGTGCCTTCCGCCGCCCTTTTCAACGCTGCGATGGCCGGCGCCTTGTTGTCCTCGACACCGATGACGATCCGCTTGGCCCCCACACTGCGGCCAGCCAGCAGTGCCCCGGTGATGATGGGCCACGGCGCCTCCACCATGAGCCGGTAGTCGGAGGTAAGATAGGGCTCGCACTCGCAACCATTGACAATCAGGGTGTGGATCGGCTTTTTATCACTGGGTGCGATCTTCACGTGGGTGGGGAATGCCGCCCCCCCCAAACCCACCAGCCCGCCCTCGTTGATCGCGAGGCTGATCCGGGCCGGTTCATAGGCATCCAGACCGGTAACGGGCCAGTTGCCGCCGAAGATCTCATCCCATAGCCCCCGGCCGGAGGGTATCTCCCCTTCGGTTTTGATGGGCAGGGTGTCCATGTGCCGCCCGTTGGCCAGGGTCATTCTCACCGGACGCTGGACAATGCCGGGGACCGACGCATGCAGCGTGGTGGAAACAAAAGAGGTGCCCTTTCCGATGATTTCCCCCCACGCTACCGTCTGGCGGGGTTTGACCAGCGGCTCACACGGGCCGCCGATGTTCTGGTGCAGGGACAACACGACCGTATCCGGCGTGGGCATCACCCGAACGGGCTCATCTTGGGATAAATTCTTATGACCCGGCGGATGAATCCCATGGGCAAACGTGCCGCTGCCCGTGTAATCTTCCAGCTTCAGTCCCATGGTTGCACCATGAATTTCATTTTTTTTGTGACCATCATTTTAAAGCCCCTGAAACGAAAAAAGATTTCCGCAAAGGAAACCTTTCCCAAACTGATCCGGTTTTGTTTTTTGAATATATGATTTCTTCCCGGTGAAATGTCAAGGCCCAAATGGCCCCGGTTACTAGGCCGATACGCCGTTCAGCATCCTTTTTTATCATAGCCGTCACGTATGGCTTCTCCATTGTTGTCAACGGTCGACTTCCCAATGGCGGTTACAACCTGGGGCTCTTATCACCCGCCGGTGACCGGCTTGCATTGACCTTAGTCAAAATAAGGCCCGGCAGAAAAGAACGTGGCCGGAGAGTGGACCGGATCATGGCTCGGAACCGAGGCGCTTCAACGGTTTCGGGCAGACCTTTTACGACCTTTTACGATGTTGACGGGGACACCTTGAAGCGATACTATTCCTTATTCCGATTGGCCGTTGTCTTCACCTCTCAACCCTCTTTAAAACCAGATTCAGGAGGTCTTTGATTGCAGGAATGCGCTCCCCCCCAAAAAGTTCTCGTGGCCGTGGACGGCAGCGAGCAGTCATTGCGGGCCATCCGCTACGCCGCCAATGTATTTCCACCGGATCGCACCCACATCGTGCTCTTTCATGTGCGGGCCCAGCTATTCGAGCTCTTTGCCGACCTGGATGCCTACCCCCACTTCAAACGCCGTGTAACCGGGCTGAAGCGGTGGGCCACCGAACAGAAGATGGACATCTCCAACACCATGGACAGTGCCGTGGTCTACTTCAAGCAGAAGGGATTTGCTGAATCGGCCATCAGCGTCAAGACCCCGGACGGGAAACTGGGAATCACGCAGGACATCATCAAAGAGTCCTACGACGGCTACCATGCCATCGTCGTGGGGCGCACCGGGTGGAGCCGGTTCAAAGACTGGCTGATCAAGAGTACGGCCATGAAGCTGGTGGCCAGGATCAAGCATATCCCCGTGGTGGTGGTGGGCGGCAAGCCCGATGCGAAAAACCTTCTGGTAGCCTTTGATGGCACCCACGGAGCCATGAAGGGAGTGGCCTGTGTCGCTGCCCTGGTGGGGACTTCGGATCACCATATGCAGCTCTACAGCATGATCAGCCGCGAGGGTAAGTTCTGGGTAGGCGACGAGGAGTTCTTCATCCCTGAAAACGCCGACGATCCAATGGAAGCGGTGACGCACCGGATCGCTCCCCACATAGAAGAAGCCCGCAGCAGACTGCTGGCAGAGGGAATGGCGCCCGACCGGATTTCCATCAAAATTCACGCCGTCGACCGGGACCGCGCGCCCCACATCGTCCAGGAAGCCATGCAGAACCATTTCGGTGGCGTCGTCCTGGGGCGTCGGGGGCTGATTACTTTTTTCGATGAGTATTTCGTCGGTCGTATCAGCGATCAGGTGCTCAAGCTGGCCGACCAGCTGGCGGTGTGGATCATATAACGACCGATAGCCGCCTATTTTCCCGGCAAACCTCCATGGTCAACCAATACTCTGCCCAAATCCTCGGCATTAAAGGGCTTGTGCAGAATAGCGTTGACACCTGCCTCGACAGCGGCCTCGTTATCCTGAGTCTCGTTCTGGGTGGTCACCATGACAATGGGCAGAGTGGCTTTGTCGAACTGGCGTCGAACCTCCCGGATCAGTTCAATGCCGTTGATGTGGGGCATGTTCAAGTCGGTGAAGATAAAGTCCGGGGGGTCGGACTTGAGGGCTTTCAAGGCTTCGGCGGGAAATTCGAAGAGTTTCGGTTCGCAGCCCAGGCTGTGCAGAATGCCCCGGTAAATATTCAGGATCATCTTCGAATCGTCCACGGCAAACACCTTCAGGGACGGCGAATCGCCGCTGCAGGCCTTCTCACTGACCCTGGCCGCCAGGCTGCCGTAACCTTTTTTCTGCATCAGTCCGGCAAAATGGGTACGGACATCCGGGTGGGCTTCCCGGCAGAGAAAATCCACTGCACAGATCTGAAAGGGCTCCTCCTCCAGAAGCCCCAGAAAAATCGTCTCACAGCCAGCGTTGAGTATCGTTTCGGTAACCTGCTTCGTCTCCTTATCCCCGATCCGGATCAGGTTTTTCAAACCGGCGGCCAGCATGGGATTGTAGTTCCGGTCGATGGCACCGGCAGCCGCCGCCCGCACATTTTCCACCGGGTCGGACAGGCCCTGGGCCAGGGCCACCGCCCCCTTTTCAACCGGAAGGAGTCCCAGCGCCTCGTATGCGGCAAAGCGCACGTTGGCGTCTTTGGGTTCGTTGTGCAGCAGCTTGCGGATAGGCACAATGGCGCTTTCGTCGGCAATCGCTCCCAGCACATTGAGGGTGTGAATGAGAAGATCCGGATCATCGTGAAGCAGGTTGCTGATCAGGATCGGCACGGCTTTTCCTCCCATGTCCCGCATGCGCTGTTTCGCCGCATTTCGCAGATGGGCGAAATGGGAGGATAGTGCTTCGTTGAGCCTTTCGATGGCCGCAGGACTCTGGTCGGCGGTAAAAACGTCCATGATCATGATGTCCAGGTCCGAATCAGCCCCCAGCTTTTCCGCCAGCCGCTGGAAGGCCGTGGGCGTGGCCAGCTGCCCCAGGGCATAGATGGCGGCGATGGTCAGTTCCAGACTGCCCGAGTATAGATATTCCGATATGGGGGTGGTGGCCGCCGTCTCGCCTATCATTCCCAGTGCCGCGATCACCGCCTTGATGACCACTTCGTCCTCATCTTCGTTGAGGATGCCCATGAGCTGAGGGGCCCCCTCCTCCAGACGGATTTCACCGGCCACCTCCACCAGCACCACGCGGTTTTCGCGCTTAGCCTCCCGCGTGAGCATGGCGAGAAGCATGTCCGGATGGTACATCGATTTGGCGTAGAGAATCTCCTTGAGCTGGGGATAGGTCCGGGCCAGGTCCCGGTTTTCGGCCACCAGGTTGACAATCAGCGGAATCGTAAAAGCGTCATCCGCCCGGTTCAACTCAAAAAGAGCCATCTTGCGGACGCTGTCGTCCACGGCACCAATCTTGGACAGCACCAGTTTGGCCTTGATCATATCCTTTTCCCGGATATCGAATCGCAGCTCTTCTATGAAATCCCTGGCATTTATTTCCGGCATGGTCGAATCGTCCTTTCCGACAACAACAGCCCTTAGGCGTTGTGAAAGTATTTATCAAAGATAAGGGTTGCAGCGCATGTGACTCGGTGAAGGTATTATCGCCAACTTTGGTTCATACTTTATCCAACAACTGGCTGGACCTGCAAAATTATGCTACATCCTAACCCTGAAGGTAACCATACAGGATCGTTAACCATGAAACCGGAAATCGTAAGAAAAAAACTGCTGGGCTGGTATGCCACCCACCGACGCAGCCTTCCCTGGCGGGAGACATCGGATCCCTATGCCATATGGGTCTCGGAGGTAATGCTTCAGCAGACCCAGGTGGCCACTGTCATACCCTATTACCTTCGCTTTATGGATCGCTTCCCTGCAACGGAGCACCTGGCCGGCGCAGACATTCAGGAGGTGCTCAAGCTGTGGGAGGGGCTGGGATACTATTCCCGGGCCCGCAACCTGCATCGGGCCGCCGGTGAGGTGGTTTCCCGATTCAACGGCCGGGTGCCCGATGATCCGGCGACGTTCCGTTCCCTGCCCGGCGTGGGGGAGTACATCGCCGCGGCCGTTCTGAGCATCGCCTTCGGCCAGGCGGTTCCCGTGGTGGACGGCAACGTCAAGCGGGTGCTGTCCCGGTTATTGGAGATAGACACCCCCGTGAACCGCAGCGGGGCCCACAAGATTTTCCAGGAACCGGCGGCCCTTTTCCTCTGCACGAAGCATCCGGCAGACTTCAACCAGGCCATTATGGAACTGGGTGCGCTGATCTGCCGTCCGAAAAATCCCGATTGCAGGTGCTGTCCCCTTTCCGGCCTGTGCCGGGCCAATCGGCACGACCAGACGGCCCACTACCCGAAACGGGATGCGGCCCGAAAAATTCCCCATCGGCATCTGGCCATCGGGGTGATTTTAAAAAAGGGCAAAATGCTGGTGGTCCAGCGACCGATGGATGGTTTTTTAGGCGGGCTGTGGGAATTCCCGGCGGTCCCGGCCGACGAAGGCCAGACAGACAGGGAGAAGTTCGAAGCAATGATATCGGCGGACACCGGCTTGAAAATAGCCATGGATAGGCGGCTGACCCGAATCCGGCATGCCTATACCCATTTCACGCTCACCGGCGATGTCTATCTGTGCCGGCATGCGGCAGGCCGGGTGCGTTTGAAAAGCGCCCACGGCCATCGGTGGGTAACGCTTCGTTCATTAAGGCGTCTCCCCCTGCACAAATCTAACCATAAATTCCTGGACGCCCTGGAGGCAGCGTTGGAGCCGTAGAAAAATTAATTGAGCTGATTAAGCGGCTTTTCCATCATCCGGCTGGCCCAGCACATCACGGATGGTTCGGGAGAGTTCCTGGACAGTGACCGGTTTCATTAAAAGGGCGCGGATGCCTAATGATGACGCCAGCTCCGAGGAGATCCGCTTGCTGAAGCCGGTACAGATGATTATAGGGATGTCGGGTCGGTGGTGCAGAATTTGTGCGGCCAGCTGATCGCCGGTCATACCGGGCATGGTCATGTCCGTAATCACCAGATCGAACCCATCCGGCCGGGCCATGAACGTTTCCAGAGCCTGGGAAGCACGGGTGGAACCACGGGCATCATATCCAAGATCTTTGAGCATCTCCACCCCCACTTCCACCAATAGTTCCTCGTCGTCTACAAAAAGGATGCGTTCGGTTCCCCGGGGGTAGGAGACCGGCTGGCTGGAAACCACTTCCGCCGGGTTTTCCAGCACCGGGAAAAGAACCCGGAAAACCGATCCTTTGCCCGGTACGCTCTCCACGAAAATACGCCCGCCATGATCGTTGACGATGCCGTGCACCGTCGCCAGCCCCATTCCCGTTCCCTCGCCCACCGCCTTGGTGGTGAAGTAGGGCTCGAAAATCCGGTCGACCACCGCCTTTTCCATGCCGGCACCCGTGTCTCTGACCGAAAGCTGAAGGTAGCGGCCGGATAACAGATCATCACCGGTTGCCACCGAGCCCTTATCCATCAGGCAGCTCTCCAGGGTCACGGTCAACTTCCCGCCCCGGGCCTCCATGGCATGGGCCGCATTGGTGCACAAGTTCATCAGCACCTGATGAATCTGGGTCTGGTCGGCCATGACGGTTCCCAGGTTGGAGGGAATTGTCTGGGCAATCTCGATAGTGGAGGGGATCGAGGCGCGCAGCAGTTTCACCACCTCCTTGAGCACGATGGCAATATCGCAGGGCATTTTCTGGGATTTTCCCTGCCGGGTGAAGGTGAGAATCTGTTCCACCAGGCCTTTGGCCCTTTCACTGGCCTTGAAGATGTTTCCCACATAACCCTGCACCCGAGGGTTGTCCACCGTGTGCATTTGGGTAAGTTGGGAATATCCCAGAATGGCTCCAAGGATGTTATTGAAATCATGGGCAATACCGCCCGCCAAAGTGCCGATGGCTTCCATCTTCTGGGCCTGCTGAAGCTTCAGTTCCAGGTGTTCCCGTTCGGCCTCGTACTCCTTCCGTTCACTAGTGTCGATAATGATACCCACCATGGTTTCCGGGCGGCCATCCTTGTCGTAGCGCACCACCTTGGCTTTGGTGTGAAACCACTTCCACTGTCCCTGACTGGATATCAGTTTGAACTCATGGTCAAACATCGGAGCACGGCCGGCGACATGCCGATTGAATTTCAGTTCAATTTCTTTCCAGGTCTCCGGGGAGGTCCTTTCACGGATAAATCCCAACCCATCGACCAGATCCGACTCGTTATACCCCAAAAGGGTATAGATGCGCTCGTCAACACGGAACAGACCCGCTTTTAAATCCAACTGCCAGATCCCGGCACCACTTACATCCAGCGCAAGCAGGAGCCTGTCCTCACTCTCCTTTCGGGCAGACTCCATTTCCCGATGTTCGGTGATGTCTCGGGCAATGCCCTGGGTGCCCACGAAAACCTGAACACCGGACTCACCGGAAACGTAGAGACCCTCGGCGTCCACCAGAAAGACCGGATCAACCTTGGCCTTCCGCTGGTTATCATCGGTGTTCCGGTTGCTGTAATCCCCAAAGGCATGGATGGCCAGGCGCTGGGTGCTGCGGCTGCCGGTGCGCCGCTCGTTAATCCGAAATCTGGCGATCTCCCAGTCATCGGTATGAATATACTCCAGAAAAGATTTCCCAATCAGTTCTTCAGGTGTCACCCCATAGCGCCGTATCGCTTCGCTCACAAAAGTAAATCGCCCCATGGTATCCAATCGATAAATCACATCGGGGGTGGATCGGATGATTGAATCCAGCTCCTGCTGGGAGCTTAAAAGTGCGGATTCCGCATCCCTGTGTTCGACAATTTCCTTCTCCAGGCGTTGATTGACCTCTTTCAGGGAGCGTTCACGGCGCCGAATCCGGTCGGCCATGGCGTTAAAACGGGAAGCGATGGTTCGAATTTCCTGCTGGGGTGCCTGGAACTCGACAAAATCGTACTCCCCCTGAGATATCTGCTCGGTGCGCTGGATCAGCTGATTCAGGGGGGAGATGAGAAACACCTTCAATACGATCCGCAGGGTTACCAGCAGCACCATCGTAACGGCAGCCAGGGTGATCAGGCTGAACCACATCAACTGGCGCTGATTCTCCCGGAAGCCTTGCTGATGGAGGGCGATTTCAAGATAGCCGACCACCATCTCACCATGCATGATGGGGGTCTTTTTCTCCGCTACACGGGCAAGGCCTTCACGGTGCTTTTCAAAAAAAACGGTTCCCTCGTGATCCATCACCTTCAGTTTCTCCACCAGGGAATTTTCGAAAAAGGAGTTGCAGATTTTTTGAATGCCCTCCTCGTCGATATTCCAGAGGGACAGTTCCAAGGAGTTCTTCAGGTAGTCACTGAAGGATTTCAGAGTTTCGGCGCTCTGCACCTCGGCCTTATGGGACATGTAACCGTAGGTGAAAGAGACGACCATGGCAAACACAACGGCTACCACGAGTATGATGCTCACGATCAGGTCGCGGGACAGGGTCCGGCCGGGGCGGCTCTCAGGTTGGGGCGGGAGTTGTTCAGTATCCTTTTTGGGGGTCGCTAAGGGCATGTCCGTGATGATTCCGTCTAAGGCACGCTGATTGTAAATGACTGATCCGTTGGTACATATCGGCAAACCGGTGGCCGGGCAATAGTTTTATTTTGCCATACCGGGAAAAATTGAAACCTGTCCCAACAATAGGATGTGGGTTCATGCTCAATTCAGAAATCCAGGGGGTTGAGACGCCGAGGTGGGCCGGACGAAGCCGTTTTTGAATGGATACTACTTGCCGCTGCAGCCGCACCCCGCCGACGGGCGGACAGACGAGGAAGCCAACCGGGTGTTGACGATTCGGGTAATGACCGGGAAGACCGGCCGGGCGGCCGACCAGAATCGAGAAATAGCCACAGAAAGCACAAATCCCAGGGCAAACCCCGCCAGACCGAAGGCGATACTGGTGCCGCCGCTGGGTCCACCCCCGCCGTGGAACATGAACGCACCTGTGAAGGCACCGATCAGCATCCCGAATACGGGCAGCAGGTAGAGCACCGCCATGCGGGACAGGATGGCACCGGATGCTACGGTAAGCAGCACCCGGTCCCCCACCGCCGCGCCGATCGGGTTGATTGCCGGAGTCTTTGCGGTTCGGGTGTCCCGCCCGCCGTGGCATTGGGAAACAGAGCTGCAACTGCCGCACCCCTGGCCTTTTTCAGCCACCACCATGGCCCGGCCACCGTCACCGGTTTCCACCACAAACCCGATTGTCTGCGCCATTGTTCACCTCCGCTGCCCTGACCCGGCTATCGATTGAAACGTCAACCCGGTTGCCGGCTTTGTATAAATCTCAAGATCAATTCCCGCCAATTCCAACGAATGATTCGCACTTTAAGGCACGCCGCAGTAGGCGGAATGCAGTACAGCCCAGGTATTTTACTCCTGCGAAGCCGTCAATTGTCGCATCAGTGCCTTTCCGGTAGTGACCGGCAGCATGCAGGCTCCGTTCCGGCACGCATAGGCAGTGGGTTTGCCTCCATGACGGTGCAACAAGTGGTGAATCCCTTCTTCGCCCGCTTTAATCAGTCCGATACCAGCCAGTACCGCTCTGGAAACCGGCGACCGTCGTTGGTTGGGGGTCTTAAGCCCTTTTTCATTGACAGGCCCGTCAAAGCTTCTACTAGCGCACCAGCGGATACTTTTCCCGTGACCAGCCGATCACGCCGGTATCCAGATTATAGACATGTCGAAAGCCCAACTTATCGAAAATGGCCAGACTCTTGCCGCTGCGGTTGCCGCTGCGGCAGTAAATCAAATAGGTTTTATTCCTGTCCAGGGCCTTGAGCCGGTCCACATAATCGCTGGAATAATAATCCAGCAGCAACGCCATTTGAATGTGGCCTTCCTCGAACTCTTTGGGAGTACGAACATCCAGCAGTACGACATCCGGGTCGCCCTGATGCCGGTCGAGCAATGCCTTAAACTGGCGGGGCGAAATGGTCTGCACAGCCGCCCTGTCCGCCGATGCCATGCCTGCGGACGCGCCGATCAGCCAAACCAGCAAAGCCGCAATCCATATCGATGGTCGTCTTTTCATGGTATCCCTTTTTGAAATAATCCATTGGCACTTAACCCATTACCGGTGATTTTCGCATTAACCGCAAACCACCACAATGTGGTAATAATAAGGATCGATTCTGGTTTTTCAATTAAAGGGTCCATCAGGGCTGAAGCGGGCTGAAAAGGGTGAGACCCATGCCGATATTGGCTGAAATGGGGTGTCGATGAATCGACTGCGGGGTAATTAATTTTG
>JAHLLR010000042.1 GCA_020444075.1 Deltaproteobacteria bacterium
GCTGGAAGATGAACTGAACACCACCAGGGAATACCTGCAGTCGACCATCGAAGAGCTGGAAACGTCGAATGAGGAGTACAAAGCCGCCAATGAAGAGCTGCAGTCGGTCAACGAGGAACTGCAGAGCGCCAACGAAGAGCTGGAGACTTCGCGCGAAGAGCTTCAGTCCACCAATGAGGAACTGGTGACCGTCAACTCCGAACACCAGCAGAAGATCGACGAACTGACTAAATCCAACAACGATATCAACAACCTTCTGGAAAGCACGGAGATCGCCTCGCTGTTTCTTGACCTCAACCTGTGCGTGCGCCGTTTCACCCCGGCGGTGACCCGGATCATCAACCTTCGCCAGACGGACATCGGGCGTCCGGTCAGCGACATTACCACCCTGAT
The DNA here is from genome assembly GCA_020444075.1 of Deltaproteobacteria bacterium. Classification (GTDB taxonomy): domain Bacteria; phylum Desulfobacterota; class Desulfobacteria; order Desulfobacterales; family Desulfosarcinaceae; genus Desulfosarcina. The sequence continues at coordinate 394 of JAHLLR010000042.1, forward strand.
AAAAACGGTGAACATCCATGATCACGCCAAAACAGTCCTTGAACGGCTGGAACGCCAAAAGCTGGAGGTAAGGGATAAGAACGACCGGTGGTATGAGATGCGCATCATGCCCTATCGAACCATCGATAATGTCATCGACGGGGTGACCCTCGCTTTTATCGACATCACCGATCTGCGGCAGCTCCACCTGCTTCGGCGGATCACGGCCGTGTTTGAAAATTCATCGGACGCCGTCACGGTGCAGGACTTCGACGGCAATATCCTGTCGTGGAACCGGACCGCGGAAAGGCTTTACGGATGGACGGAGAAGGAAGCCACCCAGATGCACATCACCGAAATTACCCCGGAGAACCATCGCCATGATTACGCGGCGGTGGCCCGCCGGCTGCAGCGCGGCGAAACGGTGGAGCCCTTTGAAATCACCCGGATCCCTAAATCCGGTGATCTTCTCACCGTCTGGCTGCACGTGTCGACCCTGGTGGACGAAAAAGGCCGGCCGGTCAAATTCGCCACCTTTGAAAGACCGGTGATCCGATAACCATCCAAAATACCCCACGGACCCATTGGTATGGCAATGCAAAAAATCGGAGATAAACAGTGGGCGGAGCTGCGGCGCAAAGCTGAGATGCTGGTGGGCCTGCCATCCTCGACGATCGACCATCAGGTGGGACGTGAGATTACGCGCCTGATTCACGAGATTCAGGTCAACCAGGCCGAGCTGGAGATGCAGAATGAGGAGCTGTCCAGAATCCGTGACACCGCCGAGGCGACCAGCCGCAAATACGAAACGCTTTATCGCAACTTTGCCAGCCTGTTCAACTTCGCCCCCATCGGCTATCTGATTATCGACCGGGACGGGGAGATCCATGAAATCAACCTTGCCGCTTCCATCTTGTTCGATGCCCCCCGGAGCACCCTGGTCGGGCAGTGCATCACCGCCTTCATCCACCGGGACGATCAGGATGGCTTTTATTATCAAAAACTGAACTGCCAGAAGCATCTGGAAAATTCCATCTTTGAACTGAAAATGAAAAAAGCGGATGGCCGCCTGTTCGATGCCCAGTTGCAGATGCAATCCTTTTTCGAAGCCCACAGCGATGAACGGCGCTACACGATCTCCATCGTGGATATCAGCGAGCAGGTGCAGCTCTCCTCCAGCTATGCATTGCAGCAGAACGCACTCGAACTTTCCTGCCGCGCCACCACCATGGCGGCCCTGCTGGAGGGGTATGTTCAACTGGTAAAATCCTATCTGCAGTGCGATGCGGTGGGCATCCGCCTCCGCGACGAGGCCGGCAACATCCCCTACCAGGCCTATGACGGCTTCAGCCAGGCCTTTTATGAATCCGAAAGCCCCTTGTCCCTTCATACCGATCAGTGCATGTGCATCGCGGTGATCAAGGGTGCCACCGATCCCGGCCGGCCTTTTTTTACGAAAAATGGATCGTTTTTCATCAATGGAACCAGTCGGTTTCTGGCCACGCTGTCCCCTATGGACCTGGGTGCCACCCGAAATGTGTGCAATGCCCACGGCTACGAATCCGTCGTTCTGGTTCCCATTGGCATTGGCGGCACCATCGACGGGTTGATCCATGCGGCCGACCATCGGGAGAACCGGTTTCCTCTCCGGCTGGTCGAAAACCTGGAAAATGCCGGTTCGCGGCTGGGCCTCGCGATTCAGCGGTTTCACCTGCAGAAACAGCTTGGCGATTCGATAGAGGCGCTCAACGATCTTTCCAGCCACCTGCTGACGGTTCAGGAAGATGAGCAGCGGCGCATTGCTCTGGAGCTACACGACGGATGCGGCCAGGACCTGAACGTGCTCAAGCTTCGCCTGAAAAGCATCCAGCACCGGCTGCCGGCCGATGCGGCCGATCTGAGTCAAGCGTGCGATGAACTGCTGGCTTTTTCCGACAAGATCATCGACGAGATTCGCAACATCGCCCACGGCCTGAAGCCGGCGGCATTGGAGACGCTTGGACTGAGCGCCGCCATCAGGCAGATGATTCGTGAATATTCAACTTATGCAAAGGTTCAGGTGGAGGCGCAAATTGAATTGCTTGACCAGATCAAGGATTCAAAAGCTCAGATATGTCTGTTTCGCATTTTCCAGGAAGCGCTGACCAATGTCCACAAGCATGCCCGGGCCACATGGGTGGTCTTGGCTGCGAGCCGCGACAAAGACGCCATCCGGATCCGCATCGAGGACAACGGCATCGGTTTTGATGCCCGGAAGGAGTTTTATCAGGCCAATGGCCGCATGGGAATGGGACTGTCCGCCCTGGCCCTGCGCTGCCGGATGATCGGTGCGGACCTGTCCGTCGACAGTGAGGCGGGCAAAGGCTGCCGGCTGGTCATCCGCGTTCCCTGCCCGAACCCGGAGGCCGTCCGATGACAGATTACCGCATCATTCTTGCCGACGATCACGTGATGATGCGGGAAGGCATCAAAACCATGATCGATGCGGTGCCCGGGCTTGCCGTGACCGGTGAAACCGGAGACGGCCTGAAGCTTCTGAAATTGCTCAAAAAATCACTGCCCGACATGGTGATTCTGGATATCTCCATGCCCGGGCTGCGGGGCCTCGAAGCGGCCCGCGAAATTCACTCCCTGTACCCGGGCGTCCATGTGCTCATGCTCAGCATGCATAAAAGCGAGGAATTCCTTTCCATGGCCTTGGCGGCCGGCGCCAAGGGCTATCTGCTGAAAGAGGATTCGGGGGATGAACTGCTCCAGGCCATCGACCGGATCCGCAACGGGGAAACCTACCTGTCCAGAAAGTTGGCCAGCGCATTTCCCTCGGCCATTATTTCCATCTGCCAGGGCACGCATAACGCCGGCCCGGACCCCCTCACCCCCCGCGAGCGCCAGGTGCTGCAGATGATCGCCGAGGGCAATACCGACCGGCAGATCAGTGATCAGCTGTGCATCAGCGTTCGCACGGTCCACCGCCACCACGCCAATATCCGCTCCAAACTCAACCTCAAGGGTACGGCAGCTCTGGTGCGATACGCCATCGCCCAAGGATACACCCCCAACCATTCCTGACCCCCCGAACCGCCTCCGCCATAGGCAAAATTACCTATACGCCATCCGGTAATTGGGCAGTTGTGCGAATTGTTTCTGCCGCACCGGCTGCAGTATAAAGAAACTGAAAGAATCTGTGCCTGCCCCGACGCTGTTTCCCCCCTGTCCGTAAGATTCTTTATGCCCGAAACCGACGGAAAAGGAGACGCCGCATGGCAACGATGATCGCAAACCGATCGGAACCCTCGCTCGACGGCCGGTTTCCCGCCTCGCCCGCCGGTCTTCACCCATCGCCGGAAGATCAGCCGGCGCCGCCGGCTGGCGGGTTGAGGCTTGATTCCGGGGCCAGCCGGATCCTGATCGTTGACGACGATCCGGCCGTGCTGGAACTCGTGTCTAAAATGGCGGCGCGTCTGGGCTATCATCCTACTGTTGCCGAAGACGGGGTGGACGCGCTCTATTACCTGACCCGGAACCGCTACGACCTGGTCCTGACCGACTACGAGATGCCCTTCATCGATGGCTACCAGCTGGCCGATCAGATCAAGGAAAGGCATTTCGGGACCCGGGTCATCGTCATGACCGGCAGCTGCGATCCCGATGTCCTGGATATGCTCGACGGTTGCGGTATCGTGGACGGGGTGCTGTTGAAGCCCTTTAACCTGAACACCTTGAAAGAAAAAATCGAGCGGGTGAGCCCCTCATATCCCGGGAAATGGGGGGCCTGATTTCGGTGATACACCCGCTCATGCCGTTGCATGCAGGGTCTGGGTGTCCACGCTTTCCAACCTGTAAAAAATGCCAACACCCACCGGGGGTTGCCGTCGGGAAGGGCGACCCGATAGTGTAATGAAATTAGTTGGATAGCGGTTTCTAAACCTCGGCATGTATTTTGCTGACCGTTTCGATGAGGATGATCGCAAGCGGATGACCGGATGGATGGAGGAGAACCTATGGCCAGGAATTTTCGTGTCCATGCCAAAGAAGCCGGCGATCAATCGCTGGCCTTGCAGCTGTTCGGCGATTTTGATGCATCATCGGCGTGCGAACTGATCAATCTGCTGGATGAAACCCTTAAACCGTCCCGCAAGGTGGCCATCGACATGGACGGATTGAAAACGATCAATGCGTTCGGTCTCGATGTCTTTCTTCCGCGAATGTCCAGGCTGAACAGCACCGTGGCGGATATCGAGGTGACCGGACGGTTCAGCGGGGTCTTTCGGGAAGAGTGAGCGGTCCGGATGGCTTTTGGGGGCCTTCTCACCGGGAACACGCCGTATCCGCGTGTAGAAGAGAAACGCTAATCATCAGGTGGGGTGGGATTCAGCAAACGGAGGTAACCATGGGCATCCGCAAACAGTTTCTGAAGAGTAAACCGGTGTGCAAAGTCACTTTCAAGATTCCGGAAAAAGAGGGGAATGGGCCGACCATGGCGCATGTGGTGGGTGAGTTCAACGACTGGTCCACCACGGCGACACCCATGAAACGATCGAAAAACGGTGCGTTCAGCGCCACCGTGGAGCTGGAAAAAGGCCGGTCCTACCAGTTCCGCTACCTCTTGGGACAAACCCACTGGGAAAACGATCCCGATGCCGACGACTATCTGCCGACCCCTTTTGGAGACAGCCACAATTCGGTGATCAGCCTGTAGGGTCCTTGCTCGTCTCTCCCCTTCACCGCGCGCTTCCTGTACCTGCCCAGGAGCCAACCGCCGTATTCGTCGCGATCGGATCGACACCTTTTCTCAAGGGCACCGGGCGAAGGCGACGCCTGAATGAAGGAAGGGCCGCGGGGGCTGGAAATGAAACGACGATCGACGGTGCAGGTGGACTTTTTCCCAAACCCTATCAACTGCTCGAAAGGAGACAACGCCATGTTTGATTTAATGCCCCATCGAAGACGATCCGGCAGGGAACTGGTCAGTTTCAGAGATGAAATGGATAATCTGTTCAACCGCTTCTTTGACATGGATGTGCCGATCTCCCGACGTTTTTTCGGTGACGGGGAATGGGCGCCGCGCCTGGATGTGATCGAAGGCAAGGGTGAAATCACGGTCAAGGCGGAGATCCCGGGCTGCGAGGCCAAGGACATCGATGTGAAGCTGGATGGCCGGATCCTGACGATCAGTGGTGAGAAGAAACAGGAGAAGGAAGAGAAGGATGAAAATTTTCACCGTGTGGAAAGAACTTACGGCAGCTTCAGCCGCAGGGTGGAACTGCCCGGGGAGGTCGATCCGGAAGCGATCGACGCGACCTACAAAAAAGGGGTGCTGAAACTGGTCTTTAAAAAGACCCAGGCGACCGAGGCTAAAAAAATCCAGATCAAAACCGGTTAGCCATTTTCTAACCGGTTTTCGTGCAGCACGCCGGCGTTGCATCCTTTTTAACGGGAAGGGGTGTACGGCGTGCTGCATAGACACCAGGATGCAGAGGGCGGGATCCGTCCCGGATGAAAAATGAAAAAACCACCGGAGGAAAAAAAGAGAAAACGAGGGGCGCCGCGCAGTCCCACGGAAGCCGCCATTACCTGCCGGCCGTATACCAGCAGCGGGGCCGTTCATCTATCGGATGGCGTCATGCGCAATTTTTCAAGCGACGGATCCTATATCGAAACCTCCCACGAATTCAAATCCGGAACCATCCTCATCGTGCGGATGCTCTTCTATCCCCCCCCGGCGTCAACCGTAAATGAAGAATCGCGGCCGCGCACCATCTGCCTGGCGGAAGTCAAATGGCGGCAGAAACTGGCGGACGAAAACGCTGTTCGCTTCGGCATGGGGCTGAGATATCTCGATTAGCAGGCTGCCCAACGGAGAAAGGCATGACATCCCACCGTCACCATCCACGAATTCTGGTGGTCACCCCGGAAGTGACCTCCGTGCCGCAGGGCATGGGGCCGCCTTCCCGGTCCATCTCCGCCCGGGCCGGTGGTCTCGGTGACATCTGTGCTGCCCAGATCCATGCCCTCTACGAGCGTGGCGTCGATGTTCACCTGGCAATACCCAACTATCGGAATGTATTTAAAATAAACGCCAACCGCATGCCGGAGGTCGATATCCGCAGCCGCCGGCACGAAATGCCCGACAGTCGCATCCATCTGGCCCAGGACCGATCATTCTACTACCATCCCAAGCTGTTTTCGAACACCGACCGGGAAAATATCCGCATTTCCCTGGCATTTCAGCGCGAAGTGATCAACCGCATCATCCCCGAAGTCCAACCGGACCTGATCCACTGCTACGACTGGATGACGGGGCTGATCCCGGCCATGGCCCGCCGCAACGGCATCGCCTGCCTGTTTACCCTGTACCGCCTGGATTCACCCCGGCTGCTCCTGTCGACCATCGAAGAGCGCGGCATCGATGCAGCCTCATTCTGGCAGCATTGCTACTATTGCCGAATGCCCGTCAATTACCAGGAAACCAGGAGCACCAACCCTCTGGACATGCTGACCAGCGGGGTGTTTGCCTCCGGCCTGACCGTCACCCTGAGCCAGACCTTTATAAATGCGTGTGCCGATGCCCAATGCCAATTGGGCGGACCCTTGCTGAAGGCGGAACTGCAGCACAAGTTGCGGAGCGGTAACCTTTGTGCCGTGGCCCCGGCCCTGGATCCTTCCTTCAATCCGGCCATCGACCGGGTGCTGGCACGGACCTACGGACCGGATACCCACTACGCGGGTAAACTGTTCAACAAACTCCAGCTTCAGGAAACACTGAACCTGCACATGGATTCGACGGCGCCGGTGTGTTTCTGGCCCACGCGACTGGACGGCAGCCGGCCCGGATGCCGGCTGATGGCCGACACCCTGGCCGTCATTCTGGACCGCTACCGCGAACAACGGCTGCAGGTGGTCTTTGTTGCCGACGGCGATTGCCAAGCGCAGGTGTGCGCAATGATCGACCGGCTGCATGCCGCGGACCGTGCGGCCGTGTGCGATTTTGACGCCCGACGCTACCGGCTGGCCTATGCCGGTGCGGATTTTGTGCTCATGCCGCTGTACCTGGATCCCTGCGCACTGCCCTGCAGGATCGGCCAGCGATACGGCACCCTGCCCATTGCCTTCAATGCGGGCGCCATCCGCGATTGCGTGACGCATCTGGATGTCGAATCCAACCGTGGCACCGGGTTCCTGTTCGAGCATTTCGATGCCAGCGGTTTCCTGTGGGCGATCGATCAGGCCATGGCTTTTTACGGTCGCCCCCGCGACACCCGATCATCGCAGGTGCAAAGAATCATGACCGACAGCCTGGCGCGGTTCGACGCCGGGGAAACTGCGCGTCACAGCATCGGGCTTTATGCGCGTGTCCTTGGCTGCCAACCGGCGCATCTGACCGCCGATTCCGAGCTGTCGGCCGACGTACAGATAGCGGCCTGATGCCGGTTCCCCTCGCCCTGTCCTCTTTACGCTGCTCTTAACCGCCCCGCCGGAAGGAGGTACCCATGCCGACGCCCACCGTCCATCCCAATTTCCACAATCTGCCTGAAAAGATCTCGGGACTCGCCAATTTAGCGGAAAACCTGTGGTGGAGCTGGCGCCCGCGGGCCCGGATGCTCTTCAAGATGCTGAACCGGCAGGCCTGGAAGGAGAGCGGCCACAATCCGGACAAGATGCTTCGGGAGCTGTCTCCCGAAATATTGTCCGCCGCCGCCGACAATCCCGACTACCTGCGCCACTACAACGTCGTCATGTCCCTTTTCAACAGTTACATGGTCAGGAAAGAGAACCCTTTATTCAATGCGGAGCTTGAATCGGCCTCGGATACGGCGGCGGTGGCCTATTTTTCGGCTGAGTACGGCCTGCACCGGTCGCTGCCGTTCTACGCCGGCGGCCTCGGGTTCCTGGCCGGTGATTTTATCAAGGAGTGCAGCGATCTGAACATTCCGGTGGTGGCGGTAGGCTTTATGTACCCGGAGGGATATCTGCTTCAACGAATTCGTGACGACGGGTGGCAGGAGCATATCGATGAACGCTTCGACCGGGAGGCGGCCGCCATTTCACGGGTCATGACGGACAAGGGCCGCCAGCTGATATTCAAAGTTCCGCTGATCGATCCGCCCATCCATGTGGCGGTCTGGAAAATTGCCGTCGGCACCAATGCGCTCTACCTGATGGATACCGATATCGAGCAGAACGACCCCTGGAACCGGACCATCTCCGCCCGGCTCTATTCCGGGGATCTGGAACAGCGGCTGCGCCAGGAGATCGTGCTGGGTATCGGCGGAGCTGAAATGCTGGAAAAACTGGGACTGCACTTCCGCCTGATCCATCTCAATGAAGGCCACGCCGCCTTTGCCCTGCTGGAACGGATTCGTGACTACCGCCTCGACGGCATGTCCTTCGACGACGCCTTTACCGCCGTCCGGGATCGTACCGTCTTCACCACCCACACCCCGGTGGCTGCCGGTCACGATGTGTTCCCGTTTTACCTGATGGAGAAGTATTTTCGATCCTACTGGCCCGATCTGGGATTGGACCGCAACGGCTTTCTGCAGCTGGGTGTCCATCCGCAGTATCCCCACCAGGGATTCAACATGACCGTCCTGGCGCTGAAGGCATCGGCGTTCCGCAATGCCGTCAGCCGGAATCATGCGCTGGTTTCCCGCAAGATGTGGCAATCCCTCTGGCCGGACAAAGCTTTGGCAGACGTTCCCATCGATTCCATTACCAACGGCGTCCACATTCCCACCTGGGTGGAACCTAAAATCAAGATGCTCTATGATCGCTATCTCGGGTCCACCTGGCGCGACAATCACGACAACCCGTATATCTGGGAACTGGTGGAAAAGATCCCGGACCAGGAACTCTGGCAGACCCACTACTGGCTGAAGATCAAGCTGATCGACGCCATTCGGGAACGCTGCCGGAAACGCTGGGTGTCCGAACATGCCAGCCCGTCCATTCTCCTGGCCGGCGGCGCCATGCTGGACCCGTCCATTCTGACCCTCGGGTTTGCCCGCCGCTTTACCACCTATAAACGGGCCGATCTGATCCTGAACGATCTGCCGCGCATCAAACGCCTGCTCAACGACCGCTGGCAGCCCATCCAGATCATTTTCGCCGGAAAAGCCCACCCGGCCGACGACCCCGGGAAACACATCCTGCAAAAGGTGTTCAATGCCTGCCGCGACCCCCAGATGGGCGGCCGTATGGCCTTCGTGGAAGATTACGGCGAGCAGACCGCCCAGGTTCTGCTTCACGGGGTGGACCTGTGGCTCAACAACCCCCTGCCGCCCATGGAGGCCTGCGGTACCAGCGGCATGAAGGCCGCCTTGAACGGTGTTCCCCATCTGAGCATCCTGGACGGTTGGTGGATCGAGGGATACAACGGCAGGAACGGCTGGGCTTTCGGGGACGTATCCGGCGAAAGCGACCGCACCGGCATCGATGCCGGATCCATCTATCAGCTTCTCGAGGATGAGATCATTCCCCTCTATTACGATATGAGCGACGACGGCTTCCCCAAAGGCTGGGTGAGGGTGATGAAAGAGGCCATCCGCAGCAACGCGGCGCGGTTTTCCGCCCGGCGGATGGTCAAGGAATACGTCCAGCGGTACTATGTGAATGCCATAAAAACCCTGTAGAAACCGTTAATCGGTGGATGCGCCCGGCAGAACGATCGTCAATCCCGCATAAAAAAATCAGCATGGTAGCCGATGTGGTCGGAAACCCGCCGATAGCCCTCGGGTAGAAGCCCTGCGTGGCTGACCGACAGGTACCGGGGGTCGAAGAAGATGTGATCGATGCGGAGGTTGTGCAGAATCATTGTGCCCACGGCATCGGCTTCCCTGGCGCCGGTGGCATCGACGGCGCTGCAGGTGTCGACCATCCGGGTCCGGAGGGGTGACAGGGCGGGGTCCTCGGCCGGGCAGTTGAAATCTCCCGCTATGACCAGGGGAGAGTTGATGGCTGATATCAGCGACAGGAGTATCTCCGCCTGTTGATGAACAGCACGGGATTCAAGGTGGACATTGACAACGGTCAGCGGCAGGGTCGCCAATTGCAGTTCGGTGATCAGAGCCAGCCGGCCCGAGCGGATGACTGGATCGAAGGTCAGGGTCCAGCTGTCGGAACGGATCAGCGCGGACCGGAATATCGTCGCCAGGCCCCATTCGAAAAAGTCGAAGGCGTAGCTTGTCGGGTGGGCGGCGTAGGCGTGGCGCATACCCAGAAGCTCGGCTATCCGTCGGGCCTGACGGGCATTCCTGACCTCCTGGAGGACGATGATGTCCGGATCCACGGAGCGGATAGCGTCGGCAAGGGCGGACAGTTTTTTCTCCGAGGTGGAGATGTCGTAACCTGGCTTCTCCGGGAACCGTCCACCGGCGCCGAAACGGATATTCAAGGTGAGAAGGCGCATGGTGGCCGCTTTTCGAGGCTGCCTATCCTGCAAATGGCGGCTTGAACCGCGATAGAGAACGGATTCGCCGTCGCTTGCATCGGGGAATCTTCAATGAGGCCTTCAAATAATCCAGATCGCCTTGTTGTATGCCATGGAGAGAACCTTGCGCGTCACCCGGCCCATGGTGAATTCCTTTACGGAAGAGGCGCCATGGCGGCCGACAACGAGGGTTCCGAATTCATGGGCGTCCGCTTCCCTGACAATCGCATCCGCCCGACTGATCTTCTTTTTCAAAATGGCGGTCCGGAAAGTATCGGGATCGAATCCGATGCTGCTCAGATGCTTCTTCACATCGACCATTGCCGGAATGATCAGCCGTGAGTGCTCATCCAGCCAGTGCGCTTCGGTTTTGGTTGAGAAATAGGTGCAGGTTACCGGATGGGGAACGGACAGGGGGCGGATGATGTGGCAGAGCAGGATTTCCTCAAGGGATCTGGAAAACAGGCGGCTGACGCTTTCAAACCCCTTGCGGATGCTTCGGGAGCGATCGAATGCCACAAGCACTTTGGTGGTTTCGGGCTGGCCGCCGACGACGACCAGCGGCACATGGGACATGCTTTCCGCCAGTTTGGCGGCAATGCTGCCCATCATGAAATCGGGCAGGGTACCGAGGCCCTTCCGGCCGATGACGACCAACGAATACGCCTGTTTGGACTCGTTGATGATATCGCGGGCGATACCGGTTTTTCTGGACCGGATGGTGGTATTGACCGCATCCGGCGGGAACCCGGCAGTCGTGAACACCTTCCTGGCTTTGTCCATGAAGGCTTGTATTTCGGTTCCCTTCAGGTCGTTCCACTGGCTGATCTCCGCCTCATATGCGGTGGTTCCGTCATCGCCGCCCTGGTCAAACACGGCTTCCGGCACCCCGGCCCTGACGTGAAACAGCTCGATAGCGATCTGGTTCGGAGAAAGGATGCGGCTGATGTAGGTTATGGCATCCATACACGGGTCGGAACCATCCACGGCCACGAGAATGACCGGCAGTGTCGTCATGGTGCACCTCCTTGGGTTGGTGGAACCCGGTTAAGGAACAAGCTGTCCAAACGTGTCTGTTGGCCCCATGGTTTTTCAGATTCAGCGTTTCACTGATTCATTTTAGCAAGGGCCATGCCATGGGCCAACGCCGGTGTCACTTCCTGGAACCGATCGTCCACCCGTGTATTGGCGCATCGCGCCAGGCGGCAGGCAGCGAATTGGGGTCGGGATCGACATCCCTTCCTGTCAGTTAATTTTTCAGTCTGTAAAAGATGACGATGGCCGGTTACCGCCGGCATCGTTATCGAGGGGGGCGGATTTTACTCGCTTACGCAGCACCATGGCCCAAACAGAAAGGCCGGGACCTGTTTGAATCATGAACGCAATTCTTTCGACGCTGACGGCATGGTTTTTGATGGATTCCATGGTGGACATCGCTTCCGCCCGGGAAAGGGATGAAATTTCCCGCAACGATTACCGCTCCATAATTTTTACACGCGGGCATGCTGTCTGGCGCCGGGCCTCGACGGTCGACCCATTCAGGAGGAAAACGTGGTGGATCCCCAGTCAAAACCTGCCTTTCAATCGACGGATGCGCCGGATTTCACGGCTGAAGAAATGTCGGCGGTGGATGCGATCATCGACCGCCACCGATCCACACCGGGCTCGCTGATACCCGTGCTCGAAGATGTTCAGGAAGCCCTGGGCTACCTTCCTCCAGCCATTCAACGCAAAATCGCGCTGAGCCTGGGGGTGCCTTTGGGCGAGGTCTATGGCGTGGTGACCTTCTACTCGTTTTTCACCATGGTGCCCCGGGGAAGGCACACCGTAAAATGCTGCCTGGGAACGGCCTGTTACGTGAGGGGGGGCAAAAAAATCCTTGAAAAACTCTCGACGACCCTGGGGATCGAACCCGGGACCACCACTGCCGACAGGCGTTTTTCCCTGGAAACCGTCCGCTGCCTGGGGGCCTGCGGTCTCGCGCCCGTCATTACCGCCGATGCCGATACCTTCCGGCATGTCAAGCCGGCGAGGCTGATGGAACTACTCGACAAATATGATTAAGTTGTCCGTTGCGGTTATCAACGCCTGGGGGAAGGACCATGCTTCAGCTCACCATAGACGATCTCCATCGGATTAAGGAAGCGGTCCTCAGGGCCTCGGTGCTGGAAGCGGGTAAAACAAGCACCCGCATTACCGTGCACATGGGCACCTGTGGAATCTCTTCCGGAGCGGACAGGGTTTACCGCATATTCAGTGAGGAACTGGCGGCAGCCGGGAGAAAAGACATCGCCATCACCACTTCAGGCTGTGCGGGAATCTGCAACCGGGAACCGATCATCAGCGTGGAAAGGGTCGGGGAGGAGACCGTTAAATATGCCGCGGTTGATGAAAACAGGGCCAGGCTGATCTTCCGGAAACACATTCTCGAGGGACAGGTCGTCGCTGACTGGGTATTCGCCCGGGGATGGGAGCAGAAGGACGCTGACGGAGGCGAGTCCGCGTCGTCGGAGGCCCCGGTGGGCGATCACATCCGGCAGCTGCCTTTCTTCGGCCGGCAGGAACTGCGGGTGATGCGCAACCGCGGATTGATACGGGCCGAGAAGATTGACGAAACTATCGCCCGCGACGGCTACTTCGGTGCCGCCAGGGCGCTGCTTCACATGACGCCGAATGCGATAATCCGGGAAGTCAAGGATTCTGGCATCCGCGGGAGGGGCGGCGCCGGGTTTCCCACCGGGATGAAATGGGATTTTGCCGCCCGGTCGGCAGGCGATGTCAAATACGTCCTGTGCAATGCCGATGAAGGCGACCCGGGGGCCTTCATGGATCGCTGCGTGCTGGAGTCGGACCCCCATGCCGTGCTGGAGGGAATGATTATCGCCGCCAGGGCCATCGGCGCGCATCAGGGGTATATCTACTGTCGGGCCGAGTATCCGCTGGCGGTGAAAATGCTGGCCCTGGCCATCGAGCAGGCCCGACAGTACGGCCTGCTCGGCGAGAATATCTTAGGGACCGGTTTTGGTTTTGACATCGACGTCTACCGCGGGGCCGGCGCATTCGTATGCGGCGAGGAGACTGCCCTGATGACCTCCATCGAGGGCAGGCGCGGGACCCCCCGACCCCGCCCGCCTTTTCCCGCCGTCCAGGGATTGTGGAAAAAACCGACCATCCTGAACAATGTGGAAACGCTGGCCAGCATCCCTCAGATCATCCTGAAGGGCGCGGCGTGGTACGCCGGTGTGGGCACCCTGCGCAGCAAGGGCACCAAGGTGTTTGCCCTGACCGGCGACGTCGCCAACGTCGGGCTGGTTGAAGTGCCCATGGGCATCCCCCTGGGGGATATTATCTTCGACATCGGCGGCGGCGTGCCCAGGGGCAAAACATTCAAAGCCGTCCAATTGGGGGGGCCGTCGGGCGGGTGCGTGCCGGCCGGCCACCTGAACACCCCGGTGGATTATGAATCGATCACCCGGCTGGGGGCCATTGTGGGCTCGGGCGGCATGATCGTGATGGATAACGACAAGTGCATGGTGGACGTCGCCCGGTTTTTCATGGAATTCTGCATGGAGGAGTCCTGTGGCAAGTGCACGCCCTGCCGGGTGGGAACCCGCAAAATGCTGGAGGTGCTGACACGCATCTGCCATGGGGAAGGCCGGGCAGGCGACATCGCGACCCTGGAACGATGGTCGGCGATCCTGCAGCAGTCGGCCCTGTGCGGTCTGGGCCAGACGGCGCCGAACCCGGTGCTGTCGACCCTGCGATATTTCCGGGATGAATATGAAGCCCACATTTACGAAAAGCGATGCCCGGCGGCGGTCTGCACCAGTCTGTTTAATGCACCCTGCCAACACGCCTGCCCCATCGGCATGGAGATCCCCGCCTATATTGCATTGGTCAGGACCGGAAGAGTGGACGATGCCTATCAGGTGCTGCTTCAGACCAATCCGTTTCCCAGTGTCTGCGGTCGGGTGTGCGACCACGTGTGCGAAACGAAATGCCGACGGTCAACCGTCGATGAACCGCTCAGTATCAAGCATCTTAAACGCTACATCACCGATCATGCCTCCCGGCCGCCGGTCAAGCGGATGCCGGTTACCCGCCGGGAAAAAGTGGCGATCGTCGGTGCCGGTCCCTCCGGCCTGACCGCCGCCCGGGATCTCATTTCCAGGGGATATGCGGTGACGGTTTTCGAGGGGCTGCCGGACCCGGGCGGCATGCTGCGATGGGGCATCCCGGCCTATCGCCTGCCGCGGGAGATCCTGGCCCGGGAGATCAGGGATATCACCGACATGGGGGTGGAACTGCGCTGCAACACCTGGGTGGGCCGGGACGTCGGTTGGGAAACGCTTAAAAAGAACGTCGATGGCATCTATCTGGCCATGGGTGCCCAGAAAAGTGTATCGATGGGTGTGCAGGGAGAAGAACTGGCCGGTGTCGGGGGGGCCGTGGAATTTCTCAGGGCTCACAACCTGGGGAAAAATCCCGAGGTGGGCAGGCGCGTGGCCGTCGTCGGCGGTGGAAATTCCGCCATCGATGCCTCCCGATGCGTGCTGCGACTGGGGGCCCAGACGGTCATGATCCTCTACCGGCGGCGGCGGTCCGATATGCCGGCCCAGAAGGAGGAGATTCGCGCGGCGGAAGCCGAAGGGATAACGATTCACGATCTCGTTGCCCCCGTCCGCCTGGAAGGCGGGAACGGCCGCGTCGGGCGGATCGTCTGCCAACGGATGGTCCTGGGCGAGTTCGGGTCCGACGGTCGCCGGAAACCCATTGTACAGGCCGGTGCCGAGTTCGACCTGGAGGTGGACCAGGTCATTGTGGCCATCGGCCAGCAACCGGATTTTTCGGCGGCTTTTCCCGCGCCCGATGTTCAATTGACCCCCCATGGCTTTATCGAAGCGAATCGGGACGGCCGTACGGCCGCGGCCATGATTTTTGCCGGCGGAGATGCCGTCCGGGGGCCAGATTCGGTCGTTCACGCCATTGCGGACGGCCATCGGGCCGCGGCGGCCATGGACCGGACCATTCGGGAAAAAAATGGAGAACCGCCATACCGGCCGTCACCGGGAGAAGGCATCGACATCCCCATGACCGTTGCCGAAGAGATCCGGGAGGCACCGAGAGTCCGCATGCCGGAGAGCGATGTCAGCCAGAGATCCAGGACGTTTAAAGAGATTGAACTGGGCCTGTCCCCCCAGGATGCACAAGCGGAGGCCGACCGGTGCCTGCGCTGCGACCTAACGTCTTCCGGATAAGGAGATGATCCCCATGGAACGGGAGGCCATTCAAGTGAAAATAACCATCGACGGGAAGGAAACCCTCGTCGGCGCCGGCCTCACTATCCTGGAAGCGGCCCGGCAGCAGGGCATCTCCATCCCCACGCTCTGCCACCATCCAGCCCTTTCCGAGCGCGGGGGGTGCCGCATGTGTGTCGTTGAGGTGGACGGCGCACCCCGGTTGGCCGCCAGTTGTGTCACGCCGGTCAGGGACGGCATGAACGTGGTCACCGTCAACGCACGCATCATCGAAACCCGCCGCACCATGCTGGAATTTCTGTTTGCCGAGAGAAATCACCATTGCATGTTCTGCCCCCGCAGCGGTGATTGTGAATTGCAGGCGCTTGCCTACGCCCTGCATATGGATCACCTGACGGTGCCCTCATCCTTTGATGCCTTTCCGGTGGACGCCACCAGCGATTATATCGGACTCGACCATAACCGCTGTATCCTGTGCGGCCGTTGCGTGCGTGCCTGCGAGGAATTGTCCGGATGCCGCGTCCTCAACTTCCACAACCGGGGACCCGCCACCCTGATTGGTTTCGACCTGAACGAGACGCGCGAGCATTCCACCTGCACCAGTTGCGGCGCCTGTCTGCAAGTCTGTCCGACCGGCGCCCTGTACCATCGTCACCGGACCCATTACGCGGTCAAGGGACATTCCAGAAACTGGCAGACGATCCGGACGGTTTGTCCGCTGTGCGGGTTGCTGTGTCCTACCGTCTCGACGGTCAGGGACAATGATTTGATAAAAATCGAAGGAATCGTCCCCGCCGGCGAGGACCGGCCCGACCGCGGCATCCTTTGCCATTTGGGAAGATTTGAGGTGCTCAAGCCTTCCGGCCGTCGCCTTCTGCACCCCATGGCCAGGCAAACGGACGGATCCTGGGCTGAAACGAGCCGGGAGCGCGCCCTGGACCTTACCGTTGAAGGGTTGAACCGGGTGCGCGATGCCCATGGCGGCCATGCGGTGATGGGACTGGTTTCGGGCCTGTCCTCCAATGAGGAACTGGTCTGTTTCAGGGACCTGATGGAAAGCGCGTGGCAGGCCGGAGCCATTGCCACCGTGGAATCGTCCGAATTTCAAAATATATACGACCTCGGGCCGGATAACGGACAGCCCTTTACGGAAGCCTCCTGGAGAAAGATGGCCGAAGCCGATTTTATTCTTACGGTCGGCGCCGTTTCCCCTGACCGCCAGCCGGCGGTGGGCAACCTGATCCGCAGGTGCTTGATCGAGCACCACCTGCGGTCCGCCGTTATCGGCCCGGATGATTTTCTGTATCCCCATGGAACCCATCATCTTCCGGTTAAAAATAAAGATGCGCTGTTGCTGGTCAGACTGATTTCAAACGAAGCCGCCAAAGGAATGAAAAAAACGACTGCTGCGGCCGGCCCGGGTGAATCCGTCAGGCCGATTGAAACGGTAAAGGCCACGGATATCGTTAAACGGTTGCATCTGGACGGTACGGCTCAGATCGTTTTGCATGAAATCATCCGGGATTTCGTGGATTCGGTCAACCCGTTGATTCTCGTTGGCGAGAACGTCGCCGCCCAAGCGGATAAGACCGGCCTGGGAGCGCTGGTGAACCTAGCCCGGTTAAAGGGGCTTGATCATGATCGGCGGTTGCGGCTGATTGTGCTGAAGCCGTGCGGCAACAGCATGGGTGCCTGGCGGCTGCTGAACCGGTCGGGCCGGAAGCATCGGGCCCGGGCCGGGATAAAAGGCGGTCTGATCCTGCTTGAGCAGGACCCGTTTCAAGGCGCGGTTGATTTAAAAATCCCCGATGATCTGGGATTCCTGGCGGTCATCAGCCCCTGCTGGCCCGATAGTCTGGATGACCGTGCCCATGTGCTCATACCCAAATCCTCGTGGAGGGAAACCGACGGCACCTGGTCCGGCCTGGACGGCTGCGAAACCGTGTTTCGCCGGAAAATGCTGGATGCCCCGGCAGGCATTCAGGCAGCCTGGCAAACCCTGGCGGATCTGGCCGTACGGGCGAATGTCACTTCAGGCTGCACCACATGGGAAGCCTTGCGCCGGCAGGCCGAACACGAGATGCAGAAGGAGGCCATCGGTGAAAAAACCTAAACTGGCCACGGTCTGGTGCGAGGCCTGTGCCGGCTGCCACATGTCGTTTCTGGATCTGGACGAAGGGCTGGTCGATATTCTCTCACAGGTGGAATTGACGGTCTCTCCACTGACGGATGTCAAGGATTTCGCCTTTCCCCACGTCGACGTAGGAATCGTGGAAGGCGGCGTGGGCAACCAGGAAAATCGGGAAGTGATCGAACGGCTTCGCAGGCAGTGCCGTTTGCTCATCGCCTGGGGAGACTGCGCCGTTTTTGGCGGCATCCACACCCTGCGCAACGGGCTGTCCACGGGCGAGGTGCTGCGCTGCAGCTATGTGGAAACAGCCGGCACCGTAAACGGGGTCATTCCCTGCCATGAAGACATTCCCCCGCTTCTGGACAAGGTGCTGCCGGTCAACGCGGTGGTGGCGGTCGACGGGTATGTGCCCGGCTGCCCGCCGGCGCCGGAAGTTCTGGCCTATTGTCTCAAGGAACTGCTGGCGGGCAGGCTGCCTGTGTTGCCCGAGGAAATGATCCATTTCGATTAGGAGTGGTTTAAAAATCTCCCCTCAGGCCCAACCTCCATGTTGGGGAGGTGGATTCAATACTCGACATACCCGATGTATGCCTCCGTTTGAATCCACCTCCCCGCCTTGATCTTGAACCTGATTGAAGGTTTTTAAACCACTCCTAAGGAGGGCTTCATGGCCCGGCCATCTAAAATTACCATCAATCCCCTCAGCCGCATCGAAGGCCACGGCAAGATCACGATTCATCTGGATGAAAACGGCGATGTGAGCGAGTGCCGGTTTCACGTTACCCAGTTTCGTGGCTACGAGCGGTTCTGCCAGGGCAGGCCTTTCGAGGAGATGCCCGTGATCACCCAGCGCATCTGCGGCATCTGCCCGGTCAGCCACCAGCTGGCCTCGGCCAAGGCCTGCGATGCGATCCTGGGTGTGGATATTCCGCCCACCGCCAGGCGATTGCGGGAACTGCTGCATATGGGACAGTTCATTCAGTCCCATGCGCTGCATTTTTTTCATCTCGCCAGCCCCGACCTGCTGCTCGGCTGGGATG
Organism: Deltaproteobacteria bacterium; assembly: GCA_020444075.1. Lineage (GTDB taxonomy): Bacteria > Desulfobacterota > Desulfobacteria > Desulfobacterales > Desulfosarcinaceae > Desulfosarcina. The sequence goes on from JAHLLR010000042.1 coordinate 19,231, forward strand.
CCGATCCGGGCAGGCGCAATGTGGTGGGGCTGATGGCGGCGTTTCCGGATCTGGCCATGAAAGGCATTCGGCTCAGAAAATTCGGGCAGGAAATCATCAAGGCCCTGGGGGGCAAGAAAATCCATCCGGCCTTTGCCGTGCCCGGCGGGGTCATGAATCCGCTGAAGGATGATGATCGCGGCAACCTGTTGCGCGGTTTCTCCGACGCCTATGCGTCAACCCATGCCGCCCTGGGTGTCGTCAAAAAATGGCTCGGAACCCATAGGGATGAGGTGAAACAATTTGCCAATTTTTCATCCAGTTACGCCGGACTGGTAGATGAAAAGGGATGTCCGGCATTGTACGACGGCGTCATGCGCATGAGGAGCCATGACGGCGGCATCCTGGCCGAATTCGACCCGGCGCAATACCTGGAGTTCATCGCCGAACATGTGGAACCCTGGTCCTATCTTAAATTTCCGGTTTTCAAACCCCTGGGATATCCGGCCGGCTGCTACCGGGTGGGACCGCTGGGACGGCTGAATGTCGTCGATGCCATGGGAACCCCCCAGGCACAGGAGGCGTTCGACGACTATCGTCAAAGGACTGCAAACGGGCTCAAGGGCGGATCCCTGATTTTCCATTACGCGCGGCTCATCGAACTGCTTTACTGCCTGGAGAAGGCTGAAACCCTTCTGGAAGACGACCGGATCTGCGGCCGGGATATCCGCATTTCATCCAACCCGGCCAACCGGCAAGGGGTGGGGGCCATCGAAGCCCCCAGAGGTACTTTGATCCATCATTACCGGGTGGATCAATACGGAATCCTTGAAGCCGTCAATCTCATCGTGGCCACCGGGCACAACAATCTGGCCATGAACCGGGCGATCGACCTCGTGGCCAGAGCCTATATCCGCGGCGGTGAGGTTAAAGAAGGTCTGCTAAACCGCATCGAAGGCGCTATCCGATGCTACGATCCCTGTCTTTCCTGTTCCACCCATGCCGTCGGGCAAATGCCGCTTGCCGTCGAGATTTTCAGCAGTACCGGCGCACGGGTGAAAAAACTCGGGAGCACGTAAACCATGATCCTGCCGGAAACAACATCATCTGAATATTGGATCATCGGCTATGGCAACGCCCAGCGCCGGGATGACGGCATCGGCCCGTATATCGTCAACCGGTTGCGGCCCCTCTTGGCGAGCCGCGGAGATGTTCACCTGCGGGTTTCACACCAGCTGGAACCTGATTGGATTGAACTGCTGAAAAACGCGACTACCATTTTGTTTGTGGACGCCGCCATCCGCAGGGGAGGGGAGGGGCGTCGCTGGACGGCCATTCAACCGGAATTCAAAACCCTGCCCTGCCTGGGCCATCAGGTTACCCCGGCCTTCATCCTGGGTTGGCTGCAGTGCTTGTACCGCCGTTGCCCGACCGCATGGCTGGTCACCATTGAGGGAAACGATTTCGGCTTCGGCAGCGGACTGTCCCCCGTGGCCCGGAAAAGTGCTGAACAGGTCATCGGCGAAATCACCGCGTTGGTGTTGACGCAAGGGGGGGGAACCCTACCGGAACTCCCGGACAAACCGGGAAAGGTAATTAATAACGGACAAAACCCTATCAGGAGGCCGACATGAGTGCCGGAAAAGATATACTCGTCATCGACGACGACCGGGACCTGGTGGATACCCTTCGGATCGTGCTGGAAAGCAAAGCCTATGCGGTCAGGACGGCCTATGACGGTCAGGACGGGTTTCGCCGCATCGAAGAAAAAATACCCGATCTCATCATCCTGGATGTCATGATGGCTACGGTTACCGAGGGATTCGATCTGGCGTGCATACTCAACAACCGGCCCGAATACCGGGATATACCCATTATCATGGTCACCTCGTTTCCAAAGGTCATGGCCGAAACAGGTCCAGACACGTTTCAACACATCCTGGGAGAGGACTGGCCGGTATCGATCTTTATTGAAAAACCGGTTGATCCGGAGAAATTGCTGACCGCCATCGAGGATATCTGGAAGGAAAAAGACGAGACATAATGACGGACGGCCTCCACATGCAATTGGGCGATGAACTGGTCAAGGAACAGCTGTTTTTCCGCAAGGAACTCAGGGAACGGATCCGCTGGTTGATCCGTCTGAGGTGGATTGCCGCCGGTTCATCGCTGGTCGCAAGCTGGCTGGTCTATTATCAATGGCGGACGCTGCCGGTTGTCACCGTCGATCTCATCCTCCTTTTTGTCTTGCTTTACAATCTCGGTTTTCATTTCATCTGGCGGCGGCTGCAAACGGGCAACCCCCGGGAAGTAAAGCCCTTGACCATTTTTACCCACGCACAGATCATTTGCGACTTCTCAGCCCTTTATCCGTTAATTTATTTTACCGGAAATTTACACAGCCCGCTGCTCATATTTTTAATTTTCCATGTCATCCTGTCAGGGATGTTGCTCTCCCCGCTGAGCTGTTTTTTATATTGCTTCTCGGTCCCGGCTGTCCTGGGCGGGCTGGTGACATTGCAGGCGTTGGAAATTCTCCCTATCCAGCCGGCCATGTTCCACGGACCGTCGTGGGTTTATCGTTTGTATGTTCCGGTGGATGCTCCGGACATGGTGCCTTTCTTTCTTCTCTTTGTTGCCGCCCTGTTCATCACCGCTTTTCTGGTCACCTCCCTCAAGTTGAGTCTGAGGGTCAAAGGCAGAGCACTGCTTCAGGTCTCTAAAGCACTGGATGCCGGTAATGTTAAATTGAGGGCCCTGTACAAGATGGTCACGGAGATGGGCGGCTGCGTGTCGCTGCAGCCGTTGATGGATGTGGCCACCCGAAACGCGGCCCGGATAATGGGGGTCGACACCTGCTCCATCAAACTGCTGGACGATCAGCGGGAAAACCTGATCTTTGCTTCCACCTTCGGTCTCGGCGAGGAGTATAAGAAAAACAGTCGGGGGGTCAAGGTTGCCGGAAACCCCATTGCCCAGAAAATCATGGATGGGACGCTGAGCGTCATCGGTAAAATAGGTGAAAAGGATTATTCACAGTATCCGGAAGATATCCGCAAAGAAGGAATTGCTTCCATGATCTGCCTGCCCCTTTCCGTGGGCAAGACCGTTTCGGGGATATTTTGCGTATACAGTGCCGAGCCCGGCACTTTTTCGGAGGATGACGTCAAATTTTTTTCGTTGATGACCGACCTGACCGCCCTGTCCATGGAAAACCTGAAAAGGGACCTCGATAAATCATGGTTCCTGCAGAAAGCGGCCCACCAGCTTCGCTCACCGTTGAATACCGTGTTGAGCATGCTCAACCTGATAAAAAACCGTTATCTCGGTCCCGTGACGCCGAAACAGGCAACTACGCTCGACCGCAGTGTGAAACGCCTCCAGATTCTGGGAGACGTGGTTGCCGACCTGCTCAATCTTGAAATTAAACGGATGGACCTGCAAAAGGTTGTCTTGCATCCGGTCACGGCGGCCAGTGTATTGAACCCCCTGAGGGAGCCATACCAGGTGCTGGCGGCCGAAAAGCATGTGGACGTCGCCTTCGATATCGACAAATCACTGCCTCCTGTTCTGGCCGATGAGAAGCTTGTCGACGACCTGTTCACCAACCTGATTGCCAATGCGGTGAAATATACGCCGGTGGGAGGGGCGGTGCGTGTGACGTTAAGCCGGGAAAACAGCAAGCATGTCCGGTTTCAAGTCCGTGACACCGGTATCGGTATCACGCCGGATGATCTTCCCTGCATTTTTACGGAATTTTTCAGATCCGCCAACGCCAGACAGTTTGAGGAAGAAGGGACGGGACTGGGACTGGTGGTCGTAAAGGAAATTATGGATCGTCTGAAAGGCACCATATCCGTGAAAAGTACGCTGGGGGAGGGCACCTGTTTTACCTGCCGTCTGCCGATAGCCGACCGGCCTTCAGCCAATGAGGATAACTGAAAAGGAGAGATGCCATGTACAAAAAAATACTCGTGCCCCTGGACGGTTCCATGCGCGCAGAGGCCATTTTACCGCATGTGGAGAGTCTGGCCCTGTGCCTTAAGGCCAGCGTGGTCCTCCTGTATGTGGACGAGACATCCGATTTGGCGCTCGAGCGCGACGAAGTGGTCGATGTGAACACGTACCTGGAAAAACGCCGGAAACGGATATCCACCACCCAGGCCTACCTGCAGACGATCATCGATAAATGGCGTTCTATCGATATCGATGTGCAGATGCGTATCGGCCGGGGCGGGGTGGTGGCCTGCATCATTGACACCGCCAAGCGGGAATCGGCGGATCTGGTGGCCATGGCCAGTCATGGCCATGGTGGGGTGGCACGGACCTTTTACGGCAGTGTTGCCGTGGGCGTGCTCAATCGCATCGACCGGCCGCTGCTGCTGATCCGTTCGCGTTTCGCGAAGTAGCCGGCAGACAGCGTCCCGGCCGCTGCTCATAAAGAGGGTTCGACAGCGCTGGTAAAAGGCTTGTTTTCCATGCTGCCGGCAGCCAGCGACCGGGTCACATCCACAGGCATGCCATCCTGGCGGTCGAGGGCCCGGCGATACTTGTCGAGGTCGACGCGCCAGGCATGCCTGCTCATTCGTAAATGAAATAAGCCATATTGCTGAAGGTTTCCGACCCTGCCGTAGATGTCCCGATGGACTTCCACGAACACCCGATCCGCCAGCGTGCCGATCTTGACCGGTTCATAGACCATGGTGACCCGCGTCCCCGGTTGAACGCGTTCGAAAAGCCGTTCGATGTCCTCGGGATACAGCCGGATGCACCCACGGGTCACCGCCCGCCCGATCGACCATGGGAAATCGGTGCCATGGATGCCATAGTGCGTGTTCTCAAGGCCCATCCAGAACGCTCCCAGGGGATTGTCCGGGCCGGGCGGAAGATATTGAAAATCATACTTTTGTCTCAACGAGGGCGGTACGGCCCAACCCGGGTGGATCTTCTTCTCTTTGATGGCGAAGGTGCCCTTCGGCGTCGGCCAGGACTTCTCACCGATGCTTATGGGAAAAGTGACGACGCTGCCATGGTCCGCGCTGAAGCAATACAGCCGTAATTCGGCGATATTGACAACGATGCCATTGAAAACGCCCTTCGGCAGGACCCACTGGGAAGGGATGTCCATGAGCATGCCCTCGGGGGGCAGCCAGGGGTCAAGTTGCGGATAGAGGTCCTGAATTTCATTGAAACCCAGGTTATATTGCCGGGCGATGTCCAGCAGCGTTTCCTTTTTACGGATCTGGTGCCGCCGGATCGTGCCGATGACCTCCCGGGCCGTTGAAAAAGCAGTCGGTCCACTGACCCCTGGTGCGGACCGCCCACCCATCGACTGGCCGGAGGCGTTTGCCCCGGCCGCAGCAACTGTGACGGCTGCCGCCATTGCCGTCAGCAAAACAATCCGGTTAATCCCGTTCACGGCGACCATCCCTGCCGCGGCGCTGAAGACCCACCACCGGCAGCCTGTCACTAAAATGATCGTGCATTATTTTTTCATTTTCTGCATAAATACGGCTTCCGCTTTTTCGGCCATGGCCTGGGCCCGGTCAGCAGCGGCTTCGGCCCGGCTGGCGGCTTTTTCGGCCCGGGCAGCCGCATCCATGGCGCGGTCGGCAGCCAACTCGGCCCGCGAAGCGGCCGCATTGGCATCGGCAGACATGGCTTTGGCCTGTTTCGCATCTTCCATCGCCCGGCTGGACTGCTCCAGCGCCTGGTCCGCCTTCTCCTGAATCGAGGATACCTGAGTGGTACCGGCACACCCGGAAAGCAGGCACCCGACGACGATCAGTACAACCAGACCGGAAATCAGCCATCTCGATTTTGTTGCTTTATTCATGATTACTCACTCCCTATGATTCCTCAAGGTTTGGTACCGGTGATAATGAAAGGTGCCAATTGAACGTTATATCGCCGCCGAACGTCCGACACCGGCGGTTGTTGTCAATCTACCGAAAAATGAATGAGAATGCCGCTGCCTGCCGGACCATGGAATGATTGCCTGGCAGTCGATGTGGACGTGAATCTTTCCTGCAAACAACCCGGGATCTGGTCAACAGGGAGGGGGGAAACAGCAACGCATCACAGTTGAAGCCGTATCATATCAGGTGGAATGGTTCTTTTTATAATCGTTTTCGAGCCCGGGAAACAATGCGTACTATTGCCCATTTGTAGGCGGCAATCTGAGTATTAATACCTATGTAGATCAGAATGGTTTTGTTTTCTGCGTATTTGATTTCCAACGATTTCCATTAGATCAGAAGTTTAAGGCCGGCGTCTATTTGTCAGCGTATATGCTTCATCAGACCAACGCTTGCCGAAAACGTCGACAGGGACTGTTTGGCAACCGCCATCTCGGCTCCAGTGGTCAATCAAACCAATTCAAGCTGCCTGGCGCATGGTGTCCAGGATTTAAGCGGTCGCACGCAACCCTTGCAACTCATCTGGCCTTGCCGCATTTTGCAATAGGAGTTGACGACGTAGTCAAACATGCGGGCATTCTTAACGGCCAAACCGACTTCATCGGCAATCGCGATCAACATCCTTTTGTCGCTTTCGTCGAAATGATCGCTGCCGACCTTGTTGATCGCTTCAATGACGCCTACCTTCTCCTCTCCCACGATGATCGGTGCCGCCAGGATCGATTTGGTCACGAAGCCGCTGCCATTGTCGAAATCACTGAAAAAATAGGGGCATGTCGTGACATCATTGACGATTACCGGTTCCCCATCCTGAAGGGCTTTGCCGGCAACCCCCTTGTCGGCCGGAAAACAGCATTGAATAAAACTCTCTCCGGTCTCTCCCATGGCGCTGAAAAATTCCAATTGGTTGGTGGCGTCATCAAACAGAAGGATAGATCCTTCCTCGGAGGGTATTTCCGATACGATGATGCTGATAATCGAGGTCAGCAGTTCCTGCAGGTCGCCGGCATAACACAGGGAAGAACTCACGGTTTCATAAAGATTCAAGAAGCGGATTTTTTCCTGGTTCAGATGATGGGACCACGTGTTGTAAAGCACATTCGACACCAGCGCATTGAACCACCGCAATCGATTTATGTCATCGATCAGGGCAGCCACGGCGTCTTCATCCGTGACCAATGAAAAAGCCCCAAATTCGTTGTTTTGGCTGGACAGGCCAAGGGCGACGCCGTTTGCTGTCGTTATCCCGCCGTCATCCGTCGTTTCGAAAATGGTCAGGTCGCCATTTTTTAAATTGAACAGCACCGGCGCGCCATTGGCGTGGTTCTGGATGGTATGGTTTCTTTGGGCAACATGCAGGGCGATTTCGTGGATCTGATTTTCACGAAAATTCACGGCAAAGGTATGATCGCCATTCGCCGGTTCATTGATCGAAAAACCGATGGCATGAACCGGAATCAGCGGATCGAGCCAGTTTTGAATGTTGGTGACCTGATTGTCGATACTGGTTTCGGTGATTAGCCCTGGCAGGGCGGTCGCAAGCGCATTCAGATCCAAGGCGGGCAGTCCAGTGGGTGGCATGAGCGTTCTCCTTTCCTGCTGGTTGATCCGTATAAGAAAATACCTGCTGCAATCGAGCGGGCAAACGAAGCCGTACTATTGACATCGGTGTCGAATGAGTGCGACCCGTCCTCAAAGCCCGTGATTTAAGCGATAGGTCTGCTCCCGGGCATCTGAGACGTGTTCGGATAGGATGATTCAGCCGATATATGTAAATCGGTGCCTCGGGTGTGCTGCCCCGGAAAATTGGAAAACATCACATTTGGCGTATGACAGCGTGGCATGGGCAGTATTCTTACCGATGATGAATCGGTTTCATTTTATTACAATATATTATTTTGTGATTAGTCTGCAGCCATAAAAAAGTAAACACTGAAATTACACTGATAAAACCTGTATCAGGGCTAAGGGTACCATTGATCGCAGGGTTGCCTATATGGGTTGTTCGGTCAGTGTGTGGCGCAGGTCAGGCAGGGGTCGAAGAGACGGATGCAGCGTCCGATAGCCTTTTGTCCGGATTCGGATAGCCCGCCCGTTTCCATGTGCTGTTCGGCTAAATCCTTGATGATGAGGTTGATCAACGGGTTGTTGAACTGGGTGGCCACCAGGAGCTTCAGGCGCTCGATCCGGCCGCGGTTAATGGTATAGCTGTGGATCAGGACGCCCCGGGGTGCCTCCACGACACCGATGCCTTTCCCGCTTTCATCGGGATTCACGGGGGTGGTATCGATTGCTGACAGGTCGATGCCCTGCAGCAGTTCCTCTATCCGGGTTGCCGCCCAGTATATTTCGGCAAGGCGCATGACATCGATATATTCGATGTGAATTCCCCTCGAAGACCTGGCCCGTTGGATAATCTCAAAATCCTCCAATTCCCCCATGTTGATGGCGGAGTGTTCCGAAAAGGCGCGTGAGAGGGGGCCGACGTGAAAAATGCCATCCGGGAAGCCCAGCCGGGACAGGTAGGGGAATTTCGCAAACGACCAGTCGACGCGCATTTCCGACACATGATCCTCGAAGGCGGAAACGTCGAAGCGATCATCACGTGCACCATCGGAGGCATAGACCTTGAGATGGCCCTGAGAGCCTGAATTCTCATCATAACACAAAAAGTTGACCCTGTTGTGCCGGGGGAAGGCGATCCTGCGGTCAGGCAGTGTCCGCTGATCCAGGCTGCCGATTATCTGCCGGGTCTGTTCGGCGACGTTTCCGGCAATTGAGACGATCTCATCGAGGTCGTTTATGGAGGGCCTGACCGCCATCCCGCCTACGCACATGGCAACGGGGTGGACGGATCGCCTGCCCAGCATTTCCACGATCCGGCTGCCGGCTTTCTGGATCGAGAAGGCCGTTTCAGCGATCTGAGGATGGTGCTGAATCAGACCAAAAATGCCTTCACTGGTTCCGAGAATGTCCGGCTGGGTAAGAAAGAAGTAACTGAGTGCATGGCTTGCGATCCATTCGCCGTAAACGGCTGCCTGGCGAAGCTTCCTGACCGGGTCGGGCACATCGATTTCCAGCGCGTCCTCGATGGCCCTTACACTTGCCGCCTGATGCGCCATGCAGCACAGGCCGCAGATTCGGGAGATGATGTGGGGAACAAAGGCGACCTCCTTTCCCTGGCAGAGTTTTTCGAAGCCGCGGAAATCCTCCACCATGAATCTGGCGTACTGCACCCGGCCCTGATCGATTTCAACATGGATGGTGGCATTGCCTTCGATCCGGGTGGCCTTTTTGAGCAGTATTTGCTGTCTCACCTGACCCTCAACAGTTTATCTGTGGCGTCGCTGTCCATATTGAACATGAAATGGCCGCCCTGTTTGATCCGCCTGATCGTTTCAGTAATGTCGCCGTCGTCTTTGCCATACCGTTGTCCGATTCCCCGTACGGCGATTTCCTCGAGGGTCTCACCGTTTTTAAGGCTCAGGATGGTTTTTTTCGAAGGCCCCCGACATCCCCAGCATGGTGCGCCGCCTTTGGGACAAACCGACTCGTAGCCGCCTCGGGTCATGAATCCCAGGCAAACCCGTCCCAATGAATTGAAGCAGATCTTGTCGGCAGGCAGGTGAGAGGTTGCACCTTTTTCAAAGTAATCTGCGGCCGGTTTGCGACCGCAGCGTGAACACACGACGGGTAATGTTTTGGATGTCTGGCCGCCGGTTAATTCCAGGATCAGGTCATACAGCAATGTCGGGTCCGGCGGACATCCGGGAAGATAGTAATCGACCTTTTCGAAACTGTCTAATGCAAAAGCCCTGCGCTGGAGATCGACTCCGTTGATCTGTTGGACATTGCATCGATCGATACCGGAAGGGCCGGAAAAATAGTAGGAAAAGGCATCGTCGGTGGATCCATAGCTTTCCTCGATCACCGTTTCCACTTCGAAGCGGTTGGCCAGGCCGGGAATACCGGCAAATGCCGCGCAGGTTCCCCATGCCACCAGATAACGGCATTTACGGCGCGCTTCATTCAACCTGATTTCATCTTCCCTCAGACGGACGACACCGTCGACCAATATGATATCCGACTCCGGCAAGGCTTCCCGGTCCATCAGCATTTGACAATAGTCGATGGACGATTTGGAGAGGATTTTAGAAAGAACGGTGTAATCGAGAAGGACGGCCGAACAGCCGGCACATGTCGAAAGAGAGACGATGGAAAGCGACATGCGATCTCGTTTGACCAGCTTCGGAACCCACGGTGAGTGCTGCTGCACCCGAAACGTTCCGGGGTTGGAAAGCATGCTTTCAAGGCAGGAGAGCCTTAGAATCAGCGTTTTGATAATCGCGATGGCCAGGTCCGGCTGGTTTTCGAGGCACTCTACAAACTGCTCTTTATCGATGACAATCAGGTCCGTGGCTTCCAGCGCCGTGACCGTGGCGCTTCTGGGCATGTCGGCGATCAGGGCCATTTCCCCGAAAAAATCTCCCGGACCGATAGTGTCGATCAGCCGGGTAACATGGGCTTCGTACTTGCTGACGCCCACACGGCCGCTCAATATCAGGTACATGCAGTCGCCGGTTTCACCTTCATGAAAAATAGTCTCTCCGGGCGCGGCATGGTGCCGGCAGCGGTTCGTGCCGATGTTTGCCTCGGCCAGAAGCAGATCATTCGTAAGGTCCCTGCTGCCGGGCAACGCATCTGGCGCTTCGACCGGTGAGAAGCCCCGGTCACCTGCCAATAGCTTTTCGCTATAGGCGGCGACGGCATTCCTGAACTCCTCGTTTTCCAAAAGTTCCTGCCGGTAGCGCCGGTGTGCGCGTTGAATTCGCTGAATCAGTTTCCTCAGTAGATGCAGCGATACGTCGGGGTCCCGCTTCAATCGGTCAACCAACAGGGCTTTGGTCAACGGGATCAGGCGGGTGCGGCTGATCGCGGTGATTGTAGCGGATCTGCCGCCGGTTTGCAGCAGTGCCATTTCCCCGAAAAAATCACCTTTTTCGAGAATTGCGATCACGTTTTCGCTGCCGTTTTTATCCTGCGAAACTTCGACCGCCCCGGACTGAATGATATACATGACATCCCCAGTTTCGCCCTGGCGGAATACGACTTCTCCCCTGAGGTAGGTTGAACCGAAAAGTTCGGGACCATATTTTCTGTCCACGTCGATCCGTCCTTCGCGTCTGGTGGTCAAGAGGCCATCCGTACGTGCGCCTTGGTGGAATCCGGAAATACCTGAATGGTTATAAATTGTCTCGACAAATGCCGATCAGCCCATACAAGCCTGGCAGTGATCGAGGCAACTGGACCGATCGGAGTTGCCGATTACATGGCGTTTCGCTATTGGGTTTGTATCTGGAATGAAGTTGTCGCAATGTAAGAACACCGAACCCGACAATCGCGCATCATACCATCCATGGCTGACGTTGCAAGCCTCTTCTTTGATTCGTAGACGACGGCCCCCAGGTGAATTGGCCAGAACCAAAAAGAGTCGAATCGCGGGACCCGCAATCTCCGACGGCCCGTCGAACTGCTCAGAATCCTATTCCTCGAAATAGGAGGACGCCTTAAACGCCGCAAATCTTGGTTCTTTATTGTGTCTGGTGCCCTTTCAGGATGAGCGTGTCGAACAATAAAACCCGTAGAATGCCTAAGGGTTTAATCAGTGCATTTTTATTGTTTACTATTTCTGTTGATTCGATAATATTCATATTGGGATGAAATTCCCATTTATTTAATATCTGTATTTTTTTGCAAAATCCTCTCGCCTGATGGCAGATATATTTTTTCATACTGAAGTTTCCTTTTGAATCTGGGTCCGCATTACAAACGGTTCAGGGTGATGGGTTATATTGTGCCCAGTATATCACCAACTATTTAAAATTTATATATTTTTAATGCTGCAGAGGTGAAGTTCTCTCCTTTTCCGATGCCGGCATCTGTTTGTTCCAGGGTCGTTAACCTATATGGGCCCTTGAAGTCAGACCCGTCAACCTCGGTGTTTGATTTTATTGGGCAACAGAGGGGATCTAATATGAATGGGGTAGCGCCTTATTTTATTCGCTTTTTCGTCGCTGTTTCACTGTTTATGGGTATCCCGGGCCTCGCTGTCGCTGCCGCAACCAACTGCGATCCATCGGCGGCCACAGCCGTGTCCGTGCAGGGAACGGTGGAAACCAGGACAGCCGGCGGGGGAAGTTGGCAACCGGTCAGGCTGGATGACACCTTCTGCCCGGGCGATGAAGTCCGGGTGCTGGACAACAGCCGGGCCAGTCTGGCACTGGCCAACGAGTCCGTCCTGCGGCTCAACGCCAACTCCTCCATCGTCGTCCAGAAATTCGAGGAGAAGACCTCTTTCATCGACGTGTTCAAAGGCGCAGCCCACCTATTTGCCCGCAAGCCCAATAAACTCGAGGTCAACACGCCCTATGTCGTCGCCGGCGTACGCGGCACCGAGTTTCTCGTCCGGGTGGAGGACGACCAGACCTTCCTGTCCGTCTTCGAAGGTAGCGTGTTGGCGTCCAACGACGCCGGTGAAGTGCCCCTGATCAGCGGGCAGAGCGCCGTTGCCCAGAAGGGCAGGGCGCCGGTTTTAACTACCGTGGTGCGGCCCCGGGATGCGGTCCAGTGGGCGCTCTATTATCCCCCGGTGGTTTACGTGCCGCCCGGCCAGCCGGAAATGCGCGAAGACCTCAACGATCCGGTCTTCCTGGCCAATAGAGCCTCCCAATCCCTTGACGTGGGAAAAATCGACGAAGCCGAAGCGGATCTACAAAAGGCCCTGGCCCTCGATCCGAAAATGGCCGACGCCCTTTCCCTGCAGGCCATCGTGGCCCTGGTCCGCAACGACAAGGAAAAAGCATCTGCCCTGGCCCAGCAAGCCGTCGACGCCAATCCCAAGTCGTCAACGGCCCTTGTTGCCAAATCCTACGCGCAGCAGGCCAGATTCGATCTTGAGGGTGCACGAAAAAGCCTGATGGACGCCGTGGCGGCATCCCCCGACGACGCCCTGGCCTATGCGCGGCTGGCAGAGATACAGCTCTCCTTCGGCGAATTGGACAAATCCCTGCAATCGGCGCAGAAGGCGGCCACACTGGCGCCGGACCTCTCCCGGACCCAGACCGTGCTGGGGTTCGCCAACCTGACCCAGGTAAAAACCGATGATGCCAAGGCGGCATTTGAGAAGGCCATCCAGGCAGATCAGGCCGATCCGCTTCCCCGCCTGGGAATCGGGCTGGCCAAGATCCGCGAAGGTCAATTGGAAGCGGGCCGTATGGACCTCGAGGTCGCCGCCAGCCTGGATCCCAACAATTCCCTGATCCGCTCTTATCTGGGCAAAGCCTACTACGAAGAGAAGCGCACCGGGCTGGATGAACGCGAATATAAGGCCGCCAAGGAGCTCGACCCCAACGATCCGACACCTTGGTTTTATGACGCCATTGCCAAGCAGACTACCAACCGTCCGGTTGAGGCCTTGCGTGACTTCGAGACCGCCAAGCAACTCAACGACAATCGGGCGGTATACCGCTCCAAGCTGTTATTGGACGCAGATCTAGCCGCCCGCAGTGCAGCCACAGCCCGGATTTACAACGACCTGGGGTATGGGCAACGCGGCCTGCTGGAAGGCTATAACGCGGTTAAGGCCGACCCGACCAATTTTTCAGCTCACCGTTTTCTGGCCGATACCTATGCCACGCTGCCGCGCCACGAGATCGCCCGGGTCAGCGAGCTGTTGCAGTCCCAACTCCTGCAGCCGATCAACATCACGCCCATCCAGCCGGCCCTGGCGGAGAGCAACTTGTTTCTGGTCAGCGCCCAGGGCGCGGCCCAGAACTCTTTTAACGAGTTCAATCCAATGTTTACCCGCGACGGGGCGACATTGCAAGCTAGTGGATTGTATGGAAACAACGAAACGTGGGGCGGGGAAGGCATTGCCTCCGGTATTTATAGCGGGCTTTCGATGAGCGCCGGTTACTCCCACTACGAAACCGACGGCTGGCGGGAAAATGCCGACCAGGAGGACGACATCACCAACATTTTCGCCCAGTGGGAAATCACTCCTAAGACCAGCATTCAGGCGGAATACAGGTACAGAGACAACGAAAGAGGAGACATAGAGCAGAGGTTCTTTCAGGAGGATTATTTTCAAAACCGACGAACAGAGGTCACGACTCGTTCGGGGCGAATCGGTTTCCGACATGCCTTTTCGCCGGGTTCGATTGTCTTGGGCAATTTTCATTATGCAGACAGGGAGACCGATTTATCTGACTTGCGTTATTTCGATGCCTCCTTTGCCGGTTTTTTCCCTCCTCCGCTTGGAGAGGAAATTGCTGAAAATCCAATAGAACAGGATGATTACGCCGGTGAGCTTTCCTATCTTTTTCGCTCTAAATACTTCGACCTGGTGAGCGGCGCAGGATATTTCAGAGAAGAGAAGGATGACACCCTATCCGTTGCCTACCAGTGGCCGGGAATTGACCCGCCGATCGAACTTTTTTCCTTCACTGACCCCCTATCGTTTGAGACGGATCACTACAATCTATACGCATATACCTATATCAGGCCGCTTGAAAACATCTCCTTTACTGTTGGCGCAAGTGGCGACTTCTATGATCAGGAAGAAAAAAACTATGGAGATGACGTTAGTACATCTCAGTTTAATCCCAAATTGGGTGTCAACTGGAACCCGATTCCTTCTACGACCATTCGCGGTGCCGTGTTCAGGACGTTTACCAGATCGCTGGTAACGGACCAGACCCTCGAACCCACTCAGGTGGCCGGTTTCAATCAATTTTTTGACGATCCCGAAGAAACCGAATCGTGGGTATATGGTGCTGCAATCGATCAGAAATTGCCTAACGATGTATACTTCGGCGCGCAATTGTCTTACCGAGACCTGAGTGTGCCTTTCCAAGACCTGGATCTAACGCTCAAAGATGCGGATTGGGAGGAATACTTGGGCCGGGCCTACATTTACTGGACTCCGCATGAGTGGTTGGCGCTGAAGGCGGAATATCTGTATGAAGACTTTGAGAGGGGAGAGGAATTCCCCGGTGGCATAAAGGATCTAAAGACGCAAAGTGTTCCATTGGGGATTACCTTCTTTCATCCTTCCGGATTGAGCGTCGGCTTGACAGCGACATATTATGATCAAAAGGGTGAGATCGAGCGGACAGCAATCGGATTTGATGTTTTTGAGGACGGTTCGGATCAGTTCTGGCTGGTGGATGCCGCTATCGGGTACCGCTTTCCCAAGCGCTATGGTTTCGTCACCTTGGGTGTGAAAAATCTCTTCGATGAAGAATTCGATTATTTTGAGGTAGACAAAAAAAACCTAAGGTTGCAGCAGGACACGCAGGTCCTTTTTAAAGTCACCCTTTCACTTCCATAACCATCATGCGATCGTATTTGTCAGAAGGGGGGGATGATCAGTCTTCGAGAGCATAAATAACTTTATATATAACATAAAGCCAAAGGAGGATGTCATGTTTAAACGACTATTGATGGGCTTACTTGCTGCAAGCTTGCTTGTGGTATGGGTGGTGCCTGAGGCTCATGCGATCGTTCGGCGGTATTGGTATACTGTAGAGAATAACCATGATTGTTCTGTCGGTGATCTATGTGAGGGGGCCACATCAGTTACGGACACATTATACGGTTGGGATGGAACAAATGCCACTTGTGAAGTGACGGGTAGGGTGATTTGTATCCCGCTGAACGGTGGAGAAATTTGTTCAGATGAAAACACCACCGCTGGCCTATCCACAGGCGACAATTTTACTGACCAGGAAGACTTTGATATTGAAACGAAATTAGCATCGACCCTAACTAAGTTGGATCCCTTGGTTGGTGATTTGCTCTGTTCTGAAAAGTATTCAACCACGGAAACTCAATACAAAGATTTTATACCCAATGGATTCTTGGCGCATTCGGTTTATGAAGGTAGTTTTGGGAACATCGACGAAGAAACCCCACCAACAACCTATGAATTAATCGAATCTTGCATTATAGTAAACGGTACTAATCAATACGACTGCACGAAGATTTGGGATTCGACATCCTCAGATCCACCTCCCCCGCTTCCATGCTGCGGTGTCACAAATACACTCACAGTTGCAATTGCTCCTAATGGGACTGGTACGGTTGAATCGTCTGGAGGGAATCAAACTGATCCAAATGTACCTGATATCAACTGTCCGGAAGATTGCAGCGAGGAATACAATGGCGCCGAGCCTCCTTATAATGGATGCCCGGAGGTCGTGCTGACGGCTGCGCCAATTGATAATGGCTTAGATGGCGTTGCATTTACTGGATGGGATGGTGGCGATTGCACTGGCATAACTGAAACCACATGCACTACTTCCGCAAAGGGCAGCCACACGATAACGGCCAACTTTGAAACATCTTATGTAACCCTAAGAGTGCAAGTAATAAATGGAAATGGTAAGGGCAAAGCGTACATTTGGTCACCGCGTTCCGATTTTGATGATCCAGCGGAATATTATTGTGACAACACTTATGAAAATTGTGATAAGAAATTCGGCGAATTGTGCGAATTTCCTATGGGCACATCCGTTGTCATCAAACGTCAAGGAGCCCCTTTTAAAGAATGGGGCGGCGTTTGCGAAGGGACACCTAACTCCTCTGATACTTGCTCATTTGTTATGGATCAGAGTCAAGTTGTAAAGGTAATCTTTTATTGATCTTTACACGCAAGAAACGTCCGATCCTATTCGTAGACAGATGATCTAAACCAGAAAACGGCAGGGCCATTAATCGCCCTGCCGTTGTTTTTGGGGACCTATTGATGGTTGGACGTCCTTATTTAACTTGCGTCCCGCTATGATATCGCACGGCTTTTCCCCGTCCATTCACATCCGTCCGGACTATTTGGTTTTGGGCTCAAACACACATTCCCAATCCTCCGGCGGCGGATCATCCTTATAGACCATGCAACGCTGGAGCATGGTCTTGGATGGCCCGTCGTCGGGGCGCAAGGCAAGGGCACGCTTGAAGTGGGCGATCGCCTGGGGCCAGTGCTGGCGGCAGTACTCGTCATAGCCGGCGGCATAGGCCTCCAGGGCACCCAGGTGTTCCGGTGACAAGGTCTCGCCGGCACGGGCGATCAGTTCGTAGACCCGCACGCACTGCTCCTTGCCCACCACCCGCACCAGGTCCATATCCCGCACAATGAAATCTTCCTTGACCAGTTCGTAGGTATTCTCACCGATGATGATGCTGGTTTTGTACTGCTTATTCAGGCCCTCCAGGCGCGAGCCCAGGTTGACCTGGTCCCCCAGGACGCCATAGGCGAAACGGTAGCGAGACCCCAGATTGCCGATGAGCATGGGCCCGCTGTTGATCCCGGTGCGTGCGTGAAGAATCGGCCGTCCAGAATCGGCCCATTCCTTGGACAATTTATGGCGTGCGTCACGCATGGCCAAGGCTGCCTCGCAGGCCCGCTTGGCGTGGTCGGGCTGCTCGATGGGTGCCCCGAAAAAGGCCATGACCTCGTCGCCCACGTACTCCTTGAGCGTGCCGCGCTGTTTGAAGATTTCCTCCGACACGCGGTTGAAGTATTCGCTGAGGATCTTGATCATCTCCTTCGGCCCGTAGCGCTCCGAGTAACTCGTGAAGCGCTCCAGGTCGGAAAAGAGCACGGTCAGCACCTTTTCCTCGCCCCCCAGGGTCAGTTGTTCGGGGTCCTTGAGCATCTCTTCGATGACCATGGGGGCGACGTACTGCCGGAAGGTGCCCTTGATCCGTCTGCGGTCTTTTTCCACCGTGGCGTAGCGGAAAACGGTGACGAAGGTGTAGCTGATCGCCAGGGAGGCCAGGGGATAGACCATGTTGAGCCAGAGGTTGAACTGGATGAAAAGCCATCGAGTGAAAAGAATATGCAGGGTGAAAATGCCAAGCGCAATAATAAGGCCGGCCATGGCTTTCACCCGGGGCAGGAAGACGCCGGGCAGCAGGCCGATGGAAATGATGGCGATCAGGTCGAAGATCTCGGACCAGCGGGGCTTGTTGATGAACCGTCCGGTGAGCATATTGTCGATGACCGTCGCATGGATCTCCACCCCCGGGTAAACCGGGCTGAAGGGCGTCGACCTCAGGTCATGGGTGCCGACGGCGGTGGCCCCCACCAGAACGATCCGGTCCTTGAACGTCCCGGCCGGTGTCTCGCCTTTTAAAATGTCGGTGATGGAATAGTGGGGGAAGACCCCGGCAGGGCCGAGGTAGTTGATCCGAAGATGCCCATTTTCGTCGGTGGGAATAAATTGGGGGCCCATCTGGATGCCTTTTACACCATAGTCGGGGACGTTCACGATCAGCTGGGGCCGATCCAGGTACTGCCAGACGCACTGCACCGTCAGGTGGGGAAAGAGGTCTTCGCCGCACTTGATCATCAGGGGAACGTTGCGCACCACGCCGTCCAGGTCGCTGGCCACGGTGAAAAACCCTGATCCGTCGGCGGCATCGGAGAGTATTTTCAGGTTGGCTTCCGGTGCATAGGCGGTGATGAACGGAAGCCGGGAGGCTTCCGGTTCCTGTTGGAGAATCATGGGATACTTGGATTTGTCGATCAGTGCCAGCTGACGGTCGATTTCTTTCTTTCCGATGTCGTAATTCAATTCCGACGGGCTCATGTGGAAGAAATAGCCCAGCACCGTGGTCGAATGGGCCTGGCGGATTGCATCCGCAAGGATCCGGTCGTTGATGTCCTTCCGCACCTGCCCGGACGTTAGATCGACCAGGCCTTCGTTGGTCTCTGCCAGGCGGTCGAGAGCCTCTTGAAACTCCTGGGAAACGGTCGGGTCGCTATTTTCTTCCGGCTCCAGGAATCCGATGTCAAAGCCGATCACCTTGGCGCCGTCCTCGGAAAGCCGGTCCACCAAAAGGGCGATCTTGGAACGCGGCCACGGCCAGCGGCCCTCCTGGTCGAGGCTCTTTTCATCGATCATGGCCAGCGCTACCACCGGTGAGGGTTGCAGACGGCCCCGTTGGAGAAAACGCATATCGTAGAGTTTTAATTCAAAGAGGTCCAGAATGGGAACATCGATCTGGAACAGGAAAACGGTCAAGGCAATTGAAAGCAGGGTGACGACGGCAACGCCCTTCAGATATTTCGGTATTTTAGGCGATTTCATTTACAAATCCGGGTACTCGATATCCGCTGGTTTCTCGTTGGTGAACAGATAGTTTCCGAATACGTTGGATTGCAGGTTGGCGATCCACTGTTTGCCCTCGTGGGTTACCTTCAGGTATCCGAGGGCTTCTTGAACGTAGGGGCTGACCCTGTCCCAGTAGAATTTCGCGTTGCAGTCCCTGAGGTCCCCGGGGGTCTTGTAGCCGAGCTTCTGGTTGAGCCCCAATTCTTCGAACTCATAGAACAGAGCCGTGCATTTCTGCAGCCGGTTGGGGTCGGCCAGCTGCCCGATGAAATCAGCGGCGCGCACCAGCCCGGGGAATCCGGACGTATCCTTGTACCGGTCGTCATCGGGAACAGGGAAGCGGGTCATCTCGATGTACGAGGCGATCAGCTCTGCGTCCACCAGACCGCCCGACTCTCTGAGCATCTTTTTCCCGAAACGCTCGAGAACGAAACGTTTGCTCCGGTCGATGTGGTAGGGCGCCAGCTGGGCATCGGTGGTGCCTTCCGGAAGGGTGATCGTTTTTTTGCCTATCCCCGTGGCCAGCTTGTAGCCATTGTCATCCGCGCAGATTCCCTTGACATAGCCGATGTCGTGGCACAGCAGGGCGATCATGAAATGCGTCCAGTCTTTTGGAGATACGCGCCCTTCCGACAGGTGCTTGCCTTCAAGGATGGACTGCCCGGCCAGGGTGACCATGATCGTATGTTCTGCGTCATGATAAAGGGCGTCGGAATTGGCGATGTTCTCCAAGGCCAGGTGCGCCGTCCAGGTGATGATGTTGCCCAAGCCTTTTTCCATGTCACTGTAGGTTCGCTGATAGGCCTCCATGATCTGGGTTTTACAGTAATCTGCCTTGATTTTCTGAAGATTAAGCATGATTGCCATCCTTATTATTTATTCTTAGAAAAGCTGGTCCTTGGGCTTGATCAGAGGCCGTAGGTTACGCCTTGGCAGTTTGTGTCAAAATCACAAGCACCAAATTACCAATAAATTTCAAATTCCAATAACCAATGACCACAACCTTCCAGAGCGAGACCTTGTTTGGAGTTTCGAATTTCGGTCATTGGGAATTATTTGATACTTGTCATTTGATATTTGGGATTTCGATAAATCAATGAACTTCCCACCAAGCACATCCCCTTTGGGGATAACCAAAGCCTGACATGGTCCAGTATCCTTTACACCGTCCTTTCATCAGTTCGCGGACCCGGCTATAAACGTCCAGAGCAGGTCGCCGTCGGTTTTCAGTCTATTCAAGGTCTCTTCGAGAAGCTGTTCGCCGTCGTTATCCACCTCCAGGAGCAGGGTGGTGGCCTTGAAGGCAATTGAAAAGGCGACAATTTTTTCAAAACGGGTTTGCAGTGCGCCGATATCCCCTTTGAAGCGATCCATGACCAAACGGATGCCATCGTCGGCATGGCTGGGAATCAACACGGCAAACGCGTCCGTGTCGATACGGCTGACCATGTCGCATCGCCTGATGTTGGCACTGAGTGTTTTGCCGATCTCCCGAAGGACGTCGTCTTTGATCCGGTTGAGACGATTATCAGGGGTACCGGCAAAGTTGATCTCTATCTCGGCCATGGCAAGTTTTTCCCCGAGCCTGTAAGCACGATTGGCCTCCTGCTCAAGGGACCTGACGAATCCTTTGCGGTTGCTTAATCCGGTCAGGTCATCCACCAGGCTTTCATTGGCCAGGCAGGTGGTCAGACGTTCCACGCGGTCGCAGAGAATGCGCATCATGTTGACGAAGAACTTCTGGGCGGTGGGCGGATAGAGCCATTGCAGCCGCTGGATCACCTTCCAGTTGATGGGCAGCAGTTCACTGTCTTTCGTGGCCATCACGGTGGCCGAGCGCGGCGCGGAGCGCAGCAGCCCCATTTCACCCAGGATATCACCGGTGCCGACTTTGGCAATGCACTTCTGGATGCCTTCGTGACTGCTCAGCGTGCAGGTGGGATCGTAGTCGATGACGTCAAAGCCGCCCGATATGATCGCATACATGGATTCGCTCCGGTCGCCCTTGTAGAACAGCGGCTGCCCCGCGTTGACCTTCTTGATCGTGCCGGCCATGATGATGGAATGAACCTCTGCGCGCGAAAGCCCCTGGAACAGGGGAATGCCCAGGCCGGTTTCCCCGCCCATCTTGATGCGCACCAGATCCCAGAGGGTTACCAGCTCGACGCGCTGCATCAGGATCGGCAGCAGGACCAGGTCGCCCACCAGGGCCGAGACCATCGTGATGACCATCATCGTCCCGAAGATGGCGGTGGGCTTGAATCCCGAGAAGGCCAGGATGAAAAAGCCCGTGCTGATGGTCAGGGTGGTGAAGATGATCGGTCGCCCGATGTGGCTGATGGTCTCTCTCAACGCCCGCTTGTCGTCTAGGTCTTTCTTGAACTCATGGTTAAATCGCACCAGGTAGTGGATGGTATCGTCCACGGCCAGGCCGATGGCGATGCTGGCGATGAGGCTGGTCGCCATGGACAGTTCGATGCCCAGCCATCCCATGAGCCCGAAATTGATCACGATGGGGAACAGGTTGGGGACGATGGCGATCAGGCCCACCGTGGATGAGAGAAACAGGGCGAACATGATGATGAAAATAATGGCCATGGTCAGAAAGAAGCTCTTGACCTGCCCGGATACCAGGTGGTGGCTGCTGGCGGAGATGACGATGCCGAACCCGGTGACGTCCCATTTCAGATCCCGGTTGAAGGCTTCGGCGACATGGCGGAGAATCGTTTTGCGCAGGCCCAGGAAGTCTTTGGAGCTGGATATGTGGGTCAACAGGAGGATGTTGGCCTGTGACAGCGACGGTCCCATGAAGGCGTTGAACATGTCCATGCCCAGTATGGATTTGTAGGTGTTCATCAGCATCCTGAGTTCCCAGGATTCCGTGGGCAATTTGTAGAAGGCGGGATCGAAGCGGTTGGAGGCGTAGTTGACCAGTTTCAGGTAGTCGGCAAAGGAGATGGTTTTGTCGACGCCGGGGAGGGTGTCCAGAAACGCTTGAAGCGTTTCGATGGAAGCGATGTTTTCCGCACTTTCGAAGTAATCCTCCGTCGGTGACGACATGACCACATTGACGGGAAAACTGCCCGACAGGTGCTGGTAGATGTCGTGGAAATTTCTGATTACCCGGGTGTTATCCTTGAAATACCCGACCGGGTTGGTTTCCGCTTTCAGACGCAACAGTCCGAAACCGGCGAACAGCGCCATCCCCGCAATCACCATCAGGGTCATGCGCTGGTGATGGAGATTCAGATCGACAATCCAGCCGAGGAAACGATCCATCATCGACGATGCTTCTTTTTTTTCGGGGGAGACCTTTTGCCCGCAGGGGACCAAAGAGAGTACGGCGGGCAGGTAGGTCATGACCAGGATCAGAAATGCGGCCATCCCGATGCACGAGAAAAGGGCAAATTCCCGGATGGCGGAGATGCGGTTGACAAACAGGGACCCCAGGCCGAGCAGGGTGGTCAGGATAGCCAGAAGGGTCGGCAGGGTCGTCCGGGAAAAGGCGATTGCCGCTGCATCGACGGACGACCGATCCGGACTGGCGGATTCCCGATATTCAGCCAGGATATGCAGGCAGTAGGCCGTTCCCACGGCAATCAGAAAGACCGGCACGATCATGGTCAGGATCGACAGCGGAACCCCGAGAAGGGAAACCATGCCGAAGGTCCAGATCAGGCACAAGGTGACGCAGGAGAGCGGAATCAGCGTGTATAGTACATTTCTGAACAGCAGGAAGAGAACCACTGCGATCAGCATGAACGTGATCGGCGGCAGGCGCAGGAAATCCCTTTTCGTGAATTGTGCCAGCGCCTGGGAAATCAGCGGCATGCCGATCTGGTAAAGCCGGATATCCGGGTCGGTTTTATCGATCAACGACTGGACGGCATCGATGACATCGTCCTGAATGGCGTCTTTATTCAGCACCAGGGTGATCGCGGTGGTGTTGTGGTCTTCGGAGATCAGATTGTGTTCGAACAGGTCGGCGCCGGAAACGAAGGCCATGAATTGCTCCATCGGCCAATTCCCGGAAAGGTCAACCGCGTTCTTGATTCCGGAGAGGCCGATAACCCGCTGGACCCCTTCGATCTTTTTCCCCGCTTCTTCCAGTTGGGCGATCTTCTGAAAGTTGAGCGGATCGAAAACATTGTTGCACTTGACGACCACGCGGATGATCTCCTCCGATCCGAAAACCGTCTTGAATGCTTCGTATTGAGCGTTCTCGGGGAGGTCTTCGATAATCAGGTCGTGGATCGATGTCTTGAATGAGAGCCGGGGGATGAAGGCGGCCAACAGGAGGGTTATCCCGGCAACCACCGCGAGGGCGAGCCGGCGGTGGTCAAGCACCCGCTGGACATAATCGATCGGGTTTAAGGACCTGGCAATCTGATGAAGACGATGGTTGTGCATGTCACGCTCCAACATGGGTTCCATTAAACAGCGAATTCAATGCCCTGTTTATGATATTACGGATCGGTCGCCCTGGTTTTTCCGCGACCGCTCAATTCACCATTGGAAAGAGCCGCCTAAGTGTATGTGCTATAAATGGTAATAGAATCGGAAGGATGAGACTATACTAATTCAGCCACGTGAAGTGTGTCAAGGTAGAATCAGCAGGCGCCGACTGCCCTGCCGAAGCAGTTGGCGGGACCGGTGGAACCTATCCCCTCCACAGCGTTTGGCATCGAATGACACCGATTTGAAAAGGTTGCTTTACGGGTAGGTCACATCGACCAGAAACAATCCTTGAGGGGGGGCTGTGGCGCCGGCCCGTGAGCGGTCTTTCGACAGCAGAATGGCCGGCATGGTTTGAGGATCGATTTTGCTCAGGCCCACTTCCACCAGCGTGCCCACGATATTTCTCACCATGAAGCGCAAAAATCCGTTGGCTTCGATATCATAGATGAGGTTGCCGCCGCCGGTCTCTTTTACGGTCGAATCGGTTACGGTACGGACGGTGTGGTCTCTGGGGCTGCCGGTTCCCTCAAAGGCCTTGAAATCATGCGTGCCCAGCAAACTGCCCGCGGCTTTCGCCATCGCCGCCGTATCCAGCGGTCTGCGGATGTGCCAGACGAACTGCCGGCCGATGGCCGGGGCGAGGGGCCGGTTGAGGATATGGTAGCGGTAGCGTTTGGACGCCACATCAAAGCGGGCGTGGAAGTCGTCGGGCATCTGCTCACATGCGCGGATCACCACATCACCGGGCAGAAGACTGTTAAGGCCGTTGAAAAAAGCCTCGGCATCCAGACGGGACCGGGTTTTAAAACCGGCCACCTGGGCCAGGGCGTGAACGCCGGCGTCGGTGCGGCCCGAGCCGATGACGGTTACCTGTTCGCGGGTCATGACGGCCAGGGCGTCTTCGATGGTTTCCTGAACCGTGCGGTCTTTTTTCTGTCGCTGCCAGCCATGGAATCTTGAACCGTCGTATTCGATGATCAGCCTGAATGTTTTTGGGGATGGTTCAGTCAACGGATCATTCTCCTGTGCGTTAGAAGGTCAATAGCACGACGCTCATGGAGAAGAAAGAGAGCAGTGTGGACAGGACGATGGCCGCGGAGGCGAATTCCGTGTCGCTGTTGAGCTGGGACGAGAGCACGATGATGGCCGGCGAAGCGGGCAGGGCGAAAAAGAGCATGCCAACCTGAAAGGAGAGCATTGAGGCATCAAAGACCTTGAGAAAGAAAAAGCCGACGACCGGCAGCATCAGCAGCTTGATGGCGGATCCCAAAAATGCATGACCCAGGTGGGTTTTGAGGTTCTTCAGGGTCAACGTGCCGCCGATGGAGAGCAGGGCCAGGGGCAGGGCCACCATGGCGGCCAGGCGAAAGGTGTTGTCCAGGAAAACCGGGAATTCGCCTGCGAGCCGGGAATAGGCCATACCGGCCAGGCAGCCGATGATCAGCGGATTGGAAATCAGGGCACGCAGGGTGATGCGCAGCCGTTCACGGGCGTCGAGGGTCTGGCCGGAATACCAGATCAGGGTGGAAACGGCCAGTACGTTGATGATGGGAATGATGAACCCGATCAGTATGCCGAATCGCGACACGCCCGTTTCGCCCAAAGCATTCATGATCACGGCCATTCCCACGTAGGTGTTGAACCGGTAGCAGCTCTGTGAAAAGGAGCCGGCGGCAAAATGTGACACCTTGAACAGCTTCAGGCAGACGGCGCTGACCAGGTAGATGGTGGCCACGGCGCAGATGGCGGCAGCGATCAGGTCGGTGGCGCCATTGTCCATTGAGGGCGCCGAGCCGATCTTCCAGAAGAGCATGGCCGGGAAAAAGATGAAGTAGACCAGTCGGTCCGAGGACCTGAGAAATCGCTCACCGGTCAGGTGGATGTGTTTGAGCAGGGCGCCCAGGCCGATCAGTGCGAATACGGGAAACAGGTTGTTGAGAATGAGCATGGCGGTTTATACCCTGTCACAGCGCAAACCGGCCAGCTGCTGCTCCATGGCTTCGTCCATGAGATGG
>JAHLLR010000166.1 GCA_020444075.1 Deltaproteobacteria bacterium
TAATGATCATCGCCGGGGCAGGTCTGGCGCTGGCTCGCCGCGGCAACTGAACAGGCAAGGAACATCGGATCGGATTGGTTTAACAGGGTGTTGAAAAACTATTGCGCTTGGCCATACGGCGTTAAAATTCGGCTCAAAATGCTCATTTATCACCCATAAACTCCGCTTTTTCGCCGAATTTTGCCTTGTCCGGCCTGCGCTCATGACGTTTTTCAACCCCCTGTTAAGGCCTGTTTTCGAATTCTTTCGCCGTTATTATTTTGTTTCCATGGTCCAACCCCAAGCCACCCAAAAACAGAGGGACCCGTGTATGTTCTGCAAGGCAACCAGGCAAGTGAGCTTTCCGATTGAAAATTCAGTCTGGAATGAATTTCCGTGGAACGGCATTCCATCCGAACGGATCCGGAACCATATGGGGAAGAAACCCGACCATTTCCCCAAGGCAGAGGTGAAGATCGCCTGCGACAACAAGGCCATAGGGGTAATGTTTCGAGTCGAGGACAGATACGTTCGTGCAACAGCCGAAGGACATCAGGATAATGTTTTC
Source organism: Deltaproteobacteria bacterium (assembly GCA_020444075.1). GTDB lineage: Bacteria > Desulfobacterota > Desulfobacteria > Desulfobacterales > Desulfosarcinaceae > Desulfosarcina. Next base: position 548 of record JAHLLR010000166.1, read on the forward strand.
AAAGACAGTTGTGTCGAATTCTTTTTTACCCCGGGCCCTGATGTGTCCAAAGGATACTTTAACCTTGAAATGAATTGCGGCGGCACCATGCTTTTTCATTTTCAGCGGCAACCACGGAAAGACAGGATTGTTATCCCGGATTGTGAATGCAGCAGGATAACCCGTGCGCATTCGTTGCCGCGCATCGTTGATCCGGAAATCGAGGAACCCGTCACGTGGACCGTTGCATACAGTATCCCCATTGCCTTGTTGGGAAGATACTGCCTGGTGATACCGCCCGCGCCGCAGGTTGTCTGGCGGGTAAATTTCTACAAATGTGCCGACGACACCTCGCACCCCCACTGGTTGACATGGTCGCCAGTGGATCTTCCGGATCCAGATTTTCACCATCCTCAGTCATTTGGTTTTTTACAATTCGAATGAAGCGGAGGGGATAGATGCCGAACTAAGAGGTCAACCGGACTTCAGATCGGCGAGGGTTGTATGCTTTTGCGGACCATGAGCCCGGCGTTCCGTCAGACGCATGAAGTTCTCAATTTCCCCTTCAACATTCGGTCCTCACGCCCCAGATCATTCAACCATTTCCATCAGCATCCGGATCTCTTCGGCCCACCGGCTCTCGTCCGGCGTTTCCAGGATCATGGGAATATTCTCGAAACGCGGATCATTCATGATCATCCGGAAAGCCTCCAGCCCCAGCGTGCCCTCGCCTAAGCTTGCATGGCGGTCCACGCGGCTGCCCATGATCTTCTTCCCGTCGTTGAGGTGAAGCCCTTTCAAAAAGGAGAAACCCACCACGGCGTCAAAGTTCGCCAGGGTCTTTTCATAGCCGGCCGGCGTCACCAGATCATACCCCGCTGAAAAGGTATGACAGGTATCCAGGCAGACACCCACCCGGGTTTTGTCTTCTACGCCGGCAATGATGGCAGCGAGGTGTTCGAAGCGGTGGCCCAGGTTGGTCCCCTGGCCGGCGGTGTTCTCGATGACAGCAGTCACCCCGGTTGTGCGTTCCAGGGCCAGGTTGACGGATTCGGCAATCCGGGCCAGGCAGTCTTCTTCGGAAAGCTTGTTCAGGTGGCTGCCCGGATGGAAGTTGAGATATTTCAATCCCAACTGCTCGCAGCGACTGAACTCGTCGATAAAGGCCGTCCGTGATTTTTCCAGTCCTGCCGATTCCGGATGGCCGAGGTTAATGAGATAGCTGTCATGGGGCAGGATCTGATCCGGGGTGTATCCGGCAGCCTCGCAGTTCTCCTTGAACCGGCGGATGGATTCCTCCGTCAACGGCCTGGCCGACCACTGGCGCTGGTTTTTGGTGAACAGGGCGAAAGCGGTCGCACCGATTTTCCTGGCGTTCAGCGGCGCGTTTTCCACTCCGCCGGCGGCACTGACGTGGGCGCCGATATATTTCATGATTCCTCTTTCTCAGATGGCCCTGGCCGAACCTGTCGGCGGTCATGCCCCGGTACCGTATCTGACGGTTTGATATTGCAGGTCTGGGTGCGATTGTCGTAAACGATCAAGGCCTGCCCGGCGTCCAGCTGACGGACCACCATGGCCACATTTTCCGCCAGTGAGCCCTGCGTGTAGCCCGAATCGGTGCCGTCACGGGTCACGAACTCCTCGATGAGTCCCGAAAGCGCCTCCGGGCTCAATTGCCTGTGCGGAATAAGGAGCATCTCTTCACGGTCAGACATGGGATCGATCTCCCATGGCACGAAACACCGGTTTTATCATCTTTCCGGCATACCGTTTTGCGGTGCCTTGAACAGCCGCGATCAGCCGGGCCACCTTGTCCGGATCCTTGCGCCCCGGCGACGTCTCCACGCCTGAACTGACGTCGACAGCTGCCGGCAGACCGGCACCGATGGCATCGGCGACATTGTCCGGCGAGAGGCCGCCGGCAAGCACCAGCGGTTGATGGACCCCGAACGTTCTGGCCGCCCCCCAGTCCCAGGCCATGGCATTGCCGCCGGGAAGCGGGCCCTTGGCGCACTCGACCAGATAGCCGTCAACGTCAAACCCCGGCGCATCGTCCAAACTCGGCCGGCCATTGACGAACAGCGCTTTAATCACCCCCACCCCTTCGGCCTTCAGCCGCGCCGCCAGACGTACCGACTCCCGGCCGTGGAGCTGCGCCATGGAAAGCCCGCACTGTTCGACCCGCGCCATGATGGTTGAAAACGCGGCGTTGACGAACACGCCCACGGCGGGAACCGTTTGCGGCAGTGCATCCACCACGGCCCTGGCCTGGTCCGGGGTGACGTTACGGGGGCTTTTGGGAAAAAAGACCACGCCGACGGCGTCGGCACCCAGGTTGACGCATTGGGCGGCCTCACGGGGATCGGTCAACCCGCAAATTTTCACCTGGGGATAAGGCCGATTCATGGTAGGCGCATCGGTCATGCATCACCGCTGCCCGGAGGCCGCCCCCCGGAGCCCTCCCCCATCAGCTCGCGGATGAACCGGGCCGGGTCATCGGACCGGACAATGCTTTCCCCCACCAGAAAATTGAAGATCCCGGCCTTCAGATTCTGTTGGATGTCCGCCGGCCCCGAAATGCCCGAAGCGGCCACGGGCACCTGACCGGGGGCCAACCGTGAAACCAGATCCATGGCAAGGGCGACGTCCGTTTCAAAGGTGCTCAGGTTGCGATTGTTGATGCCCACCAGGCGGGCACCGCAGGCCGCAACGGTGCGGGCATCGTCCGGCGTGTGGATTTCCACCAGGGCATCCATGCCCAGTCCGCGGCACAGTCCGTAGAGCTGGTCCAGTTTCTCAGGGACAAGAATTCTGGCAATGAGCAGAATGGCATCCGCGCCGGCCGCCGCCGATTCAAAGACCTGGTAGCGGCTGATGATGAACTCTTTTCTCAGCACCGGCAGCATACAGGCAGACCGCGCCGCCTTAAGGTCCTCGAGACTGCCCTTGAAGCAGGTGGAATCGGTGAGCACGGAGACGGCAGCTGCCCCCCCTTTTTCATATTGGGCGGCGGTCCGGGAGGCATCCAGGTCAGGACGGATGTCACCTTTTGACGGTGATGCCCGCTTGATTTCGGCGATAATGTTCACCCCGGCGGCACCCGGCCGGGAGAGCG
>JAHLLR010000043.1 GCA_020444075.1 Deltaproteobacteria bacterium
CCAGTCTCCGGATGCCGGTGGTTTCGAAACCGTCGATGGGATAGGCCCGGGCCTGACCGGCGGCCAGGAGCAGACCGGCGGCCAGGAGCAGACCGGCGGCCAGCAAGCCGGCCAGCGGGCGGAAGCTTTTTTTTACCGTCAGGGTGAAGGGCATGTCGGGTTCGCTTTCTGCGTGCTTATGGTTTCATCGCGGATCCTGGATGCGCAGGCCGTCCGATCACCGCAGCACCCATACCAGCGGAATGCTGCGGTTTTCCGCCGGCGGCGGATCCAGCCCGTTCAGGTAATCCTCGGCTCGGGCCTGCCGGTTCTCTACGTAGGGGCGCACCTGGAAGAGCCAGATGCGGTCATCGCGGAACCCCAGTTCGATGTCCCAGGGACCGCTGGAAAAGAGCCCCTGACGGGCGGCGAAGTGTTCGCGGATGGTGACCGCCAAGCCGCGCAGCCGGTTCAGGTCCTCGTCGCTCAGCAGAGGCGTCTCGAAACTGGCCGCCGCCTTGGCCGTGCCGCCGGTGGCCGGCAGGAGCGTGTAGAAGGCCTCGCGGGCCGGGGAGAGGAGCAGTGCCCCGCCCGCCGCCGGCAGGCGGTAGGATTCGGCCATCTGTCCCTCGACCGCTCCGCCGGCCCCGCGGCTGAATGCCACGGTGATGTCGTCGGCCGCTCCTCCGGAGACGCCGGTGGTGATCATAACCCCCGATTTGGCCACGTCTACCGCGGGCAGGATCAGGATCGAGGGGAAGACGTTCTCCGCGTTGGTGAGAAAACGCTGCCGCCAGCGGTAGCTGCGCTCGGTGTAGACCGAGGCCCAGACGTCGCGTATGGCCTGGTAAATCTTTTCCTCGCCGCGTACGTTGAAGACCGTCAGGTTCAGTCCGGCGCCCGTGAAATCCTTGAGATCCTCCATGTTGGTGTCGCTGCGCACGAAGACCGGCAGATCGTCCATGGTGGCGCCCAGCAGGGTGCTGAAACGCTCCCGGAATGCTGTTTGGAAATCGGGTCGAAAGGCCATCCGGCCGATGGCCTCGCGCAGGCGGGCGAGGCGTGCCAGAACCGCCGCCTCACCCTCGCCGCCGGTAAAAATTTGCTGCAGAAACTGCCAATAGGAGCCGTCACTCCCGGGCATCGCCTGGTCCATGTGCTGACGGAAGGCGCCGAAGGGGATGGCGAATCCGTTGACCACATTCCCGGGGAAATCGTGCTTCAGCTGTCCCAGGTTGGCGGCCTTGGGTCCGCACCAGCGTCCGGAGTCGGCCGCGGTCAGTTCGGTGAGGGCAACCGGCGCCGTGCGCGAAAGGTCGATGCGGTCCAGGGGCACGCCGATGCGCTGTTCACTGCGCTGGCGCTTCTCCACCAGAGACCACTCTTCGGCGGTCATCTCCTCGGTCGGCTTCATCACCACCGTACCACCCGGCGAGACGGCGTAAAAGACCGGCCGGCCGGACCAGGGTCTCATGGCGTTAAAATCCGCCGCGGACAGGATGGCGTTGGGAATGCCCAGGTTGCGCGCCAGAAGCTGGACATGGGAAACCAGGTTGCCCTCGCTGACCGTCAGGATGCCGGCCACCGGCTTGAGATCGGGCGGGGCGTGGGGCAGGACAACGATGTCGGCGTACGACAGGGCGGCGTTCTCTTCCACTTGATCCAGTACACTGAGACGGCCCCGGGCATAGCCCGGGTTGACTCCCCGGATGCGGCCCGTGTCGGCCAGTCCCAGCACCCGGGAGGCGGGCTGGCCGAAGCTGGCGGTCAGGGCCTGGAGCCTGGCGGCAGCCTCGCCCAGAGGCAGCAGCAGCGAGCTGCGCACCCGGTCGTCGACGAACCCGGCGGCCAGCGGTTCGAAGGCCTGCCAGCGTTTGACCGCGCCGCCGTAATGGGCCCGCACCATGGCGCTGCCCCACTCGGCGATGCGGCGGGTGGTGTCGGCCGCCGTGTTCAGGGCCGTGAGATCAGTCTCGCCGGTGCCGCCGTCGACAGCGGCAAATGCGGGGGCCACGCGCTGCCATTCCCACAGCTCCAGGTAGCCGGCACCGGCGCAGCCTTTGGCCGTGATGGCGAGTTTCTCCAGCAGTTCTCCCACCGTGGCGGGCCGCCAGGCGGCGGTCTGCAGAAAGAGGATATCCTCGACGGTGTTGGAGAGATCTACGAGGGCCAGGCGCCGCGCCGGTCTGGTCGCCTGGCGGATGTCCAGGCGCAGCTGGAGCAGAAAGCCGGCCAGGTCGCGCCAGTGGGCCGCCGGCGGTTCGGGTTTCCCGCCGCCGGCCGCGGCCGCGACGAGATCGGCCAGTCTTGCACGGCTGGGGGAGTCGCGGGGCAGCCGCTTCAGAAATCCCTGCAGCCGCTCCTTCTCGCCGGTGTGAAACGCCGCTTCGAGATCCTGGATCAGTCCCGCGATGTCGGCGTGAAGCTCAGGAGAAAGGTTCGGGTGGGCCGCCAGGAAATCCTTCAGTGCGGCACCGTCCGCCGGATCGGGCTGGCCGTGGAGCTTGACCCGCAGGGGCATAAAGGCCGGCAGGGCCTCGGAAATGGCCTGCGAACGGGCGCGGATGGCCTTCCAGCGGTCGTCGTCGGCAAAATGGGGGATGTCGCGGGCTGCCTGCCGCAGCAAAAAGAACTGGGTTTCCACCAGCAGGTCGTCGCCCAGGACGCTTTTGAGGAAGTCCGCGCCCCACGCGGATTCATCCTCGACCTGCACAGCGCCGCGGTAATAGCGCGCCTTACGCACTATCCACCCGTCATCCACCCGCTGGAGATACTGCTCCAGCTGGTATTGCTTGAGCCGGCTGAAGTACCGGCCGGCATCCAGAAAATCACCCGCCGGTGTTCCGGCGAGTATCTGGCCCCAATAGATTCCCTCGTCTTCGGCCAGACGCTGGACCGCTGTTTTGGGCACCGCGTGCTGGATGCCGCCCGGGCTGCTGCATCGGGTACTGGCCGGCAGCACGGTCCCGTCCGCGCAAAACCAGCGGATCGACGCGTAAGGTCCCCGGGGATCATCCTTGAACTGCCGGACCATGGCTGTCAGTCGTTCCTGATCCTGGCCGTATGCGGCAGGGCATGCCCAAAACAGTAACATGCCGACAACGCTGAGAAAACATAAGAGCGATCCCCTTTGGCACAACTTTTTCGAGATCATTTGCCCCCTAAACGAAAAGCGGATTGGTGGGAAAAGGGTCCTGGTTCCTGCTGCGCGCATTTCCCCCCGCCTGCCGAGGAGATTTCGATCTTGCGGCCATCAGCATGGAAATTATTATAGTACACGGACTCGGTTTAGGAAAATGAAAATCGGCGATCCGTTCCAGGCGGAGGTTTTCATCCGGTGAAGCAATTCATACGGGGGGCTTTGCGAGCCTCCAATTTGGTGGGTTGGCATCTTTGTCAGTGGCGCTCCGCCGGTAGGGATTCACATGACTAATGTTCGAATCCATTCCTCCCTTGCATTGACTTTGGCAATTTCAGTAATAATCTTTTGCCATTTGGATCGTTGGTGAATTTACTCTTTTTCCCGTGGCGTGTGAAAGCGCCGTTCGTGGCAACGGCATGAGACGAAAAATCGGAATCCCATGAAGAAAACCATAATTTTTTCCATTATCGGACTGATCTTGTTGGTCGGTGTGCTCGGAGGCGTCAAAGGGCTGCAGATCAACCGGATGATCGCCCAGGGCAAACAATTCGTGCCGCCGCCCGAGACCGTGACCACGGCCGTGGTGCAATCGGCTACGTGGCCGTCCGTATTGACTGCCGTGGGCTCCCTCGAGGCGGTCCAGGGGGTCATGGTAACCGCTGAACTTACTGCCAAAGTGGTCAAGATCGCCTTTGAGCCCGGCAGCGCGGTGAAGGCCGGAGATTTGCTGGTTCAACAGGACACGACATCGGAGGCGGCGCAGCTCCGTTCGGCGGAGGCGTCCATGGAACTGGCCCGGCTAAATTTTGAACGGGCCAAGGAACTCCTGCCCCAGAAAGTGATCACCCCCTCCAATTATGACAGTGTCGAGGCCGAATTCAAGAAGGCTGCGGCCCAGGTGGACGCCATCCGCGCCACGATCGCCAAAAAGACCATCCGGGCCCCTTTTTCCGGCCGTCTGGGGCTTCGTCTGATCAACCTGGGCCAGACCCTTAATGACGGTGATACCATTGTATCCCTGCAGGCCATGGATCCGATTTTTGTCAATTTCCAGCTGCCCCAGCAGGAACTGGCCAAAATCAGGAAGGGCCTGGCCGTAAAACTGACCAGTGACGCCCTGCCCGGCGAGACCGTCCAGGGCAGCATCACCGCCGTGAATCCGCAGGTGGACAGCGCTACCCGCAACATCCGCGTCCAGGCCACGATAGCCAACACCCGGGAGCACCTGCGCCCGGGCATGTTCGTCAATGTGACCCTGGTATTGCCGGAAGTCCAGAAGGTGCTGACCATTCCTTCCACTGCCGTACTGTACGCCCCGTACAGCGACTCGGTATTTATCGTGGAGAGCAAACCCAATGACAGCGGATCGTCCTCAGCAACCGTCGTCCGCCAGCAGTTCGTCCGCCTGGGGGAAAAGCGGGGGGATTATATCACCGTGCTCTCCGGTATCGAGGAGGGCCAGACCGTGGTGAGCACCGGCGCGTTCAAGCTGCGCAACGGTCAGGCGGTGGTGGTGGACAACACGCTTTCTCCCGAGTTCAAACTGGCCCCCGAACCGCAGGAAGGGTAATCGGGCATATCGGACGCGTGGCGTAGGTTGGCTCATTGGAAAGCCTGCAACCGCTTTTCAGTCCTCCGGCAACGCATTTTACCGGTAACTCCAAACGCTGGACCAGAAACCAGAAATCCTGTTAACCCATGAAAATTACCGATCCGTTCATCCGGCGGCCTGTTCTCGCCCTGGTGGTCAACCTGGTGATCATCATTGCCGGTCTTCAGGCCGTGCGGTCCCTCAACGTTCGCCAATACCCGCGCAGCGACAACGCGGTGGTTACCGTCACCACGGTCTATGTGGGGGCCAGCGCCGATCTGGTGCGCGGCTTTGTCACCATCCCGCTGGAGCGGGCCATTGCGGCGGCTGACGGCATCGATTATATCCAGTCCCAGAGCGCCCTGGGACTTTCCACCATCAGCGCCCGCCTGAAGCTCAATTACGATCCCATCAAAGCCCTGTCGGAGATCAGTTCCAAGGTGGATCAGGTGCGCAACGACCTTCCCCCGGAGGCCGAGGTGCCCACGATCAACGTTGAGTCGGCGGACAGCCAGTTCGCCTCGGCCTACCTGAGTTTCACCTCCGATGTCCTCCAGCAGAATGAGATTACCGACTACCTCGTGCGCATCGTGCAGCCGCGACTCTCAGCACTCGAAGGGGTGCAGCGGGCCGATGTGCTCGGCGCCCGAACTTTTGCCATGCGCATCTGGCTCAAACCCGAACGCATGGCCGCTTTCAACATCAGCCCGGTCCAGGTGCGCCAGGCCCTGGCGGCCAACAATTTCCTGGCGGCCGTGGGACGCACCAAGGGGTCCCTGATCCAGGTCAACCTGACGGCCAACACGGACCTGCGCTCCGTCGAGGAATTCAAACGCCTGGTGGTCCGGCAGCAGGACGGCGCCGCGATCCGCCTGGAAGACATCGGCGACGTCGTCCTCGGGGCCGAAGACTATGACACGGAAGTGCGCTTCTCCGGCCAGACCGCCGTTTTCATGGGCATCTGGCCCCTGCCCAACGCCAACTCGGTGGACGTCATCCGTCTGGTGAGCAGGGAGATGGACGCCATCGGCAAGCAGCTTCCCGAGGGCCTGAAGGCACGCGTGGCCTATGATGCCACCAATTACATCAGCAATGCCATCCGCGAGGTGGTCAAGACCCTGTCCGAAACGCTGCTGATTGTCGTTTTCATTATTTTCATGTTTCTGGGTTCCCTGCGATCGGTGCTGGTGCCGGTGGTGGCCATCCCGCTGTCGCTCATCGGCGCCGTGTTCCTGATGCAGATCCTGGGTTTTACCATCAACCTGCTCACCCTGCTGGCCATCGTGCTTTCGGTGGGGCTGGTGGTGGACGACGCCATCGTGGTTGTGGAAAATGTGGAACGCCACCTGAGGGAAGGACAATCCCCCATCGATGCTGCCCTGTTCGGCGCCCGGGAGCTGGTGGGCCCCCTGATCGCCATGACCATCACCCTGGCGGCGGTCTATGCGCCCATCGGCCTGCAGGGCGGACTGACCGGCTCTCTGTTTCGAGAGTTCGCCTTCACCCTGGCCGGCGCGGTGACCATTTCCGGTATCGTGGCCCTGACCCTGTCGCCCATGATGGCGTCCAAACTGCTGACCCCGGGGATGTCCGAGCGCGGTTTTGCCGGTAAGATATCCAGGGATTTTAAACGTTTCACCGCTTTCTACGGGCGTCTTCTCGATGGCACGCTGAATGCCCGGCCGGCGGTTTACACGGTCTGGATCGTGGTCAGCCTGCTGACCATCCCCATGTTCCGCATGTCGCCCAGGGAACTGGCCCCATCCGAGGACCAGGGCGTCATTTTCGGCATTCTCGATGCGGCGGCCAACTCCACCCTCGACCTGAACAGCCGCTATGCGGCGGCGGTCAACGATGCCTACATGAGCTTCCCGGAAACGAAATTCACCTTCCAGATCACCCGCCCCAATTCAGGCATTGCCGGCATGGTGGTCAAGCCCTGGGATGAACGCGAGGCCACCGTGGCGCAACTGCTGCCCCGGGTACAGCAGAAGGTCAGCGCCATTCCGGCGATCCGGCTCTTCGCAGTCTCGCCGCCGGCGCTTCCCGGCGGCGGTAATTTCCCGGTGGAGTTCGTCCTTGCCTCCACGGCGGAGCCGGCGGAGATCCTTCAATTCGCCCGGCAGCTGCAGCTCAAGGCCATGGGCAGCGGCATGTTTGCCTTCCCGCCCATCATCGATGTCAAGATCGACCAGCCCCAGTCGGAAATCGTCATCGACCGGGAAATGGTGGCCGACCTGGGTCTGGATCTCCAGCAGGTGGGCAGCGACATCGGATCCATGGTGGGCGGCAACTATGTCAACCGTTTCAGCATCGCCGGGCGCAGTTACAAGGTGGTGCCGCAGATCAGCCGGACAGACCGCCTGAACCCGGACCAGCTGCGCAGTATCTACGTGACCGGTCCGGGCAACCAGCTGGTGCCCCTGAGCACGATTGCCACCATCCGCAACTCCACCGTCCCGCGATCCCTGAACCGTTTCCAGCAGCTCAACGCCGTCACCATCAGCGGCGTGGCCGTGCGGCCCCTAGACGAGGCCCTGCGCTACCTGGAGGACGAAGCCGCAAAAATTCTGCCCAAAGGCTACGTCATAGACTACACGGGCGAATCGCGTCAGCTGCGCACCGAGGGCAATACCTTCATCCAGGCCTTCGGGCTGGCGGTGGTGCTGATTTTCCTCGTTCTGGCGGCTCAGTTCAACAGCTTTCGGGACCCTTTCGTGATCCTGGCCGGCTCGGTGCCCCTGGCTATTTTCGGTGCCCTGGTCTTCACCTTTCTCAAAATGCCCGACCCCAATGTGCCCTTCTGGACCCAGGGGTGGACCACCACCTTGAATATCTACAGCCAGGTGGGCCTGGTGACCCTGGTGGGCCTGGTGTCCAAAAACGGTATTCTCATCGTGGAGTTCGCCAACAGCCTGCAGCGGCAGGGACGAGCCAAGCGCGAGGCCGTGCGCGCCGCCGCCATGACCCGCCTGCGGCCGATTCTGATGACCACCGGCGCTACTATCGCCGGCCATTTTCCCCTGACCCTGGTAACCGGTGCCGGCGCCCATGCCCGAAATTCCATCGGATTGGTCCTGGTGGGCGGCATGGCCATCGGGACCCTGTTCACCCTGTTCGTGGTGCCCTCCATCTATATGCTGGTGGCTCGCGACCACTCCAGGGACGTAATCGTGCCGACCCAAGGAAAGACGGATATTGCCTGATCCGGCTAAGATCTTTTTTCAAAGGTAGTTTTGCCGGGTCCATCCGGTGAGCGGGATGTCATGGAACAACCGGTCCAACCCGAAATGGCTGAAATCAGCAGTGCCGCCGAGCACGCACTTGCCGGAACCGGCACTAAACGGGGGCTGGCCCGGCTGCTGCCGTTTTTGGGTCCGGCCTTCATCGCCAGCATTGCCTATGTGGACCCGGGAAATTTCGCCACCAACATCCAGGGGGGCGCCCAGTTCGGTTACCTGCTGCTGTGGGTGGTGGTGGCCAGCAACCTGATGGCCATGCTGATCCAGACCCTGTCGGCCAAGCTGGGCATCGCCACCGGCCATAACCTGGCCGAGCTGTGCCGCATGCATTACCCCAAGCCGGTGGTGTGGGTGATGTGGGTGCTCATGGAACTGGTCGCCATGGCCACGGATCTGGCCGAATTTTTAGGGGCGGCCCTGGGATTCAACCTGCTGCTGGGAATGCCCTTGTGGATTGCCGGAATACTCACCGCCATCGTTACCTTTTTAATCCTCATGCTTCAGCATCGCGGGTTTCGGCCCCTGGAGGTAATCATCACCGCCATGCTGGGGGTGATCGCCATCTGCTACATCGTGGAGACGATTCTGGACCGGCCGGACTGGGGGCAGGTGGCCTACCATGCCGTGGTCCCCGGATTTGCCGGGGCCGAGAGCGTTCTGCTGGCCACCGGCATCCTCGGTGCCACGGTCATGCCCCATGTGATCTTTCTGCACTCATCCCTGACCCAGGGCCGCATCGTGGTCAAGGACCCGGTTCAGCGGCGCCGGCTCTTTCACTTCGAAATCGCCGACGTCACCATTGCCATGGGGGTGGCCGGATTCGTCAATGCCGCCATGCTGATCATGGCGGCCGCCACCTTTCACCAGGCCGGACTGGTTCACATCGCCTCCATCGAAGAAGCCCACCGGACCCTGGAGCCCCTGCTGGGAAGCGCGGCCCGCTGGATCTTCGCGGTCTCCCTGCTGGCCGCCGGCCTTTCATCGACCACGGTGGGCACCATGGCCGGCCAGGTGGTCATGCAGGGGTTTCTCGAGCGGCACATCCCCATCTGGGTGCGGCGGCTGGTGACGATCGGGCCTTCTCTGGCGGTCATCTTTATAGGGCTGGACCCCACGCGAACCCTGGTGATCAGCCAGGTGGTCCTGAGTTTCGGCCTGCCCTTTGCGGTGATTCCGCTGGTTCAATTCTCCAGGCGCCGCGATCTGATGGGAGATCTGGTCAACCGGCGCATGACCACCGCCGCCGCCGTTGCCGTGGCGGCATTGATCATTCTGCTCAACATCTACCTTTTGATTCAAACCCTATGGGGAGGGTAGGCCATGTTCAAGCACATTCTGGTGCCCCTGGATGGTTCCGGCCTGGCTGAATCGGCCCTGCCGGCGGCGGCGGCTCTGGCCACCGCGCTGGATGCCCGGGTGACATTAATCCACATCATCGAGGCGGGGGCCTCCCCATCGATTCACGGTGAACGCCATCTGACGGATACCGTGGAGGCGCAGGACTATCTCGAAGAGATCGGTCGTCGCGCGTTTCCATCCGGTTTCGGATTCGACTGTCACGTGCACACGGCAGCCATGAAGGACGTGGCCGGCGGGATTGTGCTCCATGAAGGCGAACTGGCGCCGGACCTGGTGGTCATGTGCACCCATGGACGCGGTGGTCTGCGCCAGATGCTTTTCGGTCGGATCGCCCAGCAGGTGGCGGCTTCGGGGACGATACCGGTGCTGCTGGTCAGGCCCCGGGAGACAGAGCGCGCTCGACCCTTTGCCTGTCGGCTGATCCTGGCGCCTATGGACGGCACGAGCCTGCATGCCAAAGGGTTGGCCATGGCAGCCGACCTGGCCCGAACGTTACCGGCCCGGCTGGAACTGCTCACGGTAATCCCGACCGTCGGGAAGCTGACCGGCCGGCAAGTTACGACCAGCCGTTTTGCGCCGGGCACGACCCAGGCGATGCTGGAACTGGAAACGGTTCAACTGCAGGAAGACCTCGCGGGCCAGGCCGCTCGATTCGTGAGCCTGGGCATACCCACAGGAACCCGGGTGGCGCGGGGAGAACCGGCGGCCACCATCGCTGCGGTAGCCGATGAACTGGATGCCGACCTCATCGCCATCGGAACCCATGGCAAAATCGGCGCCGAGGCCTTCTGGACGCAGAGTATCGGTGCCAGGCTGCTGGCCCGGACCGTTCGACCTGTATTGCTGGTTCCCGTTTAACCTCAATTTTTCGGAGAAGCGCAAATGGTGAATGTTGTCATGGCTGTCTCGGGAGTGGTACTTCTGGTGCTGGGCTGGAAGCTGTTCTGGCTTTTCGTCGGCGTGGTGGGTTTCGCGGCCGGCCTCCAGGCGGCGCAGCTCTATTTCGGCCCCCATCCTTTCTGGGTGCTCTGGGCGGTCGGGCTGGTGTGCGGGATCATCGGTGCGGTCCTGGCGCTGTTTTTCCAGAAACTGGCCATCGGTATCGGAGGGTTCGTAGCCGGCAGCACCATTGCCCTTCACCTGTCGCTGATGATGGGGTACGACCCCGGCGCGCTGGTAGCCCTGATCGGAGGGATCCTCGGCGCGGTGGCGCTGTATCTGCTCTTTGACTGGGCTTTGATCATTCTTTCATCGGTGGCCGGGGCCGCCCTGATCATCGAGGCACTCGGCCGGCATGCCCCCTATGCACCAGTGCTTTCTGCAGTATTGGTGGCCGCCGGGGTCATCTTCCAGGCCAGGCTGTTGATGGTTTCCCGAAAAGGAGAATCTTAGTTTTCCCTAACGCATGGAAACCGAAGGAGAGGTCCATCCGGAGGATATATTTTAATTGACTCGCATAGCCATTACGCCGACAATAAACCCGATATCACCCCCTATGAAAGGAGTCCCCGCATGTTTAAAAAGATCCTCTATCCGACCGATTTTTCGGATGTGGCGGCAAAAGCACTGGATTACATCAAACAGCTCAAAGAAGCCGGAGCCCAGGAAGTGCTCATCCTGCACGTCATCAACCAGCGCATCATCGACGGCCTGAGGCGGCATGCCATGCTGGATAAGGACATCCTGCAGTGGCAAAAAAAAGCCCGGGAAATCGCCGAAGAGTCCCTGGCAGAGATGAGCAACGCGTTGGAGGATGTCGGCTTTTCGGTGAAGCCCATCATCACCACCGGTTTCCCCTGGCGTGAGATCCTCGCGGTGGAAGAGAAGGAGAAACCTTCCCTTATCGTCATCGGCTCCCATGGACGGTCAAACCTCAGCGACATGTTCCTCGGGGCCGTGTCCGACCGGGTGATCCGCAAAAGCAAGGGGCCGGTCATGGTCATCAAGAGGGATCCCGAGGATTGAGACATTACGAACCGCATACACCGATCGACAAGGCTAAGGAGTGAACCATGAAGAAAACAACGTTAATCGTTTTGGGTATCCTGTTAATTGCACCCTTGAGTTTCGCCGGAGAAAATGGAGAAATATTGTTCAAAGGGATGGGTTGCATGTCATGTCACCACCCGGAAACGACATCCAAAATCAATCCTTCCCTTGCGGATATTGCCCACGCCTATCAGGGCAAGCAGCAGCAATTGATCGGCTATTTGAACGGCATGGAGGATGCCATTGTCAAGCCGGAAAAGGCCGGCATGATGAAGCGCCATGTGGAGAAGACCAAGGCGTTGACCGATCAGGAACGGTCCGCCCTGGCGGAATTCATCCTGAGGTATTAACCCTAACGTGCGCGCGGAGCCATCGAGACGACGACTGACGCCTGAACACCGAACTGCCATCGGCCCGGCGACGTGGGTTGTAGCCTTGTCACCAACGTCTGAAAAGGAACCTGCTATGGCCGCCTTCAATATGATTCAATGCAAACTGATCGGTTTTCGGGTTTTAGCAGTGATTTTCATGGTGTTGATCGTATCGGCTTGCGCCGAAGTGCCGATCACTCATCGAGAAGGGCTGCATCTGGTGCCCGATGCCGAATTGGTCTCCATGAGTTTTCAGCAGTATCAGGCGGTTCTCGAAAAAAGTCAGCTTTCCACGGATGCCCGTCAGACGGCCATGGTGCGCCGGGTGGGCATGCGCATCGCCAGCGCCGCGGAAACTTTTCTGAAGGAATCCGGGGCACCGGGCGCCATCGCCAATTACCATTGGGAATTCAATCTCGTTCACGATGACAAGACCGTCAATGCGTGGGTCATGCCCGGCGGCAAGGCGGTGGTTTATACCGGCATTTTGAAATACACCCGGGATGAAACCGGATTGGCAGTGGTGCTGGGTCACGAGGTGGGGCATGCGCTGGCCGATCACGGCAACGAACGGCTCAGCCAGAGCCTGCTGACCCAGCTCGGCGGTATGGCTCTGGCGGTTGCCCTTCAAAGTCAGCCCCAACAGACCCAAGCCCTGTTCATGCAAGCCTTTGGCGTGGGGTCCAGCGTTGGCTTTCTGCTGCCATACAGCCGGCTGCACGAGAGTGAGGCCGATCGCATCGGCCTTACGCTCATGGCGCGGGCGGGGTATGACCCGCGCGAAGCGATTCCCTTCTGGCAGCGTATGCAGGCACAGGAACAGTCGCGACCGCCGGAGTTCCTCTCAACCCATCCGGCGCCGGAAACCCGGATCAGGGATATTCAGGCCCACCTGGCTGAGGCGTTGCCCTACTATCAGAAGGCCATCCGTTAAGCGATCAAAAAAAAAGGTGATTAGGCCTGCACTTCGGTTTGACCGTTTTCACCGATAAGCTGCAGTCAGGGCGTTGCGAGGGTTTTCCGGTATTGCTCGACGGGCAGTATGCGCCATTGATCCCCGCCCTGCAGTTCGAGGACGCAGTCGTGATAATCCAAAAGCGTGCTGCGATGCCCCACGCTGATATAGTGGATCCCCAATCGCTGCAACGTGCCGTAAAGGTGGACCTCGTTTTCCCGATCCAGGGCACTGGTGGCTTCGTCAAGTACGGCAAATCCGGGCCGGTTGATGAGCAGCCGGGCAAAGGCCAGGCGCTGCTGCTCGCCCAGTGAGAGGACATCGGCCCAATCCAGTTCGACCTCGAACCCGCCCATCCGTTCCGCCAGGTCGTCGAGACGCACCGTTTCGAGCACGCGCTGCAATTCGGCTCCTGGAATATGCTGTTGAAGTCGCGGATAGCGAAGCTGGTCCTTCAACGTGCCCAGCAGCATATACGGTTTCTGGGGCAGGAAAAAAATCTGGCCCAGCGGCGGCCGCTGCACGATACCGCTGCCGCGGGTCCATAAACCGGCGATGGCCCTGAGCAGGGAGCTTTTGCCGACACCACTGCGGCCGACCACCACCAGATTGTCATGGCGATCCAGCGAAAAGGTCAGGTTCTCGATCAAGCGGCGTGCGTTGTCCGGCGTCATCAGGGTCATCCGGTCGAGGGCGAAATGGTCAGCCGGCTCGCTTTGAATGCCGGCCGCCTCCCGCCTGTCGGGGGAGACGGCATCGGCAAAGGTTGAGAGCCGCTGAATGCCCGCGGCGAAATTCGTGATTTCTTCAATCTGGGAAACGATGAGCGACAGGGCCGCATAAACCTGAGTAAAGGCGAAGTTGGCCTGGACCATGTCTCCGTATTCGATTTTGCCGCTGAAATAGAGAGAAAAGAGAACCAGAAAAGGCAGCACGACCGGCAGGTAGCTGTACGCGGTGGTGAAAAATGACAGGTTCCGCTGCCAGCCGATCAACAGACTGAAATTTTTCAGCACATTGCGGAATCGTCCGCTGATATGGGCCACCTCGGGCCCTTCACCCTGGTAGAAGGCGATCGATTCGGTATTGTCGCGCACATGCACCAGAGAGTAGCGGAAATCCGCTTCGTAACGCAGCTGGTTAAAGTTCAGGCGTATCAGCCGCCGGCCCAACAGCGCGGTCAGCAGAGTGCCGGCTGCGGAATAGATCAGCACGACCATGACCAGCAACCTGGACTTGGACCAGAGAATACCCGTAAACGAGATCAGATCCATCAGGGACCCTAATATGATGAGCAAAAACGCCAGCGACGTCCGGGTGAAGGACCGGATGTCTTCCATGATGCGTTGGTCGGGATTGTCGATCAAGCCGCTGGTTTCGATTTCGTAATAGTTGCGGTTCTTGAAATAGTTGCCCAGAAATTCACCGGTCATCCATTCCCGCCAGCGCATGCCCAGATAACTCTGGAGGTAACTGTAGAAGGCGACGACAGGTATGCCGACCAGAAAACCGCTGAAATAGACCGCCACATACAGGTAGGCCATTTCCTGATTTTTTTTTACCAGCGCATTGGTGAAATAGTTGCCGATATAGCTGAAGGCCACGTTGATCCCGGTTACACAAAGGGACAGGAGCAGGACCAGGGCCAGCAGAAACCAGGCCTGCCGGCGGGCTTTCAGGTGCCGGCTGAACCCGGTGAAAACGATGACCGGAACAGCCAGGGCGGCCGCAACCAGCAGCCCGCTCCTGGAATGGAAGATGTCCATTACCAGGGATGTCAGTCCCGATGCGACCTTTGCGGTGAGGGAAGGGGCAAAATGATTCGCGGCGGTAATAATGCCGGCGACGAAAATAAAAAGAGCGCCGAAAAGGAAGATCATCAGCATGATCATCAGCAGCAGGGTGGACCACCCGGCGCCCGGGACAGTGGGGAAGAAATAGGGTTGCGCAATAACCGCAAAACGATTCCAGAGCGAAGACTTGGTCTGAGGCATCATCGGGTTTCCCTTCATGAAACGTCAATGGAAAAAACTATTAACCATTTTTTTCGGTTTGACAATCCGGCGGAACCTTCGATGGATACCGTCACGCGCAAGGGGAATGCCGTGCCCTTTGGATGGTTTCACAAACGCGTCAGGGTATTGCCGGAACACCTGGTGAATGGCGGTCAATAGCTGGCCGGCGGGGGGAGAGCGAAGGGTTAAGGACAACAACGGCCGGTGCCTCGCGCATCAACGCTCGGAGACACCGGCCGCAGCCGTTCAATGGGTCAAGGGGCGAGCCCTGTTAATCCTGAACTTCCTCGAAATGGGTGACAATGATGGAGCGGGCGGCATTGCCCTCTTTAGACAGCGTGCCGGTGATTTTTACGGTCTTGCCGATCATGGTCGCCATATTCTGACCCAGAATCTTAAAGGTCTGGCCGTCATCCGTTTTGATCACGGCAGTGCCTTTGTTTCCCTGCTCGACCTTCCCCTGAATGGTCTGCTGAGTCGCCTTTTCCGCTGCCATGACACCGGTGACGACTACCAGGCCGATTATTACCAATAATGCCGTTGCCAGTCTAAAAACGTTTTTTTTCTTCATTTTCCAGACTCCTGATGTTGACGGTTTATAAGTTCCATCGAACAGGGTTTATTTTGGATGTCCTATCCGGTGGGATAGCGCTTGTGATTCGGTAGTTGATGATGACCGTACTATAAACAATAAGCGTGCCAAAATAAATAATAATAAAAACAGATAGTTAAAATTTACCATAAATTTTTAGGAACCTGGAGTTCCGCATTATTCAAATCCGCTGGGATCTGAATGATTCCGTTATGGCTGGAATCCGTGATAACCTGTCGATATGTCGAGTATTCAAGGGATAGCCGGGGATCAGGTCCGTAGCCTGAAAAATGGAGATTCCAGTTCCGCTTTTTTTACCGGCGGGTCCTGCACTTTCCGCTTTTAATGCATTCCGACTCCAATTTTTTTTAGACGGATGTTAAATTAAATGCACGATGGGACCGTCAGTCGGCCATGGGCCGGATGGGGGATGGGTGTGAAGCAGCCAGCGGGTTTGTCACCATGACGCCTTATGGGCGGGGGAAAAACCTTACTCGGGTTGTCCGTAGGGGTCGATTCAATTATTCCTTCAGCCTGGCCAGCGCCTTGTCCGGCCCCAGCAGGACAAGCACGTCGCTGTCTTTGACGACGAACCGGCCGGTGGGAATCATGACTACGTTTTCAGGTACCAGTTCCTTTATTGCGATGACCTGGATGCCAAAGCGGTTAATCAGGTTCAGTTCGATCAGGTTCTTCCCAATAAACTCCCTGGGGGGGGCCAGCTGGGCAATGCTGTAGCCCTCCATGAAGGGAAGGTAGTCGAGTACATTGGGGTTGTCCAGGCGTTGGGCCGCGGTCAAAGCGATATCCTTTTCGGGAAAATAGATTTCGTCGGCGCCGATTTTCTGGAGAATCCGGCCGTGGGCCTCACTGACCGCCTTGGCCACCACCCGCTTGACCCCCATATCCTTGACGTTGAGGGTGGCCAGGATGGAGCTGTTGAGCACTGACCCGATACTGATCACCACCGCATCCATTTTTTCCAGTTCCAGTTCCCTGAGGGCCTGGGGATCGGTGGCGTCGGCAATGACCGCGCGGCTCACCTTGTCCCGGATTTCCTGAACCTGCCGGGGGCTGATGTCGATGCCAAGCACCTCGTGGCCTTTCTGAAACAGGGCGGCAGCGAGATAGAATCCGAAATTTCCCAATCCGATCACAGCAAATTGTTTTTCCATAATTTCATCCGATCATGATGTTTTCTTCGGCAAACTGAAAGCGGTTGATGCGTTCCCGGCTGACGGCAAGGCCGATCACCATCGGACCCAGCCGGCCGATGAACATGAGCAGCACAATCGTGACGCGCCCGAATGGGGACAGGGTGCCGGTGATGCCGGTGGACAGACCGACGGTTCCGAAGGCGCTGATGGCTTCAAAAAACAGCTCCAGAAACCGCCCCCGGGTCTGGGTGTGGGATAGTCCGCCCAGTTCACTCATCATCAGGACCATGACGGCCAGAATGATGACTGCCGCGCTGATCATGACCACGCTGGTGGCCTTGGATATGCTGGCCTCGGTCAGGGTGCGCCGAAACACCTGGGGCCGGTTGAATCCTCTCAGCCGCGAAATCCCCAGAACGGCCAGACCGGCTACGGTGGTGGTCTTCACGCCCCCGCCGCAGGAACCGGGACAGGCGCCGATAAACATGAGGATGCATAGCATGAACAGGGTCTCGTTGGCCATGATGCCCATGTCCAGGGTGTTGAATCCGGCGGTTCTGGCGCTGATCGACTGAAACAGCGCGGCCAGCAGGCGTCCGGGAAGACTCAGGGGGGACAGGGCGTTGTTCCACTCCATGAACAGGATCGCCAGGGTTCCGAAAAGGATGAGAAAGGCGCTGGCGGACAGCGCCAGGCGGCTGTGAAGGCTCAGTCGCTTCATGGTTGTTTTTCTGCCGAAAAATCTGTTTTTTACATCGGCGATGACCACGAAGCCGATGCCGCCGATGATGATCAGCAGGCTCAACACGCCATTGACGATCCAATCCTCCCGGTAGCCGACGAAGCTGTCCGCATAGAGGGAAAAACCGGCGTTGCAGAAGGCGCTGACGGCATGGAAAACGGCCGGGTAAGCGGCCTGCTCCCAACCCGCCGCCGGTGCCGTGCGCAGGTAGAGGCACAGCGCCCCGGCCGCCTCGATGGTAAAGGCGGTGATGAAGATCGCCCTGAGCACCGAGGTCACCGTCTGTTTACCTTCCCCGTAAGTGAAGGTGTCCTTGATGATGGCCTGGCCGGACAGGGTGGGGCGCCCTTTCATCATCATGAGCAGCAGGGTGGAGACGGTCAAAATTCCCAATCCGCCCACCTGGATCAAAAGCAGGATCACCAGCTGGCCGAAGAGGGTCAACTGCCGGCCGATGTCCATGACAGACAGGCCGGTAACGCAGCTGGCCGAGGTGGACATGAAAAGCGCATCCACCAATCCAACGGGCGATCCGGCGGAAGATGCCGGCAGCATAAGCAGGGCCGTACCCACGGTGATCAGCACGGCGAAACCCAGGATCGCCACACGCGCCGGGGAACGAAGCAGGTGAAAAGAGAGCCGGGAGATCACAGACGCATTATCCATCAGAACCAATCATCCATTTTCGCGGTCATCTTACCCGGCTCTGCGCCAGCCGGGTTGAGGTTCAGCATCAACGATTTTCACGGGCCGGTTCCACCACGCATTGCTTGAAAACCGGTTTGTCGCAGTGCTGGCAACTCACGGTATCGACGTGGGGCAGGATTTCGGCGATGGCTTCTTTCTGGGTGGCGAACAGGTGGTCCCGGCCGATGGTTTCCAGGTAGCCGCCCCGTTCAAGCACCCGGTTGGCATCGGGTTTGAATTCGCACAGGTATAGGTTTCCCCGCTGCGTGCGGCGTCGCAGGGCCTCGCGGGCAAGCATTTCAGCGCCGGCAACATCAATGAAATTGATGCCGCACCCCACAATCAGTACATTGCGCTTGCGGGTCAATTTCCTGTCTATGTTGTACAGGTACTCGCCTACATGGTTGACGGCCCCGAAGAACAGCGGGCCGTCTATGCGGATGATCTTCAGTTTCGGGCATTCGATTTCCGCTTCAATCAAGGGGGGGCCGACGGTATCCGGATTCGGTGCCAGATTGGCGATGCGCGGATGGGCGGTGCGGTTCAGGTAAAGAATCAGGGAAAGCAGGACACCCGCGTAAATGGCGAACTCCAGGTCCAGGAACAAGGTGGCCAGAAAGGTGGTCAGCAGGACCGCTGTCTCCCCCGTGCTGGTTTTCAAGATGGTGCGGATGTGATGCACGTCAATGAGATGGTAAGCCACCAGCAGGATGATCCCCCCCATGGCGGCGATGGGCAGGTAGGCGGTCAGGGGGGCGATGAGCAGAAGCAGCAGGGCCAGAAAAGCCGCTGAAAATACGGCTGAAAGCGGTGTGATGGCGCCGGCCTGATAATTGATACCGGAGCGTGTGAAGGAGCCGGAACCGGCGTAGCTGGAGAAAAAACTGCCGATGATATTAGACAGCCCCTGCCCGATGAACTCCTGGTTGCCGTCGATGGGCTGACGGGATTTTGCGGCAATGGAGCGGCCGATGGAGAGGGCTTCGATCAGGCCGAGAAGGGCCACGGCCAGCGCTTTCGGAGCCAGTTGACGGATGGTGCCAAAGGAAAAGTCCGGCAGGGAGGGTGGCGGAAGGGTCGCCGGCATCTGGCCGACCAGATGGATGCCGTGCTGGTTGCCGTCCATCAGCAGGCAGGCCAGACTGCCGATGATCATGGCAAAGAGCATCCCCGGCCATCGGGGAATCACGATTCTGAAGAATATCGCAGATGCCAGCGTGACCATGGCCACGGCGAGCACATACGGATTGATATGCTCAACTTCGCTGAGGATGCTCATCCAGACCTGCAGAAAAGAGTGACCACGCGGCATGAATAGGCCGAAGACATGTTTCATCTGGCTCGTGGCGATGAGGATGGCCGCTCCCGAGGTAAAACCGACCACCACGGAATGGGAGACGAAATTGACCAGCGTGCCCAGCCTGGCCAGGCCGAATGCCAGCTGGTATGCCCCCGCCATGAGAGTAAGGGTCAGAACGATGCGAATATACTCGGCTGAACCGGGTTCGGCCAGGGGGCTGATGGACGTGAACACGATTATGGAAATCGCTGTAGTGGGGCCGGATATCAGATGCAGGGAGGATCCGAAAAGGGCCGCCACCACCGGGGTGACGATGGCGGTGTAGAGACCGTATTCCGGGGGCAGGCCGGCGATCATCGCAAAGGCCACACCCTGGGGAAGAACGATGACGGCACCGGTGAGGCCAGCCAGAAGGTCAGCCTGCAAGGTATCCCAGCCGATGAAATTCCACCAGCGGAGAAAGGGAAACAGCCTCCGCAGCCAGGATCTGCCATCGGGCGTTGGGGCTTCCAGATTATACCGGTTCATGATGCTCACTCATGCTGCGTGTGCTTCCGGGTTTGCTTTTGGGGTTCAGTCTTCCACTACGAACGGGACGATGTTTACCTGGAGAGATTGGATCCCGTCCACCTTTTCCGCCAGCCGTTCGACCCTTGCCGTGATGATTTTTTCATCCACCAGCGATCCCCGGACGCTCACGAACACTTCTCCATTGCCGGCATCGGCCATCACCTTGGGAAAGTCCTTGACCAGGGCCGCTTCGACCCGGGCCGCCAGGGCGGCATCGTCGAGCCGTTTTCGGCTGTTGGCCGTGCTTTTGAAGCAGGGCTGGTCAAGGGTATGAAGAATGATGGAAACCGCATCATTCACGCCCATGGTGCCGATGTGCAGGACCATGTCATACAAAAGGGGGTTCCAGGTGTCCTGGCCGAAAAGCTGCATGCCCCATTTCCGCCGCTCGGCATCGTCGTTGACCAGCACCATGCGCGCCTCGTCGGCCGAAATGCCTTCGCGTTTCATCTCCTCGCGCACCCGGTTCTCCAGGTCCCCACTGATTCTGATCTTGAGAACGTGTGAAATCCCCTGCAGAAAAAAATGGCCCGCCAGTCCGTGAAATACGACGTTGTCCCGCTGAAGGTGGGTGAGCAGCGCCGCACGGAAGAACGCCACGAAGCGCTCCTTGCCGGAGGTGAACCGATCCAGGATCGTCGGGGCATCGTGGATCGCCCGGACCAGCTTCAGTTCGGGAATATTGAAATGTTCGGATGCCTCGAGGATGATCTCGCGCGAGATACACTCATAATTCAAGGCCCGGGCCAGTTTTTCGGCGACTTCCTTGCCCCGGCTGTAGGATCCCCGGGATATGGTGACAATGGACATGAGCGGCGTTTTCCTTCGGTAATAGTAAACGTCGGCACCGTTGATCGGCAGGCTGAACGTCCGTTTAACCTGTCGGGAACGTCAGGAGCGATCATCCACCCCCGGCTTACCGTCGGTTATAGCGCAAAGGATAGGGATCGTTCAATGGTCAAATTTTACGAAACCGCCGCAAGCACCCGGTCGATGGCCTGGGAGAGATCATCGATCGGCACGATGTCCAGGGACTGTTTGATTTCATCGGCAATTTCCTGGAGATCGACGACATTTTTTTCGGGCAGCACCACCGTGCGGACACCGGCCCGATGAGCGGCCATCAGCTTCTCCTTGACCCCACCCACCGGCAAAATGCGGCCGGTCAGGGTGAGTTCTCCGGTCATGGCCACCTCGCGGCGGCAGGGCCGGCCGGTAATCATGGAGAGCAATGCCACGGCAATGGCCACACCGGCCGAGGTGCCGTCCTTGGGGATCGCTCCGGCCGGGATGTGGATGTGAATATCGTGCCGTTCAAAAAACGATTCCGGGATGGCGAAGGCATCCACATGGCTGCGGATGTAGCTCATGGCCGCCTGTGCCGACTCCTTCATCACCGTTCCCAGTGAACCGGTGAGCGTCAGCTGATTGCTGCCGCGCATTTTGGTGGTCTCGATAAAGACGATTTCACCGCCGGTGCGGGTCCAGGCCAGGCCGGTGGCCACACCGATGCGGTCTTTGGCCTGGGTCACCTCGAAGGCAAAGCGGCGGGGGCCCAGGAATTCGGCCACCAATTCATCGGTGACGGCCAGCGGGTCTGCACCGGTTTGATGATCGACCTGGTCGAGGGCGATTTTACGGCACAGGCTGGCAATCTGCCGCTGAAGGCCGCGCAGCCCCGCCTCACGGGTGTACTCACGAATAATCCGGACCACCGCCGCGCGGCTGAAGACGATCGACCGGTCTTCAAGCCCGTTTGCATCGATCTCCCGGGGGATGAGATGGTTGAAGGCAATCCGGATCTTCTCCTGCTCGGTGTAGCCGGACAGTTCGATAACCTCCAGGCGGTCCAGCAGCGCCTCCGGAATGGCGTCGACGGTGTTGGCCGTGGCAATGAACATCACTTTGGAGAGGTCAAAGGGCAGGTCCAGATAGTGGTCCATGAAGCGGTTGTTCTGCTGCGGATCGAGCACCTCCAGCAGGGCCGCCGCCGGATCACCCTTGAAATCCTGGCTGATCTTATCCAGTTCGTCCAGCATGAAAACCGGGTTGCTGGTTTCCGATCGGCGGATCTCCTGAATGATGCGGCCGGGCAGGGCGCCCACATAGCTGCGCCGGTGTCCCCTCAGTTGGGCTTCGTCCTTCATTCCGGCCAGGGAGATGCGTACGAACCGGCGCTGCATGCTTCTGGCAATGGAGACTCCCAGCGAGGTTTTGCCGGTACCCGGCGGCCCCACGAAGCAGAGTACCGGCCCCCGGTTGTCCAGGCGGGTCAACTTTCGATGCAGGGCGTTTTTCACCGTTGTGCGGATTTCATCAAGCCTCAGCGGCTTGGCCAGAAAATGATAGGAGCCCTTCTGCATGGCGGAAACCGCCGCCGGCACCGTTGCATACCCGGTAATGATGATCACCTCGGTGTCCGGGTTTTTCCGTTTGGCCGTTTCCAGCACCTGCATGCCGTCTGCCTGCTCCATTTTCAGGTCGGTGATGATGACATCGAACGCCTGGTCTTTCAACCGGTCGATGGCTTCCAGACCGTCGCCGGCGGTGGCCACCTGGTAACCCGCCCTGGTGAGCACATGCTTAAGATTTTTGCGGGTGATCTTTTCATCGTCCACCACCAGTATGGTGGGCCGGCGTTCGGACTGCAGAATTCTTACCGCCAGGTGTTCCATCACCCGGTTTTTTATTTCCGGCAGACCATCATGTTCGGAATCGAGCACCTGCCTGGCGGTTTTGAGATCGAGGCGGTCTTCGCTGGTCCGGTTCCAGGGCAGGTGCGTAAGGTAGTCTATATAATTGATGCCGATGGTATGCTCGGCGCTGCCCGCGGGCATTTTGGCGATCCGTTCGATTTCCTTGAGGGTTGCCTGCTCTACCTCCGGCGGCATGCCGGCATCAATGACGGAGCGGCGGAACTGGCCGATTTCGGACGTCGGAAGCTCCTGTTTCTCCTGGATCGTTTCTTTTCTGAAAAACCGCATGCCTGATTTCCTCCGCTTGGGTGTCTGCTGAAAAGCGCCGGCCTGGAGCATCAACGGATCGTTATCGTCCGGTACGTCAGACAACCGCTTGCAAAAACCGTTCTCACAGAAACGATCAGTGGCACCCCAAAAAGAGTGAAACGGTTCGTATCTTCATTCTCCATCTCGGGGAGAGGGTTGTTTTTAGCACTGGGGACGCCCATGTCGGGATTCTGTCCATATTGTGGGAAAAACACGGCATCGCCGTCAGGTTTGGGGGGATACCAGTTGTCTTTACCCTTCTCAGGTTGCCAAATGTTGCGATTTGCAACATTTTCAAATGTTTTTGTAATAGTTTATAACTAACTGTAAAAAAACACAAATTAATTTAACCTGGTTTAAGTGTTGCTTATTGTAACGGCTTGCCTTTCCCTCCCGCCCGGAGTTCATGATTTAAAATTGGCCATAAAATAGATCAGTTAAATCCCGTCTGGGTTTATGGCACATGAATTGATTACCCGTTGACCATGAAAACCCTTCTCTTTGCCACCGATCATTTGACCCCGGACCGCAAGGCGCTGGATTATGCCCTGGTGCTGTGCCGGCGGATGAGGGCCGGACTGGAGGTGCTGCATATCCTTCAGGGGACAAATTCTGTAGGCAACCCTGGGAAGCATCGCCACACCCCCGTCCACCTGGCCGGGAATGACTATGCGGGCGCCGTGGTGACGGCGACCGTTGGCGAAGCCGGTCTGCACGATCCGTCGGAAGCGCTGAAAGCGGCGGCCAGTGATCAATTCCAGAGGCTCTTGCCTGACCCACCGGATACCCGTATCGATTATCGCTGCGTGGTTACCGGTGAACCAACCCGTACCATCATCGAGCGATATGTGCGCAACCACCGCCATATCGTCCTTACGGTTTTCGATCCCCGGTTGCACCACCACCCATCCGGTGCCCGGAAGAAAGAGAGCCGTCCGGCGGGGGGGAAAGCCATGCCCAAACTGCCAATCCCGCTGGTGCTCGTGAAAAATGCGCATTCAATCCCAACCAAACAGGAGGCGTTGCGACATGCGAAATCCATTCAAGAGATCAAAAAAGAACACCCCCACCGCTGAGCTTCAAAATGAGAAAAGGCTTGATGGGGCAGGTGCCATCGTCGCGTCTGCCGGGGCCGAAATCGGCACCGGATCGGTGGATGGCCGGCTGGTGGTCATGGGCCGGGAGAGTACCTTTTCCGATGAAGTCATCGACTACGCCATCGATATGGCCCGTAGGATGTCCTTTGAAATTCTGGCGCTCAACAGCGCCCCGCTTTCCTGCGATGCGTTCAGCCTGTTTTCAACCTCGCGCAGCAAACTATGCCAGGAATTTCAATCCATCTCCGAGAAAAACGCCCGGGCGTTTCGACAGTCTGCCGAAGCCATCGGGGTTCCCTTCGTCCACGTGGTCAAGTTCGATGAACCCGAACAGGCGCTGGCCAGTGTGCAGAGCGAGTACGGGAGTATCGAGTTTGTCATCTCCGATGCCCAGCCGCAGATTGCATCGGACCGTGTTGCCGAGAGCAACCGGCTGCGAAACGAGGTGCTGGTCTACGCGATGATTTGATCCGTGGCGACAAGCCGCCTAACCGTTGGAGGAGATTTGAGATGAACAGCCATTTTTTTCTGTCGATCGGACTGATCATGATCGCATTCAGCCTATGCTACTGGTTTCGCAATGAGAAGTAGTGCTCAAAAAGATTCGAGAGGAGTTCGTTGAATGACCCCTGAAATGATTTTGACCATCATCATGCTGACTTTTGCCGTGGTCTTGTTTGTGTTCGAGTGGGTGCGGGTGGATGTCGTGGGTATCATCATGATGGTCATGCTGCCGCTTACCGGTCTGATTTCACCCAAGGAGGCCTTTGTGGGGCTGAGCAGCAACGCGGTGTGTTCCATCATCGCCGTGATCATCATCGGTGCCGGACTGGACAAGACCGGCGTGATGAACCAGGTGGCCGGGCCGATCATCAGGCTCGCCGGCAACAGCGAAAGTCGGGTGATCGCTCTGGTTTCGGGGGCTGTGGGCATCATCTCCAGCATGATGCAGAACATCGGTGCGGCAGCCCTGTTCATGCCGGCCACCCAACGCATTGCCAAACGCATGGAGATCCCGGTATCGAGAATTCTCATGCCCATGGGATTCTGCGCCATCATCGGCGGCACGCTCACCCTGGTGGGGGCCAGCCCCACCATTTTGCTCAATGACCTGATGACGCTGGGCGGAGAAAAGCTCGCCCCGTTCGGCCTCTTCACCCAGACGCCAATTGGTATCTGCCTGCTGGCTACCGCCATTATCTACTTCCTGCTGTTCGGAAAGTATATTCTGCCGGCCGCCAAGGGAGAAGCCGATCGCGGAGTGACCGCAGCCCTGATGGAAGAATACAAGGCCCTGGGGAATACTTTCGAGATTCAGGTGCCGGCGGATTTCGCCGGCCCCAGAACCCTTCAGGAACTGCACATCCGCTCCAAATTCCTGCTGACGGTGGTGGCCATTTACCATGCCGGTGAAAAGCGTATCAACCTGACCCCCCGGAGCCATAATGAGATCGAAGCGCGGGACACCATCGCTGTCGTGGGCAAGGAAAAAAACGTTCGCAAAATGGCCGCCGAGCTGGGATGGACGCTGAAGGAGGGGCTCGACACCTTTGCCGAAAGCCTGGCCCGGACCAGTGCCGGAATGGCCGAGACCGTGGTCTCGCCGCGCTCGGAACTGATCGGCAAGACCATGAACGAGGTCAACTTCAAAGACCTCTACAATCTCAACCCGATTGCCCTGTTCAAGGGCAACCGCATCTATTACACCGGGCTGACCCAGATCGCCTTGAGCATGGGCGATACCCTGCTCCTGCAGGGACCCTGGGAGCGGTTTCACCTGATCAAGAACCAGCCGCAGCCGCGTGCCCTGACCTTTGCCACGCCCCTGGAAGGAGAGATCCTGAGGCCCCAGAAAGCCAAGCTGGCCGTTTTCTGGCTGGTGCTGGCGTTATTCCAGATCATCTTTTTCAAGATTCAGCTTTCGGTAGCCCTGATGTCGGGCGCGCTGGGGATGGTCGTCACCGGCGTGCTGAGCATCGACGAAGCATACCGGGCAGTGGACTGGATGACCGTCTTTTTGCTGGCCGGCCTGATCCCCCTGGGCATGGCCTTTGAGAAAACCGGTACGGCCGCCTTTATCGCTACCCAGGTGTTGGGGCTGCTGGGGCACCCGTCACCCATCGTGCTGCTCACCGCCGTGGGCATCATGACCTCATGTTTTACCCTGTTCATCTCCAACGTGGGGGCCACGGTGCTGCTGGTGCCGCTGTGCATGAACATGGCGGTGATGGCCGGTGCCGACCCGCGCATGGCCGCCCTGGTGGTGGGGTTGTCGGCGTCCAACACCTTCGTGCTGCCGACGCATCAGGTCAACGCGCTGGTGATGCGTCCCGGTGGATACCGTACCGTCGACTACGCCAAGGCCGGCTTCATCATGACCCTGCTCTTCCTGGCCGTGGAACTGACCATCATCTATTTTTTCTACGGCGTTTAACGAGGAATCGATCCATATGGCCATTATCACCATATCCCGGGGATGCTTCAGCCATGGCAAGGAGATCGCCGAATGTGTCGCCGATCGGCTCGGCTATGAATGCATCAGCCAGGAGGTTTTACTGGAAGCTTCCCGGACCTTTGATGTCCCCGAAGCGAAACTGGTGGCATCCCTCCATGATGCGCCCGGTCTGATTGCACGGATCACCCATGTCCGAGAGCGAATCATAGATGGGATCCAGGCCGCCCTGCTTGAGCACGTGGTCAAAGACAACGTGGTTTACCACGGTTTTGCCGGCCAGATTCTGCTGGACGGCATTGATCATGTTCTCAAGGTGCGGGTGATCGCCGATATCGAAGAGCGCATCAAGTTGCTGCAACGCCGGAAACCGGTTTCCCGCGAAGCGGCGCTCGATCTGATCGACCGTGAGGATCAGGAACGGGCCGAATGGTATCGCAGCATCTACCGCATCGATATGAACGATCCCCGGCTTTACGACATGGTGCTGCATATCGGCCGATTGACCATCGTCGATGCATGCGAAATCGTTTGCCAGACGGCAACCGGCAGCAGTTTCCGGACCACCGCCCGCTCCTCGGCGGCCCTTGCGGACCTGGCTTTGGAAAGCCACGTCAAAGTCGCCATCCAAGGCGTCTGCAAGGCTGATGTCAGCTGCCGGGACGGTATCGTCCAGCTTCGCGTCCAGGGCCAGAAGCTGAAACCGTCGGGCGTTGCCAGCCCGCATGTCCAGCACCAGTTGCAGGACCGGATCCGTGATGACCTCTATGATGAAATTGTCGCCGTTGTGTCGATTATTCCCGGGGTGAAGGATATCGACTGTAACATCGATACGCCCTACTATGTCTGACGAAATGAGCAGTTGCAGACGTCACGGGCCTCGCCCTTGGGGGCGGGTTTCAGGAAAAAAAGGTAAAGATGGGGGATCGATTCAGGAATCCTCCCATCCATAGCGCTTGAGTTTGCGCCAGAGCGAGACGCGATCGATGCCCATGATTTTGGCGGCATGGGTCTTGTTGCCTTCGGTTTTCTGCAGGACCCATTCGATGTACCGTTTTTCCTGCTCCTCCAGCGTGGGGATCTCATTGCCGGTGCTGCGATAGGTTTCAATGGTGAGGTTGCGGATGTGATCCGGCAGTTGATCGACCCCGATGGTGGGGCCGGTGGCCAGCGCCACGGCGCGCTCGACGATGTTTTCCAATTCGCGCACATTGCCCGGCCAGCTGTATTGGCTGAGTAAATCCATCACCCCGGTATCGAAAAATTGGACATCTTTCTGCATTTCCCCGGCAATGCGTATCAGAAATCGCTGGGCCAGCAGGGGAATATCCTCCCGGCGTTCGATCAACGGGGGGATGTGGATGGTCATGACGTTGAGTCGATAGTATAGATCCTGCCGGAACTGACCGGTACGGGCGTCTTCGTGCAGGTCACGGTGGGTCGCCGCCAGAAATCGCACATTCACCTGAATCGGATTGACGCCGCCGACCCGCATCAGTTCCCGCTCCTGGATGACGCGAAGCAATTTGATCTGCATGCTCAGGGGCATATCGCCGATCTCGTCCAGAAACACGGTCCCGCCGTCGGCGACCTCCAGCAGGCCGGCATGTTCACGATCGGCTCCGGTAAAGGCACCCTTTTCGTGCCCGAACAATTCGTTGGCCATCAGCTCCTCGGTGAACGATCCGCAGTTGAATGCCACAAACCGTTTGGCCTGGCGATTGCTGAGCAGGTGAATGGCTTTGGCCACAATCTCCTTTCCCGTGCCGCTTTCACCCAGGATCAGAACATTCGTATCCGCAGGTGCCACCTGGCGGATGGTCTCACGGATGGTTTCCATCGCCCGGCTTTTCCCGATCAGCGCCGGCATCGGTCGGCTGCGCTGCAATTCATCCCGGAGCCGTTGATTTTCCAATAGAAGCCGGTGCTTGATCAGCGCCTCGCTCACGATCTTGCGCACCTGGTCAATTTTATAGGGTTTGGCAATATAGTAAAAAGCGCCATCCTTCATGGATGTGACCGCCAGATCGACCGTGGCGTAGCCGGTGATGATGATCACTTCGACCAGCGGCTGCAACGCCTTGCACTTTTCCAGGACCTGCAACCCATCCACGCGTCCCATTTTAAAATCGGTGATCACCAGATCGAAAGGCTGATCCTTAAGCAGTGCAATGGCTTTTTCCCCACTATCCACGCCGGTGACGTCGTAACCTTCGCGATCGAGGATGTGCACCAGATTCTTTCGCGCCAGGTCTTCGTCTTCAACGACCAGCAGGGTCTCTTTTTTCGCCGTCATCCGGTTTCCGAAGTCTGTCGATTGGGTAGACATACGGTAAACGTTGTCCCTTCGCCGGGCCGGCTCTCCACCGAGATGCGGCCCTTGTGTTGTTCGATGATGCCGTGGCTGATGGACAGGCCCAGTCCCGAGCCGCGTCCATCCGTTTTGGTGGTAAAAAACGGGTCGAAAATCTTGCCCAGCGCATCTTTTTCAATACCTTTGCCACTGTCGGAAATCCGAAAGCAAAAGGTTTTTTCACCCTCGGGCTGTTCGGCGCTGATTTTCAGTATGCCGCCATCCGCCATGGCCTGCAGCCCATTTTGGATCAGGTTGATCAGCACCTGTTGCATCCGTTGGGCATCCAGATCAGCCTGAATGTGCTCGGGGATATCGATCTCCAGGTCGACGTTGGCCGGTAAATCGCCTTTGATCATCTGGATCGTTCGGGCTATCAGTTCCTTGAACTGGATCGGTTTAGGGTTGAATGCCCCCTTGCGGGAAAACTCCAGGAGCGCTTTGACGATATCCCTGGCCCGGTCGATCTGCTTCTCGGTCTCTTCCAGCAGTTCGCGCTTGAATGCCATGTTGTCGTCATCCAGCTCTTCGAGGAGGATCTGAACCGAGGTGGAGATGTTGTTCAGCGGGTTGTTCAGCTCATGTGCGACACCCGAGGTCAGGGTTCCCAGCGATGCCAGTTTTTCATTCTGAACCAGTTGCTCATTGCGCCGGTTCAACTCGTGGATCATGTGGTTGAGGCTGGTTACCAGGGATTCAAAGACGTCGCCGCTGGAGATGGCGGGAATGCCGGCATAGGTTCCCGAGGCGATTTTTCGAATGGCGGTTTCAATGGATTCGAGCGGTTTGTTGATGTTAAAATACATGAAAATCGCAATGCCGAAAGTCAGGACAAAGATCGCCGCCAGGGCCACGTAAAGGTAGTAACCGGACTCGTGGACCAGTTGGATGACCAGTCGGCGCTCCCGGTTGAGGATCGATTCAAAATCATTGGTCAGGAGGCGTCCCAGATCACGGATTCGGCCATTTTGCTGCTGTACCATGCCTCCGGTGCGGATGTCTGCCGCACCCGCGGAAGAGAGGCGATGAGCGCCTTGGTTGCCCGTGATGGTTTGCAGGGCGGCGAGGTAGTCCAGAAGCGCCTGGTGTCTCTTTTCCAGGTCCCGCTCCACCGTGTAACGGCCATGGACGGTGATGACCTCCTTGAGGCGTGCTTCGGCCAGTTTGACATAATCGATGGATTGGTCCAGATCTTCGGCATTGTGAAAGAGAAAATAGTTCTTTTCGAAACGCCGTGCCTCGAGGATCATGTTCAACACCTGATCCTTTTTTTCGATGATCTGCAGCTTTTCGGTGATCAACTGATACTTGTAATAGTTGAGAAACCAAATCAGCGTGCTGACCAGTATAAAGAGGGTGAAGCTGACGGCTATTTTTTTTCGGATGCTGATTGTCATGGATCGGTCCCTGAGGATGGATTGTCAGCTGGGGGGTTGTATAATCGGATGGCAAGGTATGTCAACAGCGACACGCGGTCATGGACCATACCACCCGAGATCGTCGCCTGGTGGAAAAGACCATGAATCAGGGGGCACTGCTGCGGACCGCTTGCATCATAACGATGCAAGCGGTTAAAGCTGTTGGACGGCCTGGATTCGGTTGCCCTGTTCCTGCCGTTGCGTCAACACCGGGAAATTGGCTGCTGCCTGATCGTGAAGGCGTCGGCGACATCGGGTAAAGCTGCGGAATAGCGCTTCGGACGGGAGCTCAAACCGGCAGCGGCGATAAATGTCGGCCTGGAAAAAATAACGGCCGGCCCTGGTCTCCACCTGTTGAACACCCTCAATCTGGAGAATCCGCCGTTCCAGCTTCTTATTCAGCCTGTCCAGCAGGAGCACCGGCCGATCAACGGTGAGCCGGATGTGGCCCTTTTGGGCAGTGACGGATACAGGATATCCGCCTTCGGACAGGAGCACTTGAATTTTGGACGCCAATTTCAAATCGTTGAGTAAATCGGACTCGTTGTCACGTGCGGCCATTTCAGTTTGCATCAGCTGCTCCAAAATCAACCGGCCCGCGGTTTCGGTGTCGAGCCGGTCCGAAGGGACGACCAGATCATAGGCGTTTGCATCGAATGGGTCGCCGCCGAAGACATGGCGGCACCACTGGAATTCTCTGCGGTCCCGGCGATCAATGATAGTTCGGGCCTGGCGTTCATTCGCGGTCGTGGCGTCAAGTGCCCGTTGTACGCGAAATCGGGGTTCGGCGGTGACCAGCACATTCAGCACCTGTGGCAGTTGTCTGGTGGTCGGGAGTCCCCGGGACCCATGAAAGACGGTTGTCCCCTCTCCGAGTTTTTCCACTAAAACCGAGTTGATATAAGCCATTGCCCGCTCGGTGCCGTGGGTCAAGCGGTTCAACATCCCATCGGGTGATTTCATGAAGCGTTCCAGGCGGTCAGCCTTCACGTTGAAACGCTGGCCGGCCGCTTCGATCAGGTCGCGGTCGGAGACGATCGGCCAACCGGTCCGCGAGACAATCCAGCCGACAATTTTCTGGGTTTTGGTGAATACTTCCCCATGGATGCACAGATGGGTCGTCATGGCTGCTCCTTGATTGATGGTTGCGATTAAACCCAAACATTAAGAGCAACGTTTATACCAATCACCACGCTTGCAATTAACTGATTAAAATTATTAATATTTTCTAGAATCCGGGTGGTGCGTGAAAATCGGGCAAACCGTTACCATTCGCAACGATCGCCATGATTTGTCAAATTGTCTAATTAATTCAAAGTCATATGTGCTATTGCAAAAACTAACATCAACTGTTGCTTATTGCAATAGATGGGTAGGCCGGTGAGGATTAATGCGGCGGGTTCGCGTTGGCTTTGATCAGTTTCAATTTGCGCCACAGGGCTGCGCGGCTGATCTTCAGTATCTCGGCGGTCCTGGATTTGTTTCCGCCGGCGGCTTCAAGCACCTCAATGATGTAGCGGTTTTCCAGTTCCGCAAGGGTGAGAAGATCTCCCGGTTCAGGGGGTTTGACGGATGACGCCTCTTCAAGAAAGCGTCCCGGGAGGTGTTTTAGATGGATTGTCTTGCCGTCAGCAATAATGACGGCCCTTTCGATGAGGTGAGCCAGTTCACGGACATTCCCGGGAAAAGGGTAAGCCGAAAAAATGTCGATGACCTCCGGCGCGATCGATTCAACCGGTTTTTTGAAGTCATCGCTGAACTTCCTCAGCAAATAGCTGCATAGGGGCAGAATGTCGTCTTTTCGATCCCGAAGGGGCGGGATGAAGAGATTGAAAAAAATCAACCGGTCGTACAGCACTTCATCAAAACGGTTGAGTTCGACCCGCTGGGCCAGATCGGTTTCCGTGGCAACCAGGATGCGGATATCGGCGGTTCCGGTTTGGCCCGCGGCGGCTCTCGACCGGTCGATGGTATCAATGGTTTTTAAAAGCTGCGACTGCATGGTCGCGGGCATCTCCTCCACCCGGTCAAAAAAGAGGGTGCCGACCT
This sequence comes from Deltaproteobacteria bacterium, assembly GCA_020444075.1. Lineage (GTDB taxonomy): Bacteria > Desulfobacterota > Desulfobacteria > Desulfobacterales > Desulfosarcinaceae > Desulfosarcina. Next base: position 32,066 of record JAHLLR010000043.1, read on the forward strand.
GGTCAGCAGCGAAGATACCCCGTTGGGATTGGATAGCTTCACATAGATCGACTTTTCCATAGCCGATCAGTTGGTGAACAAATTGCGCGTTGTCCAGATCGCCGCAGTCGATGGCCAGGAAGCGTTGAAGACGTCGGGCACTTCTGGCGTGAATGACCCTGGCGGCCAGTTCCTTGCCGGTTCCGTTTTCTCCCGAAAACATTACCGTGCAATCCAGCGGGGCCAGCCGTCCAATGGTTTTCCTTAGTTCCTGCATGCTCGACGTTTCGCCGACAATTCTCAAATGCCGGTAGTCGATGGGGTGATCCGGCCCCTCGACAGTCGATGATTTTTCATGTTTGGCTTTTGTAAAATGACGCGGGGAATGTATCTCGATCTCATTGGCGGCCGGGATGCCCGACGGGGCGACTGCAGCCGCGGGGGAGGCTGCGGGGCGAATGACCACAACGTTGCCATCGGTGTTCAGTTTCCTGATAAAATGCCAGAAATCCCCCATCTCCTCTTTTTCGAAATAGAGGGTGTTGAGCGATTCGGTGGCCTGCTTGACCTTGTCGTTTCCATGACCGGTGAGCAGGATGGTTTTTAAGTCGGGTTTAATTTCCTTGAGTTTGGTGATCGTCACCAGTCCATTCATATCGGGCATCTGAAGATCGACGATGGCCAAGTCAATTAAATTTTTGGTCACAATATCGATTGCCGCCATGCCATTGGTTGCCGTGAAAGGGACGAACCCCATCATTTTCATACGCTGGGCAATGGATTGGAGCAGTTTTTCTTCATCATCGACCAAGAGGATTTGATTTATCGGTGCGGTCATGTTTTCTTTCCCCCCGTCGGTGCCAATTTTTTTACCATTTCTTACAATCGACCATCAAAGTGTTTACAAATAAAACTTTTACCTTTATATGCTTCATATAAAGTATGTTTATCGGTCAGTCAACTTAAAAAAAGTTGCAATATGAAACATTTTGATATACTGATTGTCGATGACGAACAGCGCTATGCCGATATGCTGGCTAGACGCTTGGGGCTGCGCAGCCTGACCTGCAAGGTCTGTTATGACGGCCAGACGGCCATAGCCATCGTCGGCGAGGAATCTTTTTCAGTGGTTATCCTCGATCTGCGATTGCCCGACCTCTACGGAACGGAGGTATTGACCCGGATCAAGCAGCGCCGGCCCGAAACCGCGGTTATTATCCTGACCGGTCACGGGACGGAGAAGGATCGGGAGCAGTGCATGGCCCACGGGGCGCATTCCTTTATGAACAAACCGCTGGACATCGATCGGTTGGTGGCCATGATGGCCCGGATTAAAGAGAGAACGTCATGATGAAATCCCTGAACCGGCTTCGGGGGGCCATATGGCCTCGGTTCCACCGCAACCATGACGAGCATCTGAATCCTTATTATACTTTCCAGGATTACCGGCAGACCTGGGGCATGACTATTTTTATTCTGATGATGACCGCCCTTGTGCCGCTGGTCGTCATGACCCTGATCTATTACCAGCTGATCGAAACATCCATCAATACCGAATCCCTCCTGCGTACCGAGCGGCTGGCCTCCAACGCCCGCAGAGCGGTCACTTTCTTTCTGGAAGAGCGCCTGGCAGCCCTGACGTTCACGGTCAATGAAATGGGCTACGACCGGTTGACCAATCCCGGGCGCCTTTCCGAGGTCCTCCGGAATTTGAAGTTGGGGTTTGGCGGGTTGACCGATCTGAGCGTCATCGCGGATACCGGAACCCAGGTGACCTATGCCGGCCCCTTCAATCTGGAAGGCAAGGATTACAGTAACCAGCCCTGGTTCATGGAGTGCCACCAGCACAATGCCTGCGTCAGCGAAATCTTTTCGGGCTACCGCGGCGTTCCCCATATCGTTGTGGCCGTCAAGTCCATGCGCCCGGACGGTCGGTTCTTTGTGCTGCGGGCGACCCTGGAGACCGAGCGCCTGATACAGACCCTCTCATCCTACAAAACCGGGGAGCATGCGGATATATTCCTGGTTAACCGCGATGGCCTGCTCCAGACCCCCTCGCAGTTTTACGAAGGGGAATTCCACCATATGAATATTCCCGTGCCGGCCTATTCCGATCGGACGAGAGCCGTGATGTCGACCGATCGCAGCGGTCAACCCATCCTCATCGGCTATGCATTCATCGACACCAAAATTGCCCCCACATCGTTTATCCTCATGGTGGTTAAGCAAAAAGCCGGGATGATGAAAGTGTGGCTGGATCTTCGATCCAATATCAACTGGTTTTTTGGCTTCAGCGCCTTGATTATCGTCGTTGTGATCACTCTCACCTCCACGGTGATGGTCAATAAAATATTCCAGGCAGACCGGCAAAAGGCCGAAACCATGGTGGCTGCGGAGCGCAACTGTCAACTGGCGTCCATCGGACAGCTGGCCGCCGGGGTGGCCCATGAAATCAACAATCCGCTGGCACTGATCAATGAAACCGCCGGTTATGTGAAAGACCTGTTCACCATCAAGCAGCAGTACAAGGAAGACCCGGATCTGCTGGAACACATCGATTCGATTATCGATGCGGTGGCGCGTTGCGGCACCATCACCCGGCAGCTGCTGGGCTTCGCCCGCCATTTTGACGTTCAAACCCAGCCCATCAATTTGAAGGACATGGTTGCCGATGTGATCAATTTCCACAAGAAAGAGGCGGAATACCGCAATATTAAGATTCATGTGGATATTCCGGAAACCATTCCGCTGATCGAGACCGATCGGGGAAAACTGCAGCAGATCATCCTCAATCTGGTGAACAACGCCTTTCAGGCCATCGACAACGGGTGTTTCCTGGACGTTCGGGCCGAGATGGATGGGCCGGAACAGGTGCGCCTGTTCATCCGTGACAATGGGTGCGGTATTTCGGAAGAGCATCTCAATAAAGTCTTCGAACCGTTTTTTACCACTAAAAAGGAAGGGCAGGGGACCGGTCTCGGCCTCTCCATTACCTATGGCCTGGTCCAAAAACTTCATGGAAACATCACCGTTCAGAGTAAAACGGGTCAAGGGACCACGTTTGTGGTCACGCTGCCCGTCCAAATCAAGAAGGAAACCCAATCATGAAGGTGCTGCTGGTAGATGATGAACAGAAATTCGCGCTGATGCTGGCCAAGCGGTTAGCATTAAGGGAGATTCAGACGGAAGTCTTTTTTTCCGGTGAAAAGGCCCTTGAAACGGTGCAGCAGGGCAATCGTTTTGATGTGGCCATCCTCGATGTCAAGATGCCGGGAATCGGCGGCATCGAGTTGAAGCGGAGACTGGGTCTGCTGGACCCGGCGATGAAGTTTGTCTTTCTGACCGGCCACGGCTCCAAAATGGATTATACGGCCGGAGTCCAGGAGGCGGAGAACTACCTTCCCAAGCCGTTGCAGATCGAGGAGCTGATGGAAACCCTGAATCGCCTGACCGAAGGGCCGACAGCCGCCGCCGATCTCGACGGCTGATCGGGGAGGGGCGACCTGCCGGGTGCTCCCGCAGCGGGAACTGAGTTTATAGGGGAGGGATACGGATGGACAACGCGAAAGATTGGTTTGGATACGACAGCCTGGCCTTTTTCGGAAAGGTTAACGCCTCGATTTCCCATGAGCTGAAAAACGTCATGGCCATCATATCTGAAACGGCCGGACTGCTCGGCGATCTATCGGAGATGGCCAGGGGGGGGACACCCGTCGACCCCGATATGCTTATCAGCAGCACCGAAAGCATCATCGAGGAAATCCAGCGGGGATTCACCACCATCCGACAGATGAATCGGTTCGCCCACAGTGTCGATACCCCCGTTGTATCCGTCGATCTGATGGAAATCCTGGACCTGGTCCGCAATCTTTCCGGATACCTCTCCTTCGCCGGGAAAACCAACCTGCACACCGGTGAAGGGACTGCCCCCATGGCGCTGACCTGTCCGTTCATTCTCCAGGCAATCATCTATCAGGCAGTGGTGCTTACGTTTCAGAATGCCGGTCCGGGGGCGGAACTGGATATATCGGTTCAATCCAAAAACGAATCGACCTGGCGGATCCTTTTTGACGGCTTCAGTCCCAAGGAATTTGAGGTATTCCCCGATGACCGCATCACGCACATGGCGGCATCGATCGGCGTTTCCATCGATTGGGATCGCAGTTCGGATCGCCTTGAGATCGATGTTCCGGTCTCCCTGGAAGGCCTTCCGTCGCGGCCGGGTTCACCGGAAATGCAGCCGGGGGGAAACGGGAGCAGGAACAGGGCATGATCTGGTTGGGTTTGCTCAGGGCAATGGCGCGGCTGGATGATGGCCGGAAATAAAACTGCGACGACCGGGCAAGGGTCTAAGCAACGGAAAACATAAGGATAGGAGTGGCACATGGTGGCAAAGGTATTTCCCTTTTTGGCGTGGTTCAAAAACTACGACAAGGCATCTCTGCAACTTGACGCGCTTTCGGGCCTGACCGTGGCCCTGGTTCTGATTCCTCAATCCATGGCATATGCCCAGCTCGCGGGACTGCCTGCCTATTACGGACTTTACGCCTCTTTCCTGCCGCCGATGATTGCCGCGCTGTTCGGATCGAGCCGCCAACTGGCCACCGGGCCGGTGGCGGTGGTATCGCTGATGACCGCGGCCTCCCTGGCGCCGCTGGCCACTGCAGGCAGCCCCGGATACATCGCCTATGCCATCCTGCTGGCCCTCATGGTCGGCATTTTTCAGCTGACGCTGGGCATCCTGCGGTTGGGGCTGGTGGTCAATTTTCTGTCTCACCCGGTGGTCAACGGCTTTACCAACGCCGCCGCCATCATCATCGCTTCTTCCCAGCTGTCCAAAATGTTCGGTGTATACGTCGACACCGCGCCGCACCATTATGAAACCATCATCAATGTCGTCAAGGCGGCCGTCCACTACACCCACTGGCCGACCCTGGTGATGGGGGCGTTCGCCTTCGCCGTCATGTACGGCCTCAAATGGCTGTCGCCGCGGATCCCCAATGTCCTCGTGGCCGTGGTCATCACCACCTCCATCTCCTGGGCAACCGGGTTCCAACACGATCGAAACGCCGGCATCGACGCGATTGAATCCCCGGCCGTCCGCAGCCTGATCGAACAGTTCAACGCGGCAGCCTCAGCGCTGCCCTCGCTGGCTGAAGGGCGGGCCCGGTTCGGTGAAGCATCGAACAAGGCCAAGCAGAGCCATGACGAGATCGGCGTCCTGGATGCCGAGCACCAGGTGGACGTGGTGAACCTGAACATCTCACGCCTGCAGGCACAAGCCCACGGCTGCCGGGAGCAAATCAGAGCGATCCTGCTGGCCGGCGTTCCCCAGGCCGATGGATCCCTTATTTTTTATCCGGAAGAGCAGCTTCCTGTCGGTATGGAAAGCGACGGGCGGACATGGCGCATCAAGGTCGGTAATGAACCCCTGGACACCGGCAACCTCAAGATGATGGGCGGCGGCGCAGTGGTCGGCACCATACCCAAAGGCCTGCCGTCGCTGAGCATACCGCCGATCGACCTCGGGGTCATGCTGCATCTGCTGCCGTTCGCGGCGATCATCTCGCTGTTGGGATTCATGGAAGCGATTTCCATTGCCAAGGCCATGGCCGGTAAAACCGGGCAGCGACTCGATCCCAACCAGGAACTGATCGGTCAAGGGTTGGGCAACATCTGCGGTGCGATCGGCAAGAGCTATCCCACATCCGGTTCGTTTTCACGCTCGGCGGTCAATCTTCAAGCCCGGGCCGTTTCCGGATTATCGAGCGTTTTCACCAGCCTGGCGGTTGTAATTGTTCTTTTATTTTTTACGCCGTTGCTTTATCATCTTCCTCAATCCGTGCTGGCAGCAGTTATCATGATGGCCGTTATCGGTCTGCTGAACGTGTCCGGTTTTATCCATGCCTGGAAGGCAAAATGGTACGACGGTGCGATCTCTATTATTTCGTTTGTCGCCACCATGGCATTTGCACCCCACCTGGATAAGGGAATCATGATCGGTGTCGCGCTTTCGCTGATGGTTTTTCTTTACAAGAGCATGCGCCCCCGGGTGGTTTTTTTGTCCCGGTCGGAGGACGAGGAACTTCGCTGCGTAACGACCCATGGGCTCCAGGAATGCCCGTATGTGACCCTGGTGCGCTTCGATGGCCCGCTCTTTTTTGCCAATGCCAGCTATCTGGAGGACACGATTACCGAAATTATACGCAGCAAAGAGGGCCTCAATCACATCCTCATCGCAGCCAACGGGATCAATGACATCGATTCATCGGGTGAGGAAACCTTGTCGCTGCTGGTGGATCGGATCAGAAGCAATGGAATCGACATATCGATGAGCGGGGTCAACGAGTCGGTCATGGAAGTGTTCGGCCGTACTCACTTTCTGGCGAAAATCGGTGAAGACCATCTTTTCCCGACATTGGAAAAAGCCATCGTCTCCATCCATGAATCCGCTCACGAGAACGATCCGGAAGCGAACTGTCCGCTGTTGACCGCTTGCCGACTTGTTGAAGCCTAAAAGGAGGAGTTATCCATGCCAGTCATTTCCCTGTTCAGCGGCAGTTATTGCAACGAGAAACAGGTGGTCCAGGAAATTGGTGCCCAAACCGGTTATCGGCTGATTTCAGACAATGAGATTGTTGCCGAAGCCAGCCGCCTTTCCGATATCCCCGAAAACCGGATCGAAAGGGTGTTTGCCGATAAAACATCGGTATTCAACCGCTTGACCCGTGAACGGGAGCGTTCGCTGGCGTACCTCCGGCTGGTCCTGGCAAAAAACCTCTCCGAAGACGACCTGATCGTTGGCGGTTTTGCCGGTCAGCTTATCCCCCGCGAGATCCATCATGTGCTGCGGGTTTGCCTGATTGCGGATATGAATTCGCGTATTGCCGTCGCCGCCGGCGAGCGGCACATCACCCAGGCCGAGGCCCTCAAAATCATCCATCGTGAAGATGAAAAGTGTGCCGCCTGGATGTATATGCTATATGGCGCCAAAGATCCGTGGAGTGCCTCCCTTTATGATATTTCCTTTCCGACCGACAAGACTTCGCCGGACGAAATTGCTAAAATAATAGAAAAAAGCATTGCCACGTCGGTTATCAAACTCGCCGGTCGATCCAAAACGGCTGTCGATGATTTCAATATTGCCGCCCACGTGGAAATCGCCCTTGCCAAGAAAGGCCATACCGTTGGGATCGACGTCCGGGCAGGCGCCGTCACATTGACCATTAACAAGCATGTGTTGATGCTCAACCGGCTCGAAGAAGAGCTAAAGGAAATCGCCGGCCGGGAGCCGGGGGTAACATCGGTTGAAACCAAGGTGGGGCCCGGGTATTACCAGACTGACGTGTACCGGCGCCAGGATTTCGAAGCACCCTCGAAGATCCTGCTGGTGGACGACGAAAAAAAATACGTCCAGACGCTATCCAAACGGTTGATGATGCGTGAACTGGAGTCGGCCGTGGTTTATGACGGCGAGTCGGCCCTCGAAATGGCTCGGGAGGATGAACCCGATGTCATGATCTTAGATCTCAGAATGCCCGGTATCGATGGTATCGAAGTGTTGCGTCGCGTGAAAAAGACCCACCCGGCGATCGAGGTTATTGTCTTGACCAGCCAGGGATCGGAAGCCGATAAAAAAACGTGCATGGAACTGGGTGCGTTTGCCTTTTTGTCAAAATCGGTGGATATTGATGAACTGAGCAAGACCATCAAGGCCGCTAACGAGAAAATCCGTCGGACCCGGGGGGGCCAGACGTCGAACCCAACCGATGGATAGGTCGCATCGTTCCGGTGCAGCGGCCCGGTTCGGATGAACAGACACTGGCGGCTGCGGCGAGCCTGATTTTGAGGATCATCGTATTTTCAACCCACACAGGTGGAGGGTGTCATGGAAACGGACAACACGATAAAAATTCTTTTGGTCGATGACGAAGTCAAATTTTTAAAGGCGGTATCGGAGCGGCTGGCCATCAAGGGTTTCGACGTAACGACGGCAACCAACGGAGACGAGGCCATCGACGCGGCCAATAAAGGGGGTTTTGATGTGGCGGTGCTGGACCTGCAGATGCCGGGTACCGACGGCGCTCAGGTTCTCAAAATTCTCAAACAGAATCATAAATTTATCGAAATCATCATGCTGACCGGACATGCCACGGTGGATTCGGCCGTGGAATGCACCAAACTCGGCGCATTCAAATACCTGGAAAAACCTTACGATTTCGATAAAATGGTAGACGCGCTCAAAGAAGCCTATCAGGCCAGGATGAAAAAGAAATTCGAACGCAATCAGAAGCGGATGGATGCCATTCAGAAGCTGTCCATGCACCAATCTCCGCTGGGTTTATTGAAGGCACTGGCCCGTCTCGACGACAATGAAAAATGACAGGCATTGAACCGAACCCATGCTGCACACCCGCGCGCGTGAAGGGCAACCGGCATGCTCGTCCATGAACGGCGTGAGGTCGCGCAGGATCGACCCTCGCTTCAGAGAAACGGCACGCAGATAAAAAAATGCCAGTAACGATCAGCAGAAATACGATTCAGCCCGCTATCGATCATAGACGTCCGGTGCCTGACGGCAGGACGATCGTTCCTGCCTGGCGCTGGATGTGGCTTCTTTTTTTCCTAAGCGGTGCGCTTCTCTGTGTGGACGCACCGACTGCCGTTTACGGAAACCAGGCGATGCAGTGGGACTCCCCGGTCGTCCGTCAAGCCCAGGAGGTCTGTTTCCTCTATTGCAACCTCTGCGAAATTGTCCTTTCCAGATCGAACACCGCCAGTTTTGACATTCCTGCAGGCGCCCATCCGACCATGGACCGATGGGCATGGATGGTTCCCGTTGAGTCGGAATCACCGGATAAGGAGTTGGCCCCGGTAAAGGTCACTATCATCCATGGCCTCCGTCCTTCGGGCATCGCCTGCCACGGCTATTTACCGTGCCTTCCCAAGAGAATTTCCCGCCTATTGTATCTGCAAAAAAAAGCCCTATTGTGTTGAAGCCCACCACCGGTGCCTGATCTTCATGCCGGATCAGCCGCCCTGATCTGAAACATGTGGGAAATTTTATCGACGGTGTCTTTGGCAACCCGCCAATCTGTCTGTGTCAAGATATAATCTGAATCGTGAAACCTAACCTGAAAACCAAAGGAGATTTATCATGAAAAAAACACTTTCGATGCAACCCGTTGTCCTTACCGCTGTTTTTTTTCTTCTGTTTTCGATGGTCATCGGCTGCGGCAGTGAAAAGAAATTGGAGACGCAGATCAGCGGTTCGTGGCAACGCGCCGAGGGTGGTGGCACTGTAGAGATCAACCTTGACAAAAATCCGACATCATTGGTTTTTGACGGCAAGACCTACGCTGCCGCCATCGATAAAGTTGATAAGGGCCACAACAGTGTTCATCTCAAGGTGGCGACGGACAACGGGACGTCGGAGGAGTGGATCCTGCATCAGGTGTGGAATGACAACGGATCTTCATTCAAGCTGGCCTTCATGCACAACGGCCTGCAGGAGACCCTGGTGCCCGCCAAACAATCTTGATGGGCGTTGCCTTTAAAGGAAGGCAGAAGGATCGATCGAAACACGAAAGCGGGAGCCTTTTCCAGCTCGCTGGCGACGAGGTTCGCCAGCGAGCTGGAAAACGATGGTTGTCCCCGCTGAGGGGGGGGGCCGCAACTTTCCGACAGGGAAGATTTAATAAAAATAGTCAACGGTGAAAGCTCACATGTACGCCAATTTGTTCCATGTATTCCGAAACACACCGCTGGGACGGGAAACCTTGATGCAGTCCCTTTACTTCTGCCGGTCATTGGATGTAGGATTGACCCTATACATACCGGATGCGGTTCGTTTTATGATGTACTTCGATCAGGATGCCGTTCAGGTCGACCTTGACCGGTCCTATCTCAATGAGCCGGAAACGGCCGCCGAGCGGGCGCTTGCCCTCGCCGCCGAGGCTGGGCTGAAACCCCGTCTGCTGCACCCCAAAAACCGCACCGCCAGCGATCTGCCGGACATCCCCACTCATTTCGGGTTCATGTGCTGCCCGCGCAGTGTCAGTGATCTGTCTTCAAAAATAGGTTTGGGGTATATCGGACCGAAAGTCAGGCGAATCATTCGTTCGGCGGATTTTCCCGTTTTGCTGACCTCGCCGGTATTCAAACCCTGGAAAAGCGTCGCCGTGTTATTCGGCGGGTCAGACAGTGCGTTAAATGCGCTTCGATCGGGCATTCAGGTTTCCAGACGATCCGGATACCCCCTGGACCTGTTTATCCAGCTCGAGCAGGATGCAGGCTATTATGAGCAGCGAATCCGGGAGGCGGGGCTCGATGAACCACTCGCTCGACATTGTCGCGATCGGTACCAGTTTGCCAATGGCGAGTTTTCCCACAACCTTTACAGCCTGCCGCATGACGCATTGGTTCTATCGGGCGCCTATGGGCATGGATTGATAAATAACATGCTTTTCGGAAGCAAGGTGGAACTCGCCCAGGCCACACTGACCAACAATATGCTGGTCAGCGGTCCACGTGCAAAGACTCATTTAAACTGAACCGACGGCATAATCCAAACAGATGGGTCAATCACTGCCTCCAAACACTTTCCGATGGCTGGGCGGCAGGTGAGATCATGGGACAGGGTTTCCCCGGACATTCGACGATGAAATTCAAGACTGCAGCTAAACTATTTTTTTTGTCCATGGTGCTGGTGCATTCGTATCCGGGAGGGTCTATTGCCGAGGCGGATTCGACCGTTCAGGAGATGCAGACGGTTACGGCGTTCTCGTATCATGCCGGTCCGGGTGATTCCCGGCAGACCGCACGTGCACTGGCCCTTTACGGCGCGACACACAAGGCTGTTTTATTGTCGGCCGACCATCTCGCCGACAGCGGATTGTTGAAAGATTACGGGGACAGAAAAATGGAAATTTTCTGTCTCGTTGCCGATGAAATGCCATACCGCATGATTGATGAATCGTTTTCTGAAAAAACCGGGATCGCCACAATAAAGATAAAAAGCAGTGCGTCGCTGAAAGATTTTGTCCGCGCCGAGATCAGGGATGCTGCGTTTGAGAAAGAAGAAATGAATTTTTCATTGCAGGAAGAGTTGGAACCGGTGGTTTCGCCGACCATCGCCCCGGCGCAGGAATTATCCAGAGCGTATCGCTACATCCGAAATCACCACTGGCGGATGGCAATTATCTACCTGGACCATCTTGAGAGAAAATATCCACACTGGGCCACCCTTTTTCTGGCCAAGGCGATGGCTTATCTGGGAATGAATGAAACCGACAGGGCAACCAGCGCCCTGACGTCGGCCTGTTATTTGGGCGAGCAGGACGCCTGCCTGAGAATGAATGAGTTGGATCCATCGGATTGAGTCGCGGTATGCCCGGGGGCCCACTGGTGAAGCCCTGGCTGATTAATCAATGGAATAAACCGGACCTGCGGTCATGCACCAACGATAAAAATGATCAGCGGGTTGAAAAGGATTCAAGATGGAAGGGGCTCTGCTTCCGATAGTTGTTTTTCTGGCGGTC
>JAHLLR010000044.1 GCA_020444075.1 Deltaproteobacteria bacterium
CTTTCTTGATCCCGCGCGGCCAAAGCCGTTCCACAAGAATACGCGTCCCGTCCGTCTTCGCGGGTGGATCATACGCGCGTTTGATTTTAATCATGATTGCCTCTTTTTATATCAAGCTTTGCGCAATCTTAAATAGGTTAACCCTGCGGCAATCACCATCGGAACCACACCGACAACGATCAGGATCAGGTGCGACGGCATGCTGACCCATTCCAGCGTTCGAATCCTGTCCGTGCCGATAAATTCAAGACTGCGGGAGTGCCAGTAGCCATTTTCAAGCACATCCCAGACCTGTAAAATACCCTCGGGAAACAGATTGGTGATCACCATCAGGCCCAGTCCGATGTTTATGCCCCAGAAGGAGAGCTTGACGAACTTCTCTGGCAGGATCCACTGCTCATCCGTCAGGACGTGGCGCAGGCCCAGGACCACAAGGGCCATGGCCAGCATGCCGAATGCGCCCAGCAGGGCGGCGTGGCCGTGGTTCAGGGTCAAGATGGTACCTGCCTCGAAATAACTGACCACCGGCATATTAATCAGAAACCCGAAGATGCCGGCACCCACAAAATTCCAGAATCCGACGGCCATTAAAAAATAGAAGGCCCATTTGTGGGGGATGTTTTTTTTCGTCGCTCCGGCGGTGTCCCCGGTACCGGTCAGCTTGATAAAATCCCAGGCGTCCAAAGTCAGCAGGGTCAGCGGCACCACCTCCAGCGCCGAGAACATGGCTGCAAGCGCCATGGTAAAGTTGGCCTGTCCGGTCCAATACCAATGATGGGCCGTACCGATGATGCCGCCCGCCAGAAAGAGGATGGCATCCATGTAGATGACCCGCAACACATTGATGCGCCTGACTACCCCCAGCTGGTAGAAGGTGACCGCAACCAGGACGGTTACGAAAAGCTCAAAGAAACCTTCCACCCACAGGTGGATAATCCAGAAGCGCCACATATCCACCACCGTGAAATTAGAGGTGCTGCCGAAAAAAAAGGCCGGCAGGTAGAAAAAAGGGATCGAAGCCGCACCCGCCAAAAATAACAGCGAAATCTCTCTTCGCTCCGGGTCTTTCAAAACTGGTGCGATCACCCGGTAGAGCAGACCCATCCAGAAGCTGAGTCCGACGACCAGGATAATCTGCCAGAAGCGCCCCAGTTCGAGGAACTCCCAGCCCTGGTGGCCAAACCATGACCAGAAGCGCCCAAACAGCTGATGAATGCCCGCCAGTTCTCCCAGCAGGCTACCAACCACCAAAACCACAAGCGCCCAGAAGAGCATATGGACACCCAAGGCATGTCCACGCGGCTCCTTCGGATTTAACGAGGAGACCAGCAGCAGGCCACCGGCCACATAGGCCGTGGCGATCCAGAAGATGGCCAGCTGAAGGTGCCAGGTGCGTAGAATATTGCTCGGCAGATACTGGGCCAGGTCGATGCCGTAGAAATTCCCGGGGTCGGCCCGATAGTGGGCCAGGGCGCCACCGATCATGACCTGTGTTAAAAAAAGCAGCGCGACAATCACAAAGTACTTGATGGTCGCCTTCTGTCCCGCGGTGGCTTCACCGGCAAGCATCTGCGGATGAATGCCTTCAGGGCCACCTTTCCATCCCAGGTAATCGAATTTGCCGAAAACGACCAGCACGCAGGCCAGTCCGGCCAGCAGCATGGCGACGCTCAACGCGCTCCAGAGAACCGCATCGCTGGTCAGTTGATTGCCGACCATCGGGTCATAGGGGAAGTTGTTGGTATACGAATGGGACTTGCCCGGCCGGTTGGCGACACTGGCCCAGGCCGTCCAGGCAAAAAACGCCGTCAGCTGGCGAATTTCCTCAGGGCTATTGATGTAGTTATCGGGAAGGCCTGAATTGGATATCGGATGTTTGAAATAATCGGTCCAAACCGTGAGCTGCTTTTGGAAAGACTCTTTTTCTGAATCGATGAAAGTCAACTGTTGCGATGCGGGATCGTAGCGGTTTTCTTTCAAAAGAATGGCGACCCGGGCATCTACCTGAACCCGCTGGGATTGATCCAGTGCAGACAGATCCATACCGAATTCCTGCCTGGCGATGTCCTGGCCGGTTTCCAGCGAGAGCTCGTGCAGGTACTGTGCCGAAAAATCCGGACCCAGGTATGAGCCGTGGCCCCAGATCGAACCGTTCTGCATCAGGCCGTATTTTAAAAATACCTCCTGGCCTGTTTCGATATCCTGCCGGTCGAAGACGACGGTGCCTGCGGAATCGACCACCTTTTCCGGAATAGGTGGCGCATAACGGTATGCCTGCACGGACATGAAGATCAGACCGATCATTCCGACCACGAAAACCAAGACAACACTGCGGCGCCACCATGGAGAGAGAACCGCGGTGTCAGATTGCTGCTCTTGCATAATAGTACCTCCTATTCACCATTGAGATGATCGGTTATAGGTTCAATCCGTCGGATACACTCTTTCCATATTCAACACCTTCATTCCGGCCTTCATCGTCCGGATTCCAGAGAATTTTCAGCCTATCGTTTAGCAATTCAAAACCGGCTGTTTTTAAATGCTCTGATATGATACCCATCGATTCGCCACTCCACCCATAGCACCCAAAAGAAAAGGCTTTTTTGTTTTTGAACTACAAGCCTTTTATTTCTTCAAAAATCCCAGCCACGGATGTGAGGATCCCTCGATTGATTGTGGAAGATCCGACCCCGATGGCCTTTGACTTGAATATCTCGGTAATAATGTCGTTTTTATCTGATTTGGCGATGTTGAAGATTTTGACATCTGTTCCGTTGCCTCCGAGTTTCAACCCTTTGGCGATTTCCTCGGCCATGGTGCGGGTACCGTTCCACATGGTTTCGTACAATAAAGTAATCTGATCCTGCTGGAAATCCTGGGCCCATTGCATCTATTGTTCGACGATCTGAATCGGATTGTCCCGCCAGATAATGCCGTGGCTGGTGCATATCATTCCCAGGGGTAAATCCAATGCAACGAACTGTTCGATTTTCTTTTTCACCAACGGCTGAATGGCGTCAGGATGTTGGCGTAGTATTTGGTGCACTCGGCCATCAGTTCGGCCTGATCCACCAGATCATTGTACATCAACTCGGATGCGTAGTGTTGACCGAAAGCATCGTTACTGAAAAGGATGCTGTCCCCGGTCAGGCAGCAAAACATGCTGTCGGGCCAATGCAGCATAGGCGCTTCGATGAATACCAACTCTTTTTGGCCCAGACTCAATCGATCCCCAGTTTTGAAAACCTGAAAATTTCAGTTTTGATGATAGTGTCCTTTCAGAGACTTAACCCCCTTGGCAGTGCAATAAATGGGTGTGTCGGGGATGCGACGCATCAACTCAGGCAGGGCCCCACTATGATCACATTCAACGTGGTTGGAAACAACGAAATCGATCCTGTTCAAATCGATTTGTTTGGCCAGGTTTTCAACGAACTCCTTGGCAAAAGGGACCCAGACGGTATCAATCAGCGCGACCTTTTCGTCTTCAACCAGGTAGGAGTTGAAGCTTGAACCACGATGGGTGGAATGCTCATCACCATAAAATCTTCGAAGCTCCCAATCAATTTTACCAACCCATGTAACACTATCGTTGATGCGCCGAACCCTATCGCCGCCTCCTTGATGAAATAACCTGCTTGATTAATTGAGTTCTTTCATTCCTTGTATATGCATTCAACGGGGCATGTTTCGATAGCTTCATCAATACATGCCTCTGGACCGCCTTCCGGCTTTATAACAAATGCCTTTTCAGCCTCCTCATCAAACCCGAACACATCCGGGCAAAGTTCAACGCAGCTCTCACACCCAATACATTCTTCAGTGTCAATGCAAACTTTTTTGCTCATTTTACAGCCTCCCTGATTTCATTGTTGCGAATCGAGAGTTCAACCTTCGAGGTCGGAATCAATTTCTGATAAACGTAGAATGTTGGCTGTTTTCAAGGCAAGCTACTCACTGCGTATCATCACCAGCAGCATCTTGAATCTTTCCTCTGCATGCAGGGCGTGAGACACATTTGCCGGCATGATAAGCATTTGTCCAGTACTCACTGTATTTTCCTTCCCTCCGATGGTGATCCTGGCTTGCCCATCCAGGATATAAACCACAGCATCAAAAGGCGCCGTGTGTTCACTCAGACCTTGTCCGGCATCAAATGCAAAAAGGGTGATGTTGCCAGTTGTTTTTTTAAGCAGTGTCTGGCTGACGACAGAGCCATCCGCGTAATCAATATTTTCTTCTAAATGAAAAGGAGTTCCTTTAAGTTTTTCGATAGTTTCGTTCATGATAGTCTCCATTCATGTGCTGTAAAAGGTTTTTCTTTATATGTTTTCACGACAGGTAAATGCTCTCCAATGACTCAATCATTTGATGGAAGGCTTCATGCTTGCCGGGTCCAATTTTCTGCGTTTCTATTGTCTCGAAACCCTCCCAGAGTTCCATCTGCTTTTCTTTGGAAAGGTTGTTGTCAGCAAGTACGAACAACACATTGTTTTCTTTATCTATATGCTGGTTTAACAGTGTTATGTATGCGCGTGCATGATGGACTAAATCGCCTACCGCCTTTCGGTCTCCGTCCCGATATTTCACAAGGGAGGCCTTCATTTTCGCGACAGCATCACGTCCCTGCTGGTGCTCTTTGAGCATCACACCGATGGGTCCGCCTTCCCTGCTGACGCCGACTTCTTCCAACGCCGGAAACAGGAGTTCTTCTTCTTTTCCGTGATGGCATCGATCAACGAAGGTGGTAAAAAACTCAATCAATTGTTCCAGATGTTCAGGGTTGGCCAATTCACCCGATTTTTCAGCCTCCTTACAAATGCTGTCCAAAACCCTCAGTATAATTTTGACTGCCTCGTGTTCCATTTTTAAGTCTTCGATTGGTTTCATTTTGTATCTCCTTTGCAGAATTTGTTCTGCCTTACTTTACAGCAAACAACATGCCAACATAATTTATAAGTATATACGGTATGTTATACTATGAGTTGTAAATATACAAACGGAAAATTGTTGTAATTATAAATACAATGTTGTAATTATAAAAACTATGCAACAATTAGAAACGATAATGTCAATGACAATCGATCTGACCGCTGCCCTAAATGCCAAGGATCGCTATCAGCGGTTGCTCCAGGCAATCGGTCGGGTGATTCCTTACAATGCTTCAGCGTTGCTCCGCCTTGACGGAGCAACGCTGATACCCATTGCAGCTGTAGGTCTTAAAGCTGATGCAATGGGTCGTAATTTTACTCGCAGCGATCACCCTCGTCTGGACATCATTTGCAATGCAGAAGAGCCAGTGCTTTTTCCATCTGACACAACACTTCCAGATCCGTTTGACGGTTTATTGAGTGCGGATGCAGACGAATTTCAGCATATACATGCCTGTTTAGGATGCCCATTGCGGGTGGATAATCAGCTGCTTGGTGTGTTAACCGCCGATGCGAAAAACCCCCATAGCTTTGATCATCTTGAACCACAGTTTTTAAAGGCGGTGGGGGCCCTGGCCGGCGCCCAGATGCAAACCTTCAAATTGATTGAAGCGTTAGAGCAAAGTGCTAAGCGGTATGGGCAAATCGCCGCTGATTTGATGAGAGACGTTCAGATCGGCAAAGAGAAACAGATCATCGGCAGCAGCCCGGCAATGGTCCGATTGCGTCGTGAAATAGAACTTGTCGCACGTTCGGACTTCACCGTTCTGGTTCTGGGTGAAACCGGCGTCGGCAAAGAACTGGTTGTCCGGGCGATCCATGCGGAATCCAATCGTAAAGACGGTCCAATGCTGTATTTAAATTGTGCTGCCATGCCTGAAACACTGGCAGATTCTGAACTTTTTGGCCACACCAAAGGGGCGTTTACGGGTGCAACTAAAGACCGGGCCGGCAAGTTCGAAGTGGCCGATAACGGCACGCTGTTTCTGGATGAAATCGGCGAGCTTCCCCTTTCTATCCAGGCTAAACTGCTGCGAGCCATCCAGGAAGGAGAAATCCAACGCGTAGGCTCAGAAAAATTAATAAAGGTAAATGTACGTTTATTGACAGCTACCAACAGGAACCTTGAAAAAGAAGTAGAGAAAGGCAATTTCAGGGAGGATCTTTTTCATCGGATAAACGTTTATCCACTAAGGGTTCCGGCTTTGAGGGAACGAAAAAAGGATATTCCACTGTTGACTGGTTTTTTTTGCGAACGCACACAGAGGCGATTGGGCCTCGGGCCGGTTAGAATCAATACCCACGCAATGGAGCTATTAGAAGGATACGCTTGGCCAGGCAATGTAAGAGAATTGGAGAACCTATTATCAAGAGCGGTGCTTAAGGCTTCAGCTGAATGCACACCTGGAGAGCAAGTAATAGTGAATCCAGTCCATTTGGGCGACGACCTTTCGTCTGGAAAAATACAAGCGCATCACGACTCCAAAGCGTCAACGCATACAATACTATCTGGATATTCGCTCCGTGAAGCAACCAAAAATTTTCAAAAACAAACGATTAAGTTTGCCTTGGATAAAAATGGTGGGAATTGGGCTGCTGCTGCAAGAGAATTAGGGATGAATAGAAGCAACCTTCACAATTTGGCAACCCGTCTGGGGCTTCGCAAGACTTCCAAATAGTATGGGTAAAAATAAATTCATTCACATGGTTGTTTTCAGCTATTTCCTTACCTGTTATTTTATGAGATTCAACAAGCGTGACATAGCCTAAAAAAACGGATCACATCGATTCGTGTGGTACATCTTGCCAATCCAGCAGGTGGGAAGACCTCCGTTTTAAGGATTGATAGCCTTTTTCTTACTTAACGGTACTAAAGGATTTAATTTCGCTTTTATTTGATCTGTTGCTAAATAAAGCACTGGCACGTAGGCCAGGGTCAAGAAGGTTGAAACCATCAAACCGGCAATGGCCACAACCGCCAGAGGAGACAATCTTTCCAGCCCGACAGCCGTTTCAGCGGCAATCGGCAGCATCTGGGCATGTTTGAGAAGGACAACATGCAAAGGCTTGACAGTTCGCTCCTGAATATTCTTCTTTCCGGCCTGCCGAAAGAATACGCGGACAAGGTGAAGGCGGCATTGATGGAAAAGGTGGGCAAATGAGTGTGCCGGAGATATGGAGCGGGAAATTGCTCGAATGGTTTGGCATATTCGTCAAAAGCAAAAGATCACTCGCGCCGACATCAGAACTGGTCTCGAGCGTATTTTCCTGATCGTCAAAGCACAGAAAGAATACTGATGGTCAGGCATCTCAAACTGGCAGATATCACGGTAGACGAGGCGCTTAGTTTTGCGCTTCTGATCTTGGGATCGGTCAATCCTTTAGCCATGGGCGTTCTCTCGGTTTTGGGGGGACCTACAAGGAAAAATACACCCCAAAAACGCTGGCTGTCAATGGATTTTATCGGACAAGGCTGGACTATAGAAACAAAAAAGGCCCTGATTTTTCAGGGCCTTTTGTACTTAGTTGGACTAAGTTGGAGTGTTTTTTTGGTGGCGATGCAGGGACTTGAACCCCGGACTCTGCGGATATGAGCCGCATGCTCTAACCAGCTGAGCTACATCGCCAGTATTCTTTATCGTACCCGAAAAGAACAGCGGACTATTAACAGCTCAAAAACGGTTAGTCAAGCCGAAAACCGAACCGGTTACTTGAGGGATGTCGATCCGGTCACCTCAATGGTAAATTCCTCGAGATCTTCGGGAAGGCCTGAAAATACGACCATGAAGGGAATGGACTGTCCCGGTTCAATCTTCACATTGCTGCGGTTGTCGCCTAACCGATTGAGGAGTCGCTCCTTGATTTTATCCCACTCCAGGTTGGCCAGTTCAAGATCGGACATGACATTGCCGCAGTAAACCTTCTCCGTATTTACCGGGACTTTTCCGGTAGAGAAAATCTTGCCCTCCAGGGTGATCATGCCACGGTTCTCGGCATAACCGTTTTTAACCTTCCCTGACACCACAAAGAGCTTCCCTACACTGGCGTTGTCGACAAACTTGCTGTTGATGTCGTAGGTGGTCAATTTCAGGTTGCCCGGATCCTGAACCTTCGGCTTCAGATAGTCACTGAGGAACGGAATGTCGATCCCGTTCTGGTTCAGCAGAAAATAGGTTCCGTACCCGCCGCCGCCGAGAATTGCAAGTATCAGCAGAAACACCAGGGATTTGCTCATACCCTTTTTTACGGGTTTGGGTCTGCGGGCCGGCGTTGCGGTCTCAGCAGGCTGGGGCTTCACTTCCCTGTTTTTTTCAGCCGATGGGGGCACGGGGAGGGCGACGGTTTCTTCCAGGCCTTCATCTTCCAAGGTCTGTTCGGCCTTGCCGCCCTCTTCCACTTCAAATTCAAGATCCATGTCTAATGATTCGCGGAGACGGTGAGCCGTATCACTAGCGGATTTTGGCGGGCCACCCTCCTCAAAATCAGACAGGTCGAAATCCAGATCGTTATCGACGGCCACGGTTTCGGTCGGCGTCCCCAGCACCTCACCTTCACCTAAATCCAGTTCCAGTTCCTGATCTTCCAGAGTGTCATCGACCGCATCCGTGTCGACTTCGTCTATAACCTGCTCGAGCTCGGACAGATCCAGGTCGTCATCCATAACCACCTGGTCGTCATCACCGGATTCGGACATCCACTTTTCCGTCTCGAGGCTGGCTTCGATGTCCAGATCAAGATCCTGCTCCGGCATACTGCTGAATTTGGCATCTCCCGGTTCCGGTTCTTCAAGCATCTTCTCGATCTCAGACAGATCAATCTCCTGATCTCCATCATCGACATCGTCGATGTCAAGGGTCTCAACCTTGCCGTCACCATCCAGATCAAATTCCAAATCTTCCAGGGTT
Organism: Deltaproteobacteria bacterium; assembly: GCA_020444075.1. GTDB lineage: Bacteria > Desulfobacterota > Desulfobacteria > Desulfobacterales > Desulfosarcinaceae > Desulfosarcina. Next base: position 8,837 of record JAHLLR010000044.1, read on the forward strand.
TCGGCGCCAGGCGCATCGGCGGTATCTGCAGCAGACATGGGCGTTTCATCCTCCATATCTAAGGCCAGTTCCGGTTCGTCGCCTTCATCGACAACCATGGTGACAGAATCGTCTTTATGCTCCTCGTCGTCCTTAAGCAGGCCCTCCAGGCTGGAAAGGTCCAAATCATCTTCAAGCCCTGGCGATTCTTCAGCCGGCACCAATTCCCCGGCGCCCACGTCGTCCAGATCCAAAGTCAGATCAAGATCATCATCGACAGCAGCAATGTCCGTCTGCGCCGCTGAGGAAGCGTCGGCCATGTCGGCATCTGTTTCCAGATCAAAATCCAAGGAGAGATCATCCAGCGACGGTTCGCCCGATTCCGGAGCGACGGCATCAATTTGAGGCGCCTGGCCACCCGGTTCCATATCCAGGGTAAGATTCAGGTCATCCAGATCGTCCAACGTTTCTGGCATCCTCTCGTCTGCTGAAGCCGTCGATTCGGAGGTCCCTTCGAACTCCAAAGAAAGATCGCTATCCAGATCCAGCGAGTCGTCATCCAGGTTGGCGATCACGGTGGCGGTACCTTCCGAATCACCGTCGGTCTCAGGCAAAAGGTCCAGGTCCAAATCTTCCTTGTCCAGATCGGCGATGACCGTCTCCTCCACCTCCGGCAGTCCGTCAAGGGATAGGTTCAAATCATCATCCAGGTCGGCAATAACGGTGGCCGCGCCGTCTTCATCAGTATGATCAGGAGAAAGGTCCAGACCCAGTTCGTCATCGTCCAGACTGGCGATGACAGTTGCGCCACTATCGTCGGCAATATCGGATTCAAGTGCCAGATCCGTCTCAAATTCAGATTCAAAGGAAATATCCGCACCATCATCCAGGGCACCACTTACCGCATCTTCAATTTCATTGGCCGACACCCCGTCTTCGGTTTCATCATCCAGTGCGAAATCAAGGTCGGTGCCTTCGGCAAAGAGCGCAGCGGTGTCCTCGTCAAGAACATCCGTCTCGGGCGTATGCGATTCGACGCTTTCCGCGGCAGCCGGCTTGTCGCGTCCGGCCGACGCCATTGCGGAAGCAGCCGCCAGACCGGGTTCTGGACCTGCTTGGGTTCCCGGGGCAGTATCGGGTTTAGCAGGTTTGCCTGGCGGTTCGGGGGGTGGCGCCTGCTGCGGAAAGGCGGTGAACACTTTGGAGCAGACCGAACACCTGACCTTTGAACCAGTGGCTTTAAGCATCCTGCCATCAAGATTAAAACTGGTGTTGCACGCTTCACAGGTGATAATCATAGCACCCCTCACTGACTAAAGTTTCATATGGTATATTTCTGGCAGATTTCTGTAATCCTCTGCGTAGTCCAAGCCATAACCCACGAGGAAGCCTTTTTCCACGGTTGTGCACGCGTAGTCGACCTTGATAGCCGCCTTTCGCCGCTCGCTTTTGTCGATCATGGCGCAAACCTTGATGCTGCTGGGACCAAAGCCCTTAAGGTGGTTGGTAAGATAAGCCAGCGTCAGGCCGGTATCGACGATATCCTCCACCACTAGCACATCTTTGCCGCGGATATCAACGTCAATGTCTTTCTTCAGCACGATGTTCTCCGATGATTCTGTATCGGCACCGTAGCTGGAAGCTTGAAGAAAATCGATTTTAATCTTTTCCAGTTTCAACTCGCGGGCCAGATCGGCGAGAAAAAGGAACGCCCCCTTGAGCACGCCAATCAGTACCAATTCCCTGCCCTGATAGTCTGTTGAAATGGTTTCAGCGATTCTGAGTATCTGGCGTTGGATCTCATGCTTTTTGATAACGGGAATAAATTCAGGCATATTTGGTCTTTACTGCTCGTCAGGCAACAGGCAGACATTAAGAAATTTGAAAACAGCAGAAACATGGGCCATGGGAGCTGTTGAATTGATGCGGATGTTGCCAATGAAGTTTGAGAAAATCAAGATAACCGATTATAGGCAACCATGAAACATCGATTCCATGCCGCCAGTTCTGCGAAAAAGTAACCTACTGGGGGATAGTTGTCAATGAATTTAATTTGTTACATACCGGTGGCGGCAAGCTTTTTCACGAGTTTTTTCTGTTCGGGAGTCAGTTCTTTGGCGATGTCCACCGAAACGGTGACATACAGGTCGCCCTTTGAACTGCCCTTCATCTTGGGAAGCCCGTGCCCGGCCAGGCGCATCCGGGTTTTATGACGGGTTCCCGGAGGAATTTTTAGGCTCAACTCTCCCCCCTCGAGGGTGGGTATCCCCACCTGGGTACCCAGAAGAGAGTCACTGAGCCGAATGGTGATGGTGGTATGGAGGTCATAATCTTCGGCAGTGAATAGCGGGTCTGCGGTAACACGGGATTTGATAAACAGGTCACCTGGAGGGCCGCCGTATCCGCTTTGTTCGCCCTTTCCCGCCAGCCGAAGTTTCTTGCCGGTAATCATTCCCGGAGGTATCTTGACAGTGATATTTTCGCTGCGGCCCTGATGCTGAAAGGTAACCGCCTTGCTGGTTCCACTGGCCACCTCCTGCAGCGTCAGGGGCAGTTCGTAAACCAGATCCGCCCCCTTGATCGGTGCCTGGCGCCGCTGGTGTCCTCCGAAGGGGCCGCCGCCGCCAAAAGAGAACCGCCTCCCCTGCCCCCCAAAACCGAATTCCTTGAGAATATCTCCCAGGTCCACATTTCTGAATATATCCTCCTGAGAATAGCGCTGGTGGAAACCGGTGGAGCCAAAGGTATCATACTGCTGACGTTTTTCCTTGTCGCTGAGCACTGCGTAAGCCTCGCTGACCTCCTTGAACATCTCTTCGGCGCCCTTGTCGCCTTTGGAATGGTCCGGATGGTATTTCATGGCCAGCTTCCGGTAGGCCTTTTTAATCTCGGCATCCGTAGCGGTTTTGGAAACGCCCAATACCTGGTAGTAATCCTTTTCGGACATAATTGATCTTGCTCCCTGCGATGGTTTGCATGAGCACATTTCCCGATTTTGGATTTGCGCTCACTTTATCAGGTTGAAAAAATAAGGTGTAAGTCTTTTAATGTCAATCCTTTGGGTCCATCATTGCCCGGATGTTTTAAGCCGATCCAGCCGCAGCCGGTGCCGGTCGTCGAATAACCGGCGCGAACCGGTCCATACCGCGATCAGCGCCCCGAAGCCGGTACCGGCGGAGATAATGAACATGATCAGGATCTGATACTTGACCGCTTCAAACGGCGGGTTTCCCGCCAGAATCTGGCCGGTCATCATGCCGGGTAGACTCACCAGTCCGGCAGCAGCCATTGAATTGATGGTGGGGATCATGGCGCTGCGGGCACTGGTCCGGCGGATCTCACCGATCGCCTCGGACCAGGTACTGCCCAGCATCAACCGCCCTTCGATGGTGCTGCGCCGCTCCCAGGCCGACTCCGTCAATCGGTCAAGACCCAGGGCGATACCAGTCATGGTGTTTCCCAGCATCATTCCCAGCAGCGGGATGGCATACTGCGGCGTATACCAAGGGTCGACGTTAATAATGGCCACCAGTGCAAAGGTGGTGATGGCAAAAGAGGAAACGAACATGGATACCGCCCCCATGCCGAATCCCCACCAACCGACAAAACGACGCTTCTGGCGGACCATCACCTCACGGGCGGCGGCCAGCAGCATCACCGCGGCCATGGAAGCCATCAAAAGCGGATGAATCGATGCAAAAACCACCTTCAGGACCAATCCCACCAGACACAGTTGCACGGTGGTTCGAAAGGCGGCCACAATGGTCTGGCCGGCCAGACCCAGTCCCATGCGACGGCTGACCAGTGCCAGGGCAATCACCAGCAGAGCGGTAAGGGAAAGATCGGCTGGGGTCAGAAAGATGGTTTCCGGTGTCACGGCAACCCTCCAGCCACACTGAGGCGGCCTCCCGTCATCGCATAAAACCGGTTGGCCACCCGATACAACTGCGCTCGCTGATGGCCGACCCACACAACAGCGGCGCCCGTCTCCTCGCGATAAGATCGCATCAGTTCCTCGACTTTCGCTGAATTTTCTTCATCCAGGTTGGCCGTGGGTTCGTCGAGCAGCAGCAGCCTGGGTTGATTTTCCAAAAGCCTCAGCAGTGCCAGACGCTGGCGCTCCCCGCTGGAAAGCCGTGAAACCGGCCAGGTCAGAATGCATTTATCAAACCCGAGTGCGCCAAGTCTGGGTTCGTCGGGCTGCGAAAAATGTTCGCCCACCGTATCGGACCACCACGCACTTTCAGCCGGCAGAAGGGCCACCTGCCGCCGCCAAACCGGTGCGGAAATCAACGCCTGCTCCGTGCCATCAAGCAATATCGTTCCGCCGTGGGGCTCCATGTCGGCGATGGCCCGCAAAAATAGACTTTTACCCGAACCCGATGGACCGGAAAGCCCCACACATTCGCCGCTTTCGATATCAAGGCTGATCGGACCGACATCGTGAATCAAAAGATTCTCCACCTGCAATCGGGGGGCTAACGGCTTTTCCATAGGCGCAGATGTACCATGAGGACGGAAATGGCTGCGGGGGTCATGCCCTCGATACGGGAGGCCTGTCCCAGAGATGCCGGGCGGACCGCGGCCAGTTTTTCCTTGAGTTCGCTGGAAAGACCGTGAACAGAATTATAATCCAGCTCTTCGGGAAGTTTAATCTGCTCCAGATGCCTGAACTTGTCGATCTCCTGAAGCTGACGCTGGATGTACCCCTCGTATTTGATCTCGATCTCCACCTGCCGGGTCACTCGCGCTGCCGGAGGTGTTTCGGCCGGAGACAGGGTGGCCACGATGTCGTAATCCAGTTCGGCTCGCTTCAACAACTGAACCAGATGGATGCCGTTGTCGATGGGGGGGGTGCCCCGCTGCTCCAGATAGGCATTGACCGCCGGCAGGGGTTTGATCACCGTCTGTTTGATGCGTTGGATTTCCGCCTGAATCTGGGCTTTTCGCTCACGATTGGCTTTGACCGTATCGGCGCTCAGCAATCCGAGTTCGTATCCGACCTCCGTTAGCCTCAGATCGGCGTTGTCCTCCCTGAGCATGAGCCGGTATTCGGCCCTCGACGTAAACATGCGGTAAGGCTCGCCTGTGCCCCGGGTTACCAGGTCATCCACCATCACAGCGATGTAGGCCTGGCTGCGATCCAGGATAAACGGCGGACGTTTCTGCACCCTGCAGGCGGCGTTGATGCCGGCCCACATGCCCTGGGCCGCCGCCTCTTCGTACCCCGAGGTGCCGTTGATCTGGCCGGCCAGATAAAGGCCTTGGACCCGTTTGGTCTCCAGGGTGGGACGCAACTGAATCGGGTTGATGAAATCATACTCGATGGCGTAGGCCGGACGAATGATTTCCGCCTCCTCCAGGCCGGGGACGCGTCTGACCACCTGGACCTGGACATCTATGGGCAGGCTGTTACCCAGGCCCGAGGCGTAAATTTCCCGGGTATCCAGTCCCTCGGGCTCGAGGATGATCTGGTGGCGGTCCCGCTCCGGAAATCGGACGATCTTGTCTTCAAAGGACGGGCAATAGCGTGCCGGCACGCCTTTGATGATGCCGCTGTGCAGGGCGGACAGGTGAAGGTTATCCCGCACCAGCTGGTGGACCTGCGGGCTGGTGTGCCCGATATAGCTTGGAATCTGCGTCAGCCGCGCCGGCTGGCCTGAAAATGAAAAAGGGCGGGCGGGATCCTCAAGCGGCTGCTCATCGAACTGGGAAAAATCGATGCTGTCCCTGTCCAGCCGTGGCGGGGTGCCGGTTTTCATACGACCCAGGGAAAAACCCAGTTTCTTGAGATGATCGGGCAGGCTGTAGGCGGCAAATTCCCCGGCCCGGCCAGCCTGCATGGTTTTGAAGCCGATGTGCACCAGCCCGGAAAGAAAAGTGCCGGTGGCCAGCACCACACACGGCGCCTGAAAACCAAATCCGGTATGGTCCTCTACGCCGCAGACCCGGTCCCCTTCGACGATCAGACGCTCCACCAGGGCCTGCTTCAGGTCCAGGTTGGGCTGCCCTTCAATCACCGCCTTCATGGCCGTATGATAACGCCCCTTGTCGTTCTGAGTCCGGGTGGACTGCACGGCCGGGCCCTTTTTGGTGTTCAGGGTCTTGTACTGGATCGCCGTTTGATCGGCAATTTTGGCCATCTCTCCGCCCAGGGCATCGATCTCCTTGACCAACTGCCCCTTGGCCATGCCGCCGATCGAAGGGCTGCATGGCATCGCGGCGATCTTGTCCAGGTCGATAGCCAGCAGCAGAACGCGGCAGCCCATGCGGGCCGCGGCCAGGGCACCCTCGCAGCCGGCGTGGCCACCGCCCACAACGATTACATCATATTGTTTCTGGTAGGTTGGCATATATTTTTGTTTTTTTTTTCGGCCGACTATATAATTGTAAGCGTAATGAGGTCAAGGACAGGATCGCCATGAATAAAAAACCATACCGGGATCTGAACACCTACTTTCGATCGCTTTTTGGTTGCCGGGTCCATAAGGTCACCGTCGATGCCGGACTCAGCTGCCCCAACCGTGACGGCACGCTTTCCACCGGCGGATGCATCTATTGCAATGCCAAAGGATCCGGCACCGGTGCCCATCGGCAGGGCATATCGATCACGCGTCAGATCGAACGCAGCAAGGATCGCATCGCCCGCCGTTTCAAAACCAATAAACTCATGGCCTATTTCCAGTCCTTCACCAACACCTACGCTCCCGTTGAGCATCTCAAAGCCCTGTATGACGAAGCCCTGTCCATTGAAGACGTGGTGGGGTTGGCCGTCGGCACGCGACCGGACTGTGTTGCTCCGTCCGTGTTGGATCTGCTTGAAACCTACGCGGAGAAAAACCTCATCTGGATCGAATACGGCCTTCAGAGCATTCACGATCGCACCCTTGCCCTGATTAACCGCGGCCACGATTATGCCTGCTTCAAAAGGGCGGTAACCGCCACTATGAACCGCAATATCAATATCTGCGCCCATGTGATCCTCGGGCTGCCCGGCGAATCCCGGCAGGACATGCTGGAGACCGCCGACGCCGTCGCCGCCATGGGTATCGACGGGGTCAAACTCCACCTGCTCTATGTGGTGCGGGGAACCCCCATGGAAACCCTCTACCGGGACGGCCGGTACCAATGCCTGGGCAAGCGGGAGTACGCCGAGTTGATATGTGACTTCATCGAACGCCTGCCGGAAACAATGATCATTCAGCGCCTTACCGGAGACCCCCACCCCACGGAACTGGTTGCCCCGGCCTGGTCCCTTCAAAAACGGGAAACCATCGACCTGATCCACCACCTATTCCGGGAGAGAAATACCTGGCAGGGCAAATTTTTTGAACCTCACGCTTCGGATTGACCTTCTTCCGTAAGCCATCGCGATCCTGTGCATGTTTGGTTCATCCCCCTTCAAATTATTTCTTGACAGATCCTTTTTTTCGATTTAAACGCTTGTTTAAAACATTTGTTTTTTTCCGAAACAAGAAAGAAAATTGCCATGCCCCGCACTGTTGATGAAAGGTCGGTTAAAGAAAAGATCCTCGATGCCGCCGGTGACGTATTCGGCCGGATGGGCTACAAGGCGGCCACGATCAGGGAGATTTGCAGAGTTGCCGGCGTAAATGTGGCCTCGATCAACTACTACTTCGGCGGCAAAGAGGATCTTTACCGAACGGTGGTCATGGATCTGATCTCTCGGATCTTTGACCGCTATCCCATCGATGCCGGTATCGACAGTCTATCCTCCCCAGGAGGCCGTCTTCGGGCATTCATTCACGGCGCCCTGCGGCGTCTTCTGTCTCCCGACGGGCTTTCAGGCTATCCGGGGAAGGGACAGTTGGTGGCCCGGGAACTGGCCGATCCATCCCCATTCATGGACGATATGGTCAACGAATTCATCCGGCCCACTGCCGCCGTTCTCAGCGCCATCATCTCGGAGTTGCTGGGAACAGGTGCGACCATTAAAGACATCATGCGCTGCCAGATCAGCGTGATCGGACAGTGTTTTCATTATGCCATGGCCCGCCCCATCGTCACCCGGCTGGTCGCCGTGGATTTTTCGGACCCGACCATCATCGATGAGTTGACCGACCATATTACCCGATTTTCCCTGGCCGGCATCGAATCGGTCCGCCATACCATTCACGCCGCGAACGATCAACCTTTGGATGCCACCCCTGTAAAGGGAGAACCGCAATGAAAAAGCGACTTCGCATCATCCTGCCGATAGCCGTGGTTGCCCTGGCAGCGATTATCGCCTGGAACCTGCTGGTAAAGGAAAACGACGAAACCGGACAGATCCTGTTGTCCGGAAACATTGACGTGACCCAGGTGGATCTGGCCTTCAAAGTTCCCGGTCGTCTCAGCCAGAGACTGGTGGACGAGGGGGACCGGGTCGAAAGCGGCCAGCGTCTGGCCGTATTGGATGACACGGATCAGCAGCTTCAATGGAAAAAAGCCAGCGCCGATGTCGACTATGCGTCGTCGGTCCTGGCGGAGCTTTCCGCCGGCAGTCGTCCCGAAGAAGTCCAACGCGCCAAGGCGCGCGTCAACCAGGCCCGCTTTGCTCTCAACGAACTGCAAAGCGGCAGTCGGCTGCAGGAAATCGCCGAGGCTGAAGCGGATCTTCAGCGGACCATGGCCGAAGAACGGACGGCCCAAAGCCAGCTGGAATTGGCCCAGGCCGATTATGCCCGCTATGAGGCCGTGTTCAAAGAAGGCGGCATCAGCCGACAGACGTTCGACGTCTATCGGACGCGTCTGATTTCAGCCCGCAATGCCGCGGAAGCAGCCGCATCAAGGCGGCAGGCCACCGGTCAGCGTCTAAGCCTGCGGCGAGAGGGCAGCCGCCGGGAGCAGATCAGTCAGGCCCGCTCGGCCCTGGCCCAGGCTGAGGCCGACTATGCCTTGGTCAAGGCCGGTCCCCGGCAGGAGGCCATCGATCAGGCCCGGGCGAGGAAAGCCGCAGCTCAGGCCGGTCTGGCCATTGCCCGTCAGCAACTGGCGGAGACCGAGCTGTTCAGTCCCTTTGAGGGTGTTGTACTGAGCACATCGGCCGAGCCCGGCCGCTACCTGAATCCCGGCACAACCGCTCTGACCGTTGGCGATATCAACGGTGTCTGGCTTCGCGCCTTCGTGTCCGAAAGCGACCTGGGCCGGATCAGGCTGGGCCAGTCTGCCGAGGTCACGGTCGACGCCTACCCGGAACGCCGCTGGAACGGTCGCATCAGTTTCATCAGCAGCGCAGCGGAATTTACTCCCCGATCGGTCCAGACGTTCAAGGAACGGACCAATCTGGTCTACCGCATCAAGATCCAGCTGGACAATCCGGACGGAGTGCTCAAGCCGGGCATGCCCGCCGATGCCGTCGTCGAGGCCGCCCCGTGAACACCTGCACCGAAGAGACGGCTATTCTGGCCGAGCATCTGTCCCGATCCTTCGGCAGCCTGCCGGCGGTGGAGGACCTGTCCCTGTGCGTGAACCGGGGCGAAATTTACGGCCTGGTCGGGCCGGACGGTGCCGGTAAGACCACGACCCTGCGCATGCTGGCCGGCCTGCTGGATCCTTCCGGCGGCCGGGCGCGGGTGGCCGGGTGCGACCTGCCGGAGCAAGGTGCCGACGTCAAAACGCATTTGGCCTACATGAGCCAGCGCTTCGGACTTTATCCGGACCTGACCGTGGATGAAAACATCAACTTTTACGCCGATCTTTACGGCATGTCCCGCGGGGAACGGGCGGTGCGCCTGGAAGAACTGCTGGATTTTTCCAACATGCGGCCCTTCCGCAACCGTCAGGCCGCAAAGCTTTCGGGAGGCATGAAGCAGAAGCTTCAACTGATCTGCGCCCTGATTCACACCCCCGAGGTACTCTTGCTGGACGAACCCACCAACGGCGTGGATCCGGTCAGCCGCCGGGATTTCTGGCGCATCCTCTACCGCATGCTCAAGGGGGGGGTGGCCATCCTGGTCACCACCGCCTACCTGGACGAAGCCGAACGCTGCAACCGTATCGGGCTGATGGACCGGGGACGGATTCTGGTGCAGGACAGCCCCGAAAAGGTTCGACAATCCATGCCCATGAATCTCCTGGCCCTGCGCAGCGGGCAGCCCCGGCAGGCCTGCCGGATTCTGCGCCGGGATCTGGCTGACGCCGTCAGCGTGGATCTTTTCGGGAACAGCATCCACATCGTCTGCCGGGACCTGGATCAAACCATTGGCATGGCCAGCACCCTATTGGAAAAAGAAAAAATTTCGATTGATGAAATTCGCCGGATCCCCCCCAGCCTCGAGGACGTCTTCGTCAACACGATCGCTGCCCCTCGGCAAGACGACCCCGGTTCGATGTCGGTAAAGGTCACCGCCGAGCCACATCCACCCGAACCGTCGCAGGACGTCGAGGCAGTCCAGGTTAAGGACCTGACTCGCCGATTCGGCGACTTTGTGGCTGTAGACCGTCTCAACCTGGCCGTGTCGTCGGGTGAGATATTCGGGTTCCTGGGACCCAACGGTGCCGGGAAAAGCACCACCATCCGCATGCTCTGCGGATTGCTCAGCCCCTCCGAGGGGGGCGGCCGGGTGGCCGGGTGCGACATTGTCGGCCAGGCCGAAGCCATCAAACAGCGCATCGGCTACATGAGCCAGAAATTCTCACTGTATGAAGATCTCACGGTGGCCGAAAACATCCATTTTTACGGTGGCATATACGGCCTGGAGGGCCGACGGCTGTCCGAGAGGAAGGCCTGGGCCATCCGTATGGCCGGCCTCGAAGGGAGAGAGAATCAACCGACCCGGCTGCTGGCCGGCGGTTGGAGGCAGCGTCTGGCCCTGGCCTGCGCCATCCTGCACCGGCCGCCCATCGTCTTTCTCGACGAACCCACCAGCGGTGTGGACCCCTTGAGCCGGCGACGGTTCTGGGACCTGATCTACGACATGGCCGGCCGTGGACGCACCGTGTTCGTCACCACCCACTATATGGAAGAAGCCGAATACTGCGACCGGGTGGCCATGATCTACCGGGGACGGATGATCGCCCTGGGCACCCCCCGGGAACTGAAAAACCGATTGGTCGACGAAACCATCCTGGACGTACGCTGCCCGCGGCCCCAGGACCTCATGGATCCATTGTCGGCCGTTGAAGGCATACGGGATGTAGCCCTGTTCGGTGCCGGCCTCCACCTGAAGGTTGACGACGCGGACATCGCGCAGCGACGTATCCGCCGGCTGACCGACGGCTTGAACCGGTCGGATGTCTCCGTGACACGCATCGACCCCACCATGGAAGATGTCTTTGTCGCCCTTATCGAAAAGGAGGACCGCCACCATGGCAAGGAGCAATGATCTCCGGATTGGACGCCTGGGCGATCGGCGAAGGAGAGTCCCATGAAGCTGCAGCGTTTCGTCGCCGTGGCACGCAAGGAGTTCATCCACGTGGTTCGCGATTGGCGCAGCCTGGTGCTGGCCATCGCCATCCCCATGCTCCTCATCGCCCTGTTCGGTTATGCCCTGACCATGGACCTCAAGAATGTCCCCACCGCTGTCTGGGATCAGTCACGCACCGCCGAGAGCCGTGAACTGCGCGGCCTGTTCGACGGCTCGGCCTATTTTTCGGTCGACCATTTCGTGGAAGGCTACCGGGACCTCACCGACCTGCTCGATGCCGGCACCGTCATGGTCGCCCTGGTGATCCCCGTCGATTTTGCGGATCGCATCCGCACCGGCCGCGCGGTTGAAATCCAGGCCCTGATCGATGGCTCCGACGCCAACAACGCCATTCTGGCCCTCGGCTATATCAATGCCATCGGCCGGATATACAACGACCGGATGCACACCGCGGCAGGTATCTTTCAGGGCCTTGCGGGACAGGTAGCCCTCGAACCGCGCGCCTGGTACAACCCGGATATGGAAAGCCGCAATGTCATCATCCCCGGCATCATCGCCCTGGTGATGGTGGTCATCGCCGCCATGCTCACCAGCGTCACCATGGCCCGGGAGTGGGAGACCGGCACCATGGAGCAGCTCATCAGCACCCCCATCCGGGTTCCTGAACTGGTGCTGGGCAAAGTGGTGCCCTACTTTGTCATCGGATTGGCGGACGTGGCCATCGCCGTAGCCATGGGTCGCTGGATTTTCGAGGTACCCCTGCGCGGCAGCACCGGCCTGCTGTTTCTTTCCGCATCGGTTTTTCTCACCGGCGCCCTGTTTCTGGGCCTGCTGCTCAGCATCGTGCTCAAAACCCAGGTGCTGGCCAATCAGATTGCCCTGTTCACCGGATACCTGCCCACCTTGATGCTTTCCGGGTTTGTCTTCGGCATCTACAACATGCCGGCGGCAATCCAGGCCATCACCTTCATCGTGCCGGCCCGCTATTTCATCGCCTTGCTGCGGGGCATTTTTCTCAAGGGCATCGGCCTGGAGATCCTCTGGTTGAACGCCGCCCTGTTGGCACTTTATGCCGCGGTGATGGTCGTCCTCTCCCACCGAAAAATGAAGCTTAAACTGGAGGGATGAACCATGCTCCTGCGCATTCGACAGATGCTGATCAAAGAGTTTCTGCAGATGTTCCGGGATGTGCGCATGCGCCTGGTGGTGCTGGTCATGCCCCTGGTGCAGATGACCGTGCTGGCTTTTGCCCTGACCACGGACGTGAAACACATCAGCACGGCGATGGTCGACCCGGACAACAGCCCGGAAAGCCACCGGCTGGCGGATGAATTCACCGCCGGAAACTATTTTACGATCACCCACCGGCTGGCCTCCGACAACCGGGTCCAGGGCCTGCTGGATGCCGGACGGGTAAGGGCGGTAATCCGCATTCCGCAGCATTTTTCAGGCGATATCCGCTCGGGCAAGGCGACAACCGTGCAGATACTGGTGGACGGCACCATGAGCAACGATGCCGCCGTGACCCTCAATTATGCCAGTCAGGCCGTGGCCCATTTCAACAACCGGCTGGCCGTCGAACGGACCGGCGCCGCCGCGTCAGTTGCCGGCCCCATGGATATCCGTACACGGGCCTGGTACAACCCCAACCTGGAGAGTAAATACTACTACGTCCCCGGCCTGATCGCCGTCATGCTGATCCTGATCGGCCTGGTGCTCACCTCCATGGCCATCGTCCGGGAAAAGGAGATCGGCACCATCGAGCAGGTGATGGTCACACCGATCCGGCGGCTGGAGTTCATCCTGGGCAAAACACTGCCCTTTCTGGCGACCGGCATGGTCACCATGACCCTGATGTTCCTCATCGCCCGCCTGATCTTCGGCATCCGGATCCAGGGAAGCCTAACGCTGCTCTATGCGACGGCGACAATATACATACTGGGGAACCTGGGCCTGGCCCTGCTGGTAAGCGTCACCGCCCGCACGCAGCAGCAGGCCCTGCTCACGGCCTTTTTCATCCTGGTCCCCTCCATTTTGCTCAGCGGCTTCATCTTTCCCATCCGTAACATGCCGGAGGTCATCCAGTGGTTCACCGTGCTCAACCCCATGCGCTGGTTCCTGCAGATCCTTCACGGTATCGTGGTCAAAGGGGTAGGGTTCCGCATCCTGTGGCTGCCCATCGGGGCGCAGGTGATCCTGGCCACCTTTTTCCTCACCCTGGCCGTAGCGCGGTTTAAAAAAACATTGGAATAAGGTCTACCTTCAGGAGAAGAATCGATGCGAAAGTTAGAGATCATTATCGTCATGTTGCTGATCGGCGTCAACGTCTCAATGGCAGCGCCGGTGACCATCGATGACGCCGTCCGGGAGGCCCTTGCAAACAACCCGCTGATCCGGCGAGACATGGACTATCGGCAGGCGGCAGCCTTCGGCGAACGGGAAGCCCGCGCGGATTATTTTCCCAAGCTCTCCACGGCCTATACGTATCAGAACCTGGCTGAAGCACCGTTTGTCAATATCATGGGCAACCAGGTGGTCACCAACAGTCGGGACCAGCACCACTGGGAAGTGGTCCTGAGCCAGCCCCTGTTTTCCGGTTTCGCCATCAGCGCCCGTCACCGCCTGGCCGAACTGGGCCTGGAGACGCGCGAACTGGAATTGCAGCAGACCCGTCAGGCCGTCGCCCTGCAGGTCAGGCAGCGCTGCTACGATCTGCTCATGGCCGAGAGAGCGCTCACGGTGGCCGAAAGCCGCGAGGCAGCCCTGGCCGCCCATGAAGCCGATGTGCGCAAGTTCCATGAAAGCGGACTGGTCCCATTGAACGATCTGCTCAAGGCCCAGGTCGCCCGGGCCGATGCCCTTCAGCAGCGACATCGGGCGGAAGCGGGCATCAGAAACGTCCGTTCAGCCCTGTGCCTGCTGCTGGGGAGGGATTACGGAAGTGACATCGAGATCGCAGATATCAGCCCTTCAATGCCCTGGTCACCGATGTTAAACGACCAGGTCGAACAGGCCCTCAACGCAAGGCCGGAAGTTGCCGTGCTGAAACAGTCGATCCAATCCAAGCAGAACGAAAAGGTTCTGGCGAGAAGTGAGTATTTTCCCCGTATCGACCTGCTGGGTAAATACCAGCAGGATGGAGGTGACCCGGGGGCCGTTAACAATGATTATTCCAACCAGTATAATACCATTCTGGGGGTTCAGGCTCACTGGACCTTTTTCGAATTCGGAAAAACACATGCCCGTTCGGCCAAAATCAATGCCGAACAACGGGCGTTAATGCAGGCGCTGGAAAAAATCCAGGATGACATCAGACTCCAGGTCATCCAGGCCCGTCTCGACCTCGATGTGGCCGCCAGGAATATCGAGAGCGCTCAAACCGCTCTGGATCAGGCCCGGGAGCACTGGCGCATCACCAATCTGCTCTATCAGCAGCAATTGACCACCTCCACTGAAGTGCTCGACGCGCGCAGCTACCTTGACCGCGCAGAGAGCGCCTATTTTGAGGCGCGCTATGGATACGGCAGCGCCTCAGCCCGGCTGGCATGGGCAATGGGAGAAAAGAACCCGGACGACGGCGGACAGCGGTCGCAAGGAAATTAGGGCGGGGTGTCTTCTGCGTCCGCCGAAATAACCGGACCGACTCGATCACCACATAGTCCTGAACCGGGCCACCCCCCATAAACCCTATGGAGTTGACGCGAGGCACCGGGCGGTAGTAAGGTCGCATTCTTCAGACCAACGGCGAATCGACGAAAGTGAATCAATATGGAAGGTTTTCTTTACTGGTGGCAGCATCTGCCGGAGCATATGGATCCGGTGATCCTGGAGATCGGCAGCTTCAGATTGCAGTACTACGGGCTCATGTACATCGTGGCCTTTGCCTTCACCTATATCCTGGCCAGCCATCGCATCCGGCGGGAGGACCGTTTTCAGATCAATGTCGATCAACTCCAGGGGCTCATGACGGCCATGATCCTGGGCCTGATCATCGGCGCCCGTCTGGGCTACGTACTCTTCTACAACTTCTCGTACTACCTGCACCATCCGCTGGAGGTCGTCCTGCCCTTTGAATTTTCCGGCGGCTTCCGGTTTACCGGTATCACCGGCATGTCTTATCACGGCGGACTCATCGGGGTGGTCCTGGCTACAATCATTTTCGTGCGCAAAAACCGGTTGGATTTTTTCAGCATGGCCGATCTCATCGTACCCTGCATTCCGTTGGGATACACGTTCGGCCGTCTGGGAAACTTTATCAACGGCGAGCTTTTCGGACGGGTAACCACCCATCCCATCGGCATGTTTTTCCCCTTTGCGCCGGGTCCCGGCCGGCGGCATCCCTCACAGCTTTACGAAGCCTTTTTCGAAGGCATCGTGCTCTTTATTGTCCTGTGGGCGGCCAAAAGCCGGGTCACCACCCGCGGCGCCATGTTGGCCCTCTATCTCATGGGATACGGACTGGTGCGTTTTTTCATCGAGTATGCGCGCCAGCCAGATGCACAATTAGGTTTTATCTTATACTCCCTGTCCATGGGACAACTGCTGTGCATGGCCATGATTCTGGCCGGCGGCCTGCTGCTGCTCTATCTGAAAAAGCAATCCCGCATTCAACCAAAAGAAAAAACCTGAAAAGCAGCCGGGATCTTGAACTCGCAACCCATGTGGGCGTTCTAATTGTATGTCCCATAGTGTTCGTTCAGAAACGGCATCTATGGGGAAATGGCTTCAAGGACCCTCCCCCGGGAGGTGAAAGAGATCCCCTGCTGGGTCTTGGTGCTGATCATCACCGACTCGATCAGCGGCTCGACCACCGGTTTTTCCGACTGCCATTTGATGATGAATTTGGCGCCGGACCCTCCGCTTTTATCCGATTCAGGCACGACGTAACGTTGGGTGGCCATGGCGTTGAGGGATACGTCCTTGTCCAGATAATGTTTCAGAAATTTTCCCTCGGAGTCGTAATAATCCACCGCTGTCAGCAAAATGGCATGCCGGGTATCCGTATTACGGATGCTCAGGGTGGCGGCCAGGTAAAACGGCTGCTCGCGGTCGCCGCTGTAGATATGCGAATAGACCGGCACATAGACGGTCTGGCCCTTGAAAAGCTGCATCTCTGCGCCAGCTGCTCGGGTCATGAGACAACTCATCGCTGTCAGCAGAACGAATACGATCGAGATGGGTTTGGTGATGACTGGTTGGACCATCGAACGCCCTCCCTCCAGGGGTAAATGCAAGCATGGTCAAGATGCGGCCAAAGAAATTCGTTTTGACAGTTGTACCAGCATCCATGGGGCAAAATCAATCGAGGATCGGCGGCAATCAGATTAAACCCGCCGGCCATTCCACCCGCAGACCTTGATTTTTCCGCAAACCGTGACGCGGTTGCCCATATTGATATTCCGTTTACAGGAGGATCGGATGGAAAAGAGGGTCCTGATCGCCGAACAGGGCTGTATCGTGGCCAATACGCTGAAGCCGTTCAGGGATGCCAAGAATTCGCTTGCCTGACCGTCGGAAATACCCATGGAAGGGGTGCGGTCAATGCAACCGGCAGTATGTACCGGTATCTGGCAGCATCCCTTCAATTTTCCAATTTCAGCGTTGCCGATCCCGCAATTCATTTTTTATTTTTTTCCTTCAATGACCGCCATTGCTTCAGGCGCCCGGCAATCATCTTCTCGTAACCCCGGTCCGTGGGAAAATAATACAGATTGCCGGCGATAGCATCGGGCAGGTAGTCCTGGACGACATAACCGTCTTTAAAATCATGGGCATAGCGGTATCCGTCGCCATAACCCAGATCCTTCATCAAGCCCGTAGGTGCATTGCGGATATGCAGGGGAACTGGCAGCGCGCCTTTTTCCCTGACCGTCTGCCTCACCGTGTTCCAGGCCTTGTAGACACTGTTGCTCTTTGGCGCCGTGGCCAGATAGACGGCGGCCTGGGCCAGCGCCAGATCCCCTTCCGGATGCCCTAAAAATCGAAAGGCTTCCATCGCCCCCAAGGCGATACGCAGGGCAAACGGGTCGGCATTGCCCACATCCTCGGAGGCAAACCGCACCATGCGCCGGGCGACATACAGGGCGTCTTCACCGGCTTCCAGCATGCGGGCCAGCCAATACAGGGCCGCATCCGGATCGCTGCCCCGCAAGCTTTTGTGAAACGCGGAGATAATATTGAAATGCTCGTCACCCCCCTTGTCGTAAAGCAGCGCCTTTTTTTGCAGCGCGCTTTCCACATGCTCCAGGGTGATTATCCGGCGGGTTCCCGTTTTGGGTGGAAATTCGGCCGAAGCCAAGGTGGCGGCCACCTCCAGGCTATTGAGGGCGCTTCGTGCATCCCCTGAGGAGATGTGAATCAGGTGTTCCCGGGCGTCGGCAGCCAGGGATAGATTCAGCCCCCCCAGCCCGGCCCCCGGATCGTCGATTGCCCGGTCGAGCACGCGGCCCACGGCGTCCCCGTCCAACAAGTTGAGGGTGATCACCCGGCAGCGGGACAACAGCGGCGAAATCACTTCAAACGACGGATTCTCCGTCGTGGCGCCGATGAGGGTGATCAGCCCGGACTCCACATGGTGAAGGAAGGCATCCTGCTGCGCCTTGTTGAACCGGTGGATCTCGTCCACAAACAGGATGGTGCGCTTGTGCTGAAACTGCTTCTGTTTCTTGGCTTCATCGATGACTTCGCGGATCTGTTTGATGCCGGCAAGCACCGCCGAAAAGTGACTGAAATGGGATTGGGTTTCACGGGCGATAATCCTCGCCAGGGTGGTTTTCCCGCATCCGGGCGGCCCCCACAGGATCATGGAAAAAATCCGGTCATTTTCGATGGCATGGCGGATCAATGAGCCCGGTCCCGTAACCGCCTCCTGACCGAACAGGTCTGCCAGGCGGCGCGGACGCATACGCTCGGCCAGGGGCCGCTGAAGATCGGTGGATTCTGCCGCCTGATAGTCGAAAAGGTCCATCTTTATCGTTTTGTCGGGCGCTTGCTGGACTGCTTTTTTCGTTTAAGGGGGGTGGACTTCTTGTTTAAAAAAGCCGGATTCTTTCCCGTACGCTGCCGCAGCAGCAGGCGAACCGGCGTCTTGTCCAGGGAGAACGTCTCCCTGATCTGGTTCACCAGGTAGCGCTGGTAAGAAAAATGCACCCCGTCCGGGAAGTTCACAAAACTGACAAACGTGGGCGGTCGGGTGGACACCTGGGTGGCATAGTAGAACTTGAGCCGCGTGTTTTTATGCATCGGGGGTTGGGTGCGTGCCAGGGCCTGGTCCATGGCCTTGTTCAACTTCCCGGTGGTGATCCGGGCCGAATACTGGGCGTAAACCTCATCCACGAGCGGGAAGATTCGTTGAATCCGCTGCCCGGTTTTAGCCGAAACCGTCGTCACCGGTGCAAAGTTCAGAAACTTGGCGTCCATGCGCAGATTTTCCGTTAACCGTTTCAGAGCCTTGCCGTCCCGGTTGTCCACCCGATCCCATTTGTTCAGCAGAAAAATCGCTCCGCATCCGCGGTCGTAGGCGTAGCCGGCCACATGGATGTCCTGATCGGAGATGCCCTGCTCGGCGTCGATAACGATCAGGGCCACGTCGCACCGTTCCAGGCTGCGCAGGGCCTTGATGATCGAAAATTTTTCCAGACGCAGGGACACCTTTCCCTTCCTGCGAATTCCAGCGGTGTCCACCAGCACGTAGGTCTGATCTCCCCGGGTGAAGACCGAGTCGATGGAATCCCGGGTGGTGCCGGCGACCTCGCTGACGACCAGCCGTTCCTCACCTAAAATGGCATTGATCAGGGAAGATTTGCCGGCATTGGGTTTTCCCACCACCCCAATACGGATGGAATCGAACCGTTCTTCCTCCTCCGTCATTTCTGCAAACCCGGCCGTCAGTTCATCCATGAAATCAGCGACCCCGTAGCCGTGCTCGGCCGATACCGGGAACAGGGTATCGATGCCCAGGCTGTAAAAATCGGACAGGGCTTTTTCCTGCCCTTCACCGTCGATCTTGTTGACCACGTAGAACACGGGTTTGTCTACGGTTCGCAGGATGTTGATCAGGTCGAAATCAAAAGGAGAAAGGCCTCCCTTTCCATCAAGGGTGAGGACGACCACATCGGCGTCAACGATGGCCTGTTCCACCTGCTGGCGGATGTGCGGGGCAAATGCATCGTCATCCCCTTCGGCAAATCCGCCGGTGTCC
Source organism: Deltaproteobacteria bacterium (assembly GCA_020444075.1). Classification (GTDB taxonomy): domain Bacteria; phylum Desulfobacterota; class Desulfobacteria; order Desulfobacterales; family Desulfosarcinaceae; genus Desulfosarcina. The sequence goes on from JAHLLR010000044.1 coordinate 28,385, forward strand.
ACCAGGGTAAAGGCCTTGTCGTTCCAGCGGGCATCACCGAAATTCCGGTCCCGGGTCACGCCGGGGAGGTTATCCACGATGGCATCCCGGGAGCGGGTGATCCGGTTGAAGAAGGTGGATTTGCCCACATTGGGTCTGCCGACAATGGCAACGATGGGTTTCATGGATATTATCCGATCCGTATATCTGGGTTGTGTGCGTTGGTTCACCCTGCAGGACCAGCCTTGGGGGCTGTTCCGGCAGGGATATATCCCAGGAAGGAATCCTGTGTCAAACGCCCAATTGACGTTGCCATCAAGAACCCTGGAATTTAGAGTCAAATGGGTTTCAACGCCTATAAATTTAGTGTATGGTCAACTCCGTTGGATCTTTCTCGATCACCGACCAGACACTACACCGAAAAAAATATCAAGCGCTTCGAAAGGAGGCTCCCATGCCGGACCTGGCCTATGTAAACGGAAAAATCATGCCCATTGAAAAAGCGGTCGTGCCCATCGAAGACCGGGGCTACCAATTCGGCGACGGGGTCTATGAGTTTATCGCCAGCTATGAAGGGCACCTGTTCATGCTGGAGGAGCATCTGGATCGGCTGGAGCGGTCCATGCGGGAACTGGCCTTCGATCCGATCTCCCGCGCCGACATCAGGAAAGCCGTCCTGAATCTGTTCAACCGTTCCGGCTACCAGCGGGCAGGCATCTACATCCAGATTTCCAGGGGCGTCGCCCCCCGCAACCATGCCATCACCCCGGGCATGACCCCTCAGATCATCATGACCATCCGGCCGGTCAAGGAGATGCCGGAAACCTTGCGTAAGAACGGAGCCACGGCGATTACCGTCGAAGATACCCGCTGGTGCCGGTGCGATATCAAAACCGTGCAACTGCTGGCCAACAGCCTGGCCAAACAGAAATCGCTTGATGCAGGCTGCGACGATGCCATCTTCGTGTCGAGCCAGGGAATCGTCCGCGAAGGAACCAGTTCAAACCTGTTCATCGTATCCGGCGGCCGGCTGGTCACTCATCCTCTGACGAACAACATCCTTCCAGGCATTACCCGCATGGTGGTACTGGATATCTCCAGGGACGCGGGCCTGGATGTTGAGGAAACGTTTTTCGGAACCGACGCCTTATATGGTGCCGATGAGGTTTTTCTGACCGGAACTGTCACCGAGCTGCTCCCGATTGTGCGCATCGACGGAAAATCCATCGGGGACGGCAAGGTGGGCCAGACCACCCGCCGACTCTACGATCTTTTGAGGAAACAGGCTCTGGCCGGCGGCGCTGCATAATATCGCAGCTATTCTTTATTCAAGGGCATTCAGGCCGGCCTGGGCCCTTTCCAGGTGGCCGTCCGCCCCCAACTGTTCAAACAGCGCAATGCTCTGCTTGAACAGCGGTACGGCCAGATCGTTTCTGTTTTTGGCCTGATAGAGCCTTGCCAAATCGAAGGAAGCCTGGCCTTTGATGCCTAAGGCATTGATCTGCCCCGCCATCCGGATAGCCGTTTTGAAGTGGTGTTCCGCATGCTTTGCCGCCCATGGCAGGTGGACCATAAAAAACGGCAGATTCTTTACCACCGCCAACAGGCCCAGATCGCCTTCGCGCAGGGTAATCCGCAGATAGATGCTTCCCAGCAGGTAATGAAATGTCTGCGCGTGGTAATATTTTCCGTCAGCCAGGTATCGCCTGGCGTGCCGGTTGATGGCCTTCACCCCGACGCCGAAATTTCCCTTGGCCACGGCAACGACGCTTGACAGGGCATCTGCCGATGTTCCGATGTACTCATAACCCGAGGCCGTGCAAAACGTAACGAGCGCATTAAGATTATTCTCCGCCGGGGAGACCTCACCCAGGGAAAGATGGGAATATGCCATTAGAAACCGGGCATTTAAACCATAAAGAGGGTCCGCCGAACTGTCGATGGCAAGGGTGCATTTTTCGATGGCGCCCCGGTAATCCCCGGCCGCAAAGCATCCCATGCCGTGGGCCAGATGCCCTTCGGAGATGCTGTTTACATCCCCGGCGTTTTCCCCGTAAAACAGCAGGCGATCTCCCAGTTTATGGCATTGACGGCAATCCCCCTTGAACCATTGGGCAATGGCCGTTCCGGTGAGAACGAACCGGACCAGGTCCTGGTCCATCTCAAAAGACCATGAGGGATCTTCGGATTCGAAAAAATGCGATGCCTCTTCGGCTTTGGCGGAGAAAACCAAAGCCTCGTCAAGACGGCCGAGGTCGGTGCAGGTCCATATCAAACAGGCGCAAGAGTATGCGATCACCTTGTAATTTCTTATCTGTTCGCCGATGGACAAGGATTCCATCAGACAATCCCTGGAAAGAGTGAGATGTTCACGCCGTTGATAAGCCCAGCCCAGACAGGCGAGGTACATCCCCTTTAAATGAAGATCAGGGCTGTTCATCGCCGCCGATTCATGCCGCTTCATCAAATTCAACGCATCTTCGAAGCGCCCGCGCAGGTTAAAGACAAAAAACCATTCCAGCAGCAGTTCCACTGTACGGCGGGACGCATCCTCGGCCAATCGGTCCCCGTCCAACAGCATGTGGTATGCCTTTTCAAAGTAATTATGCGATTCGGTTACCGCATATTTTTTCAATCCCTTACGTCCCGACTGCTTCAGATAGGTAACGGCCTTGTGCAGGGAATGTCCGTTGCTGAAATGGTACGCCAGGATTTCGCACAGGGCATCGATGCGTTCCGGGTTCTGACTTTCCAGAACCCGGGCAATCTTCTCATGCAGATCCCTTCGCTGTCGCTTCAGCAGACTTTTGTAGGCTACTTCCTGAACCAGCGAGTGTTTGAATTGGCATAACCGTTCACCGGGATCGTCGCTTTCCAGGATCAGACCCATTGATTTGAGGATGGCAAGATTGTTATCGACGCCTTCGGGGTCGGAAGAAATCTGTTTCAAGACAGCCGGGGCAAATCGTCTGCCGATGACTGAAGCCTCCTGCACGATCCGCTTGGCGGCATCCCCCAACCGATCCAGCCTGGCGGCTATTACCGCAGCGACACTGGACGAGAAAACCGCTTCTCCGATAGCACCGGAAACCTCCCAGGTTGCACCTCTTTTTTTCAGAGTTCCCGTGTCGACCAGCGAATTGATAACCTCTTCGAGAAAAAATGGATTTCCTCCCAGCTGGTCGGAGATGAATGCTGACAGCAGGGGTGGCACATGCTCGGACTGAAGCAGGGATTTGGCTAGTTCTTTACTCTTTTCAGGTGGAAGGTCTTTGAGCTGAATACACCGGCTCTGATAATAGGGGTTGATAATCTGGCGATGGTTGAAGGCCAGTTGACCGGGGCGGTAGCTGATCAGAAAAAAAACGGGAAGATCCGCCTCGTTTAGCAGGTTTCGTAACAGATCCACCGTAGATGGATCCGCCCAATGCAAGTCTTCGATGCAGATAACCGTCAGCCCGGTCCGGGACTGGTTGCCGATCATGGTTACCAGCACCTGCTTCAGCTTGATTTTCCAGGACTCCGGCGAAATTTGCAGGGACTTGTCATTGGACAGGGTGAATAGCCGCTCGATGATCTGATAAATCGCTTTGTCATCGTCACGAGTGGTCCTGAGTTCAGTGGCCAGCTTTTTCCGAACCACTTCCTGTGAATCGTCGTCACGCAGATCAACCGCACGACCCAATAAGTCGATGAGGGGAAAATAGGGAATCCCCTGCGTGTAGGCATAGGCGTTTCCCTGAAGCCAGTGGTGGTGGCGCCGGGCCAACGTTTTTTTAAATTCCGAGATTAAGCGGCTTTTCCCGGTCCCGGCATCACCCTCTAAAAAGACACAGGTTCCCCTTCCCTCTGCCACCACTGACAGGCGCGTATGCAGGTCTTTCATTTGGGTCCTGCGTCCGATGAGCCTGGCCCGCAAGCCCTGGACCCGCCTGATCTTGTCTGGCTTCTTCACCGTGCTGAGGACGCGATAGGCATCAATGGTTTCCGTCCTGTGCCGACCTGTCCTGTATTTGCATTTCTCGAAGAAAAAGAAACCTGACGTGGAAGGCATGGTGCACGTTCCCACGAGAATTTCTCCGGAAATCGCCAGATTGGTCAGCAACGATGCCCGGTTCACCGGTTCGCCGGTGATGCCGTGCCGTCCGGTCCTCAGATCGGTTTTCCCGGTCACGACCAGGCCCGTGGCAATTCCCGAATGCATCGCCAGGGGCCCTTCCAACCGCCCTCGGAATCGGCCGGTCATCCTTGCCACGGTGTCATGAATATCGACAGCTGCGCGAATCGCCCGTACCGGATCATCCTCATGGGTGCGCGGTATTCCGAAAACAGCCAACACTTCATCCCCGATAATCCGGTCAATGTAACCTTCATATCGGATAATGATGCCGACGATCTCTTTGAATACGAGGTTCATCATCTCGCGGACATCTTCAGGGTCCAGGCGTTCACACAGGGCAGAGTATCCGGTAAGGTCCGAAAAAAGCACCGTCACCAGTTTTCGTTCGCTGCTGTTCCCGTATTCCTCTTGCCCGGCGGCAGGCGGGTAGGAAATGGGGTGGGCCGGATCTGCTGAAAAGGCGGAAGGAAACGGGGATGTTGGGATTGACGCCAAAGGATGCCCGCACGCGGTGCAAAATTTACTGAACGGCCGGTTAACCATCCGGCAGGTGCCACAGCGTCGGTCAAGCGGACAACCGCATACGGGGCAGCTGACGGCATCAATAGCGACTGTATTCTGGCAATCAGGACACTTCATGGGAGGCAGCCACAATTATGAGAATAAGAAATCGACATGCAACAGCAGACTCAACCCTCCCTACCCGCAGACGGCAACGCTGTCAATCGGCGCCGATAGGGTAATGATCGTCAACAACCACTCGCGGAACCCTCCGGGAGACGCCGCAGGTAATTTCATAGGGAATCGATCCAATGGCTTCGGCCACATCAAGGACCTGTATCCGGCCATTTTCAGCGTCTCCCCAGATCAGGACATCGTCGCCCACCGTTACTGGGTCGTCACCCACATCCACCATGATCTGGTCCATGGTAATGGTCCCCACCACCGGGTAATACCGGCCGCCGATCATCACCTGGAATCTTCCGGTCAGATGGCGCCGAACCCCATCTGCATACCCAACCGGAAGCACGGCAATGGTGGTTTCCCGTTCGGTTTTCCAGCGCCTTCCGTAGCTCACATTATGGCCGGCAGGCAGTCGTCGTAAATGGGTGACGGCAGTCTTGAACGTCATGACCTGCCTCAGGGGGATCGATCGCGAGGTCTGAGTTGACGGGTAATGACCGTAAAGCATGATCCCGGAACGACAGGCGTTGAAGTAGCTGTCCGGCAGGTCCAGCACCGCCCCGCTGTTGGCCATGTGAACCAGGGGCGGAAGCGGGCCTTTGTCTTTCAGCCGTTTGATCAGGGCATGGAAACGATTCAATTGTTCCCGGGCATAGCTTTTATCCGTCTCGTCAGAGGTGGCGAAATGGCTGTACAAGCCTTCCCACACACAGCATCGCGAGCGTCGCAGATGATTGAAAAATTCCCGTTCCTGCGCTGGCAGCACCCCCACCCGTCCCATGCCGGTTTCCACGTTGACATGCACGTGGGCCGGTTGGCGTCCGGATACCCGTTCGATCCAGTCGATATCTTCGACACCGAACAGGGTGATCCGGAAACCCGCCCGGAGGGCCTCGGGAATCTGGTCAGGGAAAAGCCGGCCGAAAATGAGAATGGGAACATGGATGCCACTTTCACGAAGCTCCATGGCTTCCTGGTACTGGGCGACGGCAAGAAAATCCGCCCCTTCATCGACCAGGCATCGGGATACGTGAATGGCGCCGTGGCCGTACGCGTCGGCTTTGACCACAGGAATCAGGCGGGCCGGAGCGATCTTTTTTCGAATTTCACAAAAATTGAATCGCAGGCGATCTAAATGGATTCGGGCGCAGGTTAGCGGGTGCATGGTCATTTTCCAAGAAGGCAGTTGACGGTGTCAGCCGATCAATGCAGAATCTGGCTTAAAAACAGCTTGGTGCGATCGTGCTGGGGATTGTCGAAGAACTCTGTGGGCGTATTCTGTTCGACGATTCTCCCGTAGTCCATGAACAACACCCGATGGGCAACGCTCTTGGCAAACCCCATCTCATGGGTCACCACCAGCATGGTCATGCCTTCCCGGGCCAGTTCGATCATGACATCCAGAACCTCTTTGATCATCTCGGGATCCAGGGCAGAGGTGGGCTCATCGAAGAGCATGACGTTGGGTTTCATGCATAGACTGCGCGCAATGGCAACGCGCTGCTGCTGCCCCCCGGAAAGCTGACCCGGATATTTTTTGGCCTGCTCGGCAATATGCACTTTTTCCAGGTAAGCCATCGCATCCTCTTCAGCCTCTTTTTTAGGGGTCTTGCGCACCCAGATCGGTCCCAGGGTCAGGTTGTCCAGGATGGTGAGGTGGGGAAAAAGGTTGAAATGCTGAAACACCATGCCCACCTCGGCCCGGATTTTCTCGACGTTCTTGATATCGTTAGTCAACTCGATGCCGTCGACGATGATCCGGCCGCGCTGATGCTCCTCCAACCGGTTGATGCAGCGGATCAGGGTCGATTTTCCTGATCCGGAAGGACCGCAGATAACGATCCGCTCTTTCTTTTGCACGGTCAGGTTGATGTCCTGCAGGACATGGAATTCGCCGAACCATTTGTGCATCTCTTTGATTTCGATGATGGCTTCGCCGGTCGGCTGCAGCTGGTTATCCGGTTTCTCTTTGCTCATGGACATCTCTTCAGGTTTTGTTGTGCGCATTTTTTTGAACCTGCTGTTCAATCGGGACATGATCCGCGCTGAATCCAGCACCAACGCGCCATCGGTTAAAACCCCCTATCCAGCTCTTTTTCCAGGCGTCTGCTGTAGCTGGACATGAAATAACAGCAGCCAAAATAGATCAAGGCCACAAAAATGTAGGCCTCGGAAGAAAAGGCCATCCAGGTGGGATTCGACAGGACGGACTGCGTCGTCTTGAGCAGATCGTACAGGGCGATGATCACCACCAGGGACGTATCTTTCAAAGCCGAGATAAGCTGGCTGACCGTCGGTGGAATCACTATTCTCAGGGCCTGGGGCAGAATCACCAGCCGCATGGTCTGGTAATAGTTGAGCCCCAGTGATTCGGCAGCCTCATACTGGCCCTTGGCCATCCCCTGCAACCCGCCCCGCACGACTTCCGCAATATAAGCGGCGGTAAACATAATGATGGCCACCTGCGCCCGTAGTATTACGTTAACGGTAACGCCCTCGGGCAAAAACAGCGGGAAAACGATGGACGACATAAATAGCAGGGTAATCAGCGGTACCCCCCGGATCATTTCGATATAAACGATGCACAGGACTTTTATCGCCTTCATGCGCGAAGCGCGCCCCAGCGCCAGGACAACGCCCAGCGGATAGGCGGCCGCCAGCCCGAAGACCGACAGCAGCAGGGTCAACGGGAGCCCGCCCCACTGCGTACTTTCAACCGCAGCCAACCCTAAAATCCCACCCTTCATAAGAAGGCCCATGATTATAAGGCCGGCGCCCCAGGCATAGGTCAGTGATTTTTTCCAATGGTCCCTGTTCCGGCTGTAAAACAGCAGGCCGATCAGAAGAACCATGGCCACCAGAGGCCGCCACTGCGATTCGTAGGGGAAAAAACCGAAAATAATGAATCGAATGTTGGCTGGAATGATCGACCAGCAGGCACCGTCAGCACCTTTGCAGGCTTCACCGGTTGAAAGCCACTGGCTGTCGATAAAAGCCCAGCGGATAAAAGCGGGAACGATCTTGCTCAACGTGTAAAGGGTGAACAGCGTCAGAACCGAGTTAAACCAGTTGTTGAACAGGTTGGCCCGCATCCATCCAAGGGCCCCCACGCTCGTGGCCGGCGGTTTGATCACTTCTTTGATCGGCTTGATATCCGTTCCAGCCATGGGTTTATAAATGCTGTCCCCTGATAAGGCGAGGGGTTGAAGCCGGCCCTATCGATTGTCGGTTCAAATTAAAATGAAGGCCACTTTCCATACCATTACAAGGAAATTTCACCTTTCCACCAAGGCCATTTTTTTGTTGTACCAGTTCATGAAGGCCGATGTCAGCAGACTCAACGTAAGATAGACGATCATCATCAGGGCCACGCCTTCGATAGCCTGACCGGTCTGATTGATTGTGGTACCGGCTACGGACACGAAGTCGGGGTACCCGATCGCAACCGCCAGTGAGCTGTTCTTGGTCAGGTTCAACATCTGACTGGTCATGGGGGGTATGATGACGCGCAGGGCTTGCGGTAAAATCACCAGATTCAGCACCTGGCTCGGTCGGAGGCCCAGCGACTTAGCCGCTTCGGTCTGCCCTTTGCTGACCGACTGAATGCCGGCACGGACGACTTCGGCCACAAAGGCCGCTGTATAAAAAATCAACCCCAGCAACAGGGCCGTAAATTCGGGACTGATATTGGCTCCCCCTATAAAATTGAAGCCTTTCAGAACAGGCACATTCATGGCGGTCGGGGCACCGCCGGCGGCCCAGGTCGCCAGGGGCAGCCCGACCACAAGCGCCAGGGATGCGCGAAAGATCGGAAAAGGCTGGCCCGTGCGCGCCTGTCTCTGTCTTGCCCACCGCCGCAGGAAATAGACAACGACACAGGCAACAATTACCGATATGCCCATATATTTGTATACCGGATGGGTCTCCGGCACGGCAAACACCAAGCCGCGATTACTCAAGAAGACGCCCATGATCGGATGTATGGCCTGCCGGGGTGACGGCAGGACATTGTAGAAAAACGCATACCAGAAAAAAAGCTGTAAAAGAACCGGTATGTCCTGAAATACTTCGATATAGGCGGCCGCCAGCTTCGAAACCAGCCAGTTGGAAGAGAGTCGGGCGATCCCGATCAAGGTGCCGAGTATGACCGTAATGATGATCCCGACCAACGAGACGATCAGCGTATTTAAAAAGCCGACCACCAGGGCACGGCCATAGGTGTCGGCTGCAGAATAGCTGAGGGCCGATTCACCGATTTCAAAAGCTGCTTCTTTCTCCAGAAAGCCGAATCCGGTGGCGATAGATTGTTTTTCGACATTGGCCAGCGTATTGGAAATTAGGTAAAAGGCCAACAGTCCCACCATCAGAAGCGTTAGAAGCTGAAACAGAATCGAGCGCTTTTTAGGGTCGTTATAAAAGGGAACCGTTGCCGGCGGTGGGGTTCCCATAGTCCCGTCTGGTTTTGGCTGCATATGACTGTGGTACAGGAAAGGGGTCTGTCAGGTCGGCAAACAACAGTCAGACGACCTGACAGACGATTTGATTAGGTGCCGCCCGTCCCGAAAAGATGATCCATCGGGAAAGGCGCGCAGTCCGCACTTACTTGAAGTCTGGCGAATACATCAGCCCGCCCTTGGTCCATAGCGCATTCAAACCGCGTTCGATGCCCAGCGGTGTATTGACGCCCACATTTCTTTCAAAGACTTCACCGTAATTTCCAACCTGCTTGACGATGTTGTAAGCCCACTTTTCATCCAGGCCGAGGGCCTTGCCGTTGCCTTCGGTCACACCCAGAAATCGCATGATCTTGGGATCTTCGCTCTTGAGCATGTCATCGACATTTTCAGAGGTAATACCGAGTTCCTCGGCTTCGATCATGGCCAACACACTCCAGTTGACAATATCCTTCCATTGGTTGTCACCGTGCCGCACGGCCGGTGCCAGGGGTTCCTTGGAGATGATTTCCGGCAAAATGATATAATCCTGGGGATTGGGAGCGACTGCGCGCGTACCGGCCAATTGGGAAGCATCCGAGGTCAGGCAGTCACATCGACCGGCAAAAAAAGTCTTGGCCAGTTCCGCCGTATTTTCGATGACCACGGGGTTCATTTTCATGCCATTGGCCCTGAAGTAATCGGCCAAATTGAGTTCGGTGGTGGTACCCGGCAGCACGCAAACCGATGCGCCGTCGAGCTCTTTGGCGCTTTTGAGACCCAGCTTCTTGGGGACCAGAAAGCCCTGGCCGTCATAGTAATTGACTTGCGCGAAATCAAGGCCCAGATCGGTGTCGCGACTCAGGGTCACGGTGCAGTTGCGGGTCAACACATCGATTTCACCGGATTGCAGCGCCGTGAAGCGGGTTTTTGCTGTCAAGGGCGTATATTTAACCTTTTCGGCATCACCGAAAACCGCGGCCGCAATGGCCCTGGCCGTATCCACATCCAGTCCTTGCCAAACACCCTTTTCATCCGGTTTTCCGAAACCGAAAAGATCTCCGTTAACCCCCGCTTGAATATAGCCCTTGGCAAGGACGTTTTCCAACGTCTTGCCAATCGGCGCAGCAGCTTTTTCAAGCTCGGCCACTTTCTTTTCAAGCTCTGAAACTTTGCTTTCAGCATCAGCTGCTTTTTTTTCCATTTCGCTGACTTTGCCAGAATCACCACATGCCATGAAACAAACGAAGCAAACCAGCGAGAGAACAACAAAAAACCTTAAATTTTTCATTTACCGCACCCTCCACACAGTTAGAGTTAATCTTGACGTAGATCTGATACAATCCATCGAAATTTAGTATTAAGCGTTGCCAAGGTAGTGACAACGCATGGAAGCAAGTAGAATTTCAGGGCAAGATTGGACATGGATACCATGGAAGCTCATGTTTTGGCAAGCGTATTAACTGGTTACGTTAACGATAAAACGATACCGTTTTCAAATAAGTCCACGCTATATGATGACCTGCATTGACAAAGATCTTAGCGTCATGTAGGCAACAGGTACGTTTTCTTCCAAATTTCAGGTTTTCATAAGGAGGGGGCATGGTTCTAAAGATGGTGAAGGTGGGTTTTAAAGTGACGATTCTTTTGCTCGTGGCCACGATAGGTTGTTCATGTGCCAAAAAATCATATATTGATGTGGACTATCGGCTGCCTTCCGCTGCAGACACCTTGGCGGGAAGAACCGTTTTTATCGAGACCCGTGATCTTCGAAGTGACACGGAGATTTTCAACAAAAGGGCCAAAGAGATATTCACGAACTTTACCGGACTGTTTTCCCTTTCATTGGTAATGCCGGACGACCAACAGAAAATATTGGGGGCCTACCCATTACCGGCGATGTTCGAAACGGCGCTTAAGCAGCGGCTGCAAAAACTAGGGGTGGGCGTGACCGGTGAGCCGTCACCTAACGTGCCGGTGTTCCAGATAAACATCAATCAGTTCCACATCAATCTGGTCGGCCAGAAATGGATGGCAGACATCAGCTATGAGGCCAACCTGACTCAGGACACTCAACTGGTTGCACGGGAAGTGGTTACCGGAAGTGCGGAACGGCTGAAAGTGATGGGGAGCGGTGGTGCGGAAAAAGTGATCGGCGAAATATTCACGGAAATGATCAACCGTCTGAATATTGAAAGGTTATTTCAGCAGGCCAAACTATAGCCGATCGTCAGTCGATGCCGTAAAGTTTCATCTTGCTCAACAGAGAGGGGTGGCTGATCTCGAGCATATTGGCCGCATGCGTACGATTTCCGCCGGTTGCGGCAAGCGCCTTGCGGATCATCTTGTCTTCCATCTCCGATTTGGCGGCTTTCAAAGAGAACCCCGCATAGCCGCTACCGTGTGAATCCGGATTCGTCGTCCCTGCCTTTCCAAAAACAAAATTTTCAAGCTCCAATGTGGTTCCATCGGCAAGAACGATGGCCCGCTCAATGGCATTTTCCAATTCGCGGATGTTACCGGGCCAGTCGTGTCGCATCAGCGCAGCCATGGCAGCGGAAGAGATGTTTTTGATACCGCTGCCAAGGGTTTCGTTAAAGCGGGTAATGAAAAACTGGCACAGCAAGGGAATGTCTTCTGGCCTGCGGCGAAGTGGCGGCAACGCAATCGGGACCACATTGAGACGATAAAACAGATCTTCCCTGAAATGTCCCGACGCCATTTCTCTTTCAAGGTCCTTTGATGTAGCCGCGACCACGCGCACATTAACGGCCTTGGACTTGCCCCCGCCAACCGGGCGGATTTCGCTCTCCTGAAGCACCCGGAGCAGTTTGGGTTGCAGGGAAACCGGTATATCGCCAATCTCATCAAGAAACAGGGTTCCCTCTTCCGCTACTTCGAAAAGTCCCTTCTTATCCCTATCTGCACCGGTAAACGCTCCTTTGACATGGCCGAACAACTCGCTTTCCAGGAGGTTCTCGGGTATGGATGCACAGTTTACCGGAACCATGGGACCGGACCGTCGGTCACTCTCCCGATGAATTCCCTGGGCCACCAGTTCTTTTCCGGTGCCGCTCTCACCGGTGATCAGCACCGTGCTGTCAAATCGGGCCACCTTCAAGGCCATCGAAAAAACAGCTTGAATGGCTGGGCTCCTGCCCACCATATTTCCAAATGAGAGACTGCCGCCGACTCGTCGGATTCGATCTTTGAGTTCAATGTTTTCTTTTTTCAGTCGCTCCCGCTCTTCCGCTTTTTTGATGGTCAGGCGAATTTCTTCATTTTTGAACGGTTTTGAAATAAAATCGTAAGCACCAAGCTTCATGGCCTCAATAGCCATGTCGATGCTGCCATAGGCTGACATCATGATTACAGTAGCTGAAAGCAGACGTTCGCGTCCTGCCTTTAGAAATTCCATGCCGTTCATCTGCGGCATTTTCACATCGCAAAGTATGAAATCAAATTGCTGGCTGGTGATTGCGGCAAGTCCTTCGGCGCCATCTTTAGCCGTACAAATTGCATAACCGTAGCGGGTGAGCATGGTTTTCAGCATGTGGCGCATGTTTTCTTCATCATCGATGATCAGGATTTTTTTTTGTTTTTCACTGTTTTCCATGACAACCTATTTTTTTTAAGACCGCTTCAATCACATTGCTTTGCCAACGGCAATACCACCTTAAAAGAGGCACCTATTTCTTCTCTGTTGGAGACAGTTATGTTGCCGCCAAGTTTTTCAACGATCATAAATGAGACGCTGAGCCCTAACCCCGTACCTTTCCCGGGCGGTTTGGTGGTAAAAAATGGATCGAAAACATGGGGCGAATTTTCGGGAGGGATACCGGGCCCGTTATCCTGGATGGTCACGGTGATAAAATGTCCTTCAGTACCATCGGGCAGGTCAGAATCACCGATGGTGGGTTCGGTAAAAATCCTTATCCGGGAATTGCCGGATAGGCATGAATTGACGGCATCGACAGCATTAAGCAGAATATTCAAAAAAACTTGTCTGAGCTGATCGGGATCTGCAAAAACAAAATCATCGATGGCGTCCAGATGGGATTCGAATACAATGGCATTCGCTGCCGGTTGATATTTAAAAACCAAAATCAAGTCTTGAAGCAGCTGATGAATGGACACCGGCTTTGACTCCCCGGCGGAAGATCTGGACATGTCCAGCAACTGCCGTATGATATTATTGATACGCGTGATTTCCTTTTCGGATCTGACGATAAAATCCTCGCGCTCCGCGGATGTCAAATCCGTCTTCTTCAGTAAATCCAGATAGCCCAGAACAATTCCGATGGGATTCCCGATTTCGTGAGCGATGCCCGAGGTCAGACGCCCCACAGTCGCCAACTTTTCGGCTCGAATGACATCGTTCTGCGCCTTTCTAAGTTCGAGGTTGGCAGCTTTGAGGGAGCCGATGGTTTCCTTCAGCACACTCTTGTCGTCGGAAATGCGATGCAACATTTTATTCAGAGAAGAGGAAAGAACAGAGAACTCGTTGTCTTCCTTCCGGACCGAAAAGAACAGGGGTTCTTCATCCTGATATGCTTCTGCCCGTTTGGCCAGCCTTTTCAGCGGTTTGAAATAAATCCGGGAAAGCTGCCGGTTGCCGAACAGTGCGAAAAAAAAGCTGTTAATAAACACGAAAATGAGGGCGATTTTCTGTATCTTGCGAAAGTCCAGATAAATACTTGTCAGGGGGCTTTTTAATCCTCCGGCAGCGATAATTTTGCCTTCCACTTGAACTGGATAGGTTATGATCACCGATTTATGCTGCAATAAAAGCAAGCCAATGGTTTCTCCTGTCTTCCGGGTGGTCCCCAAACCTGTTTTAAGGGTCTGGAAAACCGCTGCATCGAGCGCGTTGGCCGGGTCGAACGGATAGGCGTTCAGATCTGCTTCGGACGCCTTGACAAAAAGGAAACGGTCGCCCTTGCCAAACAAGATGTTTTCTATCCCGAGGCCGGAATTATTATTGAAGTGGGGCGCCATCCGTTTGTGTTCACATGCAATAATCAAAGAGGATCTTTTTTGTTCGATAGACCTTGAAATGGTCCTCTCAAGGAAAATGAATATTACCAACACATCAATAAATAGCATGGATAGGAAAAACAATATCCAGAATTGGATGAAAACCCGATTTTTAATACCCCGAAAACCCATTTGAGCCCAAGAATATAAAGGATTAATTTTTCAGAGGATCGGTCGATAAATGGTGGAGGGATATTAACACAGAACAAATAAATGCGGAAGATCTTATAATTTTCAGGGGGGTTACAACGACACAGCCCGCTCCCGTTGGCTCTGGGAGCGGGCTGGTATGAAGAAGGTTT